>NZ_JBIRTJ010000002.1:0-888363 GCF_044334695.1 Streptomyces sp. NPDC020747 | reverse complement strand
TCGAACTCATCGGCGGCGTCCGCTTCCCCGCCATCGGCGAACTCCCCTACCTCCTCACCCTCGCCGGCCACGGCTTCTACTGGTTCCGACTCCGCAAGGAAATGGCGTAGGAACACGTAGGAAGAAGGACATGGCCTGGAAACAGGGAGAAGAAGCAGGTAGGAGTAGAACGGGGGCGGGGCGGTTTCCGCCGCCCCGCCTGGGGCACGCATCAGTAACACCCCGACTCACCCGGTTTCCGGGTCCTGGGGAAAGGACGCGACGCCATGTCGGAAGCCGTCACCCGTTCCGCGCACTCCGCTTCGACGAGTCCAGGCATCCTTGCGTCCCTCGATCCGCTGCTTCGCGAGTGGCTGCCGCGGCAGCGGTGGTTCGCGGGCAAGGGCCGTCCCGTCACCGGGTTCTCGCTGGTGGCGGCGACGGAAGTGCTGCCGTGGGACTCGAAGCTGGGGCTGCTGCATCTGCTCGTGCGGGCGCATCAGCCGCTCGTACCGACGCAGAGCGCCGCCACACATCCGGCCGACTGCTACCAGCTCCTGATCGGTGTGCGCGAGACGCTGCCGCCACGGCTGGCGCCCGCGCTGATCGGCCGTCCGACCGAGGGACCGCTGGCCGGACGGACCGTGTACGAGGCACTGCACGACGCACGGCCCGCCGATGTGCTCCTGGAGGCGCTGCGGTCGCGGGCGCGCGTCGGCGACCTGCGCTTCGAGCGGGACACGCGGCAGGAGATCCGGGACGGTCTGGTGCCGCGGCTGGTGACGGCCGAGCAGTCGAACTCCTCGATCGTCTACGGAGATACGTTCATCCTGAAGCTGTTGCGGCGGATCGTGCCGGGGGACAACCCCGACCTGGAGCTGCCGCTGGTGCTGTCCCGCGAGGGCTGCCCCCGGGTTCCGGCGCCCGCCGGGTGGCTGCTCGCGGACCTGGCCGACGAGACGTACGTACTGGGTGTGCTGCAGCCCTTCGTCCAGGGAGCGGCGGACGGCTGGGAGCTCGCGCTGCGTGAGCTCGCCAAGGGCGAGGACTTCAGCGGTGAGGCGCGGGCGCTGGGGCGGGCCACCGCCGAGGTGCACATGGCGCTGGCGCGGGCACTGCCCACGGTGACCATGGGACGCGGGCAGCTGGAACTGCTCGTGGACGGTATGACCGAGCGGCTGGAGGCCGCCGCCCAGGCGGTGCCCGCGCTGCGGCCGTACGCGCCGGGGCTGCACACCGCCTTCGAGGCGCTCGCCGACCTGGCGGGCGAGGGCGAGACGTGGACGGCCCAGCGGATCCACGGGGATCTGCACCTCGGGCAGTGTCTGCGGTCGCCGTCCGGTGAGTGGTCGCTGATCGACTTCGAGGGCGAACCCTCCAAGCCGCTCGCCGAGCGGCGGATGCCTCAGCCGACCGCGCGGGACGTGGCCGGGATGCTCCGCTCCTTCGACTACGCGGCACATTCGCACGCGCCCCTCGTGCCCGGCTGGGCCGACACCTGCCGGGCGGCCTACTGCTCCGGGTACGCCGAGGCCGGCGGGCGTGATCCGCGTACGGATCCGGTGCTGCTGCGCGCGTACGAGACGGACAAGGCGGTCTACGAAGTCGTGTACGAGGCACGGCACCGGCCCGACTGGCTGCCCGTGCCGATGGAGGCGGTCCGCCGCCTGGCCCTCTCCGGATCGTCGTAGGCACGCCCCTTACGTCCCCACCCGCCCCGCCCGCCTCACCCGTCCTCCCCTCCCGCTCATCACCGTCGACTCCGCCGAGGAGGCTCCACCCGTGACCCCCCGCCCGAACCCGCCCGCCAAGAAGCCGAAGAGCGCCAAGGCAAAGGCCGGCACGGACAAGGCCACCGCCAAGGCGGAGGCGAAGGCCAAGCCCGCGGTCGCGGAGCCCACGGAGCCCGTACGGGATGTAGAGCCGCCCGTGCGCGATGCGGAGCCCGTACAGGGTGCGGAGCCGCCCGTGCGCGATGCGGAGCCCGTACAGGTCGCGGAGCCCGTGCGGGATGTGCGGCCGTTGGCCGTGCTGGACCGTGGGGACCGGGAGCGGCTGCTCGGGGGCGCGCATCACGAGCCGCACTCCGTGCTCGGGGCCCATCCCGTGCCCGACGGTGTGGTCTTCCGGGTGCTGCGGCCGTACGCACTGTCGGTGACGGTCGTCACCGGGGAGCTGCGGGCCGAACTGCACGACGACGGCGAGGGGTTCTTCTCCGCCGTGCTGCCGTTGCGGGAGGTGCCCGCGTACCGGCTGCTCGTGGAGTACGAGGGGACGGTTCAGGACACCGAGGACGCGTACCGGTTCCTGCCCACGATCGGTGAGTTCGATCTGCATCTGTTCGGCGAGGGGCGCCACGAACAGCTGTGGACGGCGCTGGGTGCCGAGCCGATGGTCCACCAGGACGTGGCCGGCACCCGGTTCACCGTCTGGGCGCCCAACGCCCGGGGGGTGCGGGTCGCCGGAACCTTCAACTTCTGGGACGCCACGGCCTTTCCGATGCGGTCGCTCGGCTCCTCCGGGGTGTGGGAGCTGTTCGTTCCCGGGATCGGTGAGGGCGAGCTCTACAAGTTCGAGATCACCCGGCCCGACGGTTCCAAAACGATGCGGGCCGACCCGATGGCACGGCGTACGGAGATCCCGCCCGCCACCTCCTCCATCGTGCACGCCTCGCGTCACGAGTGGCAGGACGGGGAGTGGATGGCGCGACGGGCCTCCGACCCGCCGGCCCATGAGGCGCCTTTCTCGGTGTACGAGGTCCATCTGGCGTCCTGGCGACCGGGGTTGACGTACCGTCAGCTGGCCGAGCAACTGCCGTTCTACGTCTCGGACCTGGGCTTCACCCATGTGGAGCTGATGCCGGTGGCGGAGCACCCCTTCGGCGGTTCGTGGGGCTATCAGGTCACCGGCTTCTACGCGCCCACGGCAAGGCTGGGTACGCCGGACGACTTCAAGTACCTCGTCGACGCGCTGCACCGGGCCGGGATCGGCGTGATCATGGACTGGGTGCCCGCGCACTTCCCGCGGGACGACTGGGCACTGGCGGAGTTCGACGGCCGGCCGCTGTACGAGCACGAGGATCCGCTGCGGGCCGCGCATCCCGACTGGGGAACCCTGGAGTTCGACTACGGACGCCGGGAGGTGCGCAACTTCCTGGTCGCCAACGCGGTGTACTGGTGCGAGGAGTTCCACATCGACGGCCTGCGGGTCGACGCGGTGGCGTCCATGCTGTACCTGGACTACTCGCGCGAGCCCGGGGAGTGGACGCCCAACGTCCACGGCGGCCGGGAGAACCTCGACGCGGTGGCCTTCCTCCAGGAGATGAACGCGACGGTGTACCGGCGTGAGCCGGGGGTCGTCACGATCGCCGAGGAGTCGACGGCGTGGGACGGCGTCACGCGGGCCACCCACCACATCGGGCCGGGCGGCTTCGGGGGGCTCGGCTTCGGTCTGAAGTGGAACATGGGCTGGATGCACGACTCGCTCGGCTATGCCGCGCACGAGCCGGTGCACCGCAAGTACCACCACCACGAGATGACGTTCTCGATGGTGTACGCGTACAGCGAGAACTACGTCCTGCCGATCTCCCACGACGAAGTCGTGCACGGGAAGCGGTCGTTGGTGTCCAAGATGCCGGGCGACTGGTGGCAGCAGCGGGCCACGCTGCGGGCGTATTTGGCCTTCATGTGGGCGCACCCCGGCAAGCAACTCCTCTTCATGGGGCAGGAGTTCGCGCAGGGCGCCGAGTGGTCCGAGGCGCACGGGCCCGACTGGTGGCTGCTCGACCCGTCGTACGGGGCCGCCGCCGACCACCGGGGTGTGCGGGACCTCGTCCGGGACCTCAACACCGTGTACCGGCATGCTCCGGCGCTCTGGGAGCGGGACATCGATCCCTCCGGGTTCGCCTGGATCGCGGGGGACGCGGTCGAGGACAACGTCTTCGCGTTCCTGCGGTTCGACGCGGGCGGGTCGCCGTTGTTGTCCGTCTCCAACTTCTCGCCTGTGGTGCGGCACGAGTACCGGCTCGGTGTTCCGGACGACGTGCCCGCCTGGCACGAGATCCTGAACACGGACGTCGGCCGCTACGGCGGCGCCGACGTCACGAACCCCGACCCCGTCAAGCCCGACGCCCAGCCCTGGCACGGCCGCCCGGCGAGCATCCGGCTGACGCTGCCGCCCCTGGCAACGGTGTGGCTGCGGCCGGCCTAGTTTCCGTCCGGCATCCTCACATCGAGGGCCGGCAGGTCGGGCCGGTGGTGGACCCGGGCGCTCGTGGGGGTCACTTCAGGCGCGGCGAGATGAGGTCAGACGGGTCCCTGACCGCGTCCTGACAGAATCGTCATATCTTCACGCCATGGTCTGCGCCATGTGGAATCCCTTCGATCGAGCATGGCCGGACCGCCGCACGGGGTCATCCCGTGGCGCGCGGCCCGGGCGCGGTCGTACGCTCCGGGCCGCGGTGTTCACCTCCGTCGGCTCGACCGCGCTGGTCCTCCTCACCGCATGCGGTGACGGCGGCGGAGGCGACGCGGACAAGGGCGGTCGGGACGGGGTCGCCTCGATCGACAGCCCGGCGGCGGGCGGTGGTTCGCCGCGGTCGAAGAGCGCCGATCCCGACGCGGGCCGTCCGCAACTCCGGCTGGACAGCACCCGGGAGGAGGAGATGCGTCTCTACGACGCCTGGGCCGCCTGCATGAAGGAGAACGGGGCGGAGAAGAAGGAGAACAACGCCATCAACGAAGCCGCCCTGAAGGCCTGTAGGTCGAAGCAGCCGCTCGATCCGCCGGAGCTGGATCCGGCGAAGAACCCGGAGTACCGCGACGACACCCGGACCATGGTGCGGTGCATGAACAAGCACGGCATCAAGAGCGTACTCACGGAGGACGGCTGGGGCCTCGATGACGGAGACAGCCTCAACCATCCCGACTACCAGGAGATCAGCGACGCCTGCGAGATGAAGGCGTTCGGCGAGGGCTGACGACACCGGGGCGGCCCGTCCGCAGGGCAGGTGGCGGGTGGCCCTCGAAGCGCCGGTACCGGCGGTCGTGCCGGCACCGGCGGTCGACATGGCGAGCGCGTCGACCGTGACCACGCGGCAGGACCACGCCGGGAAGCACCGAGCGGCTCAGCAAAGGCGGTTCCGTGGGCGTCAGTTGGGCTTTCGGGAGCCGAACATCAGGTGGCGCAGGGCGCCGAGCAGGCGCTGGGCGGGGCGTTCGGACGTGCGCGGGGCGTTCGGCGTCGTGACGCGGGCGCCGGACCGGGGTACGGGCCGGTGAGCCGGACTGCTCTCGCTCAGCTCGTAGCGGACGGGCAGCAGCCGCAGCCCCCGCACCACCGGTCCCGAGCGCCAGGGCAACTGGTCGGGCGGCAGGGTGAGTTCGACCTTGGAGAAGTGTTCGAAGATGCGGCCGACGGCCGTGGTCACGATGGTGCCGGCGAGTTCACGGGCGGCGGTGGGGCACTGGTGAGGCCCGGCACCCCACCCCAGATGCGCCCGTGTGCTCACCGAGGAATCCACGATGTGGGACCCGATCGCCATCAGGTCCCGGTGAGCCGCCGCGGAGGACGGCGACACGATGTCACCGGCCCGGATCCAGAAGTTCCCGAGCCTGACGTCACGCGCCGCGAAACGGAAACACATGTTGGCCACAGGCGTGTTGGCGAGAGCGGCCCGGTTGACCGTTTCTCCGATCAGCCCGGCCGACAGGCTCCGCCGGACGGTCGCGTTGCCCCGCAGCACCTCCAGCAGCGTGTTGCAGACCATGTTGCCGGTGATGTCGGTGAGGTAGACGGCGTTCATGAACAGCTCCCGGCCCAACTGCTCGTCGGACAGGGCCGGATTGGCGAGCAGCAGGTACGACGTGAGGTCGTCGCCCGGACGGGCACGGCGGTGGGCGGCGAGCCGGGTCATCGCCGCCAGGGCCCTGCCCGTGGCGGGGCCCGCGTCCGGCCCGCCGTCCAGCATCCGCCACAGGTCCATGACCAGCTCGTCACCCAGCTCGACGGGACAGCCGAACAGCCGGGTGGTGACCATGAGCAGCAACGGCCGGGTGTACTGCGCCGCCAGGTCCGCGAACCCTGCGGACCCGGACTCAGCGGCCAGCATGGCGATGAGCTCGTCCGCGTACGCCACCACGGTGGACCGCAGCTCCCACCCCTGCGGAGTGCGCGCGTCCTGGAACGGCCCGAGCGCCGTGTGGTAGCTCTGCCGCGCGGCGCGGTGCTCCTCGCCGTCCATGAACATCATCTGCCGGACCTCGTACCCGGCGAGCAGGGGCCAGCCGTGCGGCAGCCGCCCCTCGGCCCGCGCCCGCCAGTGGCGGATGTCCCGCCGCCACTGGCTCTCGTTGCGCAGCACCTCCAGAACCTCGCGGTAGTCGAGAACCAGCCACACCGGCACGCCCAGCAGACCGACCGGCGCCACCGGCCCGTACGTGTGCCGCAGCCTTCCGTAGACGCTGCCCGGATCGGCGTCGAACTCCGACGTCAACAGGGGCTCGACGGAGAGCGATTCGAGCGGCAGGCTGTCGGCCGGGGCCACGCCGAACGGATGAGGTTCCATGGCGAACACGATTACCGCATCAGGCGTACACCGGCTGTGACCAAGACACCAACTGTTACGACTTGGTGATGTCTGCGGAGGATGTGGCGATTGCCTATCGGTTCACCGCCTCCGCCAGCGGTTTCGGCAGCTCCCCCGTGTGTACGATCCCCAGCGCCTGCGTGGCCCGCGTCAGGGCCACGTACAGATCGCTCGTGCCGTAGCGGGCCGGCTCGACCACGAGGACCGCGTCGAATTCCAGCCCCTTCGACTGACGGGGGTCCAGCAGCACGACCGAACGGGTCAGATCGGGCTGCGCCCCGGCCGTGACCCCGTCGAGGCGTGCCGCCAGGGCCGCGTGCAGGTCGCGCGGCGCGATCACCGCGAGGCGCCCCTCGGCGGGAGCCAGCTCCGCGACGGCCTTCTCCACGGCGCCGGGCAGCTCGGCGGCGTCGGCGGCCTCGCGCACCAACGGGCGTACGCCCGTCGAGCGGACCGAACTCGGCGGCTCGAAGTCCGCGTTCTCCGCGCGCGGGACGGCCGCCGCCACGTCCATGATCTCGGACGGTGTGCGGTAGTTGACCGCGAGGCGGGTGTGCTCCCAGCGGTCCTCGACATAGGGCTGGAGGATGTCCGACCAGGAGCCGACGCCCGCCGCGTCGGACGTCTGCGCGGGGTCGCCGACCAGCGTCATCGACCGGGTGGGGCTGCGGCGCATCAGCAGGCGCCACGCCATCGGCGACAGCTCCTGCGCCTCGTCGACGATGATGTGCCCGAACGCCCAGGTACGGTCGGCCGCGGCCCGTTCGGCGGCGCTGCGGTGGTCGTCCTCCTCGTGGCGCTCGGCCATCCGCTCGGCGTCGATGATGTCGTGCGCGGAGAGAACCTCGGCGTCCTCGTCGTCCTTGTCCTCGAACTCGTACGTCCTGGAGGCGTAGGAGACGTCCAGCACGCCCTGGGCGTACGCGACTTGCTGGTTGCGCTCCCGTTCCGCGGCGGCCCTCGCCAACCGGTCGTCCTCGCCGAGGAGTTCGGCGGCCTCGTCGAGGAGGGGGACGTCGGCGGTGGTCCACGCCCGTGTCACCGTACGGCGGATGGCGTTCGCGTCGGCCTCACAGAGGTACGCGTCGGGTTCGGCGAGGAAGTCCGCGATCAGCCGCCGCGGGGTGACGCGCGGCCACAACTGGTCGATGGCGGCCCAGACTTCGGGGTTCTCGGCCAGCTCGTCGCGGATCTGGGTGACGTCGCTCGGGTCGAGCAGGTTCGTGCCGTCGAAGGGGTCCGTGCCGATCCGCTCGGCGAGCATGTCGGTGAGGGTGTTGAGGATGTGGCCCTCGAAGTGCTCGCGGGCCGCGTTGTGCGGCAGGTCCACCTCGCGGGTGCGGTCACGGGCGACGCTTACGAGACCGGCGTCGAGCATCAGGATGTCCCGCTCGTGCTCGATGGCGATCACCGGGTCGGGCAGCGCCTGACGGTCGCGTACGACGGCTGCCAGGACGTCGGCCATCTCGGCGCGGCCCTTCACGGCGGCGGCCTCGGGGGTGTCGGACGCGGTCGCCCTCACCCCGGGGTACAGCTCGCCGACGGTCGCGAGCAGCACGCCCGTCTCGCCGAGCGAGGGCAGCACCTCGCCGATGTAGCCGAGGAAGGCGGGGTTCGGGCCGACGATCAGGACGGCACGCTTGGCGAGCAACTCCCGGTGCTCGTAGAGGAGATAGGCCGCCCGGTGGAGCGCGACGGCTGTCTTGCCGGTGCCCGGGCCGCCCTCCACCACCATCACTCCGCGGTGCGGGGCGCGGATGATGCGGTCCTGCTCGGCCTGGATGGTCTGCACGATGTCGCTCATGCGGCCGGTGCGCGCGGAGTTGAGGGCGGCGAGCAGCACGGCGTCGCCGGTCGGGTCCTCGTGTCCGGTGCGCTGCCGGTCCCCCAGGTCGAGGATCTCGTCATGCAGGGCGGCGACCGAGCGGCCCTCGGTGGTGATGTGCCGACGGCGGCGCAGGCCCATCGGGGTGTGGCCGGTGGCGAGGTAGAAGGGGCGGGCGACCGGGGCCCGCCAGTCGATCAGGATCGGGGTGTGCTCGGTGTCGTCGGCGCGGATGCCGATACGGCCGATGTGGTGGGTGAGTCCCGTGTTCAGGTCGATACGGCCGAAGCAGAGCGAGCCGTCCACCGCGTTGAGCGCGGCGAGCAGGCCCGAGCGCTCGGCGACGAGGACGTCCCGCTCCAGGCGGGCCTGCATCGGCGTGCTGCCCTGCGCGAGCGCGTCCGCCACCGCGGTCTCGGTGCCGCCGCGCAGGGCGTCCACGCGCGCGTACAGACCGTCGATGAATTCCTGCTCGTGCCTCAATTCATCGTCGGTGAATTCTGTGTGTGATCCCCTGTTTGACAATTCCGCTCCCGGCCGGATATACTGCGCCTAGTGAACTTCTTTCGCGACCAAGTTCCTTGAAGTCGCGAACCATTCAATATACGCAAGGAAATCCCCCGCAGGCAATTGGCCGCGGGGGATTTCCTGTTTACCTGGGGGTTTCGGCCGACGGATACCGGCGGACACGCCTGCCGACCGTCCGGCTACAGCACGTCGGCCAGTTCCTCCAGCAGCCGTCGCTTGGGCCGGGCGCCCACCATCGACTTCACCGGCTGCCCGTCGCGGAACACGATGAGCGTGGGCATCGACAGCACCCCGTACGCGTTCGTGGTCTCCGGATTCGTGTCCACGTCCAGCTGCACCACCTTGAGCCGGTCTCCCTCCTCGGCGGCGACGGCGCTCAGCACCGGCGCGATCTGCCGGCACGGCGGGCACCAGTCGGCGGTGAACTCCACCAGCACGGGCAGCTCCGCCCCGATCACCTCCGCCTCGAAGTCCGCGTCCGTCACTTCGGCCACACCCGCTGCCTTGATCACCTGAAGGTCCCTCCCAGTTCGCACACGGGCTCCGGACCGCCCGGAACCTCCGCCCCGGCCGCCAGCTCGTCCCTCGACGCCTCGGCCCTCGCCAGCTGGTCGCCGACATGCACACGCACGGCCTGCAACTCACCGATCAGCGCGTCGAGTTCGCCCAGCTTGCGCCGGTACACGGCGAGCGACGCGGGGCAGGAGTCGCCCTCCGGATGCCCGGCCCGCAGACACTCCACGAAGGGCCGCGTCTCCTCCAGGTCGAACCCGAAGTCCTGCAGCGTCCTGATCTGCCGCAGCAGCCTCAGATCGTCCTCGTCGTAGGTGCGGTACCCGTTGTTCCCCCGCCGCGCGGGCAGCAGCCCCCGCGACTCGTAGTACCTGAGGGTCCGCGTGGTGGTCCCGGCCCGCGCCGCCAGCTCGCCGATTCGCATGCCCACGAACGTAATCCTTGACCCTGGCGTCAAGGCAACGCCGGCGGCAGCAGAGGCTTCCGCTCCACGGGGGACGACAGGAGGATCGACGTCGTCGTACGGCCGAGCGCCGAGGTCTGTTCCAGGACCTCCTCCAGGTGGAGGGTGTCCTCGACCGCGACCCTGAGGATCCAGCAGTCCTCGCCGACGACGTGATGGGCCTCGGTGATCTCGGGCCGGGCGAGCAGCTCCAGAGTCCTCGGGTGCTTCAGCGTGTAGCCGCCGTGCGGGTTGACGCGGATGAAGGCCTGCATGCCGTAGCCGAGACGGGACGGCGAGACATGGGCGCCGTAGCCGGTGACGGCGCCGACGGACTCCAGCCGGCGGACGCGTTCGGCGACCGCCGCCGGGGACAGCCGGACCCGGCGGCCCAGCTCGCTGAGCCTGATCCGGCCGTCGATCTGGAGCAGTTCCAGGATCTGCCGGTCCAGCGCGTCGAAGCCCACCGACGTTTCGTTGGCGGCCGCTCGCAGCTGCCGTGGTTCTTTCGGTATCGCGGCCGGATCTCCCATGACTCCCCCTTCAGACCTCACTCGTACGAAGGAAGAATTATGACCACAGGGTCCGCGGAGCAGGATCGCGGTGAAGAGCATTACGGGAGGGGCGCCGTGCGCGAGGTGTGTGTCATTGGCGGAAACCGGTATTTCGGCAAGCGGCTGATAGCCAGGCTGACGGCCGCGGGAGACAGGGTCACCGTCATCAATCGCGGCTCGTCGGCGCCTCCCCCGGGAACGGTTCATCTCGTCGCCGACCGCAATGACGAGAATTCCCTTGAGAAGGCGCTCGGTTCACGGACCTTCGATGCAGTCATCGACCAGGTCTGCTACACACCGAGGCAGGCGGAGATCGCCGGTCTCGTCTTCGCGGGACGCACGCGCCGCTATGTGATGACCTCGACGGTCGAGGTGTACGAGTACGAGGACTCGGCGGAGCTCGTACGCGAGGACGCCGTGGACCCGCGTACGGTCCCCGTCGATCTCGAACTCCCCTGGGACGAGCCGGAGTTCCTCGACGCCCACTACGGCGAGGGCAAGCGGCAGGCCGAGGCGGTCTTCGCGGCCGAACCCGGGTTTCCGTACGTGGCCGTGCGGGTGGCCCATGTGCTGGGCGGGGAGGACGACTTCACCGGACGGCTCGACCACTACTCCGAGCGGATCCGCGCGGGCAGGGCGATCTCCGTCCCCGCCACGAACCACCCGGCGACGTACATCCACGTCGAGGAGATCGCCGACTTCCTGGCGTGGGCGGCGGGCGAGGAGTTCACCGGGCCGGTGAACGCCGCGTCCCACGGGGTGCTCACCACCGAGGAGTTGTGCGAAGCGCTGGCCGAACACCTCCCCGGCGGAAGGACCGTGTTCCGGCCCGTCGAGGTCGGGGGGTTCTCACCGTTCTCCTTCGCGCGCTCGTACGGGATGGACAACACGCGGGCCGAGCGGCTCGGGTTCACCTTCGGCAAGGCACGGGAATGGCTGCCGCGTGCCGTGGCGGAGACACTCGGGAAGGCGAACTGACAGGCGTTACCGCACAGTTGGCGGTCTGCGGGTGAGCGCCGTCGGGCTCGGTGCGATGGCTGTCGGCGAATCCGTCGGATCCCCCGGTAAGTGGGCCGTGAGTCCCAGCGACACGCCGTGAACTCGGCGTGTCGCTGGGACTCACGCGACAGTTGCCTCGCCCTGCGGATTCGTCAGACGGTTTGGGTCGCTCGGGCGCCGCGGGCCGGGTCGGCGTCGCCTCGTACGACGTCGATCGTGCGTGTCCAGCTGTCGGCGGCGTGGCCGAGGGCGACGGCCTTGTCGTAGACCTCCTTGATCGGGCGGAGGGTGCTCACGTCGAGGCCGCGGTGTTCGGCCCACTCCAGGACGTGGCCCACACCGGACGCCATCATGCCGAGGTTGGCGGCCTCGCCCGGGTGGCTGCCCGCGTCGACGTGCTGAGCGGCCTCGGCGGCGCCGGACGGCATGAAGGCGGTGATGGTGTCCAGGTAGGGGGCCAGATCCGCCGCGCGCACCCCGTCGGCACCGGCGAGCGCGTACGCGTGCAGCAGGCCGGAGATCGAGCCGTAGAAGTAGTCGAGCAGTGCGAGGTCGTAGACGGCGGCCAGTCCCTGGTCCTCGCCGAGGTGGGCGGGCTTGCCGCCCAGCGCCTTGAGCGCCGTCTCGTGCTTGTCGTACGCGGCACGCGGTCCGCTGTAGAAGATCAGCGCGGGTGGCTGTCCGATCAGGTCGACCGGCACCATGATCGAGCCGTCGAGGTAGTCGATGCCGCGTTCCTGCGCCCAGGCGCCGGTCGCGCGGGCGCGCTCCGGGGTGTCCGAGGTGAGGTTGACCAGCACCCGGCCGGACAGCTCGTCGGCGACGGAGTCGATGACCGTCCCGGCCGCGTCGTGGTCGACCACGCAGACGACGACCAGCTCGGCGGCGCGTACGGCTTCGGCGGCGCCGGCCGCCTGGACCGCGCCCCTCGCGACCAGCTCGTCGCCCTTGCCGGGGGAACGGTTCCAGACGGTGGTGGGGTGTCCCGCCTTCAGGAACGCGGCGGCGAGGGCCTGGCCCATGGCGCCCAGGCCGAGGACGGCGACGGGTGTCTTTCCAAGGTCATTTGTCATACGGACCATGCTGGTCGCGGGCCCAACTCGCCACAAGTACGCACTATTTACTCAGATACTGAGCGAAAGGTAAGTGGGTAACCCTGCGGGAACCGGGTGCATGGGCGTGGGGGGGGCGGCTTGCGCCGCTGGGGGCGATCAGGGGTGCGGGGCGGTGGGCATGGCTGGGGCGGTGGGGGCTGGGCGCGCAGTTCCCCGCGCCCCTGAAGGAGCGTCCAGGCCCGTCTGTACGCCTGTACGCCTGTACGCCTGTACGCCTGTACGCCTCAGGTCGTCGCAGGTCGAGCTCGCCGTTCCTCGCGGCGCCGCTGGGGCGTGACCGGGCCTTTGGCGCCTTTAGGGGCGCGGGGAACTGCGCACTCGGCGACCGGCCGCCCGCGCCCTGCCGATCACCCCGCCCGCCCAAACGCCACCGGCCGGTGGGCCCGGTCGGGGAGAACCGGGGCCACCGGCCGGTGGCCGGGGAACTGCGGGGTGAGCGGAGCGACCGGGCGGCTGAGCGACGGGGGATGCACCCAGCCGCCCGGAGTTCCGGGGCGGGCCCGGGCCTGGGGTCAGGCCTTGGCCAGGGTCTTGTCCTCCGGCTGGTCCGGGACCTCCACCGGGGCGGGAGCGGAACCGTGGCCGTCGTCCAGGAGGGTCGTCTCGTCGAAGGGCAGCTGCCCCGCGAGCACCTGGTCGACGCGGCCCTTGTCGATCTCCTTGGTCCACGTACCGATCAGCACCGTGGCGACCGCGTTGCCTGCGAAGTTCGTCAGGGCGCGGGCCTCGCTCATGAAGCGGTCGATGCCGACGATCAGGCCGATGCCGTCCACCAGCGCGGGCTTGTGGGACGCGAGGCCGCCCGCCAGGGTGGCCAGACCCGCTCCGGTGACACCCGCCGCGCCCTTGGAGGCGACCAGCAGGAAGAGGAGCAGCGGAATCTGCTCGCCCACCGACATCGGCGTACCCATGGCGTCGGCGATGAACAGCGAGGCCATGGTCATGTAGATCATGGTGCCGTCGAGGTTGAAGGAGTAACCGGTCGGGACGGTGATGCCGACGACGGGCTTGCTGACACCCAGGTGCTCCATCTTCGCGATGAGCCGCGGCAGGGCGGACTCGGAGGAGGAGGTCGACAGGATCAGCAGGAACTCACGGCCCAGGTACTTGAACAGCGACAGGATGTTCAGGCCGGCGACGATCCGCAGCATCGCGCCCAGCACGATGAAGACGAAGAGGAAACAGGTGACGTAGAAGCCGAGCATCAGGACGGCGAGGCTCTTGAGGGCGTCCAGACCCGCCGAGCCGGTGACCGCCGCCATCGCGCCGAACGCACCGATGGGCGCCGCCCACATCACCATGGCGAGGATGCGGAAGACCAGGCGCTGGATGTGCTCGATGCCGCGCAGGACCGGGGCGCCGGAAGAACCCATGGCCTGGAGCGCGAACCCGGCGAGCAGCGCGACGAGCAGGGTCTGCAGGACCTCGCCGCCGGTGAAGGCGGAGACGATCGTCGTCGGGATGATCCCGAGCAGGAACTCCTCGGTGTTCTTGGCCTCGGTGACCTGGCCCTGACCGGCGTCCTTGATCGCGTCGGTCACCGCGAGGCCCGTGCCGGGCTCCAGGATGTTGCCGACGACCAGGCCGATGGCGAGGGCGACGAACGACATGACCACGAAGTAGCCGAGCGCGATGCCGCCCACCGCGCCGACCTTGGCGGCCTTCCGTACCGAGCCGATGCCCAGCACGATCGTGCAGAAG
The DNA here is from genome assembly GCF_044334695.1 of Streptomyces sp. NPDC020747. Classification (NCBI taxonomy): domain Bacteria; kingdom Bacillati; phylum Actinomycetota; class Actinomycetes; order Kitasatosporales; family Streptomycetaceae; genus Streptomyces; species Streptomyces sp. NPDC020747. The sequence goes on along the minus strand of NZ_JBIRTJ010000002.1, from coordinate 874,121 downwards.
ATGATCGGCGAGATCATCATCTTGATCAGGTTCACGAAGCCGGTACCGATGGGCTTCAGCTCGACCGCGAAGTCGGGAGCGATCAGGCCCACGGCGATGCCGGCGGCCACGGCGGCGATCACCGCGATGTACAGGTAGTGGGTGCGGTCCCGCTTGGCAGCGGGAGCGGCAGGTGCCGTATCGGATGTACTGGTCACGGCTGCCCTCCTTGACGACGTCGTCGGCATCATCCGGCGTGCGGCTCACGTCCGGGGGTTGTCGGTGACTATCTCCCGCCCTGTGAGGGCCGTCACCCTTCCGTTCATTTAGTTCGCACTTATCCGGAGGGGCACACTGTTTCCATGCGCCTCCCCCGTGCCCCCCGACCCCGCAGCCTGGCTGGTCAGCTGTTCGCCATGCAGGCCGTGCTCGTCGCGGTCGTGGTCGCGGGCTGTGCGCTCTTCACCTACGTCAGTGACCGCAGTCAGGCCGAGGACGCGGCGGGCCGCCAGGCCATGGGGGTGGCCCAGTCGGTCGCGGACTCCCCTTCGGTACGGGAGGCCATCCGTACCGCCGGCCCGACGAAGACGCTCCAGCCGTACGCGACGGCGGTGCAGCGCGACGCCCAGGTCGACTTCGTGACGATCATGAACCCCGAGGGCATCCGCTGGACCCACCCCAACAAGGACCTGATCGGCAAGCGCTTCCTCGGCCACACACAGCGCGCGCTCCTCGGTCATCCCTTCACCGAGACGTACACGGGCACCCTCGGCGAGTCCATGCGGGCCGTCACGCCGATATACGACGACGGCCGCATCGTCGGCCTGGTCAGCGCGGGCATCAAGGTCGACGAGATCAGTCAGCGGGTGGAGGGCCAGGTGCAGGCCCTGATCGGCGTCGCGGCGGCCGCGCTGGCCCTGGGTGCCGTCGGTACGTACGTCATCAACGCCCGGCTGCGGCGCTCCACCCACGGGATGAACGCGGCCGAGCTCAGCCGGATGCACGACTACCACGAGGCCGCGCTGCACGCCGTGCGCGAGGGGCTGCTGATGCTGGACGGGCAGTTCCGGGTGGCGCTGGTCAACGACGGCGGGCGCGAGCTGCTCGATGTGACCGACGACGTGGTGGGCCGCTCGGTGGCGGACATCGGTCTGCCGACTCCGCTGACGGGGGCGCTGCTGTCCGGGGAGCCGCGGGTGGACGAGGTGCATCTGACCGAGTCGCGGGTGCTCGTCGTGAACACCTCGCCGGTGTCGGGCGGCGAGCGCCGGGGCACGGTCGTGACATTGCGCGATGTTACCGAACTGCAGTCCCTGATGGGCGAGTTGGACTCCGAGCGCGGCTTCACCACGGCCCTGCGCTCACAGGCGCACGAGGCCGCCAACCGCCTCCACACCGTCGTCTCCCTGATCGAGCTGGACCGGGCCGAGGAGGCCGTCGACTTCGCCACGGCCGAGCTGGAACTGGCCCAGGCGCTGACCGACCAGGTCGTCGCGGCGGTCAGCGAGCCGGTGCTCGCCGCGCTGCTCCTGGGCAAGACGGCCCAGGCGAACGAGCGCGGCGTCGAGCTGGTGGTCTCCGAGGACAGCAGCATCGACGACGGCCTGCTCCCGGAGTCACTGCCCTCCCGTGACCTGGTGACGGTCCTCGGCAACCTGATCGACAACGCCGTGGACGCGGCACAGGGCTCGGCCGGCGCCCGTGTCACGGTCACGGCGATCGCGGACGCCGAGGGGCTGGTCCTGCGGGTCGTCGACACCGGTACGGGCGTGGACCCGGCCCACACGGAGGCGGTCTTCCAGCGCGGCTGGTCCACCAAGCCCGCCGGGCCCGGCGGACGGGGGCTGGGCCTCGCCCTCGTACGGCAGGCGGTGGCCCGGCACGACGGGACACTGACCGTGGCCGAGGCCCCGGGCGGCGGGGCGTCCTTCGAGGTTCGGCTGCCGCTGCCGACGGCGGGGCGGGGGAGGACTAGGGTCCACGCCGGGCCCGAGTCCGGGTCAGGGGCCGTGGACGCGGCCAGGGACGGGTCAGGGGCCGTGGACGGGTCCGACGGCGGTCCTCGGCCCACGCACGAGCCCGCGCCCGAGCCGACGCCGCACGGAGGCACCGTATGAGCACGCCTTCCCCCTCGCGGGACATCCGCGTCCTGGTCGTCGAGGACGACCCGGTCGCGGCGGACGCGCATGTCCTGTACGTGGGGCGGGTGCCCGGCTTCACGGCCGTCGGCAAGGCCCACACGGGCGCGGAGGCACGCCGGGCGCTGGACCGCATGCCCGTGGACCTGCTCCTTCTGGACCTCCACCTGCCGGACGTGCACGGCTTGCAGCTGGCCCGTTCGCTGCGCGCCGCCGGCCACCACGCGGACGTCATCGCGGTGACCTCGGCGCGCGACCTGACGGTGGTGCGGGAGGGGGTGTCGCTGGGAGTGGTGCAGTACGTACTGAAGCCGTTCACCTTCGCCACCCTCCGTGACCGCCTGGTGCGCTACGCCGAGTTCCACGCGGCGGCCGGCGAGGCCAGCGGTCAGGACGAGGTCGACCGCGCCCTCGCCACCCTCAGGGCCCCCGGCCCGGCGGCCCTGCCCAAAGGGCTCAGCTCACCCACCCTGGAGCGGGTCACCCGCGCCCTGCGCGACTCCGCCGAGGGCCTGACCGCGACGGGCGTCGCCGAGGCCGTCGGCATCTCCCGGATCACGGCCCGGCGCTATCTGGAACACCTGGTGGACGCGGGGCGAGCGGGGCGCAGCCCCCAGTACGGGCAGGTGGGAAGACCGGAGCTGCAGTACCGGTGGGTGAAGGGCTAGCCGGACACCCCTGCGTACAGCAGGTTGTCGCGGAACCCGGTCACAGCCTTCTGCTCGTCTTTCACGTTCTGGTACTCGCCCAGCGGCAACTGCCCTACGCTCACGTCCTGTTCGACATGTCGCACTCCCCTTCCGGACGCGCGGCATCCCGCCGGGCGGACCGCTCGTCAGTACCTTGAGTGTGCGCGACCGTACGCACTGTGGCGGACTGCTCATGAAAAGTCATTGACCTGGCTGGACCGGCCCTCTTAGGTTCTCGTGCAGCCCAACCCGGCCACAAAGACGTCGGCCAGCAGGAGGTTGTACCCGTGCGCCCCACAGCCGTTCCACTTCTCGTCGCCACCCTGCTCACCGCCACCGCGCTCAGCGCCTGCGGCACCGGCTCCGGAAGTGATCCGGACACGGTGAAGATCTCCTTCAAACAGTCGACGGACAACTCCATCAAGGTGATGGACACGTACCTTGCCGACATCAAGGAGCAGTTCGAGCAGGCGAACCCGGGCAAGAGGGTGGAACTCGTCCCGATCAAGGCCCCGGACTCGGAGTACTACACGAAACTCCAGCAGATGCTCCGCTCGCCGAAGACCGCCCCGGACCTGGTCTACGAGGACACGTTCCTCATCAACTCCGACATCACGAGCGGCTACCTCATGCCGCTGGACCCGTACCTCTCCAAGTGGGACGACTGGGACCAGTTCATCGACACGGCGAAGGAGGCGGCGCAGGCCGAGGACGGGAAGACGTACGGCGTCCCCGACGGCACCGACACCCGGGGCCTCTGGTTCGACAAGGCCATCTTCAGGAAGGCCGGGCTCCCCGCCGACTGGCAGCCGACGAACTGGGCGGACATCCTCGACGCGGCGCGCGCGATCAAGGAGAAGGTCCCCGGCGTCATCCCCATGAACATCTACACGGGCAAGCCCGCGGGTGAAGCGGCCACCATGCAGGGCTTCGAGATGCTCCTCTACGGGACGACCAGCGGGGCCAACGAAAGTCCTCTGTACGACCCGGCGTCCAAGAAGTGGATCACGGGAAGCCAGGGCTTCAAGGACTCCCTCGAGTTCGTCGAGACGGTCTTCAAGGAGAAGCTCGGCCCGGACGTCTCGGACGCCCTCGACCCCAACATCGCGACCAGGGTCCGCGGCGAGTTCCTCCCCGAGGGCAAACTCGGCATCAACCTCGACGGCTCCTGGCTCCCCCAGGACTGGCTGGAGGGCAGCGGCCACGAATGGCCGGAGTGGTCCCAGAAGCTGGGCCTCGCGCACATGCCGACGCAGAACGGCCAGTCGCCGAGCAAGGTGAGCATGTCGGGCGGCTGGACCTGGGCGATCCCGAGCAAGGCGGGCAACCCCGACCTGGCCTTCGAGTTCATCAAGACGATGCAGACGAAGGCGAACGCCCAGAAGTGGTACATCGCCAACTCCGGCATCTCGGTGCGCACGGACGTGGCCGAGGACCCGGCGTACGTGAAGGCGCAGCCCGGCATCAAGTTCTTCACCGATCTGGTGGCCAGCACGCACTACCGCCCCGCGTATCCCGCGTACCCGAAGGTCTCCACGGCCGTCCAGGAGGCGATGGAGGGCGTGACGACGGGCGACAGCTCGGTCGAGCAGGCGGCGAAGGGCTACGACGAGGAACTGAGGACGGCCACGGACAACCAGGTCATCGAGAAGTGACCAGCCGCTCATGACCTCCGCGCCTCCGGCGGGCCCCGGCGTGGTGAAGACCGCGCCGGGGCCTGCCGCCCCACCGCGTCCGCCCGCCGGCCGCCGCGACGTCCGCCGTGCCCTGACGCGCGCGCTGCCCGTCTCCCCCGCCGTCGTCCTGCTGCTCCTGTTCCTGGCCGGCCCGATCGCGTACTGCGCGTACATCGCCTTCACGGATCTGCAGCTCACCGGCCAGGCCGAGTCGTCGTTCATCGGCTTCGACAACTTCCGGGCCGCGTTCAAGGACGACGCGTTCCTCAACGCCGTATGGCTGACGCTGGTGTTCACGGTGCTGAGTTCCCTGATCGGCCAGAACACGCTGGGCCTGTCCCTGGCGGTGCTGATGCAGCGCGCGTCGAAGCCGGTCCGTACGCTCACCGGCGGCATCGTCATCGCCGCGTGGGTGCTGCCGGAGGTCGTGGCGGGATTCCTGCTGTACGCCTTCTTCCGCCGCGAGGGCACGCTGAACGCCGTGCTGGACTGGCTCCATCTCCCGTCCCAGAACTGGCTGTTCACGCTGCCGATCCTCGCGGTGTCCTTCGCGAACGTCTGGCGGGGAACGGCCTTCTCGATGCTGGTCTACTCGGCGGCCCTGAACGAGATCCCGAAGGAGATCACGGAGGCGGCGGAGGTGGACGGCGCGGGCGGCTGGCGGCGGATGTGGCACATCACGCTGCCGATGATCCGCCGTTCCATCGGTACGAACCTGATGCTGAACACCCTCCAGACCCTCTCGGTCTTCGGTCTGATCTGGGTGATGACGAGAGGCGGCCCGGGAAACCGCAGCCAGACACTCCCGCTCTTCATGTACGAACAGGCCTTCCAGAAAAGCATGATCGGCTACGGAACGGCCGTGGCCCTGCTCCTTCTGGTGGTCGGCTCGCTCTTCTCTCTGGTCTATATGCGCCTGCTGCGGACGGAGGTCTGACATGCCCGGCAGTACGACCCTCGCGACCCGCCGCAACAGCCGCCGCTACGCCGCCGACGCGGGCCTTCTCTTCGTGGCGGCCGCGTTCGTCCTCCCCCTCGCCTGGGTGCTCCTCTCGTCGGTGGACCCGAAGGCCGACCTGTTGGTGAAGGTCCCCGACGGCGTCACCCTCGACAACTTCGACGCGGTCCTGAAGCCGGACATCACGTTCACGCCGATGCTCAACAGCCTGATCCTGTGCGGCGGGGCGACGCTGCTGACGGTGGTGTGCGCGGCGTTGGCGGCGTACCCGCTGTCCCGCTTCCGCTCCCGCCTGAACCGCCCCTTCCTCCTCACCATCATCTTCGCGACGAGCCTGCCGATCACGGCGATCATGGTTCCCGTGTACGCCCTGTTCGTCCAGGTGGACCTGATCGACACGATGCAGGGCACGATCTTCTTCTTCGCCGCGTCCCAACTGCCCTTCGCCATCTGGCTGATGAAGAACTTCATGGACGGCGTACCGAAGGAGTTGGAGGAGGCGGCCTGGACGGACGGCGCGTCCTCGTTCCAGTCCCTCCTGCGGATCGTGCTGCCGCTGATGGGCCCGGGCGTCGCGGTGGTGACCGTCTTCTCGTTCGTCATGATGTGGGGCAACTTCTTCGTCCCCTTCATGCTGCTGCTGACCCCGGACCAGATGCCGGCGTCGGTGAGCATCAACGACTTCTTCGGAAACCGCGGAACGGTGGTGTACGGGCAACTGGCCGCGTTCTCGATCATCTACTCGACACCGGTGGTCCTGCTGTACGTGCTGGTGGCCAGGCGGCTGGGCGGGGGCTTCGCTCTGGGCGGGGCGGTCAAGGGGTGAGGAGGGAGGACCGCTCAGGCGGTCAACCCACAGGTGAGGTGGCGAAGTTGTGCCAGTACGCGGCCGCGCCGCCGGTCTGCTTGAGCAGTCGGGCCGGTTCGAGCGGGGCGGGCCAGAACTACAGCAGATACCGGTCGTCGGTCTGCGGCTCGTCGTCCTCCCGGACGTTCTTGCTCCGGCCGGCGTCCATACCACTGGCGGAGTACCGCACGCGGTAGTCGCGCTCCTCCAGACCCAGCCCCCACGAGGCCTTCCCGTTCCACTGCTGCAGCTTCGTCTCCTGCGACACCGGCCGGAACGGGACCTCGACGATCTCCTCCCACGCCTCGTCCAGCGTGGGCGGGCTGTCATGCAGCTCGGCGGTGAAGCGGACGCGGCCTATGTACAGACCGGTCTGCACAATCAGCGTCCCGTCCGTCCCGCCCCCGCAGAGCCCGACGCCCTCTTGCCCGGTGAAGGCGTTGTACAGGTCGAGTTCGCCCCCGCCGCCCTCCACGAAGATCTGTCCGTACTCGACATGAACCTCGTCACTGACCAGCACCTTCATTGAACCCGCCTTCGTCTGGGCCGACTTGGGCTCCGAACACTGCCAGTCGGCACTGACAACGGGAGAGCCGGCCCGCGGACCGAACGGCGGGGAGACGGGCTTGCGTCACTCAGGAAGACGGAGTGGCATCACTCGGCGAGTTCGGAAGCCTCCGGCAGCACCCCGGGCCGGAACTTCTCCACGCCCACCACATGCCGTACCCGCGTCGGCTGGATCAGGATCATCACGCGCCGCTCTCCCGGCAGCAGCCACGGATACCGGTCCTCGCCGATGTACTTGAGAGTGAGCCGGTCCATGGCCCGCTCGGCCACCTCGCCCTCGACGAAGCGGACGACCTGCCCCCGGATCTCCACCCGGTCATAGGGGTTCTCGGTGTCGTGATGGGACAGAGAAACGAACGGATTGCGCCGAAGATTCTCCTCCTTCACGCGGCCCATCGACGTGTTGACCATGACGTACTCGTCTTCGAGGTCCGCCCACATGGGCGACACCTGCGGTGAGCCGTCCGCGCCCACGGTCGCCAGATGCCAGAAGTTCGGCGCCAGCAGTCGCTCGCGAATATGCCCTTCGATCCTGCTCACGGCGCTTGCCACCTTCGTTCCGTCCGTCCGGCTCGTCCGCACGAGCCCCTGCCCGCCATCCTGATCTCCACGCCACCCCCTTACCAGCCGATCTTCGGCCACCCCGAACAAGCCTCGGACAGGCCTCGGACGGACATACGAAACCGTAGGTTCACACGATCCGTAATCCTGGCCGAACAGATCGTAGTCACCGCAGCCCCGCCCCCATACGTTGTGCGCGTGCACCAACCGTCTGCCCAACAGCCCACCCCGCCCTTCGACGCCCCGGCCGCCCGCAAGCTGCGTCTCGCCCTCCGGATGGGGCCCGAGCATGTCGCGTACGGCATGCAGGCCTCGTTCGGGCTGCCCTATGTGACCCCGGACCTGGTCGTCGCCTGGGAGCAGGGCATAGCCGCGCCGAGCAGTACCGAACTCACCGCGCTCGCGGGTGTGTTGTGGTGCTCGCCGGGCGATCTCATCGGCGCGCCACGGACGTTGCGCGAGCACCGCATCGCGCGCGGTCTCGCGGCCGAGGACGTCGCGCGTGCCGTGGGGCTCGAACTCCTCGTGTACGTACGGATGGAGGAGGCGGACGAGTGGCGCGGCAACGACCGGCAGTCCTCGGCGCTCGCCGAGGTGCTCGATCTCTCCCTGGCGGACCTCGTCACGGTGACCGGCCACGAGACGAAGCTGGCGGAGATGCTGCGCAACGCGGTGACGACCCGCTGGCAGGCGTACGTACGCCCGGTGGGCAAGCTGCTGCCGCTGGACCGGCGGCTCGTGGGTGATGTGCTGCGGGCGCTGCACTCCGAGTACCAGGGGCAGATGGTGGCCACGCTGAGCTGGAGCGGCGGCGCGGCAGCCGGTGAGGCGGACGACGCGGGCCGGGACTTCCTGGACCGGATCGTCGACCGCTTCTGGTCGGTGGTCCAGCGCAACAGCGCCTGACAGCAACTGGCAACGGCTGCCGAGATGTCCGGGGCCGGGCAGTCCGTAACGACCGCCCGGCCCGGCCCTCCGAAGCCGCCTGGACAACCGGTCCCGTAGAAGACCGACTAGAAGGCCGCCTAGAAGACCGACTCCGCCTCGTCCATCCGGTCCTTGGGGACCGTCTTGAGCTCGGTGGTCGCCTCCGCCAGCGGCACCATCACCACGTCCGTGCCGCGCAGCGCGGTCATCCGGCCGAAGTCGGACCGGTGCGCGGCCTCGACCGCGTGCCATCCGAAGCGCGTCGCAAGGACCCGGTCGTAGGCAGTCGGCGTCCCGCCGCGCTGGATGTGGCCGAGGATGACCGGCTTGGCCTCCTTGCCGAGGCGGCGCTCCAGTTCGTACGCGAGCGCCGTGCCGATGCCCTGGAAGCGCTCGTGGCCGAACTGGTCGATCGCTCCGTGCCCGTAGTCCATGGTGCCCTCGGCGGGGTGGGCGCCCTCGGCGACGCAGACGACGGCGAACTTCTTGCCCCGCGCGAAGCGTTCCTCGACCATCTTGACCAGGTCGGCCGGGTCGAAGGCCCGCTCGGGCAGGCAGATGCCGTGGGCGCCGGCGGCCATGCCGGACTCCAGGGCGATCCACCCGGCGTGCCGGCCCATGACCTCGACGACCATCACCCGCTGGTGGGACTCGGCGGTCGTCTTGAGGCGGTCCATCGCCTCGGTGGCGACACCGACCGCGGTGTCGAAACCGAAGGTGCGGTCCGTCGAGGAGATGTCGTTGTCGATCGTCTTGGGGACGCCGACCACCGGCAGGCCCGCGTCCGACAGCATGCGCGCCGCCGTCAGGGTGCCCTCGCCGCCGATCGGGATCAGCACGTCGATGCCGAACTCGCGCGCCATGTCCTGCGCGTTCTCGCAGGCCTCGCGGAGCCGGTCGCGCTGGAGGCGGGAGGAGCCGAGGATGGTGCCGCCGCGGGCGAGGATGCCGCTGACGGCGTCGAGGTCGAGGCCCCGGTAGTGGCCTTCGAGCAGTCCCGCGTAACCGTCCTCGAAGCCGATGACCTCGTCGCCGTAGTTCGTGACGGCTCGGTGCACGACCGACCGGATCACTGCGTTCAGCCCCGGGCAGTCGCCGCCTGCGGTGAGAACTCCGATGCGCATCGTGCTGTTTCTCCTGCTCGCTGTTGGGCTGTTTCTCCTGTGGTACCTGAGAGCCGGTCCGATTGTTTCATGGGCGACAGGGGGGCGCTGTCCTCGCCTTCGCGCCTGCGCACGCCCTCGGCGCGCCCCTCAAGCCCCCGCTCCCCCTTGGCGGAGCCGCCGTCCGCCCCTTGCCGCGACGGGCGCTCTAACCATGCCCGGAGGTATTGTCAAGAGGGCACAGCCGATGATAACGGCTGTCTTTTTACCGCTATCGGAGGAAACGGAGAGCACGCGTGACGCGCAGCGTGTACGTGACCGGGATCGACCGAGGAGACGGCCGCCAGGTCATCGAGCTGGGAGTCATGGAGCTCCTGACCCGCCAGGTCGACCGGGTGGGGGTGTTCCGCCCTCTCGTCCACGACGGCCCCGACCGTCTCTTCGAGCTGCTGCGGGCCCGCTACCGGCTGGCCCAGGACCCGGCGACGGTCTACGGCATGGACTACCACGAGGCGTCCGCGCTCCAGGCCGAGCAGGGCGCCGACGAGCTGATCTCGCAGCTCGTCGAACGCTTCCACCGGGTGGCCCGCGACTACGACGTCGTCCTCGTGCTCGGTACGGACTACGCGGACACGCAGTTCCCCGACGAGCTCGCGCTCAACGCCCGGCTGGCGAACGAGTTCGGCGCCGCCGTGATCCCGGTCGTGGGCGGCCGCAAGCAGACCTCGGAGTCGGTGCTCGCGGAGACCCGCAACGCGTTCCGCGCCTACGACGGGCTCGGCTGCGACGTGCTCGCGATGGTGGTGAACCGGGTCGCCCCGGCCGACCGCGCCGAGATACACGAGCGGCTCGACAACCGCCTCCCCGTGCCGTGTTACGTGCTGCCGGACGAGCCCGCGCTCTCCGCGCCGACGGTCGCCCAGATCACCCACGCCCTCGGCGGCAAGGTGCTCCTCGGCGACGACTCGGGGCTCGCACGCGACGCGCTGAACTTCGTCTTCGGCGGCGCCATGCTGCCGAACTTCCTGGGCGCGCTGACCCCGGGCTGCATGGTCGTCACGCCCGGCGACCGCGCCGACCTCGTGGTGGGCGCCCTCGCCGCGCACAGCGCCGGCACCCCGCCCATCGCAGGCGTCCTGCTCACCCTGAACGAGCGGCCGAGCGACCTGATCCTCACCCTCGCCGCCCGCCTCGCCCCCGGCACCCCGGTGATCGCGGTCGAGACCGGCTCCTTCCTCACGGCGTCCGAACTCTTCGGCATGGAGGGGAAGTTGAACGCGGCGACCCCCCGCAAGGCGGAGCGGGCCCTCGGTCTCTTCGAACGGTACGTGGACACCGGCGGCCTGCTGAAGCGGGTCTCGGCGCCCAGCAGCGGCCGGGTCACGCCGATGATGTTCGAGCACAAGCTCCTTGAGCAGGCCCGCTCCGACAAGCGGCGCGTCGTGCTGCCCGAGGGCACCGAGGCCCGCGTCCTGCACGCCGCCGAGGTGCTGCTGCGCCGCGGTGTCTGCGACCTCACGCTGCTCGGCCCGGTCGACCAGATCCGCAAGAAGGCCGCCGACCTCGGCGTCGACCTCGGTGGCGCCCAGCTGATCGACCCGCAGACCTCCGAGCTGCGCGACCGGTTCGCCGAGAAGTACGCCCAGCTCCGGGCCCACAAGGGGGTGTCCGTCGAGCTCGCGTACGACGTCGTCTCGGACGTGAACTACTTCGGCACGCTGATGGTCGAGGAGGGCCTGGCCGACGGCATGGTGTCCGGGTCCGTGCACTCCACGGCGGCCACCATCCGCCCGGCCTTCGAGATCATCAAGACCAAGCCGGAAGCGTCGATCGTCTCCTCGGTCTTCTTCATGTGCCTCGCCGACAAGGTCCTCGTGTACGGGGACTGTGCGGTCAACCCCGACCCGAACGCCGAGCAGTTGGCCGACATCGCCATCCAGTCCGCCGCCACCGCCGAGCAGTTCGGGGTCGAACCGCGGATCGCGATGCTCTCGTACTCGACCGGCACCTCCGGCTCGGGCGCGGACGTCGACAAGGTGCGCACGGCCACCGAGCTGGTCCGCTCGCGCCGCGACGACCTGAAGATCGAGGGGCCGATCCAGTACGACGCCGCCGTCGAGCCGACCGTCGCGGCCACCAAGCTGCCGGGGTCGGAGGTCGCCGGGCAGGCGTCCGTGCTGATCTTCCCGGACCTCAACACCGGCAACAACACGTACAAGGCCGTGCAGCGTTCGGCCGGCGCGATCGCCGTCGGGCCGGTCCTCCAGGGCCTGCGCAAGCCGGTCAACGACCTGTCCCGCGGCGCCCTGGTCGGAGACATCGTGAACACCGTCGCCATCACGGCGATCCAGGCCCAGGCCGCCCAGCAGGGCCCCTCGGCCGCCACCCCCTCCGCGTCCCCGACCTCGAAGGCCTCCGCCAAGTGACCGCCACCCGTGTCCTCGTCCTCAACTCCGGCTCCTCGTCGGTGAAGTACCAGCTGCTCGACATGAGCGACAGCAGCCGGCTGGCCGTGGGCCTCGTCGAGCGCATCGGCGAGGAGACCTCCCGGCTGAAGCACACGCCCATCGCCACCGGCGAGACCCGCGAGACGACCGGGCCGATCGCCGACCACGAAGCGGCCCTGAAGGCCGTCGCCGAGGAGCTGGCCAGGGACGGGCTCGGCCTCGACTCCCCCGAGCTGGCCGCGATCGGCCACCGGGTCGTGCACGGCGGCATGACCTTCACCGAGCCGACCGTCATCGACGACTCCGTGCTCGCCGAGATCGAGCGCCTCATCCCGGTGGCGCCCCTGCACAACCCGGCCAACCTCACCGGCATCCGTACCGCCAAGGCCCTGCGCCCGGACCTCCCCCAGGTCGCCGTCTTCGACACCGCGTTCCACACGACGATGCCGGAGGCCGCGGCCCGCTACGCAATCGACGTGAAGACCGCCGACGAGCACCGCATCCGCCGGTACGGCTTCCACGGCACCTCGCACGCGTACGTGTCCCGCGCGACCGCCGAGCTGCTCGGCAAGTCGCCGGAGGAGGTGAACGTCATCGTGCTGCACCTCGGCAACGGCGCCTCGGCGTCGGCGGTCGAGAAGGGCCGGTGCGTGGACACCTCCATGGGACTGACGCCCTTGGAGGGGCTCGTGATGGGTACCCGCTCCGGAGACATGGATCCCGCGGTCATCTTCCATTTGATGCGTGTTGGCGGGATGTCCACGGACGAGATCGACACTCTTCTCAACAAGAGGAGCGGTCTGATCGGCCTGTGCGGCGACAACGACATGCGTGAGATCCGCCGCCGCATCGACGAGGGTGCCGAGGACGCCGCACAGGCCCGACTCGCCTTCGACATCTACATACACAGACTGAAGAAATACATCGGCGCGTACTACGCGGTGCTCGGCACGGTCGACGCGGTCGCCTTCACGGCGGGCGTCGGCGAGAACGCCGCCCCCGTGCGCGAGGCCGCGATCGCGGGCCTTCAGTCGCTGGGCCTGGCGGTCGACGACGAGCTGAACGCCGTACGGTCCGGCGAGCCGCGCCTGATCTCGCCCGAGGGCGCGCGGGTCGCGGTGGCCGTCGTACCGACCGACGAGGAACTGGAGATCGCCGACCAGACCTACGCACTCGTGGGGCACGGGAACGCCTGAGGAGCCGCCGGGGAGCAGCCGACGAGCCGCTCGACGAGAGCACCGAGGACACCGGTCAGGCCCACGCCTGAGCGCGTACCCGCCCATTTGTGTCTTCCACCAGACGGAATATTCCGTAGCGAAACAAACCGATAGGATCGCCCCCATGCGCCGTTCCAAAATCGTCTGCACACTGGGCCCCGCCGTCGACTCCCACGAACAGCTCGTCTCGCTGATCGAGGCCGGCATGAGCGTGGCCCGTTTCAACTTCAGCCACGGCTCCCACGCCGAGCACCAGGGCCGTTACGAGCGGGTCCGGGCCGCCGCCCAGGAGACGGGCCGCGCCATCGGCGTGCTCGCCGACCTCCAGGGCCCCAAGATCCGGCTGGAGACCTTCGCCGAGGGCCCCGTGGAGCTGGAGCGGGGTGACGAGTTCACCATCACGACCGATGACGTCCCGGGCGACAAGTCGATCTGCGGCACCACGTACAAGGGTCTGCCGGGCGATGTCTCCAAGGGCGACCAGGTCCTGATCAACGACGGCAACGTCGAGCTGCGGGTCGTCGAGGTCGAGGGCCCCCAGGTCAGGACGATCGTCATCGAGGGCGGTGTCATCTCGGACCACAAGGGCATCAACCTGCCCGGCACGGCCGTGAACGTGCCGGCGCTGTCCGAGAAGGACGTCGACGACCTGCGCTTCGCCCTGAGGATGGGCTGCGACCTCGTCGCGCTGTCCTTCGTGCGCGACGCCCACGACGTGAACGACGTGCACAAGATCATGGACGAGGAGGGCCGCCGGGTCCCCGTCATCGCCAAGGTGGAGAAGCCGCAGGCGGTGGAGAACATGGAGGCCGTGATCGCGGCCTTCGACGGTGTGATGGTGGCCCGTGGCGACCTCGCCGTCGAGTACCCCCTCGAAAAGGTCCCGATGGTGCAGAAGCGCCTCGTGGAGCTGTGCCGGCGCAACGCCAAGCCGGTGATCGTGGCGACCCAGATGATGGAGTCGATGATCACCAACTCCCGCCCCACGCGCGCCGAGGCGTCCGACGTGGCCAACGCGATCCTGGACGGGGCGGACGCGGTCATGCTGTCCGCCGAGTCGAGCGTGGGCGCGTATCCGGTCGAGACCGTGAAGACGATGTCGAAGATCGTCGTCGCGGCCGAGGAGGAACTGCTCTCCAAGGGTCTGCAGCCGCTCGTGCCCGGCAAGAAGCCGCGTACGCAGGGTGGTTCGGTGGCCCGTGCCGCGTGCGAGATCGCGGACTTCCTGGGCGGCAAGGGCCTGGTGGCCTTCACCAACTCCGGTGACACGGCCCGCCGGCTCTCCCGCTACCGCGCCGAGCAGCCGATCGTGGCCTTCACCACGGAGGAGGGCACCCGCAACCAGCTCGCGCTGAGCTGGGGCGTCGAGTCCTACGTCGTGCCGTTCGTGAACAGCACCGACGAGATGGTCGACCTGGTCGACCAGGAGCTGCGCAAGCTCAACCGCTTCAGCGAGGGCGACATCGTCGTGATGACCGCCGGCTCGCCCCCCGGTGTCCCCGGCACCACCAACATGGTCCGCGTACACCACCTGGGCGGCTGATCCGCCCGCACGGCCGACTGTCGGCCCGTTCGGGCGCCGTACGCGCCGTACGCCGCTGAGGGCGCCCCCTGCCGCGCAGGGGGCGCCCTCAGCGTGTTCCGGGCCGCTACGGCAGGTCGCCGGCCAGCCGCTGCCAGGCCTCGTGCTCGGCCCACCGGGGATGGTCACCGAGGTAGGGCGCCACGGTACGCATGACCGTCAGCAACCGCTTGACCATCCGGAGCGAGCGTATCTGCTCACGCTCCAGCTCCCGCCAGCGCGGGGCGAGTTCGGCGGCCTCCTCACGGCTCATGGGCAAGGCGTCCAGGGCTCGTTCGAAGGGCGGCCGCGGATCGAGCAGGGGCACGTCCGGGCGCGGTCCCACGTTCCCCAGCAGCCAGGCCCTGAGCCACAGGTCGCGCATCAGCCATTCGTCGCGCTGCGGCCCGGTCGACCGCTCGGCTGCCGCCAACAGGGCCGACCATGCCGCTCCGACCGCGCGCCACCGCTCGTCGGACATCTCCACCGGATCCTGCTGGAGCCGCGCGGCGAACATCTGGGCCGCGAGCAGCCAGTGGTTCACCTCGCCATCGGCCGACGCGACCTCCGGCGCCGACCAGCGACGCACGTGACCGTCCAGGTCGAGCCGGTCCAGGTCGTCGAAGAGGCCGTCCATCAGAACACCACTCCTGCCGCTTCGAACATCTCCCTGCCGAGCAGTTCCGCTCCGCCGCCGGGTGCCCAGAACGGGTCGCCCTGCTTGAAGAAGTGACCGCTGTGACTGTTGATGTTCAACCCGAAGTACTGGCCGCCTCCACCCGCGATCTCGGCCTCACCTGCGGCCCGGATCCCTGCGCCACCGCTCAGCACGGGGTGGGAGAGCTCCTGACCCTGCACCACCTTCGGCATGATCATCAGCTGTCCGTCCTCCAGTACGGCCCACTTGATCGGTTCACCGTCCATGTCGATGTACCTGTCCCACTCCGCGGATCCCGGTTTGGCCGGACGGACACCCATGCGCTCCGCCAGAGCGAGTTCCCGCTCAAGCGTCGCCGACATGTTGTTCGACCAGAGCTTGCAGGCATTGTGCACCAGCACCTTCGTCCGGCCGACGAAGTAGGTGTGGTCGCCCTCCACCTCGAAGTTGAACACCTGCACCGGGCGGGTGGTCCTCTTCACCGACTCGACGCTCGCGTCCTGACCGTCCAGGGTGCTGAGTCGGTCACCGGGGCGCAACGCCTCGGCGCCTGTCCAGGCTTTCCCCCGTACCCAGAAGGGGTGTTCGGGAGTGGCCCGGACCGTTTCCGCGCCGATGTCGACGGAGACCAGGGCGTCGGCGCGGAAACGGTCCGGCGACCCTGCGCAGGCGGCGTTCCCCGGTCGCGGGGTCCTCCGCCCAGACCCGGTCGCCCGCCTCGATCTCCTCGATCGGTTTGGTCCCGTGCTCGGTGGCGATCTTGGTACCGGCCGGGAAACACATGGCCTTCAGGGCCTGCTGGCCGACGCGCTGGAGATTGGCGGCTGCGGACGCGGAGAGCCCGGATCCGCGCAGGCCCCAGATGGCCGCGCCGATCCCCGACCCGTTGCGGACGGCCAGGTGCACCGCGAAGGCCGCCTCGGCGGCCTTCATCAGCAGACTCGGAAGGATGATGCTGCCGGCCGGCCGCAGACAGCTGCTGATCTTGTGGTTCCAGCAGCCGACGATGTCCGCCACCGCGCCCGTGGCCACGGCCTTCAGGACGGACGCGGTGAGTTCCAGCCCGTCCACGTGGACGTTGTCCTCGCGGAACGTGACGTCCAGCGGCGAGCTCATCAGGTAGTCGCGCTTGATGCTGCTGCCGCACTTGGCACGCGAGACACCCGGCAGCGGGCAGGACTCCAGGTAGAAGTCCATCTCCCCGTAGATGTGGAACTCCAGGTCGATCTCACAGCCGATGTCGCCCCCGGTGTGGGTGCCCACGCAGTCGCTCTTGGGGTTGATGTCGACGCGCGAGTCACCGCTGGGCTTCATCACGACGCCGTCCAGGCCGGTGCCGCTGCCCTCGGGCGTGCGCTGGTCCTCCTGGCGGTCCTCGAACTCCACCTCCTGGGTGCGGATCGCCGCCTGCGCGGCCTCCACCGCGAGATCGCGGGAGTTGGCCGCCGCGGTCTCGGCCGTGGTGGCGTCCTTCTCGGCCTGGTCGGCGACACCGCGCGCGGTGGACGCGTCGGCCTCGGCGGCGTCGGCGGCGCTGCGGGCACTGGCCGCGTCGCGTTCGGCGTCGTCCGCGGCCGCGTCGGCCTCCGTGGCGTACCCGTCGGCCGAAGTGGCCGCCTTCTGGGCCGCTTCGGCGTCCTCGACGGCCCGGCGGTCGTACTCGACGATGTTGGCCTCCGCCTGCTTCGCCGCCTTGGCGGAGGCTGCCGCCTGGTTGGACGACGTCTGCGCGGCCTCCGAGGACCTTGGTGTCGTTGCCTCGCTCGGCGGTGTAGAAGAGTGTGTTGTCGATGACCACGTACAGGTCGGTGCCGGTGAGACTGCCGGAGATGTTGGCCTGGGCCAGAGCGGTCGCGCCCGAATAGCCGGTGCCCAGGTCGAACTTGGCGGCGAACCCGCCCGCGCCCGTGGGTTCGTGGTCGAAGAGACGGCCGTTCTTGTCCCGGGCGATGAGCGGGAAGAGGCCACTGCCCTCTCCGGCGGCCTGCTGGAGCAGCGGGGCCCGGTCGGTGTGGGCGGCCCGCGCGGCGTCGGGTTCGGCCGACGACGTCGGCAGGACACCTGCCGTCGTCACCGCCGGCGCGGCGGTCGCGACGCATACGGCCACGACAGCCGCCGCCCGGCACAGCGGGCGTCTGAGAAACGTGAGCATGAAGTGTGAAGCCCCCGGGGAATGTGGTCGGCGGGGACTTGCACACGCACACGCCGATGTCCGCAACACCGGTCCTGGTTCCTTGGTGGCGCCCCCGTGCCGCGCATGGTCATGTACGCGACATTGAATAGCCCATGGAGATTTCGTGAAGAATGTAAAGAGGTGAGGAGGAAGCGTTTGCCGATACAGAACGAGACTCGGAGAAGACACGGAACAGGGCCGCGCCCCGGCTTCCGAACAAGCGGAAGAACCGGAGCGCGGCCCCTGTGCGGCTCCCGGACCGGGCCCTGGGGGGGGGACTATCCGAGCGGTGTGTTGTACTGCCGCATCCCCGGAATGGTCAGCGTTCCACCGAACTGGGCCGCCTGCACGACCTTCACCTTCGTGAAGTAGATCAGCGGGATGTTCAGCGGCGGCGGGTGCTCCGGGTCGAACGTGATCGGGATCAGACCGAGCAGGTTGCCGGAAATGCTCTCCGTGTACATGGTCGTCTTGCCGTCACGGATCGTGGACGTCGAGCCCTTGGCCCCCTGCACGTGGTACTTCACGTTGGCGTCCTTGTCATCGACGACCTGATGCAGGTCACCGATGTCGGTGCCGTCGGAGATCACGTACTTGAGGACCTCCTTGACCTTGCCGCTGGCGGTCTTCACCTTGACGATGCCCTGGTAGTCGGCGCCCTTGAGCAGGAGCGAACTGGCCTCCAGCTGCCAGGGGTCGTCGGCCAGGGCGGGAATGCCCTGCTCGACACCGCCCTCGTCGTCCGTGGCGGTCGGGCAGTCGTCCGGGTCGGTGGTGGAGCTCGCGGACGGGCTGGGCGTCGGGGACGCGGTGGCGTCGTCGGCCGCCTCCTCCGCCTTCTCCTCGGTGTCCTCGGCCGCGTCCGTCGCCGCGTCGGTGACGTCCTTGACCGTGTCCTCGGCCTTCTCCACCGTGTCCTTGACCGGGTCCTCGGCCTTGTCCGTCGACGTCTCGGCGGGCTCCTCGGCCGCGGGGGTCGACGCGGCGGGAGTCGGCGTCGGGGTCGCCGTCTCCTCCTCGTCGGGGGTGAAGATGTCCTTGATCGCCTCGCCGAGACCCAGGGGGTCGAGCGGGTTCTTCGACTCGGACGCCGAGGGGGACGGCGTCGGAGTCGGCTCGGCCTGCTTGTCGGGCGCCTTGGACTCCGAGGCGGACGGCGCCGGTTCGGGCTTGTCGTCGGAACCTGAATCCGACGAAGAGCCCGAGCCCGGCGTGTCCGAACCCGACGGGTCCGAGGCGCTCGGCTCGTCCTTGCCGTCGTCCGCGGGGGTGCTCGTCGAGGCGGAGGGAGACGGCGTGGCCGACGCGCCGTCCTTCGCCTCCTCGCCCTCCTCCTCCAGCGCGTTGACGCAGTCCTTGTACTCGTCGATCGTCAGGTTCTTCGCGGACGGCTTGTCCTCGGCCCTGGCGAGCGTGGGCGTGAAGCCCATGCCCATGAGGATCGCGGTCGGCATCGAAGCGATGGCTATCGCCTTGCCCGCGGGCACGTGCAACCTGGTGAACAACGGCTTCTTGGGGGCTGCGTGCCGCGGCCCGGTTCTCTCACGGACCTCGCCCGCGGGGCCCGCGTGTTGGACCTCGTCAGCCGGCACTGTGCCTCCCGTTCGCCCCGTTGGTCGGGCTCGTTCCTGACAGATCGTTCGGCTCGCTCGCGCCGTTGGCCAGTGCGGCCTCCGGGGCGTCTCCCTTGTCCGTACGGTCCGTCTCGGCCGGGCGCGCGGCGGGCTCCTCGCCCGGCACCCAGGCCACGGCCATCCCGCCGCCCACCAGAGCCAGCAGGAAGCCGACGAAGAAGCCTCCGAAGTTGGACACCGGCAGTGACACCAGGCCCAGCAGGATCGCCGCGACACCGGCGAAGGTCCGGATGTGCTTCTGGTACCAGAGGCTGATTCCGAGAACACCCAGGAGCACGCCGATGATGAGAGACCCCGCACCCGCGGTCGTCGCCATGGCCAGCGTGAGATGCCCGATCTGCAGGTTCGCGTACGGAAGGTATGCGATCGGGAATCCGGCGAGCAGGATGAACAGGCCCGCCCAGAACGGCCGGCCGCCCCGCCAGGCACGGAACCGCAGCCGCCAGATGTGGAATTGACCGCGCGCGGCAGGAGTCTCGGCGCTCATGGAAAACAGCTCCCTGGAACGGCGTTGCTGAGGGTTTCACGTATCTACGAAAAGGGACGGGCGGGTGAGGCAGCGCAGGCTCCCTCACCCGCCCACGGAGTGCCTAGTAGCACTCCTTGACACCCTTGGACAGCGACATCTTCAGGCCGCTGAGCTTGAAGGTGCCGGCGGTGGTGGCCCACGCCGTCTGCTTCACGTCGGTCAGGACGGCGGAGTCGGCCTGCTGGGCAAAGCCGTACGGGTTCGCCTGCTCCTTGCCGCCCTTCATGCCGGGACCCTTGTTGGCGTCTCCGGCGGCAACACCGATGTCGATGTTACGGAAGGTCGCGTTGGCCTGGAGATCCTCGACGTCGATGTAGAGGTTCTCGGCCTCGACCGGCTTGCCGCCGCCGCCCGCCTTCAGGTTCAGGCTGACGGAACCGATGAGCGGGATGTCCGGGGTGACCACGGACTGGCACATGTTGGTGATCTCGGCGCTCTTGAACGCCGACACCGCAACCGGGTGCGCCGTCTTCTCACCCTTGAGCGTGTAGCCCTGGTCGATGGCCCCGTACTGCGAGAAGCCAACACCGTCGAGCTTGTCAGCCGTCACCTTGAACGACTGGCCCGACACACTGAACGACGCGGCGAGAGCACCCTGAGCCAGGGCGACACCTATCGCGGCGGTCGCGGCCACGCTGGGCACCATGACGACCGCGAACCGCTTCCATCTGGTCCCGCCACGCACCTGGGACTCCATATTTCCTCCTTCTCGGACGTACATCTCCGGCCCTGGCTGCCCCCAGACGGCGGCTCAGCCGGGCAGGGATGGGAGAAGTGCTACGTCCTCGGGAAGGAGAGCGCCCCAACCCGGAGGCGCGGAACGCACCCGAATCACCGGCGATCACCCCCGAGCGACAACCACTGGTCGCGCCTGAACACTTCACGCACAACCTGCCGGACAGGCTCCACCGAACGGCGGAGACCCCCCTGCCCAAGGGCCGGCTCCACTGCCGCCGTCCCTACTCGGTGGGGACCCAAGGAAACCCGCTGACCCGATTGGCTGTCGGGGAAGGGGAATGGACCGAGCGTGGCCGATCGTGGTGCATTCTCGCTGCCCGCACAAGGGGGTTCGTTACTGGCTAGTAACGGCCGGATAACCGAACAACGACCCGTCGGTATCGGCCGACAACTCTGGGTGGCACCAGGGGCGGTGACAAAATGATCGAACCTTGGACGGAATCCGACAGATCACCGCCCCTGACTTACTCGCAGTAACAGCGGCCGCGTTTACCAAGTTTTGGTAAAACGCGGCCGCAGTATCGCTCTGTCGCCAAATCCTTCACTCGGGCATCACGGGTCCCGACGTTTAACGACTGGTCAGAACAGGGCCCGGGCCAGCGCCCGACGTGCCGCGGCGACCCGGGGGTCGTCGGCGCCCACCACCTCGAAGAGCTCAAGCAGCCGTACGCGCGCCGCGTCCCGGTCGTCACCCGCCGTACGCGCCACCGCGTCGACCAGCCGCCCGAAGGCGTCCTCGACATGGCCGCCCACCAGGTCCAGGTCGGCCGCGGCGATCTGCGCCGGTACGTCACCGGGGTTGTCGGCGGCCTCCTTGCGCACCTGCTGCGGGTCGGCGCCCTGCACCCGCTGGAGCAACTCGGCCTGGGCCAGGCCGAGTTTGGCCTCCGTGTTGCCCGGGTCGTCACTCAGCACGTTCTTGTACGCCTGCACCGCGCCGCCGAAGTCGCCCGCGTCCAGGGCCTGTACGGCGGCTTCGAGCAGCGCGTCGTACGGACCGGCCGGGACCTGGGGCTCCGCGGGCTGCTCGCCCAGCTCACCCTGCTCGCCGTCCGGGTCGACGGTCAGGCCCGTCAGGCCGAAGCGCTCCTCGGCGACCTGCACGAGCTGGTCGAGGGTGCCCCGGATCTGGGCCTCGGGGGCGGCGCCCTGGAAGAGCGGCAGGGCCTGCCCGGCCACCACCGCGAACACCGCCGGGATCCCCTGGATCCCGAACTGCTGCATCAACATCTGATTCGCGTCGACATCGATCTTGGCGAGGACGAACCGGCCGTTGTACTCGGCGGTGAGCCGCTCCAGGAGCGGGCTGAGCTGCTTGCACGGCTCGCACCACTCGGCCCAGAAGTCGATGACGACCGGCACCTCGGTGGAGCGCTGCAGGACGTCCCGCTCAAAACCCGCCTCGTCGACGTCGATGACGAGACTCGACGGCGACACCGCGGAGACGGCTCCGCCGCCCTGCCGCGCCGCTTCCGCACGCGCCTGCTCCGCCTTCGCCTTGGCCTCTTGGGCCGCCTTCACCGCGGCGAGGTCGACGACTCCGCTCATGGACATGTTCCGTGGCTGCATGCGTCTATCCTCCCCCCTCCGCGCGCCTGTGTGAAAAGCGTTGTGAAAGCTGCTCGATCACGTGGTCCAGTACTGGTCAACGTCGGTCCTGGCGCCGGGTCCCCACCTGGCGCCGTGCGGTTGTCGCTCACGTACGAGCTTTCGCTACGGGTCGTAGCGTAACTGTCGCCGACGGATCGCGTCAGGTACCTTCCGGTGATCTCCCTCACGGCTCCACGGAATCCCCTTACTCAGCGCCCCCGGATATGGTCACCGGCATGCAGAGCCGCACCTCCGCCCCCCGTACGGGGCGCCCCCGCAGCGCCGCCGCGGACGCCGCGATCCTGGCGGCGACGCGTGCGGCTCTCGTCGAACTGGGCTGGTCCAAGCTGACGCTGGGGGACGTGGCGACGCGCGCCGGGGTCGCGAAGACGACGCTCTACCGGCGCTGGGCGGGCAAGAACGAGCTCGTGGTCGACGCGGTGGCTGCCCTCTTCGACGAACTGGAACTGCCCGACCGGGGCACTCTCGCGGCGGACATCGAGGTTGTGGTGCTCCAGTTCGCGGCGATCCTGAGCCGCCCGGAGGCCAAGACCGCGCTGATGGCCGTGGTCGCCGAGTCGACCGGCGATGCCGCTCTGCGTGACCGCATCCGCTCGTCGATCGTCGACCGGCAGAAGCACCTCGTCACCGAGGGGCGCGCCCGCGCCCAGGCCCGAGGGGAGCTACCGACGGAGAACGACCCGGAGACAGCCGCCCGCGGTTCGGACCTGATCTTCGACGTGATCGCCGGCGCGGTCGTGCACCGCTGCCTGGTGAGCTCGAAGCCCGTCGACACGGACTGGGCCGGCGACTTCACCCGCCTCCTGCTGAACGGGTTGACCGCAACCTCAACCACCTGACCCCCCTCCCCTCCCTCTCTGTACGCGTCCTTCTGTACGCGTCATCAACCGCCGAGCTCGCACCAGACGAGCTTTCCGCCAGTGCGGGACAGCCCCACGGAGTAGTGGCCCCACCGGTCGGCCAGCTCCTCCACGACCCCCAACCCGCGCCCACCCTCAGCGCCCGCGACCATGCCCGCCCAGCGGATCCGAGGCGGCTCACCACTGGTGTCCCACACCGAGAGGCGCAGCCATTTCTCCGAGCGCTTCACGCGCAGACAGGACGGGCCGGGAGCGTGCACATGCGCGTTGGTGACCAGCTCGGAGACCAACAGCTCGGCCGTGACGATGAGTTCGCCGAGCCCGTGCGCACGGAGCATCAGCCGCAGGGCGCCGCGCGCGACACCGACGGCGAGGGGAGTGTGCGGGAGGTTGATGCTGTACTCCCAGTCGTCCTCGTGGTTCATGAGGCCTCCGTCATAGGGAAGTTCCGCAACTCGGGTGCACACGGTGTGTGCTTGTTGCGATACTGACGGTAGGGATAGTGGGGTTACGATTTCAACCCGCTTGCCCGAACGAGTGACAGCCAACTCGCGGACAGGAAGAGCACCTTGGCCCTACGGACGCACATCAGCGAACGGCAGCGACGGCTGGGTTCCGAGCTGCGCAGGCTACGCGAAGAGGGGGGTGCCACCACTTCCGAGGCCGCCGCCGTCGCAGGCTTCAGCGCGCCTTTCCTCAGTAACATCGAGTCCGCCCGCACGGCCATCACCACCGATCGCCTCCGCAGGCTCTGCGCGCACTACAGGGTCACGCCTTCTCCCTACGTGGAAGCTCTGGTCAAACTGGCCGAGTCCAATGGAAAAGGGTGGTGGACGGCCTACCGGGACCGCGTCACCCCATATGCGCTCAACCTCGCCGAGCTGGAAGCCGGCTCGGCGGACATTTGCTCGTACCAGCCCCTGCTCGTTCCTGGCCTGCTCCAGACCGAGGCATACATCCGGGCTCTTTTCGATGACGTACAACCACGGCACGCCACGGCCGAGGATGCCGTCGCCTTCCGTCTGGAGCGTCAGAAGATCCTCACGGCAGAGGACGCTCCGACCGTCCGCGCGGTGATCCACGAAGCGGCTCTACGCATGCACTACGGCGGCCCCGAGGTCATGCGCTCGCAACTTCTCCACCTCATCGAACTGGCAAGGCTGCCCAACGTGAGCATTCAGGTCTTCCCGTTTCGCGCACGGACGTACCCGGGGGTCAGCAGCCCATTCCTGTTGACGACTCCCCACGTCGAGGAACTGGCCACCGTAGTGCTGGACCATCCCGCCAAGCCGATCTACCGTGACGCTGAGGAACACTTGTCCCAATTCCGCTGCCTCTTCGGGCGGTTGAGGGACTCCGCGCTCGCCCCACTCGACCCTCGCACCCCGCCCGAGTCGTACGCGGTGCCCGATTCGCTCACGCTGATCCAGCACCTCCTGCACGACCTCTAGAGAGGCCCGAAGTGCCCCGCCTCACCTGGCAGAAATCCTCGTTCAGCAGCGACGAGTCGAACGACTGCCTCTACCTCGCCGCCACCCCCGACGGAGTCCTCCGCCTACGCGAGAGCGACACCCCCGACGAGATCATCGCCACCACACCCGCCCGCCTGGGCCACCTCATACGGTCGCTGAAAGCAGGCCGCTCCCCGCGGCCACCGCACGCAGCAGGTCATGTGGATAACGGTGCGGCATCTTGATGCCCGTGCGGCTGGTGAAGAGCGGCCCTCCGTCCGCGCTGTCCCGGGGTGGACGACGGTGCGGAAGGTAGGCGTTGACGGCTTCGCTGACGAGTGACGGAAGGGTCACCAGCCGGTATCCGCCCCCGTCGCCCGGCAGGCGCAGCGTATCGGCGCCGCGGCCGATGTCCCGCTCGGTACTGAGGTCGTCGAGATTGACGGCGAGGAGCGCGCCGGCGCGCAGCGCGAGGCCGAGTTGCAGGTAGCCGCAGGCGCGGTCCTGATGAGGGTGAGGCGAGGCGCGGGGACCCCGCTCGTCGAGTGCGATGAGAAGCACCGCGATCTGCCATGGATCGAGGCCCGCCGGAGTCAGTTGGGCAGGATTCGTGAGGCGGGGACGCCGGGCCGCGGGGTTGTACACGGCGGCGTCCCTGCGCACCGCGTACGCGTAGAAGGAACGGACCGCGGAAACGCGCCGCGCCGTGGCACTGTGGGACACCCCGGGCCGATGGGCCCACAGAGCGATGTGCTGGGCGGCGACCTTGTCCCACTCCAGCCCCGACTCGCGGCAGTGATCGAGCCACTTACCCGTGTGCGCCTGGTAGTTCTCGCGAGTACGCGGGGGATACAGCGTCGCCGCCAGCCACGGCCCCAGCAGTTCGTACGGATCCCAGCCCACGATGCCCTCTCCTCCACGGCCCATCCTGGCACGTGAGGATGGGCCAGCGGCAAGTGGCGTGAGCGTCCCAGCGACACGCCGTCCGCACGGCGTGTCGCTGGGACTGTGCGCCCAATTGACTCTCGCAGCCGGCCGACTAGAACCCGGCCGGCTCCGTGTACACCCCCCACTCCTCCCGCAGCACCTCACAGATCTCGCCGAGGGTCGCCTCGGCCCGCACCGCCGCGAGCATCGGCACGATCATGTTCGACCCGTCCCGCGCGGCGGCGAGCATCGCGGCCAGCGCGGCCCGTACGGCCGCCTCGTCCCGAGCCGACCGGCGCTCCGCAAGCACCCTCACCTGCTCCCGTTCCACCTCATGACTCACCCGCAGGATCTCCAAGTCACCAGTGACAGAGCCATGGTGGACGTTGACACCCACGACCCGCTTCTCCCCCTTCTCCACGGCCCGCTGGTACCGGAACGCCGACTCCGCGATCTCCCCGGTGAACCACCCGTCCTCGATCCCCCGCAGAATCCCGGACGTGACCGGCCCGATCGGATGCACCCCGTCGGGATGCGCCCGCACCCCCCGCTCCCTGATCTGCTCGAAGATCCGCTCCGCGTCCGCCTCGATCCGGTCCGTCAGCTGCTCGACGTACCAGGAACCGCCCAGCGGATCCGCGACACCCGCGACACCGGTCTCCTCCATCAGCACCTGCTGCGTACGCAGGGCGATCTCCGCCGCCTGCTCGGACGGCAGGGCGAGCGTCTCGTCGAGCGCGTTCGTGTGGAGGGAGTTCGTGCCGCCCAGCACCGCCGCGAGCGCCTCCACGGCCGTACGGACGACGTTGTTGTACGGCTGCTGGGCCGTCAGCGAGACGCCCGCCGTCTGCGTGTGGAAGCGGAGCCACTGCGCCTTCTCGGACCGCGCCCCGTACACGTCCCGCATCCACCGTGCCCAGATCCGCCGAGCGGCCCGGAACTTGGCGATCTCCTCGAAGAAGTCGACGTGCGCGTCGAAGAAGAAGGAGAGCCCCGGCGCGAAGACATCGACGTCGAGCCCGCGCGACAGCCCCAGTTCCACGTACCCGAACCCGTCCGCCAGCGTGTACGCCAGTTCCTGCGCGGCCGTGGAGCCGGCCTCGCGGATGTGGTAGCCGGAGACGGACAGCGGCTTGTACGCGGGGATCGACGAGGCGCAGTACTCCATCAGGTCGCCGATCAGGCGCAGATGCGGCTCGGGCTGGAAGAGCCACTCCTTCTGCGCGATGTACTCCTTGAAGATGTCGGTCTGCAGCGTGCCGTTGAGCACAGCCGGGTCGACGCCCTGACGCTCGGCGGCCACCAGGTACATGCAGAAGACGGGGACGGCCGGTCCGCTGATCGTCATCGACGTCGTCACGTCGCCCAGCGGGATGTCCCCGAACAGGACCTCCATGTCGGCCGCGGAGTCGATCGCGACCCCGCAGTGGCCGACCTCGCCGAGCGAGCGCGGATCGTCGGAGTCGCGCCCCATGAGCGTGGGCATGTCGAAGGCCACGGAGAGCCCGCCCCCGCCGTTGGCGAGGATCTTCTTGTACCGCTCGTTGGTCTGCTCGGCGTTCCCGAACCCCGCGAACTGCCGGATGGTCCACGTCCGCCCTCGGTAGCCGGTCGCGTGGAGGCCCCGCGTGAAGGGGTACTCCCCCGGCCAGCCGATCCGCTCGAACCCGTCGTAGGCGTCCCCGGGCCGAGGCCCGTACACCGGCTCGACCGCATCCCCGGAGAGCGTGGTGAAGTCGGCCTCCCGCTTCTGCGAGGCGTCGTACCGGGCCTGCCAGCGACGGCGGCCCTCCTCGATGGCGTCAGCGTCCATACCATCAAAGTTACTGGGACGTCCTAGTAACCGTCGATGGCAAACCGCCACAGATCAGACCCGTGGCGGTGGTGGCGCCCAGCCCGTCAGTCAGCCAGCCAGCCAGCCAGGCAGTCACGCCTTGGCGACCGCGCCCGCGTCCTCGGTGACCTTGGACTCCAGCTCGCGGCTGACCTTGCGCTCCACGAAGAAGGCGGCGGTGGGGACGGTGCCCGCGAGCAGCACCCACAGCAGCTTCGGGACCGGCCACTTGGCCTTGGAGCCCAGGTCGAAGGCGAAGACCAGGTAGACGACGTACAGCCAGCCGTGCGCGACGCTGACGACACGCGTGAAGTCCGCGGCGCCGTCCAGGTCGAGCACGTACTTGCCGATCATCCCGAGGACCAACAGGACCAGCAGGACACCGGTGACGTAGGCCATGACGCGGTAGCGGGTCAGCACGCTCTTTTTCATGGCTACGAGCGTAACCACCGGTTTCGCACGATCTTCGGGCACCCCCGGACCCGCACGGCCCACGGGAGCGTGTACGCCCCCTGCCCCTCTGCTCCTCGTCACTCCTCGTCGAAGTCGTGTGCCGCCACCCTCAGCGGGCGCAGCATCGCGAAGATCTCCCGGCACTCCTCGGCGTCGTACACGCCGAGGCCGAACTCCATCGCCATCAGGTCGCGGGTGGCGGCGTCGCAGACCTCGCGGCCCTTGTCGGTGATGGAGGCGAGGGTGCCGCGGCCGTCGTTGGGGTTGGGGCGCTTGTCGACGAGACCGGACCGGGCGAGCCGGTCCACGGTGTTGGTCACCGACGTCGGGTGCACCATCAGCCGTTCGCCGATCTTGGACATCGGCAGCTCGCCGGCCTTGGAGAAGGTGAGCAGCACCAGGGCCTCGTAGCGCGCGAACGTCAGCTCGTACGGCTTGACGACCGCGTCGACCTCGGCGAGGAGGATCTGGTGCGCGCGCATGATGGAGGTGATCGCGCCCATGGACGGCACGGATCCCCAGCGCTGCTTCCAGTGCTCGTCGGCACGGGCGATGGGATCGAAGGCAAGACTGAGCGGCTTCGGCACGGCAAGGACCCTACCGGCCGGTCATATCGTGGTCAGCCCCGTCTCGCGTATCGATATCCGGCCCCGTCGGGCCTGCCCGTCCCGTGCGCCGTACCTCCGCCGCCAGGAGTACGCAGCACACGGTCCCCACCACGCCGACGCCGCCCACGACCGTGCTGACCGCCCAGAACTCGGCGGCCGCCCCGGCGAGCGCCATGCCCACGCCCTGGATCGTCATCAGCCCGGCGGTGTGCACGGTCATGGCCCGTCCGCGCAGTTCCTCGGGTACAGCGTCCACGAACCAGCGGTCGAGCCCGAGGGTGTACGCGCCCGCCGACCCGGCGACCACCAGCACGAGCAGGATCCAGCCGAGGCCCGGGTGGAAGGGGTAGAAGAGGAGCGGGAGCAGTCCGCCGGCCGCCAGGGGCAGCACGATCCGGGAGCGGGCCGCGGGTGAGAGGGCCGCGCCGGCGTACAGCTCACCCGCGATCGTCCCGACCGGCATCGCGCACATCAGCAGCCCGATCCAGACCGTGCCGACCCCGATCTCGTCCGCGTACGCGGCGGCCAGTGCCTCGGGCGCCACGACGAACATCGGCGGCACCCACAGGAGCAGCAGCAGTGCCCGGATCCGGCGGTCGGCCAGGACCTGCCGGGCGCCGGAGAGCGAGTACCGCACCAGCTCCCCGCCCCCGGCCCGGGCCGGTCTGCGCCGCGTGCCCAGCCGCAGGAGCAGCGCCGAGGCGAGGAAGGTGCCCAGCGTGACGGCCAGTGCCCCGCACGGGGAGACGACGGTGAGCAGGACGCCACCGAGGCCGAAGCCCACGAGCACGGCACTCTGCGACACGATCCGCAGCAGGGATCGGCCGAGCACGAACAGGTCGCCGTCCCCGAGGATGTCGGTCAGCGTGGCCATCCGTGTACCGCTGAACACCGGTGACACGGCCGCGATGACGCACCGCAGCACGAGCAGCGCGGCAACGGGTGTGGCCGGCAGGGCCATCAGCGCCGCGCATCCGGCGCACACCAGGTCGCAGACGACGAGCACCCGCCGCGGCGGGAACCGGTCGGCCACCCCGGACAGCAGCGTGCCGCCCACGAGATAGGGCAGGAAGCCCAGCGCGAACACCAGCGCGCTGAGCAGCGGCGACCCCGTGAGCCCGTACACGAGCACGGTCAGGGCGATCTCGCTGACGACGACGCCGAGCAGCGAGAGGGCGTGTGCGAGGAACACGGCACGGAACTCGCGTACGGCGAAGACGGGACCGTAACCGGTCTTCTCGGGTGCGGGCAGCGTCGACGTGCCCATGTTCTCTTCCGGCATGTCCCGCAGCGTGCCCGCGCACGGACCGCCCGCCGTAGAGTTTCGGTGTCAGCCGAATCTTCGCGATCGACCGCGGCGCGACCGACCGCGACGGGAGAGCCCCTGCCGTTCCATCTGAACTTCGGCGAGGACGACCTCCTCAGGTGCCGCTTCGCGGTGTCCCCGCTCTGGGAGACCCAGGAGGCGGTCCGCACCCTCGACCGCCCCGAGCGGCACGGGTATCACGCGCACTGGCTCCGTCGTACGCGTTCGGCGGCGGCGGAGCTCGACCTCACGCCGCTGTGGCTGCTGATGCCCCGGCGCGGGCACACCCCGGACTGGCTGGGGCCTCCGCCGCTCGGCCCCTCGGCCACGTTCGACGAGGAGATCGCGGCGGTTCGCGGTGCCGACCCCGAGGCGGCCCGCGAGGACACCGCGCTGGCGCTCGCGGACACCCCGGGCGCCCTCGAATCCCCGCGTGGGCGCGCCCTGCTGGCCGACCCGGTCCGCATGATCCAGGAGCTGGCCGATCTGCTGGCGGCGGCCTGGCACGCCCTGGTCGAGCCCGACTGGCCGAGGCTGCGCGCCCTCCTGGAGGCCGACGTGGTCTTCCACTCGCGCCGCCTCGCCGAGGTGGGCCTGGGCGGGCTGCTGCCCGAGCTGGACCGGCGGCTCGCCTGGGACGCGGGCAGGATCACGGTCGACGTGAAGAGCGAGCACGTCCGCGAACTGGGCGGCCAGGGCCTGGTGTTGATGCCCAGCGTCTTCTCCTGGCCGGACGTGGTGAGCGGCTTCGAACCGCCCTGGCAGCCGACGCTGGTCTACCCGGCGCGCGGCATCGGGGGCCTGTGGGCCGAGCCGTCCGACCGCACGCCCGAGGCGCTCGCGGGGATCCTCGGCCGCGGCCGGGCCGCCGTCCTGACCGCGCTCGACGACCCCGCCACCACGACGGCCCTCGCGCACCGCCTCGGCCTCGCGCCCTCGTCGGTGTCGGCGCATCTGTCGGCGCTGCGCGACGCGGGCCTGCTCGTCTCGCGCCGGTACGGACACCAGGTGCTGTACGAGAGGACGCCGCTGGGCATCGCGCTGGCGTCCGGCGGCACCTGACGCCCCGGCAGGAGCCCGCTCGGAGCTCGACAGGGGGCGGCTGCTCACGGTGTCGCACCCCTGCCGGTCAAGTCCGTTATGTCACGATAGTCGGACATCGTCACTGACCGTCACCTTCGCCCAAGGGGGCAGGATGTTCCGGCAGACCCGTACCCGTACCCTCGCGGCGCTCGCCGTGCTCGGACTCGCGGCGGGCTGCTCGTCCGCGCCCGAGGCCGACACCACCACCGCCGCCCGTGAGACGTCCCCGCAGGCGAGCCCCGCCGCCGGTTCCCCGTTCTGGGTCGACCCGGCCAGCCCCGCGGCCCAGCAGGTGCAGCGGTGGGAGCAGCAGGGGCGCGAGCGCGACGCCCGTCTGCTGAAGCTCATCGCGGACCGGCCCGCCGCGATCTGGCCCTCCGCCGAGCGCCCCGAGCCGAAGATCCGGGAGGCGACCGCGGCGGCGGCCAGGGAGGGGCGTACCGCGGTCTTCGTCGCGTACGACATCCCGCACCGCGACTGCGGGCAGCACTCGGCGGGCGGGGCGTACGGCGCGGACTCCTACCGGGACTGGATCGACCGGTTCGCGCGGGCCATCGGCGACAGCGAGGCGCTGGTCGTGCTGGAGCCGGACGCGGTCGCGCACATCGTGGACGGCTGCACCCCGGGCGAGTACCACGCCGAGCGCGAGCAGATGCTCTCCGAGGCGATCGTGCGGCTGAAGCGGCAGCCGGGGACGAAGGTCTACCTCGACGCGGGCAACCCGGCCTGGATCCAGGAGTCGTGGAAGCTGGTCGAGCCCCTCCGGCGCGCGGGTGTCGCGCACGCCGACGGCTTCGCCCTGAACGTCGCCAACTTCCAGCCGGACGGGCCGACGAAGGAGTACGGCCGCCGGCTCTCGCGGGACCTCGGCGGCAAGCACTTCGTCGTGGACACCAGCCGCAACGGCAACGGCCCGCTCGGCGGCGACCCCTCCCAGGCCTGGTGCAACCCGCCGGGCCGGGCGCTCGGCACCCCGCCCACCAAGGACACCGGCGACCCGCTCGTGGACGCCTACCTGTGGATCAAGCGGCCCGGGGAGTCGGACGGACAGTGCCGCGGTGGCCCGTCGGCGGGCCAGTGGTGGGCGGACTACGCACTGGCGCTGGCCCGCAACTCCAAGGCATAGCAGGCGACTTCACATACCGGACCGCTTCACCTGACCTGGACCCACTTCGCCTCGGACGATGTGCCGTCCGTGTCCGTCACGAACAGCATGTACCAGCCGGGCGGCACCAGCGTCCGGTCCTTCGGTACGTCCACGGTGACCGAGTCCTTCGTCTTCGTGAGCCCGAGCGCGATGGACCGCTGCTCGACGTCCGTGGTGTGGGTGACCGCGCTGGGCCGCATCAGACGGGCGTTCACGATCCGGTCCGGATGCCGGGTGGCGAAGGTCGCACGGCCCTCGCCGTCGACCTCCTGCGGACCGTCGCCCAGTACGGGACGGGTCTTGGCGTTCTTGTGCAGGGTGGGCGGAGTGTAGATCTCCATGCGCTGCTCGAAGTGGCCGAGCTTGGTGTTCTGCTGGTCGTCGAAGAGCGGGTCGGAGCCGAACGTGGCGACCCGGCCGTCGGGGAGCAGCAGCGCCTCGGAGTGGTAGTTGCGGCCGACCCTGGGCGAGGCGGCCGAACGGAACGAGTTGGACCTGGGGTCGTAGAACTGCGCCTTGAGGATGTTGCTGGCGCTGCGCCCGCGGTAGTCCGAGGAGCCGTTGGACGTGAACACCGAGTCGTCCGGCATGATCACGCTGTTCAGGTAGCGGGTGCCCTGCGGGAGGTCGGGGCCGTCCTCGAAGACGGGGTTGTCCTTCTTGAGGTCGATGACGGCCGTGCGCGAGGTCGCCTTCTTGGACTCGCCGACGCCTCCGCCGCCGAGGATCATCACCTTCTGGTCCTGGGCCGGGGGCAGCAGCAGGGACGCCGACGTCTCCGTCCGGTCGGTGTCGCTCAGCCCCGGCACCTTCTCGAACTTGTTGGTCTTCAGATCCCACAGGCCGGGTTCGCGCCCCATGGTGGCGGGCCCGTAACCGGCGTTCGAGGCCGGGTAGAAGAGCTTGCCGCCCTTGGTGAGGAAGAGGGCGGGATAGGTCGGGAAGTAGTGCTTGGGTCCCGGGGTCCACTTCTTGGTCTTCGGGTCGTAGATCTCGTTGTCGCCGGGGTCGATCACCCCGACGTCGTCGAGCCCGGAGACCGCGAGCACCCGCCCGTCCGCCAGACCGACCAGCGTCGGATACCAGCGGGCCTTGCCCATCGGCGCGACGGGCACGTACTTCTCCGCCGTCGGGTCGAACTCGTACGCGGCCTTGATCCCCTGGAAGTCCTGCTTGTCCATGGTGATCTTCTCGGAGAGGCCGTACGTGTTGGCCGCCTCCTTGCCCTTCAGGCCGAGGATCTCGTACTGGGCCTGCTTGCCCGTGACGGACCGCTGCCCCAGCTCGGCGGCCTCGACGAAGACCCGGGCCTCGCTCGCGGTGACCTTCGTCTTCCAGGGCTGCATCACACCGGCCCTGTTGTACGTGATCTCCTGCGTGCGCTTGGCCTTGGGGACGGTGACGTCGAACCGGCTGACGTACTCCACCCCGGTCGGCGAGCGGAACCGGGTGCCCTT
Organism: Streptomyces sp. NPDC020747; assembly: GCF_044334695.1. Taxonomy (NCBI): domain Bacteria; kingdom Bacillati; phylum Actinomycetota; class Actinomycetes; order Kitasatosporales; family Streptomycetaceae; genus Streptomyces; species Streptomyces sp. NPDC020747. Next base: position 840,982 of record NZ_JBIRTJ010000002.1, on the reverse strand, counting down.
CTTGAGGACGACCGGCTTGTCGGGGTTCTCGTTCTTCACCCGCATACCGCCGCCGGCCCGGTCGACCTCGCCGTCCAGCAGCTCGTAGCGGGCCGTGCCGCCGGCCACCAGCATTCTGCCGCTGGGGAGTTGGGCGTGCCCGGCGCAGAAGAAGTCGACCGGGGTGGGGATCTTCCTGAAGGTGTCGGTCCTCGGATCCCACAGGATCGTGTCGAAGGAGCCCTTGTCGAACTTCTTCTGCTCGTTGCCGGAGCCCGCGACGATCAGCACCTTGCCGGTGTGCAGAAGCGCCGCGTGGATGGCGTTGGTGCGGAACTCCCTGGGAATGTCCAGGTGCTTCCAGGAGCCGTACTTCGCCTTGTAGCCGGGCTGGGTGATCTTGTACTCGTAGTACTGCTCCGAGGCGAAGCCGATCGCGGCCGGGGCGTTGAGTCCGGCGAGCAGGGCTACGCCGCCTATGCCGAGCAGCCGCTTCTGGGCCTTCTTCGAAGGGCGGTAGGCCATGGGCTAGTTACCTCCTGTCGTACCGCTGGAGACCGTCCCGCTGGAGACCGTCCCGCTGGGGAGCGAGCCACTGGGAAGCGAGCCACCGGCGCTGAAGGCGGGCGCGGGTGCCGGCTCGCCGTCCGGCACCCGGACCGTGACGGGGGCCACGCGCTGCCGGGCCCGGCGTTCCTGGAACCGGGTGCCGAGCCACACGCCGACCGGGGCGAGGGAGATGGCCAGGGCGAGGACGGCCCAGGTGCGCATGGCCGCGTGCGTGTGGTCCAACACGAACGACGCGACCAGGGACGCCGTCAGGACGGCCGCCCAGAACAGGTGGATCCGGAAGGTCAGCACCCGGTCGGGGCTGGCGCCGCCGCCCTTCGGGGTGACCACGAAACGGCTGGGGCGGCGGACCACGGCCGCGCCGAGCGACTTGAGGTAGATCGGCGCGGAGAGCGCCGACATCGCCATGCCGGCGAGGCCGCCCGAGCCTTCCGGTTCGTGCGGGGAGACGTTGTGCCGCCGGTTCCAGAGGTAGAGGCCGATCTGGAGGGCGGCGGCGTCGCTGTAGAGCATCAGCCACATGGACGCGGCGACCTGCGTGCCGGACGCGCCGAACCACAGGAACAGCACGCAACTGAGGATGCCCAGCAGCCAGTTGACGGCCGTCATCGGATAGTAGACGAGCATCATCGTGTACGAGAACAGCCGGCCGGGCGGCATCGTGAAGGGTGCCTTCCAGTACTGCTTGAACAGCGTCTCGTACGTGCCGCGCGACCAGCGCATCTGCTGGGTGAAGAAGTCCGTCCAGGACGCGGGGCCCTCGCCGACGGCCAGCACGTCGGGTGTGTAGACCGACTGCCAGTGGTGACCGGTCCTCGGGTTCTTGTGCCGGTGCAGTTCGAATCCGGTGGCCATGTCCTCGGTGATGGAGTCGTACAGGCCGCCGACCTGTCTGACGGCCGCGATCCGTACGACGTTGTTGGTGCCGACGAACATGGGGGCGCGGTAGCGGTTGCCGGCACGCTGGATCAGCGCGTGGAACAGGAACTGCTGGGACTCGGCCGCCTTGGTGACCGGAGTGGTGTAGTTGCCGTACACCTGCGGGCCCACGACGAACGCGACGTCCGGGTCGCGGAAGTAGCCCATCATCCGCTCCAGGAACTCGGGGAGCGGGACGTGGTCGGTGTCGACGGAGGCGAAGAAGTCGTACTCGCCGCCGTGCATCGCGATCCACGCGTTGTAGTTGCCGTGTTTCGTACGGGCCTTGTGGACGCCCTTGACCCTGTTCCACTCGGGGACGCCGTGGCGGGTGAAGTGGTGTACGCCCAGTTCGACGCAGAGGGCCTTGGCCTGTTCGTCGTCGCCCTCGTCGAGGAGCCACACATCAACGCCGCCACCGTCGCCGTGGGGGCCGGGGTGGGTGACACGGACGGCGCCTTCGAGGGTGGCGCGGACCATGGAGAGGGGTTCCTTGCCCGGGACGTACGTGGTGAGGAAGGCGACCCGGGTGCCGGGCTCGGGGGTCACGGGGACCGGGTCTCTGGCGACCATGGTCGCGTGGGCGATGGAGACCACGTTGACGACCATGAACAGCTCGATCAGGCCGATGGATATGAGCATCGCGATGTCGAGGCCGACCAGCCAGCGGGTGCCGCCCTCTCTGGCGACCCAGTGGGTCGGCCAGACCAGGTAGACGAGGAGCAGCCCCGTGAGCAGCGGGGCGAACGTCATGAGCAGGACGGCTCGTATTCGGTGGGGCTCGCGCGACAGGAGCTTGGTGTACTGCACCCGGTACGCGGTGCCGGACGGCTCCGTGAGCGGTCCGGCCAGTTGGCTGTGGGTGTCGTAGTCGTAGCCCTCCGGCCGCACAGCGCCCTCCAGTGATCGAACGAGCCGATACCCACACAAAAGTGGCTTTTGGTCGGCGTGTCGAACGGAGGGGGTCCAGTTGGGGGGTAGGGGGGTGGGGCTGTATCGATATGCGGCTCCGCCGCGGGGCGCGGGCAACCCAAGACGACCGGCACTCGGCAAACCGGCCTCGGCACCGGGCTTTTCAGGGGCGCGGGGAACTGCGCACCCAGCACCGACCCACCCGCACCCACTACGCAACCCCGCGGCAGCGGCACCGCGGCTACGCCGACAGGTGTCGCTCCACCGTGTCGACCTTGGAGGTGAGTCCGTCGGTGACACCGGGCCGGATGTCCGCCTTGAGGACCAGGGAGACCCGCGGAGCCCGCTCCTCCACCACGGCGACGGCCCGCCGGACGACGTCCATGACCTCGTCCCACTCGCCCTCGATGGACGTGAACATCGCGTCGGTGCGGTTCGGCAGCCCCGACTCCCGCACGACCCGCACGGCGTCGGCGACGTACTCGCCCACGTCCTCGCCGACACCCAGCGGCGTCACGGAGAAGGCGACGATCATGCGCTGACGACCCCCTCGTTGCGCGCGCGGGACGCGATGAGCGCGCTCTCCGCCTCACTCTTGAGCTTGCGCTCGGCGAAGAAACCGCCGGTCGGCAGCACGGAGAGGACGAAGTAGAGGGCCGCCGTCTTCAGGTCCCACTTGGTGCGGTTCCAGGCGTCGGCCCAGAAGATCAGGTACAGGATGAAGAGGACGCCGTGGACCATGCCCATCACGGGTACCGCGTTGAAGTCCGTCGTCCGCTTCAGCACCGAGCAGACCAGCAGGAGAAGGAAGGAAACGGCCTCCGGGGCCGAGACCAGACGGAGACGACGGAGGGCGGAGGCGGTCTTGATGTCCACGAGTCACCTTCGGTGGGAGGAGTCTGGGGTGGATTCGGAAGGGCTGCAGGTGCCGCGCCGACGCTTTGTGAACGCACGCACAAGCTTTCCCATTGAAACATCCGGACCCCGGTCGCCCGGCCGCGGGGTCCGGGCCCACAGGACGTGACGGACCGGACCCCGAGGTGTCTTCAGGGACGGATCATCCCGAAGGATCTGTTCGGCGACCAGGCCCGACGGTTACCGTCATCCTCGTGGCGATGTTCCGACTCCAAGGCAGCAAGGTGCTGGCCGTCGACATGACCGGCGACGCCGTGAAGGCGAAGAACGGGTCGATGGTGGCGTACGACGGTCAGATGGCCTTCAAGAAGCTCAGCGGCGGTGGCGAGGGTATCCGCGGCATGGTGACGCGCCGGATCACCGGTGAGCAGATGACCCTCATGGAGGTGAAGGGGCAGGGGACCTGCTGGTTCGCCGACCGGGCCAGCGAGATCAACCTCGTGAGCCTCCAGGGCGACAAACTCTTCGTCGAGTCGAGCAATCTGCTCGCGACCGACTCGGGGCTGCGTACGGGCACGTCCTTCACGGGGCTCAGGGGCGCCTCGCAGGGCAACGGGCTCTTCACGACGACCATCGAGGGGCACGGCCAGGCGGCGATCATGTCGGACGGGCCGGCCGTGGTGCTGCGGGTCAGCTCGCAGTATCCGCTGACCGTCGACCCGGGGGCGTACATCGCCCATCAGGGCAACCTGCGGCAGTCCTTCCAGTCCGGTGTGACGTTCCGCACGTTCATGGGCGAGGGCGGCGGCGAGGCCTTCCAGATCCGCTTCGAGGGCGACGGCGTCGTGTACGTACAGCCCAGTGAGCGCAACTCGATCGCGGGAGACGTGTGACATGCCCTTCCGTGAGATCAACTCGAAGATGATCGAGGCCACGGTCGTGCCGGGGCAGCGGCTGTTCAGCCAGCGCGGCGCGATGCTCGCCTACAAGGGCGAGGTGTCCTTCACCCCCAACACGCAGGGCGGCCAGGGTGGGATCACTTCCATGATCGGCCGCCGGGTCGCGAACGAGGCGACCCCGCTGATGACCGTCGAGGGCTCCGGCACGGTCCTGTTCGGACACGGCGGCCACCACATCCAGGTGATCAGCCTGACGGGCGAGACCCTGTACGTGGAGGCGGACCGGCTGCTGGCCTTCGACGGCACCCTGACGCAGGGCACGATGTTCATGGGCTCGCAGGGCGGGGTCATGGGCATGGTGCGCGGCCAGGTGACGGGGCAGGGACTGTTCACCACGACCCTCAAGGGGCACGGCTCCGTCGCCGTCATGGCGCACGGCGGGGTCGTCGAGGTGCCGATCAGCCCGCAGCGCCCGGTGCATGTCGACCCGCAGGCGTACGTCGCCCACCACGGGGACGTACGCAACAAGCTGTCCAGCGCGCTGGGCCTGCGCGATCTGGTGGGCCGCGGCTCGGGCGAGGCGTTCCAGCTGGAGCTGAGCGGGAGTGGTGCGGTGTACGTGCAGGCGTCGGAGGAGAAGCTGTGACCACCTACCCGGGCACGGGCCCCGTGATCCACGACCCGTCGACGCTTCCGGTCGACGACAACGTGAACGCGTACACCTTCTGCGTGGAGCTCAAGGGGAGCGAGTGGTTCCTGCAGAAGGGCAAGATGATCGCGTACTACGGCTCGATGGAGTTCAACGGCATCGGGCACGGTCGTCTCGACCGGCTGGTGCGGACGAGTTTTCATTCGCCGTTGCACGCGAGCGACTGGGTCGTGGCCTCCGGCTCGGGCAAGATGCTCCTCGCCGACCGGGCCTTCGACGTGAACTCCTTCGACCTGGAGGAGGGCAACCTGACCATTCGCTCGGGCAATCTCCTCGCTTTTCAGCCAAGTCTCGCGCTCAAGCAGTCGATCGTGCCGGGCTTTCTCACGCTGATCGGGACGGGCAAGTTCGTGGCCGCGTCGAACGGTCCCGTGGTGTTCATGGAACCCCCGATCCGGGTCGACCCGCAGGCCCTGGTCGGCTGGGCGGACTGCCCCTCGCCGTGCCACCACTACGACCACGGGTACATGACAGGCTTGATGGGCGGTCTACGTGCGCTGACGGGCCTCGGAGGGGCCTCCGGGGAGGAGCACCAGTTCGAGTTCGTGGGCGCCGGCACGGTGCTGCTTCAGTCCAGCGAGGCCCTGATGGCCGAGCAGGCCGCGGGCGCGGTCCCGCACGAGCCCGGAGTGCCGGGTGGTGGCGGGGTACCCGGCCACCAGGGACAGCAAGCCGGCACACCGCGCCTTCCCGGACAGCTGGGGGACCTCCAGCGTCGCTTCGGGCTGTGAGCGGTAGTCTGCGGAGTGTGACGTCGAACGTGTGCGCGCCGTCACACAACCCTCACTAGTTCGCCTTTCAACATCTTAGGTAGAATTCATTCATGGAGACCGAGACGGCCACCCGCTGGCTGACCGATGCGGAGCAGTGCGCCTGGCGCACCCACCTGGAGGTCAACAGGCTGTTGACGTATCAGCTCGAAAGGGACCTCCAACCGTTCGGCCTGACGATGAACGACTACGAGATCCTGGTGAACCTCTCCGAGTCGGAGGGTGTACGGATGCGAATGAGCGACCTCGCGTCCGCCACCCTCCAGTCCAAGAGCCGCCTCTCCCACCAGATCACCCGCATGGAGAGCGCGGACCTGGTCCGGCGCGAGAACTGCGAGTCCGACCGCCGTGGGCTGTACGCCGTGCTCACGGACCACGGTGCGGAGACGATGAAGAAGGTCGCGCCTCACCATGTGGCGTCCGTGCGACGGCACTTCATCGACCTCCTCTCGCCGGAGGCCCTGGAAGAGCTCCACAAGTCCCTGACCCCGATCGCGGAGCACCTGCGGGGACAGCGGGGGCGTTCGTGACGTACGACCGGATCGGCCTGACCGACCGGGCGACCTACTAGAGCGGCCGACTCGGCCGGCCGGCTAGACCGGCTGAGCCGACCGGGCCGGTTGTCCCGACTGTGCCAAGGGCAGGCGGAGTTCGAACAGGGCTCCGCCTGTCGGCGCGTCCCGGACGGTGAGCGATCCGCCGTGCCGGACGGCGACGTCGCGGGCGATGGCGAGGCCGAGACCGGCTCCGCCCTCGTCGCGCGTACGGGCCTCGTCGAGCCGTACGAACCGCTCGAAGACCCGCTCGCGCTCGTCGGCGGGCACGCCCGCGCCGTCGTCGGCGACCCCGACGACCGCCCACTTCCCCGTGCGCCGCACGGTCACGGCGACCGAGGACCGCGTGTGCCGCTGGGCGTTGTCCAGCAGATTGCCGAGCACCCGCGTCAGCTGACCGCGGGATCCGCTCACCTCCACGGCGTCCGCGTCCACGGACACCTCGAACCGGTCCCCGACCCGCTGTCCGGCCTCCGCGCGGACGAACGCGGCCAGGTCGAAGCGCGCGTCCGCCGGCCGCTCCCCCGCGTCCAGCCGGGCGAGCAGCAACAGGTCGGCGGCCAGCCGCTGCAGCCGTACGGTGTCCTCGACGGCCCCGTCCAGGTCGAGCAACTCCGGGTGTGCGGCGCCCACTTCGAGCTGGGTGCGCAGCGAGGCGATGGGGCTGCGCAGCTCGTGCGAGGCGTCGGCGACGAACGCGCGCTGTCGCTCCACCGAGGCCTCCAGGGCGGCGAGCGTCTCGTTCGTCGTACGGGCGAGGCGGGCGACCTCGTCGTGGGTGGCGGGCTCGGGGACGCGCCGTGAGAGGTCCTCGGAGGCCGTGATGGCGGCCATCTCGGCCCGGATCCCCTCCACGGGGCGCAGGGCCCGCCTGGTGACGAAGTACGTCACCCCGCTGACCGTCGCCAGCAGCAGGGGCAGGCCGATCAGCATGGTCGTCAGCGCCGTTCCGACGGCGTCCTTCTCGCCGGAGAGCGGAGCGCCCGCGTAGACGGTGAGCGGGACACCCCCTCTGGTGACCACGTCGACCGCGGCGAACCGGTAGTCGGCCGTCTTCCCCTCGACCGTCGCGGTGCCCTCGCCGTACCAGGTCTCGTCGGCCATGTCGCCGGGTTCGAGAGCGTCCTCCTCGTCCGCGACCCCCTCGTCCTTGTCGCCGGCGTCGTCGTTGGCGATGGAGTTCAGCCGGTCCGATTCCTTGGCGGCCACGCTCATGCCCTCGACGTCCTCGCCGAAGGCGACGGCCTTCCCCTTCCGGTCCAGGACCTCGACGGGGTTCTCGTCGCCGTCCGGCAGGTCGAGGTCGTTGTAGGCGAGCCCGTTCGACAGCGCCGAGGCCGCGTTGCGGGCCACCGAGTCGGCCTGGGTGTCCGCCTGGTCGATGAGGCTGGACCGCAGCGCGAGCAGCACGGCGGCGCCCGCGGCGACCAGGGCCACGGCGACGACGAGGGTCGCGGCGAGCGTGGCGCGGGCCCGTACCGATCTCATTCGCCGCCTCATCCCCGTACCTCCAGTCTGTATCCGGCCCCGCGTACGGTCTTGATGAGCTCCGGGCCGAGCTTGCGGCGCAGGGTGCTGATGTAGACCTCGACGATGTTCGGGTCTCCCTCGTACGCGAAGTCCCAGACGTGCTCCAGGATGTCGGCCTTGGACACGACCTCCCCGGCCCGCACGACGAGCTGCTCCAGGACGGAGAACTCCTTGGTGGTCAGGGTGATCTCGTCCTCACCGAGGAACACGCGCCGGGCGGCGGTGTCGACCTTCAGGTTCCCGACCTCGTGCACGGGCGAGGCTCCGCCCGACGGGCCGCGCCGCCGCAGCAGCGCCTTCACCCGGGCGACGAGGACGACGTACGAGAACGGCTTGGTCAGATAGTCGTCGGCGCCCGTGTCGAGCCCCTCGGCCTCGTCGTACTCGCCGTCCTTCGCGGTGAGCATCAGGATCGGCACGTCGTGTCCCGCGGCGCGCAGGGCGCCGCACACGCGGTAGCCGTTCATGCCGGGCAGCATGATGTCGAGGATGACGAGGTCGTACGAACCCTCGCCGGCCATGTGCAGCCCCTCCAGGCCGTCGTGGACCACGTCCACGGCGTATCCCTCGGCCGTCAGGCCCTTGGCGAGCGACAGGGCGAGCCGCTTTTCGTCCTCCACGATCAACAGGCGCATGCGCCAAGAGTCGCAAACCGAACCTGAAGAAGCCTTCAGGAGGCTTCAGGTCGCCTTCAGCGTCGGTCAGCCAGATTGGTTCCTGTCGAACAGCAGACGAGGCGGACAAGCCACTGCAACCGGCGACACCATCCGTTACTGGTTGCAACCAGTCGCATTCTGGAGGAACCCCATGAAGCGCAACATCGTCATCGCCACCATCGCGGCCGCTGCCCTGATCGGCGGCGGCACCGCGACCGCCCTCGCGGTCTCGGGTGACGAAGAGGCGCCGGCGAAGAAGTCCAACGTGCAGGTGTCGAACGACGACAACGGCCGTGACGACGACGCCAACGTGAACGACACGGACGACAACGACGCCGACGACCGGGCCGACGACAAGGCCGACGCGGCTGACGACAGGGCCGCGAAGGACACCGGCGAGGACGCCGAGGACAAGGCCGAGAACGCCACCGACGCCAAGGTCGCGAAGGTCAACGCCGCCGACGCGATCAAGGCGGCGCTGAAGGACACGGCCGGTACGGCCGTCTCGGCCGACCTGGACGACGAGGGCACCAAGCACGTCTGGGACGTGGACATCCTCACCAACGGCGGCGCCTGGCACAGCGTCCAGGTCGACCCCGCCACCGGCAAGGTCGTCGGCTCCCACGTCGACCGGGACGACGACGGTGACGACGCCGCCGAGACCGCGCAGATCCGCGCCGCCCTGAAGGGCAGCTCCGTCACCGCCGCCGAGGCCGCGGAGGCCGGCGCCGCCAAGGGCACGGTGACCTCCGTCGACCTCGACGAGGAGAGCACGGACAAGGCCTGGGAGGTCGACACCACCGCCGCGAACGGCACCGGCAGCGACTGGAGGGTCAACCTCGACTCCGGCAAGATCACGGCGGACCGCTCGAACGACTGACGTCCACTCCTCTCCCCCCACAGGTAAGGGCACCCGGCACCGGGTGCCCTTACCGGCGTCAGCGGGCCTGTTCCGCCGCGCCCGCGTCCCGCTCCGCCGCCTGCTCCCGCGTCTCCGCCTGCTCCTGAGGCAGTGCGCGGGAGTACCGGGTTCCCACGCCGACGGCGACGGCCGCGAGCAGCGCCGCTCCGCCGGCCAGGGCGAACCCCGCCCCGACGGGCAGCCGGCCCACCAGCAGTCCCCCGGCCGCCGCACCCGTCGAAACGCCCGCGTTCACCGCGGTGTTGACCCAGGCACCGGCCTGGACCCGGGCGCCCGGCGCGGCGGACTCGTCGGCCACCAGATACGCGGTCGTCAGTGCCGGGGCGACGAAGAACCCGGCACACACGACGGCGCCGGTGAGCGTGGCGAGGCCCGGAGCGAGCCCGGCGCCGGCCAGGGCGAGACCGAGGCCCGCCGTCAGCGCGGGCAGTCGCACCCGGGTTCCGGTGCGCCACTCGACCGCGCCGTACAGCAGCCCGCCCACGGCGCTGCCGGCCGACAGCGCGGCGAAGATCCACGCCACGGTGTCGTCCCCGTGGCCCCGCTGCTCGGCGAAGGCCAGCACCAGCAGGTCGACGGCGCCGAGCGAGAGCCCGACGCCCGCGGCCACGACGACGGGCCGGACGAGCCCGTGCCCGATCCGCGTCCGAGTCCGCGTCCGGACGCGTGAGGGCCGTACGGCGACGCCCTTCACCACGGGTGAGGTGACGAACGCCAGGGTGCCGATGCCGACCAGCAGGGCGCTGACGGCGACCCCGGCGGCCGGGGGCGCGAACCCCACGACCACTCCCACCAGCAGCGGCCCCGAGACGAACAGCAGCTCCTCGGCGACGCCGTCCAGGCTGTACGCCCGCTGCAACAGCCGTCGGTCGGTGACGAGTTCGCCCCAGACGGCCCGCATGGTGGGGCCGAGGGGCGGGGTGCAGGCGCCCGCCGCGACGGCGACCGTGCCCAGGACGGCGGCGGGTGCTCCTGGACTCCAGGTCGCCGCGGCGAGTGCGCCGAGCAGGCCCGCGTACAGCGCGGCCATCGGCAGCAGTGCGCGGCGCGGGCCGTGACGGTCCACCAGGGCCGCCCGCAGGGGTGACAGAAACACGCTCGCGGCGCCGAAGAGCGCCATCACGGCACCGGCCACGGCGTACGAGCCGGTGGCACGGCTCACCGCCAGCATCATGGCGATCGAGACCATGCCGTACGACAGCCTGCCCACGAGGGCGGCCGTGAAGGTGCGGGTGGCGTGGGGCATGCGCAGTACCGCGGCGTACGAGGGCCGCGTTGAAGACGCAGACATGCGAAGGGTTCCTCAGAAAGAGGGCGCCGCCGAGTGGGCGTGCGCCCGGGCGACGGGGACGCCTGTGCTCCGCGACGGCGGCGACTGCCGCGCTGCCGATCGCGGGCCTGGACGGGCCCTATGCCAAGAGGAGGAACACGCCGATGAAGCTACCAGCGCCCCCGGGCCACCGACAGGGCTTTTCTTCGCCCCCGCCGCCCCTACCCATTCCCGTCACTTCCTCGGGGGCCAGCCCCCGAACCCCCGCTCCTCAAACGCCGGAGGGGCTGAGTTTCAGCCCGTCCGGCGTTTGAGGACGAGCGCGCCAGCGCGATAGCGGGGGTCTGGGGGCGCAGCCCCCAGGGACGGGACGGGAAGGGGCGGCGGGGGCGAGGAAAACCCCCGGGTCAGCCCTCCGTCAGGCCCTCCACCAGGGAGTCCGCCGCCCGGTAGGGGTCCAGGTCGCCGGCGACGATGCGTTCGGCGAGGGCGCTGAGGCGCCGGTCCCCGTGGAGGTCGGCGATCCGTTCGCGCAGGGCCGTGACGGCGATCGTCTCGACCTCGCGGGAGGCCCGGGCGAGACGCCGCTCAACGAGCACCCCCCGCTCCTCCATCCACGCCCGATGCTTCTCCAGCGCCTCGACGACCTCGTCGATGCCTTCCTCCCGCGCGGCGACCGTCTTCACGATGGGCGGCCGCCAGTCCCCGGGCCCCCGGGACTCCCCGAGCCCCAGCATGTGGTTCAGCTCGCGGGCGGTGGCGTCCGCCCCGTCCCGGTCGGCCTTGTTGACCACGTACACGTCACCGATCTCCAGGATCCCCGCCTTGGCGGCCTGGATGCCGTCGCCCATGCCGGGAGCCAGCAGCACCACGCTCGTGTCGGCCTGGGATGCGATCTCGACCTCGGACTGTCCGACCCCGACGGTCTCCACCAGGACCACGTCGCACCCCGCCGCGTCCAGCACCCGGATCGCCTGCGGGGCGGCCCAGGCGAGCCCGCCAAGGTGTCCTCGCGTCGCCATGGAGCGGATGTAGACGCCAGGGTCCGACGCGTGGTCCGACATCCGCACCCGGTCCCCCAGGAGCGCACCGCCCGAGAAGGGCGAGGACGGGTCGACGGCGAGGACACCGACCCGCTTGTCCTGTCGCCGGTAGGCGGTCACGAGCGCGGACGTGCACGTCGACTTGCCGACACCGGGCGAGCCCGTGAGCCCCACGACGTACGCGTTGCCCGCGAGCGGCGCCAGTGCGGCCATGACCTCACGGAGCTGCGGGGACGCCCCCTCCACCAGGGAGATCAGCCGGGCCACGGCCCGCGGTCGGCCTTCCCTGGCCTGGGTCACCAGCGAGGCGACGTCCTGCATCACAGCTCCGTTCACGAAACGAGAAACGCGTCAGACCTTGGGTACCCGCACGATCAGCGCGTCACCCTGTCCGCCGCCACCGCACAGCGCCGCCGCGCCCACTCCGCCGCCCCGCCGCTTCAGTTCGAGGGCGAGGTGCAGTACGAGCCTGGCACCGGACATGCCGATCGGGTGGCCGAGGGCGATGGCGCCGCCGTTCACGTTCACCTTTTCCGTGGACACCCCGAGGTCCTTCATTGACTGGACCGCGACGGCGGCGAAGGCTTCGTTGATCTCGATCAGGTCAAGATCCTCGACGCCGATGCCCTCCTTCTTGAGCGCGTGCTGGATCGCGTTCGACGGCTGCGACTGCAAAGAGTTGTCGGGTCCCGCGACGTTTCCGTGGGCGCCGATCTCCGCGATCCAGTCCAGTCCGAGCTCCAGCGCCTTGGCCTTGCTCATGACGACGACGGCGGCCGCCCCGTCGGAGATCTGGGAGGCCGAGCCGGCGGTGATCGTCCCGTCCTTCGCGAACGCGGGCCGCAGCTTGCCGAGCGACTCGGTGGTCGTCTCGCCGCGGATGCCCTCGTCCTTGCTGAAGACGACGGGCTCGCCCTTGCGCTGCGGAATCTCCACCGGAGTGATCTCCGCCTCGAAGAGGCCGTTCTTCTGCGCGGCGGCGGCCCGCTGGTGCGAGAGGGCGGAGAAGTCGTCCTGCTCGGGCCGCAGGATGCCCAGGCGCGTGTTGTGCTTCTCGGTCGACTCGCCCATGGCGATGTTCTCGAAGGCGTCGGTCAGCCCGTCGTACGCCATGGCGTCGAGCATCTCGACCGCGCCGTACTTGTAGCCCTCCCGGGACTTCGGAAGCAGGTGGGGAGCGTTGGTCATGGACTCCTGGCCGCCCGCCACGATCACGTCGAACTCGCCGGCGCGGATCAGCTGGTCCGCGAGTGCGACGGCGTCGAGGCCCGACAGACAGACCTTGTTGATCGTGAGCGCCGGGACGCTCATCGGGATGCCCGCCTTGACCGCGGCCTGGCGTGCCGGGATCTGCCCTGCCCCGGCCTGGAGCACCTGACCCATGATCACGTACTGCACCTGGTCGCCGCCGATGCCCGCACGGTCGAGGGCGGCCTTGATCGCGAAACCACCGAGGTCGGCTCCGGAGAAGGTCTTGAGAGAGCCGAGCAGCCGTCCCATCGGGGTGCGGGCACCCGCGACGATGACGGAGGTGGTGCTGTTCGTTCCAGACATGAGGAGCGATCCCCTTCCAGCTTGCACAGCTGAGGAGTGAACGAGGGTTTACTTTGAATGTACTGACCGGTACGCACCCCGTCATCCGGCGCGGTGTGTGATCGCGCGCACGTTGCGTAACCGCCTCCGGAGCGCTGCACTGACAGCATGCTGACGCGAATCGACCACATCGGGATCGCCTGTTTCGACCTCGACAGGACTGTCGAGTTCTACCGTGCGACGTACGGCTTCGAGGTCTTCCACTCCGAGATCAACGAGGAGCAGGGCGTGCGCGAGGCCATGCTCAAGATCAACGAGACGTCCGACGGGGGCGCCTCCTACCTCCAGCTCCTGGAACCCACCCGCGAGGACTCCGCCGTCGGGAAATGGCTGGCCAAGAACGGTGAGGGCGTGCACCACATCGCTTTCGGTACGGCGGATGTGGACGCGGACGCGGCCGCCATCGGCGACAAGGGCGTACGCGTGCTGTACGACGAGCCGCGCAGGGGTTCGATGGGGTCGCGCATCACCTTCCTGCATCCAAAGGATTGCCATGGCGTCCTGACAGAACTGGTCACATCGGCGGCTGTTGAGTCACCTGAGCACTGACCCGCGTACATAAGGGCCGGTAGGGTTGGGGACGGCCGCCGCTCTTACGGGGCGGTCCGGGTCCTCATCGTCAGGATCCGAGGGCCGGGGTCCAGGTTTCGGGGGCGAGTGGCGGGGCAGCAGCGTGTGCTCCGCCGTTGATCTGACACCATTCCCCGGGGGCCCCGTTCGGCGGATGGACGGTGCTCGTTTGGAGAGACTTGCGACCAGGGGACGGATGGGACCGCGCAGTGCGGGGCTACGAACGCCAGGAGCGAGAGCCGGCGGCTGACGTCGACCACCTCTCTCGGTTCGAGGCCGAGATGGAACGGCTGAAGACCGAGCGGGAGAAGGCCGTCCAGCACGCCGAGGACCTCGGCTATCAGGTCGAGGTGCTGCGCGCCAAGCTGCACGAGGCGCGCCGCAGTCTGGCGACCCGGCCTGCCTACGACAGCGCCGACATCGGCTATCAGGCCGAGCAGATGCTCCGTAACGCGCAGGTCCAGGCGGACCAGCTGCGCCAGGACGCCGAGCGGGAGCTGAGCCAGGCCCGCGCGCAGACTCAGCGGATCCTCCAGGAGCACGCCGAGCAGGCCGCCCGCCTCCAGGCGGAGCTGCACCAGGAGGCGGTCACCCGTCGCCAGCAGCTCGACCAGGAGCTCTCCGAGCGTCGGCAGAGCGTCGAGTCGCACGTCAACGAGAACGTGGCGTGGGCCGAGCAGCTGCGCGCCCGCAGCGAGCAGCAGGCCCGCCGGCTGGTCGACGAGTCCCGTGGCGAGGCCGAGCAGGCCCTGGCCGCCGCCCGTACGGAGGCCGAGCGGGTCGCCGCGGAGGCCCGTCAGCGGCTGCAGAGCGACGCGGAGCAGGCGCGCGCCGAGGCCGAGGCGCTGCTGCGCCGGGCCCGCACCGACGCCGAGCGGCTGCTGAACGCGGCGTCGACGCAGGCCCAGGAGGCCACCGACCACGCCGAGCAGCTGCGCAGTTCGACCGCCACCGAGTCGGACAGCGCGCGCCGTCAGGCCGGCGAGCTGAGCCGGGCCGCCGAGCAGCGCGCCAGCGAGGCCGAGTCGGCGCTGCGCGAGGCGCGGGCCGAGGCGGAGAAGGTCCTCGCCGAGGCGAAGGAGGCCGCCTCCAAGGCGCTCTCCAGTGCGGAGTCGGCGAACGAGCAGCGCACGCGTACGGCGAAGGAGCAGGTCGCCCGGCTGGTCAGCGAGGCCACCAAGGAGGCCGAGACCACCAAGGCCGAGGCCGAGCAGGTCGTCGCGGACGCCAAGACCGCCGCCGAGAAGATCGTCGCGGAGGCCGAGGAGAACGCGCGCAGCCTCACCGCCGAGGAGACCGCCTCCCAGCTCGCCAAGGCGGCCCGTACGGCCGAGGACGTCCTGAACAAGGCGTCCGAGGAAGCCAAGTCGACCACCAAGGCCGCGTCCGAGGAGGCCGAGCGGATCCGCGCCGGCGCCGAGGCCGAGGCGGACCGGCTGCGGGCCGAGGCGCACGACATCGCCGAGCAGCTCAAGGGCACGGCGAAGGACGACACCAAGGAGTACCGCGCCAAGACGGTCGAGCTGCAGGAGGAGGCGCGTCGGCTCCGCGGCGACGCCGAGCAGCTGCGCGCGGACGCCAACGCCGAGGGCGAGCGGATCCGTTCCGAGGCCCGGCGTGAGGCCGTCCAGCAGATCGAGGAGGCGGCCAAGACCGCCGAGGAGCTGCTCGCCAAGGCGAAGGCCGACGCGGACGACCAGCGGTCGAACGCGACGACGGAGAGCCAGCGGGTCCGCACGGAGGCCATCGAGCGCGCCACGACGCTGCGCCGGCAGGCCGAGGAGACCCTGGAGCGCACCCGCGCGGAGGCCGAGCGGCACCGGGCGGAGGCCGTCGAGCAGTCCGAGGGCATCACGGCGGAGGCCGAGCGGGCCGCCCGCGAGCTGCACGAGGACACCGAGCGGGCCATAGCGGCCCGCCAGGCCGAGGCCGCCGAGGGGCTGACCCGGCTGCACACGGAGGCCGAGGAGCGCCTCGCCTCCGCCGAGCAGGCGCTGACCGACGCGCGCGCGGAGGGCGAGGGCATCCGCCGCGAGGCCGCCGACGAGATCGACCGGCTGCGCGGCGAGGCCGCCGAGCGGATCCGTACGCTCCAGGCGCAGGCCGAGGCGGAGGCCGAGCGGCTGCGCGACGAGGCGGCTTCCGACGCGTCCGCGTCGCGTGCCGAGGGCGAGTCCATCGCCGTACGGCTGCGTTCGGAGGCCGCGGCGGAGGCCGAGCGGCTGAAGTCGGAGGCACAGGACACCGCGGACCGCGTACGGACCGAGGCGCAGGCCGCCGCCGAGCGGCTCGCCACGGAGGCGGCCGAGGCGCTGTCCGCCGCCCAGGAGGAGGCCGCCAGGCGCCGCCGCGAGGCCGAGGAGCTCCTCGGCGCCGCCCGGCAGGAGGCCGACCAGGAGCGGGAGCGGGCTCGCGAGCAGAGCGAGGAGCTGCTGGCCTCGGCGCGCAACCGCGTGGAGGAGGCCCAGACCGAGACCGTACGGCTGGTCGAGGAGGCGGACCGCCGGGCGAACGAGATGGTGTCGGCCGCCGAGCAGACCGCGCAGCAGGTACGGGACTCCGTCGCCGGGCTGCACGAGCAGGCCCAGGAGGAGATCACGGGCCTGCGCAGTGCCGCCGAGCACGTGGCGGAGCGCATGCGTACGGAGGCGCAGCAGGAGTCCGACCGGGTCCGCGCCGACGCCTACGCGGAGCGGGAGCGGGCCACCGAGGACGGCAACCGTGTCCGGCGCGAGGCCCGGGACGAGGCGGAAGCCGCCAAGTCCCTTGCGGATCGCACGGTTTCGGAGGCGATCGCCGAGTCCGAGCGGCTGCGCTCGGATGCCTCGGAGTTCGTCCAGCGGGCCCGTACGGAGGCGTCGGACACCGTCGCGTCGGCCGAGCAGGACGCCTCACGGGCGCGGGCCGAGGCCCGCGAGGACGCCAACCGCATCCGGTCGGACGCGGCGACGCAGGCCGACACCCTCATCACCGAGGTGACGTCGGAGGCGGAGCGGCTCACCGCGGAGACCAACGCGGAGGCGGAGCGGGTCCGTTCGGAGTCCGTGGCGAAGGCCGAGAAGCTGATCTCGGACGCGACGGGCGACGCGGAGCGGCTGCGCGCCGAGGCGGCCGAGACGGTCGGTTCCGCACAGCAGCACGCGGAGCGGGTCAGGTCGGAGGCGGAGCGCTTCAAGAACGAGGCCGCCGCCGAGGCCGACCGGCTCATGTCGAACGCCCGCGACGAGGCCGACGACACCCTGGACAAGGCGCGCAAGGAGGCCAACAAGCGGCGCTCCGAGGCGGCCGAGCAGGTCGACACGCTGATCACGGAGACGGCCGCCGAGGCCGACAAGCTGATCACGGAGGCCCAGCAGACGGCGCACAAGACCACCGCGGACGCCGAGACGCAGTCCGACTCGATGGTCGGCGCCGCCCGCAACGAAGCGGAGCGGGTGGTCTCCGAGGCGACCGTCGAGGGCAACTCGCTGGTGGAGCGGGCCCGGACGGACGCGGACGAGCTGCTGGTCGGCGCGCGCCGGGACGCCACCGCCATAAGAGAGCGGGCGGAGGAGCTGCGTGACCGGATCACCGGCGAGATCGAGGATCTGCACGACCGGGCACGCCGGGAGTCCGCGGAGACGATGAAGGCGGCGGGCGACCGCTGTGACGCGCTCATCAAGGCCTCCGAGGACCAGCTGAGGGAAGCCGAGGCGAAGGCCAAGGACCTGGTGTCGGAGGCCAACTCCGAGGCGGGCAAGGTCCGGATCGCCGCGGTGAAGAAGGCGGAGGGGCTTCTCAAGGAGGCCGAGCAGAAGAAGGCCGCGCTCATCTCCGAGGCCGAGGCGATCAGGTCCGAGGCGGTGCGCGAGGCGCGGGCCGCGGTCGAGGAGGGCAGGCGCGAGCTGGAGGTGCTGGTCCGGCGCCGCGAGGACATCAATGCCGAGATCTCCCGTGTCCAGGACGTCCTTGAGGCGTTGGAGTCGTTTGAGGCCCCGTCGAGTGGCAAGGACGGTGGCGTCAAGGCTGCCGCTGCGGCCGGTGCGACTCGTTCGGGTGGCAAGCCGTCGGAGGGCTAGCCAAATGGCCAACTTCCGTGCTTGCCAGAGGCCTTCGGCACCGTCTCTGGCAAGTGGTCCGGCAGTTAGCCACCAAAAAGGGTGTCATTCTCCATATCAATCGGGCTACTGCTCGATGACACACCGTCTTGACCCCTAGGATTCCACCTATCACCTCACCGGTCTCATTCGACAGGAACCCCATGAGCGACACTTCCCCCTACGGCTTCGAGCTTGTGCGGCGTGGGTACGACCGCGCTCAGGTGGACGAACGCATCTCGAAGCTCGTCTCCGACCGTGACAGCGCTCTGGCTCGTATCACTGCTCTGGAAAAGCGCATCGAGGAGCTCCACCTCGAAACGCAGAACGCCCAGGCCCAGGTCAGCGACGCAGAGCCGTCGTACGCGGGTCTCGGCGCGCGCGTCGAGAAGATCCTCCGCCTCGCCGAGGAGGAGGCGAAGGACCTGCGCGAAGAGGCCCGTCGCGCGGCGGAACAGCACCGTGAGCTCGCCGAGTCGGCGGCCCAGCAGGTGCGTAACGACGCAGAATCGTTCGCTGCGGACCGCAAGTCCAAGGCGGAGGACGAGGGCGTCCGGATCGTCGAGAAGGCCAAGTCCGACGCTTCTCAGCTGCGTACCGAGGCTCAGAAGGACGCGCAGTCCAAGCGTGAGGAGGCGGATGCCCTCTTCGAGGAGACCCGCGCGAAGGCCGCTCAGGCCGCCGCCGACTTCGAGACGAACCTCGCCAAGCGCCGCGAGCAGTCCGAGCGTGACCTGGCCTCGCGTCAGGCCAAGGCGGAGAAGCGTCTCGCGGAGATCGAGCACCGCGCGGAGCAGCTCCGCC
Organism: Streptomyces sp. NPDC020747; assembly: GCF_044334695.1. Classification (NCBI taxonomy): domain Bacteria; kingdom Bacillati; phylum Actinomycetota; class Actinomycetes; order Kitasatosporales; family Streptomycetaceae; genus Streptomyces; species Streptomyces sp. NPDC020747. Next base: position 822,352 of record NZ_JBIRTJ010000002.1, on the reverse strand, counting down.
TGGAGGCCGAGAAGCTGCGTACGGACGCGGAGCGTCGCGCCCGTCAGACGGTGGAGACGGCTCAGCGCCAGGCCGAGGACATCGTGGCCGACGCGAACGCCAAGGCGGACCGGATCCGTTCGGAGTCCGAGCGCGAGCTGGCGGCTCTCACGAACCGTCGCGACTCGATCAACGCTCAGCTGACGAACGTCCGCGAGATGCTGGCCACGCTCACCGGTGCGGCGGTCGCCGCCGCGGGCTCTCCGGCCGAGGACGAGCCGATCTCCCGTGGGGTGCCGGCGCAGCAGACCCGGTAGTCGCGGGTCGTGGGGATCTGCGGGTCCGTCCGAACCGGTCGCACAGTTCCCCGCGTCCCCTCGGGGCACGCCTTCGAAGCCCCCTGCCTTTAAGTGGCAGGGGGCTTTGTCGCGTTTTAGCGTGGGCCCATGATCGAGCTCGAAGGGCTTACCAAGCGGTACGGCGAGAAGATGGCGGTGAATCATCTGACGTTCACCGTGCGGCCGGGCATCGTGACCGGGTTTCTGGGGCCGAACGGGGCCGGGAAGTCCACGACGATGCGGATGCTGCTCGGGCTCGACCGGCCGACCGCGGGTGATGTGCGGATCGACGGGCAGCACTACGACCGTCTCAAGGATCCGCTGAAGTACATCGGGGCCCTGCTCGACGCCAAGGCCATGCACGGCGGCCGCAGCGCCTTCAACCATCTCCTGTGTCTCGCGCAGAGCAACGGGATTCCGCGGGCGCGGGTGCACGAAGTCCTCGACACGGTGGGCCTCACGGCGGTGGCGAAGAAGAAGGCCAAGGGCTTCTCGCTCGGCATGGGGCAGCGGCTCGGGATCGCGGGCGCGCTGCTCGGCGACCCCCGGATCCTGATGTTCGACGAGCCGGTCAACGGGCTCGACCCCGAGGGCATCCACTGGATCCGCAATCTGATGAAGTCCCTGGCCGCCCAGGGCCGTACGGTCTTCGTCTCCTCGCATCTGATGAGCGAGATGGCGCTGACCGCCGACCACCTCGTGGTGATCGGCCAGGGCCGGCTGCTCGCCGACACCTCCATGGCCGACTTCATCCGCCAGAACTCACGGTCGTACGTACGGATCCGGTCGCCCCAGCGGGAGCGACTGCTCGACGTGCTGCACGAGGCCGGGATCACCGTTGTCGAGGCGGGCGGCGAGGCACTGGAGGTGGACGGTACGAAGTCGGAGCACATCGGGGAGCTCGCGGCCCGGCACCAGATCGTGCTGCACGAGCTGAGCCCTCAACAGGCCTCGCTGGAAGAGGCGTTCATGCAGCTGACGGCGGAGTCGGTGGAGTACCACGCGCACTCGGACCCGGGACTCGCCGGCACCGTGCCCTCCGCCGTTCCGCCTGCCGCACCGCCCGCCGGGCAGCAGGCGCCCCAGTGGGGCAACAACTGGAAGAGGGGCTGAATCCATGGCCGCGACCCAGGTCGTCCGGTCCGAGTGGACCAAGATCCGGTCGGTGGCGTCCACGGTGTGGACGCTCAGTCTCGCCGCGGTGGTCACCGTCGCGCTCGGCGTGCTCATCTCGCTGCTGTCCAGGAACGAGTTCGAAGACCTGAGCACGAAGGACCAGCTCTCCTTCGACCCGACGTACATCAGCTTCGCCGGGATGAGCCTCGGCCAGCTGGCGATGATCGTGTTCGGTGTGCTGGTGGTCTCCAACGAGTACAGCACCGGCATGATCCGCACCTCGCTCGCCGCGGTGCCGCAGCGCGGCACGTTCCTCTTCAGCAAGATCGCGGTGGCGACCGGACTCGCGTTCCTCGTCGCCCTCGCCACCAGCTTCGTCGCCTTCTTCCTCGGCCAGGCGATGCTCGGCTCGCACCGGGCGTCGATCGGCGCCCCTGGCGTCCTGCGCGCGGTCATCGGCGGCGGCCTCTACATGACCCTCATCGCCGTCTTCTCGATGGGCGTGGCCACGATGCTGCGCAGCCCGATGCTCTCCCTCGGCATCCTGATGCCCTTCTTCTTCCTGATCTCCGCCATCCTCGGCAACGTCTCCGCCACCGAGAAGGTCGGCCGGTTCCTCCCGGACCAGGCGGGCAGCAAGATCATGCAGGTCGTCACCCCGGTCGACGACGACGTGCCGTACGGCCCCTGGGGCGGCCTGGGAATCATGGTGCTGTGGGTCGTGGTCGCGGTGGTGGGCGGATACGTGCTGCTGAAGAGGAGGGACGCGTAGGGTTCACGATTTTGCTCAGCTTTGGGGGGAACCGTCAGCGCCCGGCTATCCTCCTAAGCCTTACGGGGGCGTGCGCCCCGACGTCCTGAACCTTTCGATGGGTGCGGAGAATGATCGAGGCAGTCGGCCTGACGAAGCGCTATGGCGACAAGACAGCCGTGCACAACCTTTCCTTCCAGGTAAGGCCGGGTTCCGTCACCGGCTTCCTCGGGCCCAACGGGTCGGGCAAGTCGACGACCATGCGCATGATCCTCGGGCTCGACAACCCCAGCTCCGGTCAGGTCACGATCGGCGGCTACCCCTACCGCAAGCTGCCCAACGCCCCCCGCCAGGTCGGCGCGCTCCTCGACGCCAAGGCCGTGCACGGCGGCCGGCACGCCCGCAACCACCTCCTGTGCCTCGCCCAGCTGTCCGGCATCCCGGCCCGCCGCGTGGACGAGGTGCTGGGCGTCGTCGGCCTCCAGGACGTGGCGAAAAAGCGCTCCAAGGGCTTCTCGCTCGGCATGGGCCAGCGGCTCGGCATCGCCGCCGCGCTCCTCGGCGACCCCCAGGTGCTGCTCTTCGACGAGCCGGTCAACGGCCTCGACCCCGAGGGCATCCTCTGGGTGCGGAACCTGATGAAGTCGCTGGCCGCGGAGGGCCGGACCGTCTTCGTCTCCTCCCACCTCATGAGCGAGATGGCGCTCACCGCCGACCACCTCATCGTGATCGGCCGCGGCCAGCTGCTCTCCGACATGAGCGTCCGCGACTTCATCTCGCACAACTCGGCCGACTTCGCCCGGGTACGTACGCCCGACACCGAGCCCCAGCAGCGCGAGAAGCTGACGGCGGCGCTCACCGAGGCGGGCGGCCAGGTGCTGCCCGAGCAGGACGGCGCGTTGCGTGTCATGGGCCTGCCGCTCGCCCGGATCAGCGACCTCGCGCACGGCGCCGACGTACGGCTGTGGGAGCTCTCCCCGCACCAGGCCTCGCTGGAGGAGGCGTACATGCGGATGACGCAGGGCGCCGTCGACTACCGCTCCACCGTCGACCAGCGCGCGGGCCTCCAGCAGCAGCTGCCGCCGGGCGCGACGCCGCCGCAGCAGATGCCGGTGCCGGGCCAGGGCCAGTCGGGCTGGTACGCCCCGCCGCCGCCCCAGCAGGGCGGCCAGCCGTTCGCGATGCCCCAGGCGCAGCCGCCCGCCGGCCCGCCCCCAGGCCCGTACGGCGCCCCCGGCGCCGGAGAGCCCAACCCGTACGCCCAGCCCGCCGGCACCACGCCCGCGGCCGCCCCCGCGCAGCCCTCCTCCGCCGCGCCCGACCTGACCAAGCCCGAGGACGCCCGATGAGCACGCCCCAGCACCAGACGCGGCAGCAGGCCGCCCCTGCCACCGACTGGCAGGGCGTGCCCGGGACTTCGTACACCTCGCCGATCCCGATCACGCGCACGCACCTCGGTCACGCGCTCGCCTCCGAGTGGACGAAGATCAAGTCGGTGCGCTCCACGATGTGGACGCTCGGTGTCTTCGTGCTGCTGGTCGTCGGCATCGGCTTCCTGGTCGCCACCCAGACCACCGACGAGAACTTCGAGGACGTCCCGTACACGGTTCCTGCCTTCTTCGGCCTGATCCTCGGGCAGATCTGCCTGATCACGCTGGGCGTGCTGGTGGTCTCGTCGGAGTACGGCACGGGCATGATCCGTACGACGTTCACGGCGTCGCCCCAGCGCTACCGGGTGCTCACCGCCAAGCTGATGATCTTCTTCGTCCTCGCGTTCGTCGTGTCGGCCCTCTCCATCGGAGTGGTCGGCCTGATCACGTCGGGCATGCACGGCGGTTCGTCGGACAACGCGTGGGGCGGGACCGTCGTGATCGGCGCGCTGTACGTGTCGCTGCTCGGCGTGCTCGCGCTCGCCGTGGGCTCGATGCTGCGGCACTCCGCCGGCGCGATCACCACGATGCTCGGTGTGGTGCTGGTGCCCGCGATCATGCCCGCGTTCCTGCTGCTGTCCAAGAACATGCGGACTATCGGCGAGAAGATGATGGAGTACAACGCTCCGAACGCGCTCGCCCGGATCTTCCAGATCGACGCCGACAACGGGAACGGCGGCCCCCAGCTCGCCCTCCTCGCGGGTGTCACCGCGGCGGCGATCGCCGGGGCGTACGCGCTGCTGGAGAAGCGGGATGTCTAGAACTGTCCGGAGTTCAGGGAACCGCACGCAAAAACGTTCGAAGGTCTAGAACCTCGGGGCGTTCCTGGACCGCTGCACCCGTGTGGTGCGGCGGTCCTTCGCGTTCCAGCACGCCTTGTGCCAGTGCCGCCGCTCGTCCACACCGGAGTGCTCGGGCCAGGCCACCACGTGCGGGACCCCGGAGGGAATCTGCTGGTCGCAGCCGGGGCAGCGGTACGTCTTGCCCTGGGCACTCGCGCCCGCCACGTGCCGTACGCTCCACGCCTCGCCCTGCCAGCTCTCCGTCGACTGCCAGCCGCCGTACCGGTCGGACGGGTCCGAACCGTCCGGGGACTGGCTCCGGCCGGAGTCACCGGCACCCTTGGGACGGTTGCGACGCGGGGACACAGGACACCTCACGGAGCTATACAGGGAGCACGGGCTGTGTCCAGCCTACGCGGAGCACCCAGGGGTACGCCTACGTCACCAACCCCCACAGATCCCCCGCACGGCCGGCTCATTCTGCAGACAATCCGCCAATCTCCCCGCCAGGCCGTGTCCTTGGCACGTGTCAGACGGTTATGCGACGTGGGGGAGCCGCGTCGGCACAAGGAGGCAGGAGTGCGATGCGCGTAGGAAGTTTTGTACTGGCGGCCCAGTTCCCGGGCCAGGGCCAGGGAGAGGCACTGCACCGCGCGGTGCGGTCCGCCGAGGTCGCCGAGGAGGCGGGGCTCGACGCCGTATGGCTGGCCGAGCACCACTTCGTGCCGTACGGGACGTGCCCGTCGGCCATCACGCTCGCGGCGTTGCTGCTGGGCCGCACCCGTCGGATCCGGGTCGGCACGGCGGTCAGCGTGCTGCCCACCGTGCACCCCGTGGCGCTCGGCGAGCAGGCCGCGCTGCTGCACGTGACGTCCGGCGGGCGCTTCTCGCTCGGGCTGGGGCGCGGCGGACCGTGGGTGGACCTGGAGGTCTTCGGGACGGGCCTCGACGCGTACGAGAAGGGGTTCCCGGAATCACTCGATCTGCTGGTGCGGTGGCTGCGTGAGCCGTCCGTCGCGGGCGGTTCGGAGCGCTTCGGTTTCCGTGAAGTCCCCGTCGTGCCAAGGCCGTCGGAGGCCCTGACGGGCGGTGAGAGCCCCGAGGTCGTCCTCGCCTGCACCTCACCGGCGAGTGTCCGGCTGGCCGCCGAGCGCGGGCTGCCGATGCTCCTGGGAATGCATGTCGGGGACGAGGAGAAGGCGGAGATGGTCACGCTGTGGCGTACGTGCGCGCGCGACGCGGGGTACTCGCCCGACGTGATCGCGGACGCTGCCCATGTCTCGGCCGGCATCGCCCAGGTCGCGGACCGGCGCACGGACGCGGCCGAGATGCTCCTGAAGGCCATGCCGGGCTGGCTGAAGCAGGGACTCGACGCCCATGTGACCGTGGACGGCCGGGCCCGCTCGATGCGGGACCCGTTGGCGTACACCGAACTGCTCTGCGGTCTGCACCCGGTGGGCACGCCCCGCCTGTGTGCCGACCGCCTCGCGGCGACCTCCGAGCGCACGGGGATCACGCGTTTCGCGCTTCTGGTGGAGGGCTCGGGCGACCTGGCGGCAACCGAGGAGAACGTCCGGCGCCTGGGGGACGAGGTGCTGCCGCGGCTGCGGTGAGCGGGGCCTCCCCCGCCCCGAACCGAAGGAACCCGCGTCCCGGCCGAGCCGGGATGCGACCGGGCCGTACGGGGGTGCGCCGGAAACGGGCCGGGGTACGTCCGGACCGAGCCGGAGTGCGTCGGGGCCGGGTCGGCGTGCGTGGGGCCGAGTCAGGGTGTGGCCGGGGCGAACTGGCGTGCGTGGGGCCGAGTCAGGGTGTGGCCGGGGCGAACTGGCGTGCGTCCGGCGGTTGTTGAGGTGTGTTCGGTTTCAACGGGTGCGTATCCGGCCGGAACAGAACCCTGTCCGGGTCCAAGCGGTGCGTGGTGCAGGGAGCTTGCCGCCCCAGTACAGAAGCACCTCCCGCGTACGGAGCGGCAAGCCGTGCGGCATCACTGCCTCAGCAGTCCCGGAACTCCGGCGACTGGTTCAGCAGCTGACTGCGCACCGAGGTGAAGCGGGTCAAGGTGTCGTCCACCGAGCCGTCCAGCGGGAACACCGCCACGCGGTGGCAGTTCTGGAAGGCCAGGCGCACCCCGAAGTGCCGCTGCAGCGCACCGCGTATCGCGTCACTCGCGAGCGCACGCAGCAGCTGGCCGCGCGCCTGCTCGTCCGGCGGAGGCGTCTGGTTGTCGGCGAAGTTGCCGCCGTCCACCTTCAGCTGAGCCACCAGGGAGCTGATCATCTCCCATGCGTAGGGCAGGGAAATCCGGACGCAGTCGACGAATTCCGCTTCGTCGACCTCGCCTCGCTCGGCCTTTTCGAGTAGGGCCGGTGAGACGTCCAGCGACATGGGTTCTCCTCTCGCACCCCCTCGGCAGAGGGGGTTGACGGATAGGTAAGGAGACCGCGACGCCGAACACGCTGAGTACACGCGTCGCGACCTCCCGTTTATACGGTAGGCAACTGTTCGTGGTCGCACCAGGACATTGAGAAACCAGGGGAGACTCAACCTGCTCACAACCGGCCACTTTCGAACAGGGCTTATCCGGGGAAACAGGGGCGACAGAAACAGCCACGGTCGAGCGGGCCGGGACAATAGGGGCGAACCGCAGGTTCTCGGTTGAGGGCGATGGTGGGTGACGGGTGGGAGGATCGCGCCGACCCGTGCCGGTCGAGTAGCGTTGCGGACCATGCGTCTCGTCATTGCCCGCTGCTCCGTTGACTACGCGGGCCGGCTCACCGCCCATCTCCCGTCGGCCCCCCGCCTGATCCTTGTGAAGGCCGACGGCAGTGTCTCGATCCATGCGGACGACCGGGCCTACAAGCCCCTCAACTGGATGTCGCCGCCCTGCACGCTGAAGGAGGGTTCGGGGGACGACGACGGTGTCTGGACCGTCATCAACAAGGCGGGCGAGAAGCTCATCATCACGATGGAGGAGGTCCTCCACGACTCCTCGCACGAACTCGGCGTGGACCCCGGCCTGATCAAGGACGGCGTGGAAGCGCACCTCCAGGAGCTCCTCGCCGACCGCATCGACACCCTCGGCCAGGGCTACTCCCTGATCCGCCGCGAGTACATGACGGCCATCGGCCCGGTCGACATCCTGTGCCGTGACGGCGACGGACAGACCGTCGCCGTGGAGATCAAGCGGCGCGGCGAGATCGACGGCGTGGAGCAACTCACGCGCTATCTGGAGCTGTTGAACCGCGACCCGCACCTCGCGCCGGTCCGCGGCATCTTCGCGGCCCAGGAGATCAAGCCCCAGGCCCGCGTCCTCGCCACCGACCGGGGCATCGGCTGCGCGGTCCTCGACTACAACGCGCTGCGCGGCATCGAGGACGACAAGCTGCGGCTGTTCTGACGGCCACGGAATCACTCGTACAACTGGTGCGTACGGCATGACGGTGGGCCGGGTCCTGTGGAGGACCCGGCCCACCGTCATGCCGTGCCGTACGCGGGTGCCGTACCCCGGGTGTCGTACCCCCGGTGTCAGATCGTCGGCGAGCCGCTGTCCGCCGGGCTGCTCGCGGCACTGCTGCTCTCGACCGGACCGGTGGCCGGGCCGCTGGCCGAGTCGGAGGTCTCCGGCGTGGTCGGATCGTCCGACGGCTCGCCCGTGGGCGGGTCCGTCGGGGGGTCGGTCGGCGGATCCGTGGGCGGGTCCGTCGGGGGATCGGTCGGCGGGTCGGTGGGCGGCTTCGGCGAGGTCGGCGGCTTGGGCGAGGTCGACGGCTTCGTCGTGGTCTTGGTCGGGCTCGGGCTCTTCGTCCCGGTCGGAGACGCCGACGGGCCCGTGCTCGAAGACGGCGCCGGGTCGTCCGAGGTCCCCATGATCCCGTCGTCGCCCGGGTCGGTGGGACGGCTCGTCGAGTCCGCGTCGCCGCTGCCCTTCTGCGGCCGGTCCGCGCCGAGTCCGTCACCGTTGTCACCGGCGCTGGCCGACGGGTTGGGGCCGACCCGCTCCGACGGGATGCCGTCGTCGGGGTTGGAGGTCGCGCCGAGCGTCACCACCGTGCCGAGCACGGCGGCGAGGAGCGCGCCCGCGCCCGCCGCCGCGAGGTTGCGCCGAGTGCCGTTGACCAGGCCCTTGACGCGGCCCGGCTTCGCCGCGGAGGCGGAACCGCCGCGGGTGATCACCGTCACGGACTCGCCCTGCTGGAACGAGGGGGCCGGCGTGAACCCGGCCGGTACGCCACCGGGCGGCGACGCCGACTCCTCGTACCGCGCGTCGGGCACCTCCTCGCCCGCCGTCGCACCGATCCCGGCCGGCGGTGTGGTGCCGGTGCGGTCCGCGACCAGTGCGAGGGCGCGGCGGCCCGCGACGGTGCCCCGCTTCTCGGCCAGGGCACCCCGCAGCCCGATGGACGCCTCCAGTTCGGCGCGGGCCCGGTCGAACTGCCCGCCGCAGACCGCCAGGATGCCCAGCTCGTGGTGGAAATAGGCTTGATCCGAGACCTCGCCGGACAGCCGGGCCGCCTCGGCGCCCGAGCGCAGCGCACGCTCCCAGGCACTCCAGTGCAGCCCCGCGGCGAACGCGGGCGCGGCCGTGCGCGCCAGCCGTACCGCGGTCGCGCTCTCCTCGTCCTCGGCCGGCGGCTCCGTGAGAGGCGCCAGGGCGGTCAGCGCGGCGAGCACGGCGTCCGCCTCGGCGACGACGCGCTCCGGGGTGACCGACGGATGCCCCGCCCACCAGGCGTAGTGCTCGGCGGCGGCGCGGGCCGTCTCCTCGACGTCGGACGCGTACCCGACGGCCTCCAGCTGGGTCTGCACGCCGGCGGCGAGCCGGTAGTGCGAGCCGACCGGCGTGACGAGCGCGCAGCCGACGAGCTCCGCGAGCGCGGCGTCCGCGTGCGTGTCCCCCACCAAGGCGGGCAGATGCGCCTGGTGCGGCACCTCGCCGCCCAGCGCGACGGCGAAGCGCAGCGTGCCGCGCGCCGACTCGCTGAGCCTGGTCGCGAGCAGCGCGGCCGGGGCGGCGCCGTCCGCGAGCGACGGCAGCGGTACGTCGTGGCCGTCCTCGGCGTCGAAGGGCGCGTCCACGGGCGCGTCCTCGTAGTAGCCGAACTCGTCGAAGGCGTTCGGGTCGGCGCGCAGCTGGTCGCGCTGCCGCAGCAGCGCACCGGCCTGCACGAAGCGCAACGGCAGCCCCTCGGACTCGAACCAGAGGTCGCCCGCCCAGTTCGCCTCGTCCTCGGTCAGGACGCGGCCTACGGCGCGCTCCAGCAGTTCGAGACCGCCGCCGCGGCCGAGGCCGCCGAGGAAGACCTCTTCGAGGAGCGAGTCGGTCGACGGCGCGGGAACGTCGGGTGTCGCGGAGATCAGGAAGGCGCACTCGGGGGTCGCGTCGAGCAGTTCGTCGAGCGCGCTGGCGCCGAACTCCAGGTCGTCCAGGACGACGACCGCGCCGATCTCGTGGACGAGTGCGAGCAGTTCCTCCCGCTCCGGTCGGTGCAGCGGAGCGGCGAAGACGGCGGCGAAGAGGTCGTGCAGCAGATCGTCCGGGGAACGGCGGTGGCCGCTGAGGCGCACCACTCCGTCCGGGGCGAGGTCCGCGCAGTCGTCGGCGACGGCGTCCAGGAGCGCGGTGCGGCCCGAACCCGAGGGTCCGGTGAGCCGCACGGAGCGCCCGCGCGCGAGCAGGCGCACAAGCCGCTCACGCTCCTCCTGCCGCTCCAGGAGCGGCAGTCTGGGCAGCGAGGCCCCGGGTGGTACGGGAGGTCGTGTCGAGCGGGCCGACTCGGCCCGCTCGGCTGCGCTGAACTTCGTGGGCCGCGGCGGTCGCTCGCCCGGCGGGCAGAGCTCGATCTCGCTGCCGTCGACGGGATTGACGGTGAGCAGATTGCCGCCCGACACGAGTTGGACGGTGCGCGCCAGTGCCGGCGTGTGCTGACCGAAGTCGGACGTCAGAGGATCACGCGGCGGCCGCTGTCGCGCCGCCGAGCCGTCGTCGTGGCCGTACTCTTCGGGTCCCCGGTTCATCGGGTCCATAGGTCCAAGCCCCCCAAAAGCGTGGTGTGCCGAGCCCCTCCCGGCCTTGCTGCACACTGCGCTGTCGCTTCTGGTCCGGTGCCCGCTCACGGGTTCGTCAAGACGCGGGCAGCCGAACCTTAAACCTTTGCACAGTATCTACGAACACACGGGGTACCGCGCCGTCCGAGACGTCACAGCTTCGTGAGGATTGTTCGCGACATACGTTTCGTACGATCGCTTCCTACCGGATCTTCGCCGTTTGCGACAGTGACGCCGAGTCACATCCAGGGGCGCCGCCGACCGCATCCAGGCCGAGGCGGGTCACGTCCGGGAGCGGCGCGAAGTCACACGCGGGGCAGCGACTCGACGCCGATGCCGCCCTCGATCGCCAGGATCCGGTGGAGCCGGGTGGCCACCAGCAGTCGCTGCATCTGCGGCGGGACGCCGCGCAGCACAAGCCTCCGGCCGCACCGCCCCGCCCGCCGGTGGGCCCCCATGATGACACCGAGCCCGGTGGCGTCCCAGGAGTCCAGCTCTGACAGGTCGAGCACCAGGTCGCCGACGCCGTCGTCGACTGCCGAGTGCAGGACCGTACGGGCGTCCGCCGCGCTGCGGACGTCGAGGCGGCCCCCGACGACCAGCTCGGCGTGGTCGCCCCTGATGTACATATGCGCTCCCCGAGAGTGCGTTTTCGTACGCTGCGTCTTCGTCGTGTCCTGTGTTGCCAGGACTGACTGCCGTACCGGGGCAGAAGTTGCCCTCTGTAAGCGAACCGATACCGAATTCACTCCGAGGAGTGACCGGTCGAAGATCGCCACAGAGTCAGTACGTGTATCAGTACGTGTAGAAGCCTTGCCCGCTCTTACGGCCGATGTCACCGGCGTCAACCATCCGGCGCATCAGCTCCGGCGGGGCGAACTTCTCGTCCTGGGACTCCGTGTAGATGTTGCTCGTCGCGTGCAGAAGGATGTCGACGCCCGTGAGGTCGGCGGTGGCGAGAGGACCCATCGCGTGACCGAAGCCCAGCTTGCAGGCGAGGTCGATGTCCTCGGCGGTCGCCACGCCCGACTCGTACAGCTTGGCCGCCTCGACGACGAGCGCCGAGATGAGCCGGGTGGTCACGAAGCCGGCCACGTCACGGTTGACGACGATGCAGGTCTTGCCGACCGACTCGGCGAACTCCCGCGCGGTGGCGAGCGTTTCGTCGCTCGTCTTGTAGCCGCAGACGAGTTCGCAGAGCCGCATCATCGGGACCGGCGAGAAGAAGTGGACGCCGACGACCCGCTCCGGACGCCCGGTGGCCGCCGCGATCTTGGTGATCGGGATGGCGGAGGTGTTGGAGGCGAGTACGGTCTCGTCCTTCACCAGCTTGTCGAGCGTACGGAAGATCTCGTGCTTGACTTCCAGCTTCTCGAAGACGGCCTCGACGACGATGTCGGCGTCGGCGACCGCGTCCAGATCGGTCGTCGTGGTGATACGGCCCAGCGCCTGCCCGGCCGCGTCGGCGTCCAGCTTGCCCTTGCTCACGAACTTGTCGTACGAGGCCTTGATGCCGTCGGTGCCACGGGTCAACGCCTCGTCGGTGACATCGCGCAGGACGACGTCCCAGCCGGCCTGTGCGGAGACCTGGGCGATACCCGAACCCATGAGTCCGGCCCCGATGACGGCGAGCTTCCGTGCCACTGTCCGACTCCCCTGCTGCGTTTTCCCGGCGGCGTTGACCATCACGAGACGACCCCGGGTAACACGCTGTCGGGTTGCCTCTTCGGCGGACCCTAGCGCTCGTCAGGCGCCGTGTGACCGGTAAGTAACGCGCGTCACGTCTCATAGGACGGACATCACACCGAGCGGCTCATTCCGCCGCCCGTACGGCGTAGTTGAGGACCTTCTCGCTCAACAGGTCCTCCATGCCGTCGAGCAGTCCCAGCACCTCTCGGGACACTTCGGCCGGATCGCGGCAGGCCATCATCTCGCGGCTGACCTCGCTCATCACCGTCTGGTGGAGCCAGCCGATCTGGCCGGCCATCAGGCCCGGCGTCGGATCGTCCGGATCGGCGCCCGTCTCCTCGCGCAGCGCCGCCTCCAGGTCGTCGTGGACCTCCTGCTGAAGGCTCCACAGGCGGGACCGGAGGGCGGGCGCGTCGTGGATGACCCGCATGAAGCGGTCGTACCCGTCCATCAGTCCGACCCGGGGCGAGACCGCCTCGACCTCCTCGCGCAGTTCGCGCAGGACGGCGACGGCGGCCGACTCGCCGACGCGGCGGCCGCGCACCCAGCGCGAGAGCCGGTCGACGACCCCCTTGCTGCGGTCGAAGAAGAGGTCTTCCTTGGCCGGGAAGTAGTTGTAGACGGTGTTCACGGACACGTCGGCCGCGTCCGCGACCTCGGCCATGGTCACCGTCACGAAGCCGTGCTCCAGGAACAGCCCCGTGGCGATGTCCGAGATGCGCTGCCTGGTCTCGCGCTTCTTCCGCTCCCTGAGCCCCTCTGCCATGGCTTCATCGTAGGCCGGACCGATGATTTCTGGGCTCCCTGAAATTTTGGTGGCGTTGCAAAATTTAAGTCCCTCTGTTTTTCTTGGCGCATGCCCATCATCAGCACGGCCGGCCTCGCCCGGACCTTCCAGACCAAACGCGGCCCCGTCGAGGCGGTCCGCGGCATCGACCTCACCGTCGCGGCGGGCGAGATCCTCGGCTTCCTCGGCCCGAACGGAGCGGGCAAGACGACCACACTCCGGATGCTCACGACCCTGCTGCCCCCGACCGGCGGCGCCGCCACCGTCGCGGGCCACGACCTGGCCACCGACCCGGAGGGCGTCCGCCTCGCGTGCGGGTACGTGGCGCAGTCCGGCGGCGTCGACCCCCAGATCTCCGTACGCGAGGAACTGGTCACGCAGGGACGGCTCTACCGCCTGACAAAGGCTCAGGCGGTGGAGCGCGCCGAGGAGTTGGCCCGCGAACTGGACCTCACCGGCCTCCTCGACCGGAAGACGTCGGCGCTCTCCGGCGGCCAGCGCCGACGTCTCGACATCGCGCTCGGCCTCACCCACCGACCGAAGGTCCTGTTCCTCGACGAGCCGACCACGGGCCTCGACCCGGCGAGCCGCGCGGACCTCTGGGACCTGGTCCGACGCCTGCGCGACGACCACGGCACGACCGTCTTCCTCACCACGCACTACCTCGACGAGGCGGACGCGCTCGCCGACCGGCTGGTCATCGTCGACCAGGGCGTAGTGGTGGCGGAGGGCACGCCGAGCGCGCTCAAGCTCCAGTACGGAGGGTCGATCGACGCGACGCTCCAGGACACGTTCCTCGCCATCACCGGCCGCGGCCCCGCGCCGGCCGACTCCACCCCCGTGGCCGTCTGACCGCCGATCCCTCTATCCGCCCAGGACGTGACGACATGCTTCTCCAGGACACCGCGCTGATCTTCGGGCGCTACCTCCGCCAGACCCTGCGCTCCAAGTTCGCGATGCTCTTCGGCGTGCTGATGCCGCTGCTGTACCTGCTCTTCTTCGGCCCGCTGCTCACCGATCTGCCGCTGGGCGGCGGCGGGAGTTCCTGGCAGGTCCTGGTACCCGGACTGCTGCTCCAACTCGGCCTGTTCGGGGCCGCGTTCGCCGGATTCATGATCATCGTCGAGAAGAACCAGGGGGTGGTGGAGCGGATGCGGGTCACCCCGGTCAGCCGCCTCGCGCTCCTGCTCGGCCGGGTGCTGCGCGACACGGTGATCTTCGTCTTCCAGGCGGTCCTGCTGGTCCTCGCCGCCGTGGTGATGGGGCTGCGCGCACCGGTCGCGGGCATCCTGATCGGCTTCGCGTTCGTCGCGCTGCTGACCGTCTCGCTGGCCTCGCTGTCGTACGCGCTGGCCATGAAGAGCGCGTCACCCCAGACGTTCGGCCCGACGGTCAACGCGCTGGCCATGCCGTCCATGCTCCTGTCCGGCCTCATGCTCCCCATGTCACTGGCGCCCGGCTGGCTCGACGCCCTCTCGCACGTCATGCCGCTGCGCTACCTGGTGGACGCGATGCGGGACGCGTACGTCGGCTCGTACGCGACCGCCTCCATGGCGTACGGCGTCCTGGTGTCCGTCGGCTTCGCGGGACTCGCCGTGACGGTGGGCACACGAGTGTTCCGGAAGGCCGGGGCGTAACTACGCTGGTCGCATGGTCAATCTGACGCGCATCTACACCAGGACCGGCGACCGGGGCACGACGAACCTGGGCGACATGAGCCGGGTCGCCAAGACCGACCCGCGGATCTCGGCGTACGCCGACGCCAACGAGGCGAACGCGGCCATCGGCACGGCGATCGCCCTCGGCGACCTCGACGAGGAGATCGTCAAGGTCCTCACCCGCGTCCAGAACGACCTCTTCGACGTGGGCGCGGACCTCTCCACGCCGGTCGCCGAGAACCCCGAGTTCCCTCCCCTGCGGGTCGAGCAGTTCTACGTCGACAAGCTGGAGGCGGACTGCGACCACTTCAACGAACAGCTGGAGAAGCTCCGCTCCTTCATCCTGCCCGGCGGCACCCCGGGCGCGGCCCTCCTCCACCAGGCGTGCACGGTGGCCCGGAGGGCGGAGCGCTCGACGTGGACGGCCCTGGAGGTGCACGAAGAGGTGATGAACCCGCTCACGGCGACCTACCTGAACCGCCTCTCCGACCTCCTCTTCATCCTGGCGAGGGCGGCCAACAAGGAAACGGGCGACGTTCTCTGGGTCCCGGGCGGCGAACGCTGAGGACGCGCCCTCCCCCACCCCTCCGGCGGAGCCTCACCTCTTGGTGAGGCTCCGCTCCTCCGACGCCCCATCCGCGGCGGAGCGCTCTGGAGCCTTCTTGGGCCAGATCAGGTACGTCAACGCGATCAACCCATGAATCCCGACCGTCCGCAGGGCCGCCCCCTGGAAGGACCGCAGCGACGACGCGTCCCCGGTGTCGCCGACATACAGGACGGCTCCCTGAAGGAGGGCACAGGCGACCGCCCCGGCGATGACCGTACGGACCCAGATCCTGGCCTCGTGACGGGCCCGGGCCATTCCGTAGCGGGGCGGCTTCACCGGAGGCGGGCCCCCGGCGAGGCGGTGAGAAGCGTGGCCGTCGAGCCAACGGATCGTGTAGTGGCCGTACGCCACCGTGAAACCGATGTAGAGGGCGGCCAGGCCGTGCTCCCAGCTCGGTTCGGCGCCCCGCTTCAGGTCGATCGCCGTCACCACGAACAGCACGACCTCAAGGATCGGTTCGCACAGCAGCAGGACAACGCTCGTACGGCGCATCTTCAGCAAGTAGCGGACCGCCAGGCCCGCCGCCAGCAGCACCCAGAAGCCGACCTCACAGGCGATGATCAGCGCGACAATCACGGCAAGCTCCTCTCAGTCACCCTTCAAGCCTCCCGGCGGGACCGGCCCCGATCGTCGTCACCAGTGACGAAACGGCACTGCATCCTTCGATGTAGCCGAGGACCGTCCCCGGGGATCAGGCGTCGGCAGCGCACTCCGTGTTGGATGGAGTCATGGCCCGCTCCCGCCCCCGCCCGCACCGCTTCGACGTGTACCTCGCCGTCGGCGGGCTGCTCGGCGGGCTCGTGTTCTGGTCACTCGGGCTGTACACGTCGGGCGGCGGCCTGATCTCGATGACATGGGGGCTGATCCCCCTGACCGTGATGGCGGGCCTGGAGCTGCTGCGCCGCACCCGACCGCAGATCGCCCTGGTCGTCGGCACGCTCGCGCTCGTCGCCGACCAGTTCGCCCCGGGCAACGCGGCGACGATCCTGATGTTCACCGACCTCGCCTACGCGGCCGTCCTGTACGGCACCCCGGCCGCGGCCCGCCGCATCCCGGTCATCACCGGTCTGGTCACCCTGGCCACGACACTCGGCTTCCTGATCTGGTGGCGCGAGCCGCAGGCCCTGCTCGTCGGCGTGGCCACCGGCCTCGTGTCGTTCGGCCCGGCCGCCACCGGCGCACTGGTCCGCAACCACCGCGACGCCGCCGAAGCGGCGAGGCTCCGCGCCGAACAGACCGCCCTGCTCGCCGAGATGGACCGCACCCAGGCCGTCACCGCCGAACGGGCGCGCATGGCAAGGGAGTTGCACGACATGGTCGCCAACCACCTCTCCGCGATCGCCATCCACTCCACGGCCGCGCTCTCGCTCGACGACCCCGACACCTCGAAGCAGGCCCTCGGCGTGATCCGCGAGAACAGCGTCGAAGGGCTCGCCGAGATGCGCCGCCTCATCGGCATCCTGCGCGACAGCGGCGGCGACACGGAGGCGGTCGCCTCGCCCACCCTCGACGGACTCGGCGCGCTGGTGGACCACGCCCGCGCCAACGGCCTCGACGTGGACCTGGACTGCGCGCACGCGACCCTCCCCACCCCGGTCGAACTGGCCGCCTACCGCATCGTGCAGGAGTGCCTGACCAACGCCCTCAAGCACGCCTCCCCCGGCCGGGTCACCGTCAGCCTCGCCCAGCGCGACCACTCCCTGGACGTGCGGGTGACCAGCCCGTACGGCGGCGCCAGGGACGACGGCCCGCGCGCGCCCGGCTCCGGTGCCGGCCTGATAGGGATGCGCGAGCGGGTCGCCCTGCTGCACGGCACGTTCGAGGCGGGACCCGTCGGGGACCCGGCCTCCGCCGACGGCAAGACCTGGACCGTACGCGCCACCCTCCCGATCACCGAAGGAGAAACCGAATGATCCGTGTGCTCGTCGCCGAGGACCAGTCCGCCGTACGCGCCGGTCTCGTCCTCATCCTGCGCAGCGCCCCCGACATCGAGGTGGTCGGCGAGGCCGCGGACGGCGAGCAGGCGGTGGCCCTGGCCCGGGAACTGAGGCCCGACCTCGTCCTGATGGACGTGTCGATGCCCCGCCTCGACGGCGTTTCCGCCACCCGCCAGGTCGTCGCCGAGCACCTCGCCGACGTGCTCGTACTGACCACGTTCGACCTGGACGAGTACGTCTTCGGCGCGCTGCGCGCGGGCGCCGCCGGCTTCCTGCTGAAGAACACCGAGGCACGTCAACTCCTGGACGCGGTACGGACGGTGGCGCGCGGCGAGGGCCTGATCGCGCCCGCGGTGACCCGCCGCCTGATCTCCGAGTTCGCGGCGAAGCCCGTACGCGAGCCGTCGGCCGATCCGTCCGTCCTCGACTCGCTCACGCGACGGGAGCGGGAGGTGCTGTCCTGCCTCGGCGAGGGCCTGTCCAACGCGGAGATCGGCGTACGGCTCGACATGGCCGAGGCGACCGTGAAGACGCACGTCAGCCGCCTGCTGGGCAAGCTCGAACTGCGCAGCCGGGTCCAAGCGGCGGTCCTGGCACAGGAGTTGGGCGTATAGCGGCGGGCGGCCGTTGAGAGCCGTGGCGCACGTCGGCCTGCGCTTGTAACAAGTGCGTGCTCTGCCCAGCCTCACTGGTCTGGACCTATTGACCTAAGGTCCAGACCTTTCTATTGTCCTGCGCACCTCATCAAACTCCCCATAGGAGACGCGGATGCGCCTCGGACACAGACTCGGACAGAGAGCCGTTGCAGGGCTCACCACCCTGTTGTTGCCGTTCGCCGCCCTGGTCGGGCTGGCGAGCCCCGCCTCCGCCGCCACGTCGGCGACCGCCACCTACGCCAAGACCCAGGACTGGGGAACCGGCTTCGAGGGCAAGTGGACCGTCAAGAACACCGGCACCACTGCCATCAGTTCCTGGAACGTCCAGTGGGACTTCCCCTCGGGCACCTCGGTCACCTCCGCCTGGGACGCCGACGTCACCAACTCCGGCACCCACTGGACCGCCAAGAACAAGTCCTGGAACGGCAGCCTCGCCCCCGGCGCCTCCGTCTCCTTCGGCTTCAACGGTACGGGCACCGGCTCCCCCGCCAACTGCACGCTGAACGGCGGCAGTTGTGACGGCGGCAGCGTCCCCGGCGACTCCGCCCCCTCGGCGCCCGGCACCCCCACGGCCTCCGACATCACCAACACCTCGGTGAAGCTGTCCTGGAGCGCGGCCACCGACGACAAGGGCATCAAGAACTACGACGTCCTGCGCGACGGTACGAAGGTCGCCACCGTCACGACCACCTCGTACACGAACACCGGTCTGACCGCTGGCACCGACTACTCCTACACCGTCCAGGCCCGTGACACCGCCGACCAGACCGGTCCGGCCAGTGGAGCGGTCGCCGTGCGCACCACCGGCGGCACCACCGACCCGCCCACCGGCGACAAGGTCAAGCTCGGCTACTTCACCGAGTGGGGCGTCTACGGCCGCAACTACCACGTCAAGAACCTGGTGACCTCCGGCTCCGCGTCGAAGATCACGCACATCAACTACGCGTTCGGCAACGTCAAGGACGGCAAGTGCGTCGTCGACGACACCTACGCCGCCTACGACAAGGCGTACACCGCCGACCAGTCCGTCAGCGGTACCGCCGACACCTGGGACCAGCCGCTGCGCGGCAACTTCAACCAGCTCCGCCAGCTGAAGGCCAAGTACCCGCACATCAAGGTGCTGTACTCCTTCGGCGGCTGGACCTACTCGGGCGGCTTCACCCAGGCCGCCGCCAACCCGGCCGCCTTCGCCGCCTCCTGCAAGGCGGTTGTCGAGGACCCGCGCTGGGCCGACGTCTTCGACGGCATCGACATCGACTGGGAGTACCCGAACGCCTGCGGCCTGACCTGCGACACGTCCGGCTTCAGCTCGTTCAAGACGCTCAGCCAGGCGCTGCGCACCGAGTTCGGCTCCAACTACCTGGTCACCGCGGCCATCACCGCCGACGGCTCCTCCGGCGGCAAGATCGACGCGGCCGACTACGGCGGCGCCTCCGCGTCGCTCGACTGGTACAACGTGATGACGTACGACTACTTCGGCGCCTTCGACGCGGACGGTCCGACCGCCCCGCACTCGCCGCTGACCTCGTACGCGGGCATTCCGGCGGCCGGCTTCAACTCGGCCGACGCGATCGCCAAGCTCAAGGCCAAGGGCGTACCCGCGAAGAAACTGCTGCTCGGTATCGGGTTCTACGGCCGCGGCTGGACCGGCGTGACACAGTCCGCCCCCGGCGGCTCGGCGACCGGCGCGGCACCGGGCACGTACGAGGCGGGGATCGAGGACTACAAGGTCCTCAAGAACTCCTGCCCGGCCACCGGCACCATCGCCGGCACGGCCTACGCCTACTGCGGCAACAACTGGTGGAGCTACGACACCCCGGCCACCATCGGCTCGAAGATGACCTGGGCCAAGAACCAGGGCCTGGGCGGCGCGTTCTTCTGGGAGTTCAGCGGCGACACGAGCAACGGTGAGCTGGTGAACGCGATCAACGGGGGCCTGAACTAGCGACCGTCAGCACCAACAGACAGCTCAGGCGACATTGACGCTCCCCCAGACTTCGTCCGGGGGGACCCCCAACCAACGAGTGAACGTGGCTACGCCACGTTCACTCGTTGTCCGGGCGGGGCTGCTTCGAGCCACGCGAGAAACCCGGTCAGCGCGTCCTCGCTCATGGCCAGCTCAAGGCGCGTACCGCGATGGACGCAGGCGAGGATGATCTGGTCGGCGAGCAGCGCCAGCTCCTCCTCGCCGTCCGGGGTGCGGCGGCCGGCCACCTCGATCGCCGAGCGCTCAAGGACACGGCGCGGGCGGGGAGCGTACGAGAAGATGCGGAACCACTCGATGCGGTCGCCGTTGTAGCGGGCGATGCCGTAGCCCCAGCCTTTGCCGCTGGTGTCGCTCTTCTCCGGGGCGTCCCAGCGGAGGCTGCAGTCGAACGTACCCCCGGAGCGCTGGATCAGCCGGCGGCGCAGATGGAACACGAAGAGTGCCACCGCCACCAGCACGACTACCAACCCGCACACAGTCAGAGCGAGGACCATCGACACCGACCTCCTCGTCTCCTAGGTAACGGAAAGGAAAAAAGCACCCGCATCGCCTCAGCCGCGACCCGGTCCGGAAAAGCTCCGGTCCTGGCCGCGGCTGAGTCACTCCCTGTGGTGCGCTCTGTTCAGCGCACCGCCACCGCACGCAGACGGACGTCCGCGCGACGCTCGGCAGAGGCATCGCCCTCCGCCTTCGCGCGCTCGAGCTCCCGCTCCACGCGCTGGACATCGATCTCGTCCGACAGCTCGGCGATCTCGGCCAGCAGCGACAGCTTGTTGTCCGCGAACGAGATGAAACCGCCGTGCACCGCGGCGACGACAGTTCCACCATCACTCGTACGGATGGTCACCGGGCCCGACTCCAGCACACCGAGCAGCGGCTGGTGGCCGGGCATGACGCCGATGTCGCCGGACGCGGTACGCGCGACGACCAGGGTGGCCTCGCCGGACCAGACACTGCGGTCCGCGGCGACGAGCTCGACGTGCAGCTCAGCAGCCAAGGTGGGCTCCTCGGGTCACCACCCGGCTTTCGCTGCCGGGTGTTGGGTCAAAGTCTAGTGGGCGTACGAAGAGGGGCAGGACGCACCCGCCCCTCTTCGTGAAGCAGTGCTCGATCAGAAGCGCTGGTTCAGGAGACGCCGAGCTCCTTGGCCTTGGCCTTGAGGTCCTCCAGGCCACCGCACATGAAGAACGCCTGCTCCGGGAAGTGGTCGTACTCGCCGTCGCAGATCGAGTTGAAGGCTGCGATGGACTCCTCCAGCGGAACGTCCGAACCGTCCACGCCGGTGAACTGCTTGGCGGCGTGGGTGTTCTGGGACAGGAAGCGCTCCACGCGACGGGCACGGTGGACGACGAGCTTGTCCTCTTCGCCCAGCTCGTCGATACCGAGGATCGCGATGATGTCCTGGAGGTCCTTGTTCTTCTGCAGGATCGTCTTGACGCGCATGGCGGCGTCGTAGTGGTCCTGCGCGATGTACCGCGGGTCCAGGATGCGGGACGTGGAGTCCAGCGGGTCCACGGCCGGGTAGATGCCCTTCTCGGAGATCGGACGGGAAAGAACCGTCGTCGCGTCGAGGTGGGCGAACGTGGTGGCCGGGGCCGGGTCGGTCAGGTCGTCCGCGGGGACGTAGATCGCCTGCATCGAGGTGATCGAGTGACCACGGGTCGAGGTGATGCGCTCCTGGAGGAGACCCATCTCGTCGGCCAGGGTCGGCTGGTAACCCACCGCGGAGGGCATACGGCCGAGCAGGGTCGAGACCTCGGAACCGGCCTGCGTGAAGCGGAAGATGTTGTCGATGAAGAACAGCACGTCCTGCTTCTGCACATCGCGGAAGTACTCCGCCATGGTCAGACCGGCGAGGGCCACGCGCAGACGGGTGCCCGGGGGCTCGTCCATCTGACCGAAGACAAGAGCGGTCTTGTCGAGAACACCGCTCTCTTCCATCTCCGCGATGAGGTCGTTGCCCTCACGGGTGCGCTCACCGACGCCCGCGAAGACGGAGACGCCCTCGTGGAGGTTGGCGACACGCATGATCATTTCCTGGATCAGCACGGTCTTGCCGACACCGGCACCACCGAACAGACCGATCTTGCCGCCCTTGACGTACGGGGTGAGAAGGTCGACGACCTTCAGGCCCGTCTCGAACATCTCGGTCTTCGGCTCAAGCTGGTCGAACGCGGGGGCCTTGCGGTGGATGGTCCACCGGTCGCCCGTGTAGGGCTCGTCGGAGTTCAGCACCTCGCCGAGGGTGTTGAACACCTTGCCCTTGGTGAAGTCACCGACCGGGACGGAGATGCCCGTGCCCGTGTCGGTCACCGCGGCCTGGCGGACCAGACCGTCGGTGGGCTGCATCGAGATGGTGCGGACCAGGCCGTCACCCAGGTGCTGGGCGACCTCCAGGGTCAGAATCTTCTTCTCGCCGGCGTTGGCCGGGTCGGCCACCTCGACGTGAAGGGCGTTGTAGATCTCCGGCATGGCGTCGACGGGGAATTCCACGTCGACGACCGGGCCGATGACCCGGGCGACGCGGCCCGTGGCAACGGCCGTCTCAACTGTCGTCGTCATTTACCTGTCACTCCCCGCGGTCGCGTCGGCCAGGGCTGCGGTGCCACCGACGATCTCGCTGATTTCCTGGGTGATTTCGGCCTGGCGGGCCGCGTTGGCAAGTCGGGAGAGGCTGGTGATCAGGTCTCCCGCGTTGTCGGTGGCCGACTTCATCGCGCGGCGCGTGGCGGCGTGCTTGGAAGCGGCCGACTGGAGCAGCGCGTTGTAGATACGGCTCTCGACGTACCGGGGCAGAAGGGCGTCGAGGACGTCCTCCGCCGACGGCTCGAAGTCGTACAGCGGAAGGATCTCGCCCTTGGACGTGGACTCCTCCGCGACCTCTTCGAGGCTGAGCGGCAGCAGTCGGCTGTCGACCGCCGTCTGCGTCATCATCGAGACGAACTCGGTGTAGACGATGTGGAGTTCGTCCACGCCGCCGTCCGCCGTCTCCTTCTCGATGGCCTCGATCAGCGGAACGGCGACCTTCTTGGCGTCCGCGTACGTTGGCTCGTCGGTGAAGCCCGACCACGACTCCGAGACCTTGCGCTCACGGAAGTTGTAGTGGGCCAGACCACGGCGGCCGACGATGTACGTGTCGACCTCCTTGCCCTCGGCCACCAGACGGGCGGTCAGCTTCTCCGCCGCCTTGATGGCGTTGGAGTTGAACGCGCCGGCGAGGCCGCGGTCGCTCGACAGGAGCAGCACAGCGGAACGCGTCGGCGTCTCGGCCTCGGTGGTCAGCGGGTGCTGGGTGTTCGAGCCCGTGCCGACCGCCGTGACCGCCCGGGTGAGCTCGGTCGCGTACGGCGCGGAGGCCCGTACCTTGCGCTGCGCCTTGACGACACGCGAGGCGGCGATCATCTCCATCGCCTTGGTGATCTTCTTGGTCGCGGTGACGGATTTGATGCGACGCTTGTAGACCCGGAGCTGGGCTCCCATGAGTCAGGTCCCTTCCGTCGTCACTTGCCCGCAGCGGCAGGGGTGTCCTCGCCGAGCAGCTTGCCGTCCGACGTCTCGAACTGCTTCTTGAAGTCCGCGATCGCGTCGGCGATGGCCTGCAGAGTGTCGTCCGACATCTTGCCGCCCTCCTTGATGGAGGTCATGAGGCCCTGCTCCTTGCGGTGCAGGTACTCCAGGAGCTCCTTCTCGAAGCGGCGGATGTCGTTGACCGGAACCTCGTCCATCTTGCCGGTGGTGCCCGCCCACACGGAGACGACCTGGTCCTCGGTGGCCATCGGCTGGTACTGAGCCTGCTTGAGCAGCTCCACCATCCGCTGACCGCGGTCCAGCTGCGACTTCGACGCGGCGTCCAGGTCGGAACCGAAGGCGGCGAACGCCTCCAGCTCACGGAACTGGGCGAGGTCCACGCGCAGTCGGCCGGAGACCTGGCGCATCGCCTTGTGCTGTGCGCTGCCACCGACTCGGGAGACGGAGATACCGACGTTCAGCGCGGGGCGCTGACCGGCGTTGAACAGGTCCGACTCCAGGAAGCACTGGCCGTCGGTGATGGAGATGACGTTGGTCGGGATGAACGCCGAGACGTCGTTGGCCTTCGTCTCGACGATCGGCAGACCGGTCATCGAGCCCGCGCCCATCTCGTCCGAGAGCTTCGCGCAGCGCTCAAGGAGACGGGAGTGCAGGTAGAAGACGTCACCGGGGTAGGCCTCGCGCCCCGGCGGACGGCGGAGCAGCAGGGACACGGCGCGGTAGGCGTCGGCCTGCTTCGAGAGGTCGTCGAAGATGATGAGGACGTGCTTGCCCTCGTACATCCACTGCTGACCGATGGCCGAACCGGTGTACGGCGCAAGGTACTTGAAGCCGGCCGGGTCGGACGCCGGGGCGGCGACGATGGTCGTGTACTCCAGCGCGCCGGCCTCTTCGAGGGCGCCACGCACGGAGGCGATGGTCGAGCCCTTCTGGCCGATGGCGACGTACACGCAGCGGACCTGCTTGTTCGGGTCGCCGGTGCGCCAGTTGTCGCGCTGGTTGATGATCGTGTCGACGGCCAGGGCGGTCTTGCCGGTCTGGCGGTCACCGATGACCAGCTGACGCTGGCCACGGCCGATCGGGGTCATCGCGTCGACGGCCTTGTAGCCGGTCTCCATCGGCTCGTGCACCGACTTACGGGCCATGACGCCCGGAGCCTGCAGCTCCAGGGCGCGGCGGCCGGACGTCTCGATCTCGCCGAGACCGTCGATCGGGGTGCCGAGCGGGTCGACAACGCGGCCGAGGTAGCCCTCGCCGACGGCCACGGACAGGACCTCGCCGGTACGCGTGACCGGCTGTCCCTCCTCGATACCGCTGAACTCGCCGAGGACGACCGCACCGATCTCGCGCTCTTCCAGGTTCAGCGCGAGGCCGAGAGTGCCGTCCTCGAACTTCAGCAGTTCGTTGGCCATGGCCGAGGGCAGGCCCTCGACCTTCGCGATGCCGTCGCCGGCAAGGGTGACCGTACCGACCTCCTCGCGCGAGGCCGCGTCCGGCTTGTACGACTGGACAAAGTTCTCCAGCGCATCCCGGATCTCCTCCGGCCGGATCGTGAGCTCCGCCATCTGGGTTCCCTGCTCTCCTTGTTGGGCCCGAAGTTTTCTTGGGGGGTCTGGGGTCAGCCCCCAGGAATCCTCTGCACGGCCCAACCAGGGCCGTATTACTGCGTGTTACTGCGTATGTACGTGTATTGAGTTGCTGTCGCTAGCTCGCCATGCGGCGGCCGACGTCCTCAAGGCGGTCCGCGATGGAGCCGTTGATGACCTCGTCGCCGACCTGCACCCGGATCCCGCCGAGGACCTCGGGGTCCACGTCGAGGTTGAGGTGCATCTGGCGGCCGTAGAGCTTCGCGAGGGCTGCACCCAGGCGCTGCTTCTGCGGGTCGCTCAGCGGAACCGCCGAGGTGACGACGGCGACCATGCGGCTACGACGCTCGGCGGCGAGCTTGGACAGGGACTCGAGTCCCGACTCCAGGCTACGTCCCCGGGGCGCGGTCACAAGGCGCGTGACCAGACGCTCGGTCGTCACCTTGGCCCGGCCGCCGAGCAGGCTGCGCAGCAGCTCGCTCTTGGCCGCGGTCGTGGCGCCGCGGTCGGTCAGTGCGGCGCGCAGCCCGGTGTTCGAAGAGACGATCCGGCCGAACCGGAACAGCTCGTCCTCGACCTCGTCGAGCGTGCCCGCCCGCTGCGCCGCCGTGAGGTCGGCGGTGTCGGCCAGCTCCTCGATGGAGTCGACCAGGTCACGCGAGCGCGACCAGCGGGAACGCACCAGACCGGCCACCAGATCGGTGGTCGGACCGCCGACCTGGCTGCCGAACAGACGCCCGGCCAGTTCGGCCTTCGCCTCTCCGGCCTGCGCCGGGTCGGTGAGGACCCGACGCAGTGACACCTCGCGGTCGAGCAGCGCGGTGACGGCGGCCAGCTCGTCGGCGAGCAGCGTCGCGTCCACGGACGTGTTGTCCGTCAGCGCGTCGAGACGCTCTCGTGCGGCGGCCAGGGCCTCGCGGCTCGCTCCGTTCATCGCGACGCCTCGGCCTTCGAAGCGGACTCGTCGAGACCGTCGAGGAACCGGTCGATCGTGCGGCTCTGCCGGGCGTGGTCCTCCAGGGACTCACCGACGAGCTTGCCGGCCAGTTCGGTGGCCAGCTGGCCCACGTCCTGGCGCAGCGCCGACGACGCGGCCTTGCGGTCCGCCGCGATCTGCGAGTGACCGGCGGCGATGATCTCCTCGCGCTGCCGCTGGCCTTCCGCACGCATCTCGGCGATGAGCGTGGCGCCCTGCTCCTGCGCCTCCTGGCGCAGACGCGCGGCCTCGTGCCGGGCCTCGGCGAGCTGGGCCTTGTACTGCTCCAGCACGCTCTGGGCCTCGACCTTCATGGCGTCGGCCTCTTCGATACCGCCTTCGATCGCCGCGCGGCGCTCTTCCAGAACCTTGTTGATGTTCGGGAGGAGCTTCTTCCAGAAGAAGAAGAACACGATGGCGAAGGCGATGGTGCCGACGAGCAGCTCGGGGCCCGGGGGGACGAGCGGGTTCTGCTCCCCCTCGGACGCCGCCAGCTGTACCAGGTTGGCGATCACATCAGTGCCTTCCGTTGAAAGGTTCGCTCGTCAGGGTTCGTCAGTTGTAGACGAACGGCATGACGATGCCGATGAGGGCGAGGGCCTCACAGAAGGCGAAGCCGAGGATCTGGTTGGCACGGATCAGGCCGGCGGCCTCGGGCTGACGCGCGAGGGCCTGGGTGCCGTTACCGAAGATGATGCCGACGCCGACGCCGGGGCCGATGGCGGCGAGGCCGTAGCCGACGGAACCGATGTTGCCTTCAAGGGCGGCGAGGGTCTCCATGGCAGCCATGCTGATTCTTCCTTCTCTTTCAAGGACCGGCGGGGGTTGGCCACCGGACGTTCTGGGGGTTTGCGGAGCGTCGCGGCTCAGTGGTTCTCGGCCAGGGCGCCCTGGATGTACGAGCAGGCGAGGAGCACGAACACGTACGCCTGGACGGCCTGCACGAAGAGCTCGAAGAGGATCATGACGATGGTCATGACGAACGAGATGCCGGCCGCCGGGATCATCCAGCTGTTCAGCAGGTACCAGGAGGCGACGGTGAACATCACCAGCATCAGGTGACCGGCGAACATGTTGGCGAACAGTCGCACGGCGTGCGTGAACGGCCGGACCAGCAGGTTCGAGAAGAACTCGATCACCATGACGAGCGGCAGCACCGGGCCGAGCGACTTGTCGTAACCGGTGACGTTCTTGAAGAAGCCGACGAAGCCGTGCTTCTTGAACGTCAGTGAGACCCAGACGACGTAGACGATGCCGGCGAGCACCATCGGGAAGGCGATGATCGACGAGACCGGGAACTGGGCCAGCGGGATCACGGACCAGATGTTCATGATCCAGATGAAGAAGAAGAGCGAGACCATCAGGGGGACGTACTTCTCGCCCTCCCGCTTGCCGAGGGTCTCGTAGACGATGCCGCGGCGTACGAAGTCGTAACCGGCCTCGCCGACCATCTGCAGCTTGCCCGGGACCACCTTCGCCTTGCCGAAGGCAAGCGTGAAGAAGGTGATGACAAGGAGCGTGGTGATGAGCGCGAGCAGCATCACCTTGTTGAACTCGAACCCACCGACCGTGACGATCGGCTTGAACAGGAACGAGTGCAGGCCCGGTGCCGGGAAGCCGCAGCCGTTGTCGGACATGATCCGACAGTTCCACTCAAAGGCGAGCTGGGTCTGGTCAGCACTCACCACGGGCTCCTTCGGCGTGACGCATGGGTACGGCAACCTCGTTGTGTCGGCGCGGCGCGCAGCCGCGGTTCGGCACTGGACTGGTGTTACGGATGTGGGGGCGGCTGGAGGGCATCGAGCCTCGCGCTGGAGCAGGCGTCAGCTCACATGCCCGCGCCCGCGATGCCGCAGTTGGCACCGGACGATAGCAGGATCTCCCACCCGCGCTTATCCCGGCCCTACCCCTCACGACGAGTGCCCCGTCTTTTCGGGCTTGTCGCCCTTCGAGGAGTCGGGTTCGACATAGAGGATCTTGGCCTTCATGTGGGCACGCGCCTGGGCGCCGATCCACGCGAGCGTGGTGGCGACCAGCGTGATCGCGAAAGCCTTGGGGTTGAACAGCGTCGTGTTCTTGAAGGCGGCGACGAAGATGAACAGCAGCAGAATCTGTGCCGTATAGAGCATCAGACCCATCGCCTGGAAAAGGTGCGGAAGCGATTTGGCGGTGCGCTGCAGGACGTACAGCCCGATGCCCATGAAGAGGATCACGACCAGCGTCGCGAAGCCCGCCCCGATCGCTCCCTTGCCACCGGCGACCACGGCACTGACGACGGCGGCGATCGCGCCGACGGCAGCTGTGGGCACAGCGGCCTGGAGAAGGATCCGGACGTCATTGGACGGCATGGCGGCAACTCCGCTTGCTCAAGGGGGCAGGTGTCGTCATGGACGAGCGTAGTCCCGGACAGAGAGAGAACCTCACCGCCAATGGACCGTCGCACTGCGGTCCTTCGGCTCTGTCCCGGGTTCTCGTGAACCGTATCACAAACTATTTGATGAGGTCTTTACCTGGTTGGTGTGCTCGGCGTCACACATGAGAGTGAAACTGCACGTCTGTGCACTCAGGCGACCAACTTGTCTGGTATTGGGGCGGTTTACGGACGCCGTCGACTCGATGGTTCTTGCACGATTCTTACCTCGCGTCAGCGCGACGTTCCGGCCTTGCGCCCGTCCAGGAGGCGCGAACGGGGGCCAACAGCCGTCGCCCCGTTGACTCCTGAGACACCGACGACCACCGGAGTGCGGTGTTCCTCACGCTCGCCGTCGACGGCGTCGCCGCCGTCGTCAGCAGCGTCGCCGGTGCCATTGCCGACTCCGACGGGTGCCCCGTCGTGCGTTCCGTCACCCTCGGCGTACGCGACCGCCGTCGAGGCCTCCACCGACACCTGCGCGGCCCTGCGGCGGCGGTAGCGCGGCGGCACGAAGTGCTCGGCCCAGCGCGGGGCGCGCGGTGTGAAGCGCGGCAGCAGGAGCAGGACCAGGCCCACCGCGCTGAGCGCCATGATGCCGAGCACGATCCACATGGCCCCGGAGTTCACCGAGTACGCGAGGGCTCCGAAGGCGACCAGGGCCGACCAGAAGTACATGATGAGCACGGCCCGGCTGTGCGAGTGTCCGATGTCCAGCAGGCGGTGGTGCAGATGCCCGCGGTCGGCGGCGAACGGCGACTGCCCGCGCCAGGTGCGCCGCACGATGGCGAGCACCAGGTCGGCCGCCGGGACGGCGATGATCGTCAGCGGCAGCAGCAGCGGGATGTAGACGGGCACCGTCTGGTGCACGGCCTCCTTCTCGGACCCGGCGAAGAGGTTCATCGCGTCCGGGTCGACCTGCCCGGTGATGGAGATGGCACCGGCCGCCAGCACCAGGCCGATGAGCATCGAGCCCGAGTCGCCCATGAAGATCCGCGCGGGATGCATGTTGTGCGGCAGGAAGCCGAGGCACATGCCCATGAGGATCGCGGAGAAGAGGGTGGCGGGGGCGGCGGACTCCAGCCCGTAGCCGTACCAGATGCGGTAGCCGTACATGAAGAACGCGGCGGACGCGATGCACACCATGCCGGCGGCGAGGCCGTCGAGGCCGTCGGCGAAGTTCACGGCGTTGATGGTGATCACGACGAGCGCGACGGTCAGCAGCGTGCCCTGCCACTGGGTCAGGGAGACCGAGCCGACGCCGGGGATCGGCAGCCACAGGATCGTCAGACCCTGCATGACCATGACGCCCGCGGCGATCATCTGGCCGCCGAGCTTGATGAGGGCGTCGATCTCGAACTTGTCGTCCAGGACGCCGATCAGCCAGATCAGGGCCGCGCCGGAGAGCAGCGCCCGCGGTTCGTTGGAGTTCTCGAAGACCTCACTGAGGTTCGTCAGGTGGTCGGCGACCAGCAGGCCGGCGCACAGCCCGAAGAACATCGCGATGCCGCCCAGGCGCGGTGTGGGTTCCCGGTGCACGTCACGCGCCCGGATCTCCGGCATCGCTCCGGCCACGATCGCGAACTTCCGTACCGGCCCGGTAAGCAGATACGTCACCGCGGCCGTGATGCAGAGCGTCAGGAGGTATTCACGCACAGGCTTCCCCACAGATCTCGCTGGCCATCTCAGCCCCACACCCTAGCTTCGTGCGCATACGGTTGGGGACTTCCGGGTAGAGCCGATGGTTGCACGAGTGGCTGTGCACGAGTGATCGTCTACCCCTCAGTGGGCGGGATAGGGCGGAAATCTTCCGGTCAGATCCCGCACTTCTTCACGCACTCCACGCCCCGCGGACTCGTCCCGCAGGGCCGTCGCGAACAGCACCGCGATGCGTGCGGTCTCGGCCTCGCCCATCCCCTGGGTGGTGAGCGCGGCCGTGCCCAGCCGCAGTCCTCGCACGTCGGGATGGGGCAGGGCACAGGTGTCGAGGACCATTCCGGCGGCGGCCAGACGCCCGCGGGCGGTGCGGCCGTCCACCCCGAGCGGTGCCGGGTCGACGGTGAGCAGGTGGGTGTCGGTGCCGCCGGTCGTGACCGCGAGCCCCTCGGCGGCCAGGCCCTGCGCGAGCACCCGCGCATTCGCCACCACCTGATGGGCGTACGCGGTGAACGCCGGTGTTGCCGCCTCACCGAACGCGACGGCCTTCGCGGCGATGGTGTGCATCTGCGCACCGCCCTGCGTGAAGGGGAACACCGCCCGGTCCACCCGCTCGGCCAGTTCGCTCCCGCACAGCAGCATGCCGCCGCGCGGGCCGCGCAGCACCTTGTGCGTGGTCGCGCACACCACATCGGCGTACGGGACCGGACTGGGCGCCGCTCCCCCGGCGACGAGCCCGATGGGATGGGCGGCGTCCGCGATGAGATAGGCGCCGACCTCGTCCGCGACCTCGCGGAATGCCGCGTAGTCGATGTGGCGGGGATACGAGATCGACCCGCACACGATGGCCTTCGGCCGGTGTGTACGGGCCAGGGTGCGCACCTGCTCGTGGTCGATGAGCCCGCTCTCGGGGTCGACGCCGTACCCGACGAAGTCGAACCACCGGCCGGAGAAGTTCGCGGGCGACCCGTGCGTGAGGTGGCCGCCGTGCGGCAGACCCATCGCGAGGACGGTGTCTCCCGGGCGCAGCAGGGCGGCGTACGCGGCCAGGACGGCCGAACTCCCGGAGTGGGACTGCACGTTGGCGTGATCGGCGCCGAACAGGGCCTTGGCGCGCTCCACGGCGATGCGCTCGGCCACGTCGACGATCTCGCAGCCGCCGTGGTGCCGGGCGCCGGGATACCCCTCGGCGTACTTGTTCGCGAGCGGCGAGCCCAGCGCCGCCAGCACGGCGGGCGAGGTGAAGTTCTCGGCGGCGATGAGCTGCAGCGTCGTGGACTGCCGCTCCAACTCCCCGAGCAGGATCTCGGCCAGCTCCGGATCCTGCCGGCCGAGCACGTCGACCGACAGCGGACCTTCAAGCGTGTGTGCGACCGGCATGGCGGACTCCGGACCTCGACAAGGGAACGCTAAGTCCAATGTAGAACCGTGTCCCCTGCTGCGCCCGGTGTTACGCCCGAGCGGGCACACCCGTGAGGGCGGTCACCACAGGATCCAGTGCCTGATTGATCTCATCCCCCACCGAGCGGAAGAACGGCAGGGGTGCTCCGTACGGGTCGTACACCTCGTCCGCCTCCGCTGTGGGGGCCAGGAGCCACCCGCGTAGAGCCGCTGCCGCGCGGACCAGGGCGCGGGCGCGTTCGACCATGCCGTCCTCCAGGGGAGGGAGGGTGGCGGGGTCTATGGCGCGGACCAGGCGGGTGAACTCCTTCAGGGTGAAGGTGCGCAGGCCCGCCGAGTGGCCCATGGAGATGACCTGGGCGCGGTGGTCGCGGGTGGCCGTGAGGACGAGGTCCGCCCTGATGACGTGCTCGTCGAGCAGCTCACGGCCGACGAAGCCGGAGGCGTCCGCGCCGAAGTCCGCGAGGACCGCCTCCGCGTTGGCCTCCATGGGCGCGCCCTCGTGGCCCCAGGTGCCGGCGCTCTCCACGATCAGGCCGCCCCACAGGGGGTCGCCGAGCCGGTCCGCCAGGGCATGACGGGTCAGCCGCTCGGTGATCGGCGAGCGGCACACATTGCCGGTGCTGACGTGGAGGATGCGAAAAGAGGAGTCCCCCGAGGCCCCGTCGCCGTAAGCCCCCGCGTACCCCGTCCCCGTACCTATGCCACGCCCCGCGTCAGGGGCTGTCAATTCGCCACCTCGAGGTCGGGGACGACCTTTCGCAGCTCCTCCGCGGACAGGGCTCCGGCCCGCAGCAGCACCGGCACCTTGCCCGTGACGTCGACGATCGACGACGGGAGGTTGGCGGGGGTCGGCCCGCCGTCCAGGTACACGGAGACGGAGTCGCCGAGCATCTCCTGCGCGGCGTCACAGTCCTCGGGGGACGGGTGGCCGGTCAGGTTCGCGGAGGAGACGGCCATCGGGCCGACCTCGGTCAGCAGCTCGATGGCGACCGGGTGCAGCGGCATGCGTACGGCGACGGTCCCGCGGGTGTCTCCCAGGTCCCACTGGAGGGACGGCTGGTGCTTGGCGACGAGCGTCAGCGCGCCCGGCCAGAACGCGTCGACGAGTTCCCACGCCATCTCGGAGAAGTCGGTGACCAGGCCGTGCAGTGTGTTCGGGGAGCCGATGAGGACGGGCGTGGGCATGTTCCGGCCGCGGCCCTTGGCCTCCAGCAGGTCGGTCACGGCCTCCGAGCTGAACGCGTCGGCGCCGACCCCGTACAGGGTGTCGGTCGGCAGCACCACGAGCTCGCCGCGGCGGACGGCGGACGCGGCCTCGCGCAGACCCGTCGAGCGGTCGGTCGCGTCGTTGGTGTCGTATCGCCGTGCCATATCAGCAAGCCTCCTCGAACACGCGGGCCCCGTTGGCCGCGCATCTAACGTTTTCCACGTCGTCCAGGCAAGAAGTCGCCGCTGTCATGGCGTCGCCCTGCGGGCGGTCGCGAACCGCGGCCGGTTGTTGAGGTCGGGGTGGTCCGCGGCGTCGGCCCAGCCCCGCTCCTCGGTGAAGATCCACGGCACCTGCCCGCCCTGGGTGTCGGCGTGCTCAATGACGACGACACCGCCGGGCCGCAGCAGCCGGTGCGCGGTGCGCTCCAGACCGCGGATGAGGTCGAGGCCGTCCTCCCCCGAGAACAGGGCGAGTTCGGGATCGTAGTCCCGGGCCTCCGGAGCGACGTACTCCCATTCGGTCAGCGGGATGTACGGCGGGTTGGAGATGACGAGGTCGACCTGGCCGTCGAGGTCGCGGAACGCGTCCAGGGCGTTGCCCTGCCGCAGGTCGACCCTGGATCCCTCGACGTTCTTACGGGTCCACCGCAGGGCGTCCTCGGACAGTTCGACGGCGTGGACGCGCGAGCGCGGCACCTCCTGCGCGAGGGCGAGCGCGATCGCGCCCGAGCCGGTGCACAGGTCGACGATCAGCGGCTCGACGACGTCCATCGCGCGTACGGCGTCTATGGCCCAGCCGACCACGGACTCCGTCTCGGGCCGGGGCACGAACACACCCGGCCCGACCTGGAGTTCCAGATAGCGGAAGTAGGCCCGCGCGGTGATGTGCTGGAGCGGTTCGCGGGCCTCGCGGCGCGCGATCACCTCCCAGTACCGGGCGTCGAAGTCCGCGTCCTTGACGGTGTGCAGCTCGCCCCGCTTCACGCCGTGCACGAACGCGGCGAGTTCCTCGGCGTCGTTGCGCGGCGAGGGCACGCCGGCGTCGGCCAGCCGCTGGGTGGCCTGGGCCACTTCCGCGAGCAGCAGGTTCACGCGTCCTCCGGGGCTGGGCTGTCGTCGTCGTGCGGATGGCGGATACGTACGTCGGCGGGTCCTACGCCGCGGCGAGCTTGGCCGCCGAGTCGGCGTCCACACAGGCCTGGATCACCGCGTCCAGATCACCGTCGAGCACCTGGTCCAAGTTGTACGCCTTGAAGCCGACCCGGTGGTCCGAGATGCGGTTCTCCGGGAAGTTGTACGTACGGATCTTCTCGGAGCGGTCGACGGTGCGGACCTGGCTGCGGCGGGCGTCCGCGGCCTTGCTCTCCGCCTCCTCCTGCGCCGCGGCCAGCAGCCTGGAGCGCAGGATACGCATCGCCTGCTCCTTGTTCTGCAGCTGGCTCTTCTCGTTCTGGCAGGAGGCGACGACTCCGGTGGGAATGTGTGTGATGCGCACGGCGGAGTCGGTGGTGTTGACGGACTGGCCGCCGGGCCCGGAGGAGCGGTAGACGTCGATCCGCAGGTCGTTCGCGAGGATCTCGACGTCCACCTCCTCGGCCTCGGGCGTGACGAGGACACCGGCGGCGGAGGTGTGGATCCGGCCCTGCGACTCGGTCGACGGCACCCGCTGCACGCGGTGCACCCCGCCCTCGTACTTCAGCCGCGCCCAGACGCCCTGGCCGGGCTCGGTGGCACCCTGGCCGCCCTTGGTCTTCACGGCGACCTGGACGTCCTTGTAGCCGCCCAGCTCGGACTCGGTGGCGTCGATGATCTCGGTCTTCCAGCCGACGCGCTCGGCGTACCGCAGATACATGCGCAGCAGGTCACCGGCGAACAGGGCCGACTCGTCGCCGCCCGCGCCCGCCTTGACCTCCAGGATGACGTCCTTGTCGTCGCTGGGGTCGCGCGGGACGAGGAGCAGCCGCAGCTTCTCCGTCAGTTCCTCGCGCTGCTTCTCCAGCTCCTTGACCTCGGCCGCGAAGTCCGGGTCGTCGGCGACGAACTCCTTCGCCGTCTCGATGTCGTCCCCGGTCTGCTTCCAGGAGCGGTACGTCGCGACGATCGGGGTGAGCTCGGCGTAGCGCTTGTTGAGCTTGCGCGCGTTGGCCTGGTCGGCGTGCACCGACGGGTCAGCGAGCTTCTTCTCCAGATCGGCGTGCTCGCCGATCAGTTCCTCGACCGCCTCGAACATCTCCGGCTCCAATGGGCTGTCCCCCGCTCCGTGTCGGGCGCGGGGACGTAGGTACTACGACGAATAGGGGCTGCACCGCAAAGCGCCGGTCCCAGCGCCCCCTGGACGGAGGCTCCGGAGACCGGCGCTGTGGGCTCGCTACTTGTTGTCAGCGGCAGCCTTGGCCTTGCCGAAGCGGGCCTCGAAGCGGGCCACGCGGCCACCGGTGTCGAGGATCTTCTGCTTGCCCGTGTAGAACGGGTGGCACTCGGAGCAGACCTCGGCGCGGACGGTGCCGCTGGAGATCGTGCTGCGGGTGGTGAACGACGCGCCACAGGTACAGCTGACCTGCGTCTCGACGTACTCGGGGTGGATCTCGCGCTTCAAGGTGTCTCCTAGTTTCGGGAGGGCGCCGGGTCGCCGCCGCGGGCTGCGGAGCGTGAACCGGGGCCGACGTACCAGTCTGCCAGGACTGGGGCCATCCCCCAAAACCGGGGGTTCGCGTCAGGTATTCCCCGCGGGCCGTCCGAGGCTGTTCGCGCGGTTCCCACCGGGCCCGCGGACGACGAACGGCCTCCCGGCGGAGCCCTAGCTCACGACACCCTTCGCCGCACCCGTAGCCGCCCCCTCGGTCGCCGACTTCGGGATCGGGCGGTCGTTCTTCAGGGCGTCCCAGACCTGCTGGGACTTGGCCTTGAGGACGAGGACGCGGTTGCCGTCGGCGGGGTCGTACTGGACCGGCATCGTCACCATGTTCATCTTCGACGGGCTGATGCCCTTGAGGCCGTTGGCGAAGGAGGCGAGGTCCTTGACGGAGGCGAGGTCGGAGTCGGTGGTGACGGTCTTCGTCGCGGTGTCCGCGAGGTCGAACAGCTTCTTCGGGCTGGTCAGTACGCCGATGTTCTTGACCTGCTCGACCAGGGCCTTGATGAACGCCTGCTGGAGCTGGATCCGGCCGAGGTCGGAGCCGTCGCCGACACCGTGCCGGGTGCGGACCAGACCGAGCGCCTGCTTGCCGGTGAGCTGGTGCGTACCGGCCTTGAGGTCGAGGTGGCTCTCCTCGTCCCGGATGCTCTTGGTCGTGGTGACCTTGACGCCGCCGAGTTCGTCGATGAGCTTCTGGAAGCCGCTGAAGTCGACCTCGACGTAGTGGTCCATGCGGATGCCGGTCATCGACTCGACGGTCTTCACGGCACAGGCGGCGCCACCGGTCGAGTACGCGGAGTTGAACATCGCCTGGGTCCCGGCGTCGTGCTCGACGCCCTTGCTGTCGGTGCACTCGGGCCGGTCCACGAGGGTGTCGCGGGGTATGGAGACCACGCTGGCCTTCTTGTGGCCCTCGTAGACGTGCACGATCATCGCGGTGTCCGAGCGGGCACTGCCGTCGTCGACACCGCCGCCGAGCTCCTTGTTGCCGCCGGAGCGGGTGTCGGAGCCGAGTACGAGGATGTCCTGCGAGCCGTTGTCGACGTCCAGGGGCCGGTCGGTGCCGAGTGCCTGGTTGATGTCGACGCTCTTGATGTTGTCGTTGAGCTTGAAGTACATGAACCCGAGGCCGCTACCACCCAGCACGACGACGCCCGCGGCGGCCCAGGCCGTGATGACGAGCGCCTTGTGACGCGTGCTCCGCGGCTTGCGGCGGCGGCCCTTGGCGCGGTGGCGCGGGACGCTGGAACCGGATTCCTCCGGTGTGCCGGGTTCCGGCATGCTCTCGGCAGACATGTGCTCCTCAGTCCTCGTACGTTCGGTTACCCCCTGCTGTCAGGGTCAGGCGTGGTCATCTGCCGTGACGTCTCTGTCAGGACCCGTCCGGTCAGACGTCGAAACCGAAAAAAGGGTTGCACGACGCGCTGTGACCGGGCTGTGGACGATCGAACACACTGTGTGAGGGGCGGGGCGGGCCGTCGAGCGCTCACCTGGGCTTTCGACGGCGGAGGGTGTGCTTCCGCGAGCACGTGGCGCTCCTCACATCTGTGGCGAAGGTCTCTCCGGCGCCCATTTCGCCGGGGCCCGGGCAACGCGAAGGGCCACCCCCGTTGCGTACAGGGGTGGCCCTTCGCGGTACCGGTCCGGCCGGCTGCGGTTCCGTCAGTCGTTGCCGTTGCCCGGCGTCGTCTTCTGGATCTGCAGCAGGAACTCGGCGTTCGACTTCGTCTGCTTCATTTTGTCCAGGAGCAGCTCGATCGCCTGCTGCTGGTCGAGCGCGTGGAGCACGCGGCGCAGCTTCCAGGTGACGGCGAGCTCGTCGCTGCCGAGCAGGATCTCTTCCTTACGGGTACCGGACGCGTCGACGTCCACCGCCGGGAAGATGCGCTTGTCGGCGAGCTTCCGGTCGAGCTTGAGCTCGGCGTTGCCGGTGCCCTTGAACTCCTCGAAGATGACCTCGTCCATGCGCGAGCCGGTGTCGACGAGCGCGGTGGCCAGGATGGTCAGCGAGCCGCCGTCCTCGATGTTGCGCGCGGCACCGAAGAAGCGCTTCGGCGGGTACAGCGCGGTCGAGTCGACACCACCGGACAGGATGCGGCCGGAGGCGGGCGCGGCGAGGTTGTACGCACGGCCCAGACGCGTGATCGAGTCGAGCAGTACGACGACGTCGTGGCCCAGCTCCACCAGACGCTTGGCGCGCTCGATGGCGAGCTCGGCGACCGTGGTGTGGTCCTCGGCCGGACGGTCGAAGGTCGAGGAGATGACCTCGCCCTTCACCGACCGCTGCATGTCGGTGACCTCTTCCGGACGCTCGTCGACCAGGACGACCATCAGGTGGCACTCGGGGTTGTTGTGCGTGATCGCGTTGGCGATCGCCTGCATGATCATGGTCTTGCCGGTCTTCGGCGGGGCCACGATCAGACCGCGCTGGCCCTTACCGATCGGCGCGACGAGGTCGATGATGCGGGTCGTCAGCACGCCCGGGTCGGTCTCCAGACGGAGCCGGTCCTGCGGGTAAAGGGGCGTCAGCTTGTTGAACTCCGGGCGGCCACGGCCGGATTCGGCGGCCATGCCGTTCGCCGAGTCGAGGCGGACCAGCGCGTTGAACTTCTCGCGGCGCTCGCCGTCCTTGGGCTGACGAACCGCACCGGTGACGTGGTCACCCTTGCGCAGACCGTTCTTGCGGACCTGGGCGAGGGAGACGTACACGTCGTTCGGGCCGGGCAGGTAGCCCGACGTACGAATGAACGCGTAGTTGTCGAGGATGTCCAGGATTCCCGCGACGGGGATCAGGACGTCGTCGTCGGCGACCTGCGGCTCGTTCGGACCGAACTCGTCGCGGCCACGCCGGCCACGGCGGTCCCGGTAACGGCCGCGGCGGCCGCGCCGGCCACCCTCGAAGTCGTCGTCGTCCTGGGGCCCGTTGTCACGCTGACGGTCCTGGCGTTCCTGGCGGTCCTGACGACCGCCACTCTGCTGCTG
Organism: Streptomyces sp. NPDC020747; assembly: GCF_044334695.1. Classification (NCBI taxonomy): domain Bacteria; kingdom Bacillati; phylum Actinomycetota; class Actinomycetes; order Kitasatosporales; family Streptomycetaceae; genus Streptomyces; species Streptomyces sp. NPDC020747. The sequence goes on along the minus strand of NZ_JBIRTJ010000002.1, from coordinate 784,201 downwards.
GCCGCCCTGACGGTCCTGACGGTCCGGGCCACCCTGACGGTCCTGGCGCTGCTGGTTGCCGCCACCCTGGCCGCCCTGCTGCTCGTCGCCCTTGCCACGGCGGTCGCGGTCGCGGCCACCACGGTCACGGTCGCCGCGGTCACGACGGTCGCGGCGGCCCTGACGGCCCTCGCCACCGTCACCGGCGTCGCCCTGGGACTGGGCGGGAGTCTCGGCCTTCGGCTCGCTCTTCGCCTCGGCGGTGACCGTCTCAGCGGTGACCGTCTCGGGGGTGCCGGCCTCGGCGGTCGCGCGGCGCCGACGGCGCTCAGCCGGAGCGTCGTCACTCGCGGGCTGGCCGGGGATCTCGATCTGCTGCTGTGCCACGGCCTTCTCGGCCTTGGCCTCCGCCTTCTTGTCGGCGGGAGCGGCGTCGTCGCCCGTACGGGCCTTCGAGGTGGCGCGGCGCTTCGGCTTGGTCTCGGTGGCGGTCTCGGCCTTGGCCGGAGCACCCCCGCCCCCCTGCGCCTCCTTGATGACCTCGATCAGCTGGCTCTTGCGCATCCGCGCTGTGCCCCTGATGCCGAGGCCGGATGCGACCTGCTGCAGCTCGGCCAGCACCATGCCGTCAAGGCCGGTACCGCGGCGCCGACGGGAGCCGGCACCGGTGGCAGGCGCGGAGGCGTCCGTGGCGGGCGCTGCAGCGGTCTCCTCGACACGTGCGCCCATCAGATCGGTGGTGTCGCTCACGAAGGGTCCTTCCCTGGAGCGGACGTCGGCCTGTCTGGCTCGGCGACCGGTTGTGCTGTCCGACAGTGGTCCGTCATGTGTGGACCGTGCCGGGGCGGTGGTCCGCCAAAAGGCGGAGGGAATTTCTGGGATGACGTTTCCCGGGGCCATGGACCTGAGGTGCTGTGTCCATCGGCTCGTTCACGCCGGTTCCGGAGCGTGCTCAGCACCGCTCAGCGCGTAGCACCCAATGCATGACGCAAGCAGTTTGGGGGGCTCCCGGAAGAATGGTTGTCCCGGACGGGGACGTGAAGCACCTCGCCATGGTGGGGTCGGGTGCAGACTTGAGGTTAACACTACCGGATCCAACAAACATTCCCCCTCTCGAAATCCGGCGACCGTACGTAGTCAATGAACGCTGAACGGAGCAAGCGGCAGCACGCTCGCCCCCGTGGCGTCGAGGCCCAGCCGGTTGGCCGCCCAGCCCTCGCCCGCCAGTCGTGCGACCTTGTCGGCCGCGGTGTCGGCGGCGAGCGCGAGCACGGTGGGCCCGGCGCCGGAGATCACCGCGGGAATTCCGTCGGCCCGCAGCCGCTCCACCAGCGCCGTGCTCTCCGGCATGGCCGGGGCGCGGTACTCCTGGTGCAGTCGGTCCTCGGTGGCGGGCAGCAACAGCTCGGGGCGCCTGGTCAGAGCCTCGACAAGCAGTGCGGCGCGGCCCGCGTTGGCCGCCGCGTCGACGTGCGGGACGGAGCGCGGGAGCAGTCCCCGGGCGGTCTCGGTGAGGACCGGCTTGGCCGGTACGAAAACCACCGGAACGATGGAATCGGCGGGCTCCATCCTGATGGCGCGCGCGGATCCGCCCTCCAGCCAGGACAGCGTGAAACCGCCCAGCAGACAGGCCGCGACGTTGTCGGGGTGGCCCTCGATCTCCGTCGCGAGCTCCAGGAGCGCCTCGTCGTCGAGCTTGCTGTCGCCGCCTATGGTCACAGCGCGTGCGGCGACGATGCCCGCGCAGATGGCCGCTGACGAGGAGCCGAGGCCCCGGCCGTGCGGGATGCGGTTGGCGCAGACGATCTCAAGACCGCGAGGCTGTCCGCCGAGCAGATCGAAGGCGGTGCGCAGGGAGCGTACGAGCAGATGGTTCTCGTCGCGTGGGAGCGTCTCGCTGCCCTCTCCTGCGATGTCGATGTTCAGTCCGGAGTCGGCCACCCGGACGACAACGTCGTCGTACAACCCCAGTGACAGACCGAAGGCGTCGAAGCCCGGGCCGAGGTTGGCACTGGTGGCGGGGACGCGCACCCGGACGGCGGCGGCGCGGAACGCTGGACCGGCCATCGCTCGATGACTCTCCTTGAGCTTGAGCTGCGAGATTCTCGAAATCCTGCGAGACATACGGAAAATGCGGAAGACCCAAAGGCCGCAGGGACGGCGCGGCACCGCGGCATATGCGGCGGGCGGGTTCGGTACAGCCTATCGAAGGAAGGTTCTGTGGCGACATAGGGCGCACAGGAGGCGCACGATGCGTGTCGTAAGCCCCTCGTGCACCCCCCCTTTTTTTAGCGCTCGGTTCGCCTCCGGGGCGCAGAAGCCTGTGTCGAGAGTCCGACCGTGCTCGACCCTCCTTCGTCGGGCGCTCCGCGCGCTCGGACTCTCGACACAGGCGCGCCCCTTCGGCTCACTCGCTGTTGGGGGGCCGGCGTTGGTGTCGGGCTGTGCCAGGGCGAGGTGCCCTGTTACGCCAGGCCGAGGCGTTCGGCGGCCGTTGCCGCGTCGACCGGGACCGTGACCGGCTGCGGTGCGCCCGCGACGGCCCAGTCGGGGTCCTTGAGGCCGTTTCCGGTCACCGTGCAGACGATGCGCTGGCCCGGGTCGACCTTGCCCTGCTCGGCGGCCTTGAGCAGACCGGCGACCGAAGCCGCGGAGGCCGGCTCGACGAAGACACCCTCCTGAGCGGCCAACAGGCGGTAGGCGCGCAGGATCTCACGGTCCGTCACCTCGTCGATGAAGCCGCCCGACTCGTCCCGCGCGGCCAGCGCGAACTTCCACGAGGCCGGGTTGCCGATGCGGATCGCGGTGGCGATCGTCGAGGGGTCCTTGACGACCTCGCCGCGCACGATGGGCGCGGAACCGGATGCCTGGAAGCCCCACATGCGCGGGGTCTGCCGGGCGATCCCGTCAGTGGCGTACTCGGTGTACCCCTTCCAGTACGCGGTGATGTTGCCCGCGTTGCCCACCGGAAGGACGTGGATGTCGGGGGCGTCGCCCAGCATGTCCACGATCTCGAAGGCGGCGGTCTTCTGCCCTTCGATACGCACCGGGTTCACCGAATTGACCAGCGCCACCGGGTAGTTGTCGGAGAGGCTGCGCGCCAGCGTGAGGCAGTCGTCGAAGTTCCCGTCGACCTGGAGGATCTTCGCGCCGTGCACGAGCGCCTGGCCCATCTTGCCGAGCGCGATCTTGCCCTGCGGTACAAGAACGGCACAGACCATTCCGGCCCGTACGGCATACGCGGCGGCGGACGCCGACGTGTTGCCCGTCGAGGCGCAGATGACGGCCTTCGCGCCCTCCTCCTTGGCCCGCGTGATGGCCATGGTCATGCCGCGGTCCTTGAAGGACCCGGTGGGGTTGGCACCCTCGACCTTGAGGTGGACCTCGCAGCCCGTGCGCTCGGAGAGCACCTGCGCGGGCACGAGCGGCGTACCGCCCTCACGCAGCGAGACGACCTGCGTGGTGTCGGATACCGGCAGCCGGTCCCGGTACTCCTCGATGATTCCGCGCCACTGGTGGGTCATTGCTCGTTACTCTCCTTCAACCCGCATGATGCTGGCGACACCCCGCACGGTGTCGAGGTTGCGCAACGCCTCGACGGTCCCGTTGAGGGACGCGTCGGACGCGCGGTGCGTGACGACGACGAGAGAGGCCTCGCCGCCTCCGTCCTGTCGGCCTTGCTGCCGAACGGTATCGATCGAGACACCGTGCTCGGCGAAAACGGTCGCGACCTGGGCGAGAACACCCGGTTTGTCCGCCACATCGAGGCTGATGTGATAGCGGGTCACGACCTCACCCATGGAGCTCACGGGCAGCTGGGTGTACGCCGAGTCGCCGGGCCCGGTCGCACCGCTGAGCTTGTTGCGGCAGACCGCGACGAGGTCACCGAGGACGGCGGACGCGGTCGGCGCACCGCCGGCGCCCGGCCCGTAGAACATGAGCTGCCCGGCGGCGTCGGACTCGACGAACACGGCGTTGTACGCGCCGCGCACGGAGGCGAGCGGGTGACTCAGCGGAATCATGGCGGGGTGCACGCGCGCGGTGACCGATCCCCCGTCGGCGGCCCGCTCGCAGATGGCGAGCAGCTTGATGGTGCAGCCCATCCGTGTCGCCGAGGCGAAGTCGGCGGCGGTGACCTCGGTCATGCCCTCGCGGTAGACGTCGTCGAGACGCACGCGCGTGTGGAAGGCGATCCCGGCGAGGATGGCGGCCTTCGCGGCGGCGTCGAACCCCTCGACGTCGGCGGTCGGGTCGGCCTCGGCGTACCCCAGGGCGGTGGCCTCGTCGAGGGCCTCCTGGTAGCCGGCGCCGGTCGAGTCCATCTTGTCGAGGATGAAGTTCGTCGTCCCGTTGACGATGCCGAGCACCCGGTTGACCTTGTCGCCGGCGAGGGACTCGCGCAGCGGGCGGATCAGCGGGATGGCACCGGCGACGGCGGCCTCGTAGTAGAGGTCCCGGCCCTGCTCCTCGGCGAGGGCGTGCAGCGCGGCACCGTCCTGGGCGAGGAGCGCCTTGTTCGCGGAGACGACGGACGCGCCGTGCTCGAAGGCGGTGGTGATGAGCGTGCGGGCGGGCTCGATACCGCCGATGACCTCGACGACGACGTCGATGTCCCCGCTCTTGACGAGCGCGGTGGCGTCGGTGGTGACGAGGGCGGGGTCGATGCCCTCACGAACCTTGGAGGGCCGGCGTACCGCCACACCCGCAAGCTCGACGGGGGCGCCGATCCGTGCGGCGAGATCGTCGGCGTGCGTCGTCATGATGCGCGCCACCTCTGAGCCGACAACCCCACAGCCCAGCAGCGCCACCTTCAGCGGACGCGTACGCATCATCCGACCTCGTTTCCTCATACCGTCACGGTGGGACCAGTCTCACTCACCGGACGGGGGTTTCTATGCCTCGTCCGGATCGTGAGATGTCTATTTCATTTGCGCGAGGGCGGCAGACAGGAGATCTTCCGCCCCGCTCAGCATTGTGCCGTCATTCCTGTCAGCCGACGTCGAGACGCAGGAGGTCCTCCTCCGTCTCGCGGCGGACGATCACACGTGCCTCGCCGTCGCGGACCGCCACGACCGGCGGGCGCAGGGCGTGGTTGTAGTTGCTCGCCATCGAGCGGCAGTACGCGCCGGTGGCCGGCACCGCGATGAGGTCGCCGGGCGCGAGGTCGGCGGGCAGGAAGGCGTCCTTCACGACGATGTCACCGCTCTCGCAGTGCTTGCCGACGACGCGTACGAGCATGGATTCGGCGTCGCTCGTACGGGAGACGAGCGCGACGCTGTACTCGGCGTCGTACAGCGCGGTGCGGATGTTGTCCGACATGCCGCCGTCGACGGAGACGTACGTACGCAGTCCTTCGAGGGGCTTGATGGTGCCGACCTCGTAGAGCGTGAAGGCGGTCGGACCGACGATGGCGCGACCCGGCTCGACCGAGATGCGAGGCGTCCGCAGCTTCGCGGCCTCGCACTCGCGCGTGACGATCTCGCCGAGCGCCTTGGCGATCTCGTGCGGCTCACGCGGGTCGTCGTCGCTGGTGTAGGCGATGCCGAGGCCGCCGCCGAGGTCGATCTCGGGAAGCTCGACGCCGTGCTCGTCACGGACGGCGGCGAGGAGGGCCACGACACGACGGGCGGCGACTTCGAAGCCCGCCATGTCGAAGATCTGCGACCCGATGTGGGAGTGGATCCCGATCAGTTCGAGCCCGTCGAGGGTCAGCGCGCGCCGTACGGCCTCGGCGGCCTGGCCGTCCGCGAGCGCGATGCCGAACTTCTGGTCCTCGTGCGCGGTGGCGATGAACTCGTGCGTGTGGGCCTCGACGCCGACGGTGACGCGGATCTGCACGCGCTGCCGCTTGCCGAGCGACTGGGCGATGTGCGCGACGCGCACGATCTCCTGGAAGGAATCGAGGACGATCCGCCCGACACCGGTCTCGATGGCCTGGGTGATCTCGTCGGTCGACTTGTTGTTGCCGTGGAAGGCGATGCGGTCGGCGGGCATCCCGGCGGACAGCGCGGTGGTGAGCTCGCCGCCGGAACACACGTCGAGGTTGAGCCCCTCCTCGTGCAGCCAGCGCACGACGGCGCGGGAGAGGAACGCCTTGCCGGCGTAGAACACGTCGGCGTCGTGCCCGAAGGCGGTACGCCAGGCGCGGGCGCGGGCCCGGAAGTCGGTCTCGTCGACGAAGTAGGCGGGCGTGCCGAACTCCTCGGCGAGCGCGGCGACGCCGATCCCCCCGACGCTGACCTCACCGGTGTCCGTACGTGTGACGGTCTGGGCCCAGACCTTCGGGTCGAGGGCGTTCAGGTCGGCGGGCGGGGCGGAGTAGTGGCCCTCGGGCCAGACATCGGCGTGACGGGGCCCGGCGGGGTGTGCGGAACGGCTCATGGCTGTTGGGCTTCCTCAGAGATGTTCTAGAGATGTTCTGGGGCGTCGATGCCGAGCAGGGACAGGCCGCCGGCCAGCACCGTCCCGGCGGCTTCGGCAAGCGCGAGCCGGGCGCGGTGGGCGGCCGAGGGTTTCTCGTCACCCAGCGGAAGCACGGTGTGCTGGAAGGCGAGCATCGCGTCGGCGGTGACGACGAGATGCCGCGCGAGACGGTCGGGCGCACGGTGGCGGGCCGCGGTGGCGAGGGTCCGGGGGTGGGCGGCGAGGGCGTCGACGAGGTCTGTCGTGTTGCCCTGTACGTCGCCGGGGGCGCCGGCGAAGCCGAGGGTGGCGGCGTTGCGGGTGAGGGCCCGGGTACGGGCGTGGGCGTACCGGACCCTGAAGAGGGGGTTGGCCTCGCGCTGGAGGAGATGGTCCGAGGTCATGCGGGGACGGTCGTGCGACGCGGGGTGCAACAGGGCCCAGCGGGCGGCGTCGCGGCCGAGGGGGGTGGGGTCCTGGCCGGCCGGTACGGGCCGGACGTTGACCTTGAGAGGCGCCGGCGCGGTCGGGGTGCCGTGGGCGTCGACGCTGACACCGAGGACGGCCGCCCAGGCCGGGTCGGGCTCGTCCTCGCAGGACGTACGGACGAGGGCGCCCTGAGAGCGGAGGATCCGCGCGACGGCGTGAGCGGTGACGGCGGCGCGTACTTCGCGGGGGTGGTGGAGCTGTACGAGGCCTCCGGTGGACTCATCGACGAACCCGTACCGCGCGCCACACCTCAGAATCTCGGCGACAAGGGCCTGCTCTCCACTCCCGTCGAGGGTGATGTTGAGGAAACCGGGTCCGGTGATGTCGACGCCGGCCACGCCTTCCGCGTCCGCGAGATGCGACCGCAGAATCTCGGCGACCTCCTGCGGCGGACGGCCGGCGGGGCGGGCCAGCCGCAGAGCGACGTTCGTGGCGTAGTCCCCACGACCGCCGGGCCCCGGGGGCGCGACCTGGACACTCTCCGGCACTGGCGCGACAAGCTCGCCCACGTCCACCGCGCGGCGCACTGCGCGCAGGACGGTACGGGAGAGCTCGACGGGGGTCACGGGACAAGCGTAGGGGAGGAGGGGGGTGGGTAGGCGAACGGGTTTGGGGGGAGGTCCGGGATATGGACGGTGGGGTGGGAGTGAGGGCGGGGCGGGGGCCTGTTCGAGTGCCGGGCTGGGGTGGGCCGGAGGGCCGGCGCGGGGTGGTGGCTTGTGGCCGGGTGCGGGCCGGTGTGGGTTGCGGGCCGGGGCGCCGAGGTGGGGGGCGACGATCTCGGGCAGCCGGCGATGACGGTCTCGGGCAGCTGGTGGTCGACTCGACTCAGCTGCCGGTACGGCCGGCGCGCTCGGTCTCGCCGGAGCCGTAGACGCTCTCGGCACCCTCGAAGGGCGCACCGGTGGCCGGAGTCTCCCGCCGCTCCAACAACTGGCGTACAAGCCTGACCAGTTCGGCGGGCTCGAAGGGCTTGGCGAGGAAGGCGTCGACGCCGACGTCGAGGCCGTTCTCGACCTCGTACTGGTTGCAGGCGCTCACGATGGCGAGGGGGAGGTTACGGGTCCGCGGATCGGCCCGGAGCCGGGCGGCGGTACGCAGTCCGTCCAGCCGGGGCATGACCACATCGAGGGTGACCACATCGGGCCGGACCTGGTGGATGACGTCCAGACACTCGACACCGTCGGCCGCGGTCACGACCTCGAGACCCTCCAGCTCGAGATTGACCCTGATCAGTTGCCGGATGACCTTGTTGTCGTCCACAACAAGCACCCGACCCGACGCGCCTGGCACAACTCGAGAGTAGGTCGGCACGTGGCACCGCGTCCGGCTTTTCCCCACTTCCACCCCGCGCGAGCGATCCCGAACCCACCCGTAACCCACCCGCCACCCAAGATCGGAACGACCCCCGACACCCTCTCCCCCACCCCCAAAACCCGTTCATGGCGACCCCGAAAGAGCTGGTAGGGTTCTACCCGTCGCCGCAAACACCGCGCCCGACACGCCCCCGTAGCTCAGGGGATAGAGCAACGGCCTCCGGAGCCGTGTGCGCAGGTTCGAATCCTGCCGGGGGCACTCGCCTACACAGACCACATACCAATTTTGGTACCTGGTCAGGGCGAATGCCGAAATTGAGAGAGCGGGAGTCAGTCTCACTGACTCCCGCTCTTTCTCGTTGTCTCTCACTGTCCGCGCACTATCTGCGATACACGCGACACACCTCCGACACGCTCGTCAGGCCGTGTCCCCCTCCTCTTCCAGAGCCTTTGTGATCTTCGCGTTGGCCGCTTCCTCGTGACCGTCGATACAGCCGTGATACCGGCGGTGGATCACCTCCGGGGAGTTGCCTACTCGCCGTGCCACCTCCGCGATCGGCACGCCTGCGTTCAACGTCAACGTGCCCCAACCCGCCTCCGGCAGGTTGCAGTCAGAGAGCCTCAGCCCGACCGCCTCAGCGGGTCTGAGACCCGCGTAGTAAAGATGCCGCCGCAATTCGGCTGTATGAGCGTCTTGGGTGGCACAAGCTGGGGATGACGGCTCATGCGTACGGGGCAGGGCAGCAGACCGAAGCTATGTGCTACGTATCCCCGGCTCACTCAGACATGTAGTGCTGGCGCCTTCCATCACTACTGCGGGACCTGATCATGGGGGAACGCGCTCTCCATGATGAGCGTCAGTAGATCCCGTAGCTCATCATGACCAGCCCGTGAGCTGGCGTCGAAGAGCAGGAAGGACCGGCCTTCGGCCGGACGACTCTCGGGCGCCTCGGCGTCCAGGAGCTCCCGTCGGACGGGCGGCTGCGGGCACGCTGCGGGGAAGGCGGCTCTTAGACACCGTCTTAGGACGCCAGGGCTGCCGACTATCTCCTTGCCTCTTCGCCGAGCAGCCTGCGCAGCATCCGTATGCTCCCGGTCATGAGATTTTTACGGCGGCATGGCCGAAGCGACGCCCAACGAATGACGGGGACGCCTGTGGCGGAGGCCAAAGCCCTTTACGAAGCCGGGCGTTACGCCGAGGCGGAGGCCGAAGCCCGTGCCGTGGCCCGATCGCGGCCGCGCGACGACGAGTACGCAGCTGTGGCGCTGAGCATCGCCGCGGTCGCGACGGGCGCCCAAGGCCGCCACGCCGAGGCACTCGCCACCTACGACGAAGCGCTGCCTGCCTTCATCAGGATATTTGGAGCCGATCACTGGTTGGCCCTGAAGCTGCGCTCGGACCGCGTCCAGCAGATGACCTCGCTCGGTCAGCACGCCGAGTGCGAGGCAGAATGTGCGGCCGTCGCCGAGGCCGCGAGCCGCGGTACCGGCCCGGAAATGTCACTCCTGGCAGCGGCCGCCCGCAATGGGCTGGTATTCGCCCTCAATGCGCAGGGGCGCCACCAGGAGGCTGAAGCACTCGCCCGCGAGGCCCTGGCCGCCCATCGCGTACGTGACCGGGTGTCCCTCGTCTTGCGACTCGGCCTGGCTCGCAGCCTCAACGGCCAGGCTCGCCACGAAGAGGCCCTCATCGAGGCGCAGGGGGCCGACAAGCTGTACCGCGCTCTGCCCGATTACCAGCGCCATCCAGATACGGGCGCCGTCGAACTGGCCTTTGCTACTGCCCTGTTGGGGTTGCGGCGCGCTCCCGAAGCCCGTCGCCAGGCTGCAGCCGCTCATGATGCCTGCCTGGCCGCCTGCGGCCCGGACCACCGCCGCACCGTCGAAGCCCGAACGCTGCTCGAGCACATCGACGGCACTCGACCGTAAGAGCAGCGCCCCCGCTCGAGGCGAGTCGCAGGCGCTCCCTGGGCAGCTCATCCAGCTATCGCAACGCGCCGGGCAAAGGGGTCATCTCATTCGGTGACGTGGCCACGAACACGATCGCGGTCCAGCACTTCCCGGGCACCGTTCCGGCGTCGGCCACCGCCCTGCGGACGAGTCGGCGCCTCCAGCACCACCCGCTGAACTGATCCGGCACCAACCGCTCAACGACCGCCGCACCGAGAGCCTACCGAACATGCCAAATGAGATGGCCTCTTAGGGGGTCCCCGCAGCGTGCCCGCAGCCGCCCGTCCGACGGGAGCTCCTGGACGCCGAGGCGCCCGAGAGTCGTCCGGCCGAAGGCCGGTCCTTCCTGCTCTTCGACGGGCCCGATAGCGACGCGGCGGCGCCCCTCCCAACGGCACCAAACGGCCCGATTCCGGGGCCAGCGCGGATCTGTCGCCACTCGCTACCACGCAGGTCACCTGTGGTTTTGGTCGCTAGCAGGGTCGCTTGCGCTAGCGACCCGTGTTGCTAGCACAAGCGATCTTACGGGCCTCATGCCTGGCAGGCTGACGGCACCGGAATGCCGCCCGTCCGAAGGCAAGCCCTCCCGGCACTTCGAGCACAAGCGGAATCAGGATCCGAGCACTTCAGGGAGGCAGATGAACCCCCTTCCCGACGTGCTCGGAAGGGAGTTTTCGTGGGCTGACCTGCACGCCTCCCCGCCTCCCTGATCGTTGATCTATGCAGGTCAGACTCAGGGAGGCGCCTCAGGGAGGCACTCAGGGAGAACTCCCCGCCTCCCTGACGCCTCCCCCGCTGCCTCCCCGCGAAAGTGGAACGCGTTTCGGGTCTCGCGAAGCGCCCGTGACGAATCTCGGCACAACTGCGCGGGGGGATTCGTCACGGGCGGTCTGGCCGCTCGCGCCGGGGGCGCTCAACACCCGGGCGCGGTCACGCGGGACCCCGGTTCGCACTATCTGCGATACAGGTAGGCGCCGAACATCGCTTGCGATCAAAGGACTTGCTGGTCAGAGGCCAATCACAAGCTCAATTCTGATTGTGCTCCGGAGCCGCGTGCGCAGGTTCGAATCCTGCCGGGGGCACTCCGGGAAAAGCTCCTGACCTGCAGAAATACAGGTCGGGAGTTTTTGCGTTCACGTCAAAACGCACACGGTCTTTTGGCCGTTTCTGTTTCCGAGCGATGCACCGACTTCCGCGCTGTCTTTCTGACGCGTTTCCGCAGTTCAAAGGCCATTCACCAAGGACCGGTTGGCGATACACGTCGCCAAATACCGACCGCGCCGCACACCTCGGGCACCCGTGGCACTTTCGCTCGAATACCCCATGCGACCTGCCTGAATGTGCCGAAGAGCACACCAAAGCGCACACGGTCTGGTGGATCGTCACACTTTCGGCTCCGGGGGCCACCGCTCAGGCGAGCGTCAGCGGCCGGGTGGACGGCACCACGTGGGCCTCGGCCACTGTGCGAAGGGCCGTCTTATTCAGGTGGAGGCAGCTACCAATCGGCACGCCCTCGCGTGGCGCACTGGCACAGCAGCGCGGCGCCGCTATGTGAACTACGCCTCTGGCGGCACATCTGGGCTGCGGCCTATCAAGAACTCGATGTAATTCCGGACGAGTTGAAGGCTGATGTCGGAGACGAGAGCGGTCTCTGTATGGCCGCCATATTTCATCTCGTCGGCTTCCAGTGCTCTGGCGATCCCTTGACCCCGGACCCAGGCTTTTACCTGGCGCTCGAAGGCCCACGCATCTCTGGTGAGGTCGAAATCCCAACGCGCGCTCAACTCCCAGCCCTGGGAGACATGCTGGGTCAGTCGTTTTTCGATGTTGGCGATGCCCCACTTCAGGGCTTGGTGGGCGTCGTGGACAACGAGGTAGAGATAGCCAGGTTTGGCAGGATTGATGCCGCGCTCGGCACAGATTGGGCAGCCGCGTTGCGTGCCGCGGATGTTGTGCAGCGTGGGCCCGGGTTCGAGGACCGTTCGCAGGTCATGCAGCGGGCTTTCCAGGGGAGTTCTGTGCTGCTGGGGTAGGGCACGAGCGGGTCGAGTGCCTTCTCCAGCATGCTGGCGATGGCTTCTTCCTCGTCGAGCCGCAGGGCATCTGCGATCTTCTCCGAGCGGCAGGACCAGCATTGGTGGCCGCGGGTGCGGACCTTGGCATAGGCGGGAGTTCCGACGTGTCCGCAGCGCAGGCAGCGGCACAACCACGGCTGCAATGAACCGGGATAGTCGACGAGAGGTTGCAGATCGGCCTTGCCCATCAGCTGCCGCGCCGCTTCGTTGGTGACGTCGCGTCCGGCGCAGTTGGTGCAGCCGCCGCGGCCTCGTTGGACGTGCGCCAGCTTCTTCGGCTTGATGACGCCGCAGTGGATGCACCGGGCGGCCCACTGTTTCCCGGCGCCCGGGTATTCCACCAGTGGATCCCACCCCCGGTCGAGCATGACGGCAGCAGCCGTGGCCCCGTCACGGGTGAGTTTGGCTGCGATCTTGCGCGACCGGCACGTTCTGTTGCAGGCGCCGCTCCCCTTGTTGACGACATCGTTGTAGCGCGGGGAACTCACCTCATTGCAGGTCAAGCAGCGGCATTTCCAAGGCAGTTGCGTGCCAGGAAAGGGTTCCTGCGGGCGCGTTCCCCGGTCAAGCATTGCCTTGACGGCTTCGCCTTCGGTCACTCGTCGTGGCACTGGGTAGGCCCCTTTGGGCAGGACACGGCGTCAGGCGCGGCCAGACAGCCACACTAAAGGAGATCCTATTCCATGATCTGCCCGGGATCTCACCTCCGGGCGATCTTCAACATCCAAGACGAACAGACCGTTCAGCAGGCAACAGCGGACGAACTCCCACCCGGCATCGAGTCTCCTGATTGTTCCCACAACGCAGAGCGCTCACGTGCCAACATGACGTGGTGAACTACGACTTGACCCGCCTGGGGTCCCGGGAGTTCGAGCATCTGTCCCAGACGCTGGTCAAGTGTGCCCTGGGACCAGGGGTTTCGGTCTTCGGCGACGGCAAGGACGGGGGTCGCGAAGCGACGTTCGAGGGAACCGTGCCATATCCGTACGACGGGGAGCGATGGCGCGGTTACGGGGTCGTCCAGGCGAAGTTCAAGCAGCGTTCCGAGGGCGTCTCCTCGGGTACGGAATGGCTTGAGCGGCAGATCAAGGCGGAGTTGAACGAATGGCTGCGCCCTGATTCCAGGCGTGGACGCCTGCCCGAATACATGCTCTTCGTAACCAATGTCTCTTTATCCGCAGTGCCGGATACAGGCGGCATTGCGCGGGTGAACCGGCTCATCGCCTCATACCAGGACGACTTTCCTCAGTGGAAGTTGAAGGGCTGGGCGGTCTGGCATGCCGACGAGGTCTGCCGTTTGCTGGACTGCTACGACGCCGTCCGCCGCGCCTACGCACACTTCATCACTCCAGGCGACGTGCTGTCCCATTTGATGGACACAGTCTCCGACGCCGACGAGGAGACCGGCGAGCTGATCCGGGCCCACGTCGCGCGCGAGCTGCTGGCCGATCAGTACATACGGCTCGGGGAGTCCGGAGCGCAGGGAGAACACCAGCGTGTACGACTCGGCCCTGTGGCCGTGGACCTGCGTGCCGACCTCGAACTCACTGTTTCCGCTCCCAACCTCGACCGGGTCCCCGGCTACGAGGCACCAGTCAAGGTCCGCTCAACCCGGGCCGCCGCCTATATCATCGAGCGCGGCAACACGGTACTGCGCCCCAGCCACGAGGGCACCGACGGTTACCGGCACATCTTGCTGATCGGCGGCCCCGGCCAGGGCAAGAGCACACTGGGGCAGCTGGTCTGCCAGGTATACCGGGCCGCCCTGCTGGCAGAAGGCGGCGAGCAGCGCCTCACCGGGGAGGCCCGGGCGGCACTGCACGCGCTGCGCCAAGATCTCAACGCAGTTGGCCTGCAACTGCCCGCCGGCCGACGCTGGCCTTTACGGGTCGCACTGAACGACTACGCCAACGCTCTCCTCGGCGGCGAGCGCATCAGCCTGCTCCGCTACATGGCCCAGAAAGTCAACCGCCGCAGCTCTGACAACATCACCACCGTCCACCTGAAACGATGGCTTCGAATCTGGCCCTGCGTGTTGGTCTTGGACGGCCTTGACGAGGTCGCCTCTCCTCACACGCGCGAAGAGGTGCTGCGGGGAATCTCCGACCTCCTCCTCGACGCCCGGCAAATAGACGCCGACCTCCTGGTGGTCGCCACCACCCGCCCTCAGGGATACAAGGGAGAGTTCCACACCGGGGACTACGAAACCCTCACGCTGGTCCCGTTGGGCTCCGACGACGCACTCCACTACGCCGAACGCCTGGCCTCAGCACGCCACTTCGATGACCCGGAGATGCGCGAGACGGTCCTTGAACGAGTCAAGAAAGCAATGCGGGAAGAGGCCACCGCACGACTCATGCGCACACCGCTGCAGGTGACCATCATGTCTCTGCTGATGGAACGACGCGCCCGCATCCCTCAGAACCGGTATGAACTGTTTGCGGCCTACTACGACACGATCTACGCCCGTGAAGTCGACAAGCCCACCAGCACTGGCCAGCTCCTCGCCGACCATCGCTTCCACATCAACTGGCTCCATGAACACGTTGGGCTGCTCCTGCAATCCCGCGCCGCGCAGGACGAGGAGCTGGATGCCGTCGTGGCGGAGAGCGAACTGCGCGAACGCACGGAGAAGCGTCTACTGAAGGAAACCGAGGACGCGGACCGCGCCACATCCCTGGCCGAACAGCTGATCGATGCCGCAACAGACCGGCTCGTCCTGCTCGTAGCCCCGGACGCCGGCTACGTGGGCTTCGAAATCCGCAGTCTTCAGGAGTACATGGCAGCCCGAGCACTCATCTCCGGTCCCGAAGCCGACATCATCCCCCGGCTGGAAGCACTCGCCCCCAGCTCCTCCTGGCGCAACACCTGGCTTCTGGCCGCAGCAGGAATCTTCCCCACCAAACCCCACCTGCGAGGCGACCTACACAACGCCCTGCGCGCGCTCGACTCCCGCGACGAGGTCACCATGACCCTCGCACCCGGAGCACGGCTCGCCCTGGAGCTACTCGATGAAGGCATCTCCCACCAGCACCCACGCTTCCACAGCCTGCTGGTCGATCACGCCACCGCGCTCCTCGGGCAGGTTCCACGCCTTGACCTCCACCGCCATTGCGCGAACACCTTGCTCGAAGCAGCGACAACACAGACGCAGGCACGCGCGCAAGTGGAGCACGCACTCAAGGACGCCCTGAACGCGCGTGACGGACGACTCGTGACAGCCCTGACAGTGATACAGGTCTGGAAACAGTCGCAGCGAGAGACGCGCGTCCTTGCACGGCGCCTGTGGACAGCGACATCCGCGAGACTCACTCCAGAAGAGCTCGCAGCCTTCAACACCGTGGCCCAGATCGAGCATCCGAGTACCCACGGGCTGCGGCGGCAGTTCACAATCGTGGGCGAAAGCAACCTCGCGGACTTCGCACATCCCCACCTTCCCCCGGATGGCGAAGAGCAATGCTCACGCACCCTCGCCGGCTTGGTCGCCGCCCTCAGTCATCACCCTGTCCACCAAGCACGCCTCAAGGACGTCGACGTCGCCATCGTCGATCCGGGCGTCCCGTTGGACACCACCGGGGCGCTCCAAGCCATGGGAGACCCACAGGCGCTCCAACTCTGCCTCGACGTCATTGACGCCCAGCCGATTACTGCGTGGCCTGTGGCCATGGCCTTCATGCAGCTCCTGGACTTCTTGGCGTACCCCACCCTGACAACCTCAACAAGCCCTCACGTAGAAGGAAACAGCTGAGCAGGCAGGAGACACGGCGGCTGACACCTCGACAGGGCCAGCCGGCCCGTCACCCTCGCCCAGTCGTTCGCTCTCCTTACTTCAACGACCTGGAGGCGTACCAGACATCCGACCGCCTCGACCTCGCCTCCTCCCACAAACACCGTCAGAGCCATCCTTGCGAAAACCGTTGGTGCCCGGCTTTGCTCCGCTGATGGACTGACGTCCTACCGTGAGTCTGCCGCGTGACGGAGGTAGTGGTTGTGACAGGCTATGACGTGCTTGCCGAGGTGTACGAATGGCTCATCTCGGATGCAAAGTTGCCTCCAGCCGAGTTCGCTGCGTCGTTCGACGACGTCCTCGATCTCCTGCCGTCGAACGCTCACGTCCTCGACTGTTCGTGCGGAACCGGACAGTTGGCGGTTGGCCTCGCCGGTCGTGGCATGCAGGTTGTCGCAACTGACGCCAGCAAGGCGATGGTTCGTCGGACTGCGGAGTTGTCTGAGGAGTTCGGGGCATCCGTCCGGGCCGTACGGGCGAACTGGGAAGAGCTGCCCGACCATTTCCAGGACAACACGTTCGACATGGTGTTCTGCGTTGGCAACTCGCTTCACCATGCCGCGGGCGCGACAGGCAGGGGTGCTGCTCTGGAGTCGATGTCACGGCTTCTGCGCCCCGGCGGGCGCTTGGTACTCACATCCCGCACTTGGGAACTCGTGAGGGCCAGAGGTTCCCGGCTGGAGATCAGTGACCGACTCGTCCGCCGGAACGGTCGCGATGCCGTCGTGGTCTACCGCTGGGAGATTGCGCCGCATTGGGAGGAGGAGCACCACATCGAGATTGCGATCGCGCAAGTTGATGCGACCGGGTTGGTTCTTGTCCGCTCGGAACTGCTGTCCTGCTGGCCCTACCGGTACGAGGAACTCGAAGTCGAGCTGCACCGGGTCGGACTCCAAACGGAACTGAGCACGTTCGATCTTGAGGCCGAGAACTACATGGTGGTCGCGAGCAAGGTATAAACACCGGACTCTCAGTCCCTGGCCGGACCGCGCAGTTGCTCGCAGGACGCTTGCGCCCTCTCATCGGTGCGGGTTCAAGTGCTCCGGTATCGGCGAAGGTGGCCGGGCGGGCAGTCCTGCTCGTCCCGCACCGCAGCGACGCGGCCGACGAGGGCGCGCTGCCCGGCGACTACCGCAAGATCCTGGCGATCGTGCGGGAGGCCGACGGCCCGGTGCGGGTCAGGGCGGTCGGCGAGCGGCTGGGTCTGGCCACCTCGGTGCGCGGCAAGCTGGAACCTTTGCGGGCGAAGTCGGCCAAGCTCGCCGACCGCGGCCGGCTGCACAAGGGGGGGCGACGGGCGGTTCACGGCACGTCCGTAGTCGCGCGGGGCACGCCGTAACTGATGGGCCCCCGACGGCAGTCACGTTCGGTGTGAAGAAGAACAACGGTCTCGCCGAGGGCCCTGGCGGCCTTGTTCACACCGCCCGTCTGCCGCTGTCGAGCGCGACCTTGAACTATCTCGCTTGCCTGATACGCGGCCGCTGCAAGAGGATCGGCTCGCGGTGGCGGGCGTTGCCCGCGGGGAAGATCGTCGGCATCGTGCCGGCGGTGCTGCGCTGTGACCAGCGGCCCGGCGATCTGGCCGGCGGGAACGGGGTGCACCGCACCACCGTGAGCCGGTGGGTGCGCGAGGTCGTCGGCCTGCTGGCCACCCGCGCCCCGCGCCTGGACCGCGCGTCGAAGGAGATCGCCCGAAAGGGTGGCGGCGTGGTCCTGCTGGACGGCTCCCTCATACGCACCCGCCGTCGCACCGGAGCGGACAACCGGCCGAACTACTCGGGCAAACACAAATGCCATGGCCTGCTCGTGATCGCGCTCACCGACGACCGCGGCCGACCGGTATGGATCTCTGCGGTGCGGCCCGGACGCACGTCGGAGATCACCGCCTGCCGCCACGACAAGCTCACCGCCAAGCTGCGGGCGGCCGGCCTCGGCGCCATCGCCGACCTGGGGTTCGTCGGCCTCGACGACGCCGCACCCGACGCCGATCCGGCGGTGATCACCGGCTACAAGGCGGCCCGGCACCGGCCCCTGACACGCGGTCAGAAGTTGTCCAACAAGGTGCCGGCCGCGGTTCGGGCCCCGGTTGAGCACGGCTTCGCCCATCTGAAGAACTGGAGAGTTCTCGGCAGGGTCCGCACGGATCCGAGGTGGGCGACCGCGCCGGTGCGGGCCCTGCCGGTGCTTACGAACCGGGAAGTGGCCCGCTGACGAATGATCTTATCGGTGGACTACCGCTCCGGACCTGCCCGAGCTTCCTGATGCCTACGCGCACCAGGCCGTCTGACATGCAGTTTTCATTACGCACGAGTCTCATGGGGGCCTCGCTCACGCGAGGCCCCCGACGGGATCAGACAGTGAGGACGAGCTTGCCCTGGAGGTGACCGCCGTCGAGCAGCCGGTGCGCGTCC
Source organism: Streptomyces sp. NPDC020747 (assembly GCF_044334695.1). NCBI lineage: Bacteria > Bacillati > Actinomycetota > Actinomycetes > Kitasatosporales > Streptomycetaceae > Streptomyces > Streptomyces sp. NPDC020747. The sequence continues at coordinate 765,792 of NZ_JBIRTJ010000002.1, read as the reverse complement.
GCGACGCGCTCGAACGGGAACGTCTCCTGCACGTGGACCCGGAGCCTGCCCTGTTCGACGAGTTCGACGAGACCTCGCAGGGCGACCGGATCGGGGTCGACCGCGATGCCGCTGAAGCGCATGCCGGCCGCCTCGTACTTGGCGACGAGCTCTGAATCCCCCTCGGCGACCGCCGTCACCAGGTGACCGCCTGGGCGGAGCACTTCGAGCGACCGCTCGACGGTGTCGCCGCCGATCGTGTCGAGCACGACGTCGATGTCGCGGACCGCCTCGGTGAAGTCGACCGCCGCGTAGTCGATCACCTCGTCGGCGCCGAACCCCTCGACGAACTTCCGCTTGCTCCCGCCGGCGGTCGTGATCACGTGCGCGCCGAGCGCTTTCGCGATCTGGATCGCGACGTGGCCGACCCCGCCACCACCGCCGTGGACCAGGACACGGTCGCCCTCGCTCACGCCGCCGAGGTCGACGAGGCCCTGCCACGCCGTCAGCCCGACGACCGGCAGCGCCGCCGCCTCGACGTGCGAGAGCGACGCCGGCTTGCGTACCAGGTGCAACGCCGGCGCCGACACGACCTCGGCGTACGCGCTCGCCGCCCGCGGGAACATCGGCATCCCGAACACCTCGTCGCCGGGCCTGAACCGCCACGTCTGCGGCGCCTCCTCGACCACGCCGCTGATGTCCCAGCCGAGGATGAACGGCGGCCGGCCTATCAGCGGGAACTCGCCGGCGCGCAGTCGCGCATCCAGCGGGTTCAGCCCGATCGCCTTGACTCGGACGAGGACCTCGGTCGGGAGGAGCTGGGGCTCGGGCGCGTCCACGACGGTGAGCACCTCGGGACCGCCGAGCGACTGCTGGGTGATGACTCGCATGACTCTCCTGGCTCTGGAAGGGGGGAGAGAACCCAGGCTAGGTTTCCGACAGGAACCAGCAGGTACCTTAGGCGCCATGAGCAGTTTCGGTCCCGGTGATCCCTTCCTCGCCGACTGTCCGGCGCGTCTGACGGTCGAGCTCATCGCCGACAAGTGGACAGCGGTCGTGCTCTACGCCCTCAGCAAGGGCCCGGTGCGCCATGGCGAGCTGATCGAGCTGATCGGCGGCATCTCCCGCAAGATGCTCACCCAGACGCTCCGACGGCTCCAGGCGCACGGACTCATCCGCCGCCACGCCTACGCCGAGGTGCCGCCCCGCGTCGAGTACGAGCTCACCCCGCTCGGGGCGACGCTGATCGATCCGATCCACATGCTGACCGAGTGGGCGAGGGCGAACGGCGACGCAGTGCTCGATGCGCTCGACACCGATCCCGAGCCGGTCGCCCATAACGACTGAGACCCCCGCCAGGCCACCGAGTGTCCTCTCGGTCGCTACTCGGTATCGGCCCGGCCATGCTCGGTCTGCAAGCTCTCGATGCGTTGGACGATCTGCCACATCGGGGTGGTCGTCCTGGCGTGCCCTCCCGCGTTCTCACGGCGTGCCGACCTGCTGACGGATCGTAGGCGGGGGCCGGTCGCGGACGCAGCCGAACCCGGCATCCCGCCGGAGCCGGACCTGCCCGACGATCTACGCCATGGTCATCGGCCGCCGACCGGCACGAGTACCCAACTCGCCATCCACACCAGACCCATGACCTGCGACTTCACGATGCACACCGTCCACTGAGGGTCCAGACAGGCCAGGCCGATCTCGTTGAACCGGTGGATCACGTCCCGGACGGTGTCCTCGTCGGCCTGGACGAGTTGCGCGATCACCGGCACGCGGTTCCCGCCGGCCGAGGCCAGCGGCATCATCGCGCGCCGGTAGCGCACCGAACTCGTGCTGCCACGGCGCACGATCTGCTGCAGCCGCCGCCCTTCCTGGTCGGTCAGTCTGCGCACACGGACAGGCTCAGCCACCGCGCCTCCAGCGGTCGGAGCGGATGTCACCGCACATCCAACCGCCACGACCACCAACCCGGCGAACCTACGCGATCACAGCACTAGCCGCTCCGGGCAACCGGTGAGGTGACGCCCCGACAGCGATCCTGCCTCAACAGACCTCGGCCTTCGTCGGGCCTGCGCACCGACGGTTCAGCGTCGCTGGCAGCGATCCCGTAGCTCGTCGATAAGTGCCTTCTCGTGCGCGTTGAGATCTCCATCGACGGTGGCAACCCGTTGGGCGGCGTAGACAACGTCGCTGAGATCTCCGGGCTCGGCGTCGATGCGGTGCCATACCTCGTCCGGGTCGATGGTGACGACGTCGGCGAGTTGCTCGTCATCGACCTGATGTCGTTCCCGGGCAAGGCGCGTCAGGCGCTGGAACAGCAGGCGCTCGGTGTCAGCGATCTTGTCGTCCGCGTTGATGACGAGCCAGGAAACCCACAGCATCAGCCGCGGGTGCCGCGTACGTCGGATCAAGGTGTCGGCGAGTTCGATCACCTCTGCTTCGTCACGAAAAACGGATTTGGCGTGGCGTCCCGCGGCCACGGTCGTGTAGCGGTTCACGAGGATGGTGAGGGGGATCCCGACGCCGGGGATACCGAACTTGATGATGTTGCGTTGCAGAAGATGCTTCCCGACGAACGGAAGGCTCTTCGCGGCGGCAAGGACCGGACCGGAGTAGTACTTCTTCAGGACTTGCCGGACCAGGCCGGGTACGAACTTCATGCCGCCCCGTGCGACCTCTCCGGCCTTTATGCCGAATGCCACCCGAACAAGTTTCATCATGTCTTCGGGATCGTCCATGTCCAGTGGAATCCGGTAGATCACCGCGATGTCGTAGGCCAAGCGCATCTGCAGCTGAGTGATGTACGTCAGGTCAACCATGAACGTAACGACACCGGCCGGAACAGCGACGGAGCTGGCGCCACCCAGCGACCCGATGGTCACGGCGATCGTCCCGGTGTAGAGGCTGGAGGTGATTCCGCCTTGAATCATGGCGTTCTTTGCCGCCAGCTGAATCTGCCGCCCGACGATACCGTCCGCGGGCACACCCTTGTACTTCTGCTGGAAGTACTCCCAGGTAGCTTTTTCGGTGTACGACCGCAGCGCCTGGGCGCAGAGTTTCGTGAACCAGCCGCCCGACTTGATGTCGTCTGCGCTCAGCCCTTGGACGAACTCCCGCAGTCTGGCGCGCTCCTGTTCGACAGCTTCGCGGTCGGTATCATCGTCGCCGGCATCAACGGAGCCGGGCAGCACTTCGGTCACAGCGGGGTCCCCTCCCAGATGGTTCAGCGACCTGCCAGGTCGCCAGATATGGGCAATCGACGAGACCGACAAGATGACTGATGCCTTTGCCGTAGATGTGAGCACCTGACCGAGCTCAACCACGCGCCCACACTGGTCTCCTCCTCAACTCGCCAACTCTTCTTGGGCTGTCGGCGGCCAGGAAATGGAACAACCCGATCCCCTTCCAGGGCGACGGCACCGCCATGACCCTGAGCATCCTGCCCATCCGCAAACGACGCACGCTCTGAACCAACAGCTCACGAGATCTTTGTTCTTCTGCGCTCACCGCTTCGGGCCGCGCAACATAGCTCAGGATCGCCGGTTGGCCAAACCGACGATTCCTCGCATCATTGACAGTCCACCGCCACCGCCTGCCCGCACGTCGAAAGGCCGCGTCCCAAACTCAACCTCGCAACTCCACACGACGGCCGCCTGTAATCACGAGCAGTCGGGCAGAACCGTCGCGCTCACGGCCAGGACCCGATCCGCTCAGTCCGTGGCCCGCCTCCCAAGTCCCTCGCAAGAGGATCGCAGCCTCCACGCCGAGCACTTCCACGAGCACCGGGAGACCGGCGCCATTTCGGCCCTGGTGCACGTCTCGCCAGTCTTCACCCGCCGGTCCACGGCCTTTGGCAACCCCGCCCGGCGTCCGACTCGCCGGTTCGCCATCGAGGTTCGTGACGTCCCGTCTCCTCCGGCCGACGCCGATCACCGCATAGGTCGGCGTGCGGTGGCCACTACGGCGCCGCGTGAGCGATGGGCCCCCACCGGGCCCGCCGGAAGCCCAGCACGCGCACATGCCCTCAGGCCATCCGGACAAGATTGAGGGGCGCACCATATGCCCCTACGCCTGCCCGAGGAAGTAGTGATCTACGTCATGGTGCATGGATCGACCACCACAGGAAATGGTCCGGACAAGAAGAGCGAATAGACCATTTCATTCTCGCGGGACATGCGCGGGACGGCGGACCCGACGGCCCTTCAGATAGGCCGCTGACCTGCGAAAACATGCGGGAATCCCACGCCCTCCGGAGCCGAGTGCGCAGGTTCGAATCCTGCCGGGGGCACTCGCCCACCCACATGCCAAGAGTGGTATGTGACAGGGCGGATGCTGATACGAGAGAGCGGGACCCAGTGTCACTGGGTCCCGCTCTTTGTCGTTGCTGCGCGCTGATCGCGATAGAAGTGCGATAGGAGGTCGGGCGACGGACTCGGGTCATGCCGCACGTGCGCGGGGTCGTGTTGAGGCGTCTTGAGACGTGTGATCAGTCTGCGGTCGGCCGCGCGCGAGGCATCCGGTTCGTTGGCGAAGGCCCTTTCCTCGGTCTCAGCAGGCTCAGCAGGCTCGTCTGTCTCGTCGGTCTCATTCGAGTGACCGCGCTGCCGCTCGAACGGCAGGGTGCGCGTCGGACGTACCAGTTACCAGCTACCAGTTCGCCGTGATCGGCGCCTGGAGACCGTGGGAGGGACGCTGTTCGGGCCCGGAGGAGTCGTCGGCGAGTACCCAGATCACGATCATGGCCAAGAAGCCGACTACGAGAAGTGCCGGCAGACCCAGGATGAGGGCGACCACCCACCACCTGGTCCGTCCCGCGGGGACGTGGATGCCCTCGTCCCCCACCGACCGGCTCCGCGTCGTTCCCATGAGATCCGTCCTTCGTCTGCCTGCTTCTACCGGCCGTGTTCTGTCGGCTGCCACGCGGGAGTTCGTAACACGCTCCTGCTGAGGTGTGCCGGTCAGGCGCAAGGAGTGCTTGTCGTCGACCCATCTAACCAGAAGCCTCGCCTCGCCCAGCGCCCGGCCTTCCGCCAACTCGGCCTGTGCTCAGCCAGGTTGAAAGGGCCTCAGTGGTGGTTCCCGCGGACCACGTTGATGACCGGGGCCCATACGTGCGGCTCGGAGCCGTCGAAGAAGGTCGCTCTCGAGTTGAGGACGTGCCGGCCCGGCGCCAGGTCCGTCAGCCATGCCACCCACCCGCAAGCGGTGAAGGTCGCGGGCTGTGCGGGTACGTCCAGGAAGTTGTCCGGCCGCAGCTGAACCGCCTGCTGCGGTGCGCATATCGCGAAGCGTCGCTTCTGGAGATCGATGGCCCTGCCGCCGTCGACAGTGAGCCGCAACGACTTGGTGATGGCCCGGAGATCGGTCCAGGCGCACTTGCGTTGGGCGGCCTCGCCGACCGCGTAGTACGGGGGCTGCTCGACGTCATCGCAGACGGTCATGAGTCCGAGGACGAGCACCGCTGTCCCTTGTTTGACCGTGCAGTTCTGCGGGGGTCCGTTTCCAAGGGCCAGGAGAACCTTTTCGGTGCGCCCGAGCTTCACGCATCGGTCGCCGTTGCCGAACCACGGATTCTCCGTCGCAGGCAGGGAGAACGTCCGATACCAGCCCTCGGCCATGGCGTCTCGTCCGGTCAGTCCGTCCACTTTTTTGCGCGGCTCGACCAGGCGGCCCTCACCGCTGTGCTGATCGCCACTGTGCCCATCACCACTGTGCCCATCACCGTTGTGCTCATCGCGACCGGAAGCCGTGGGCATCGCCCCCAGTTGGATCGCGGCGACCAACGTCATGATCCATAAAATCGACCACCCGGTATGGCGCAGGCGTGACATGGCGCCCTCCCCGAGCAGAGACGGTGTGGGTCGTTCTCACGCTCGGCCACCCTAGGGGCGTACTGAGAGGTATGACCCGTCTGCGCCGGTAGTGGGGGAATGTGAGCCGCCTGCGCGGCGGCACGACGGCCGTCGTTCCCCGCACGACACCCTCAGGGCCCGAGAGAGTGCAAAATTTACCCTGCGCAATGATTGCATTGTGCTTCTCATCCGTACCTCCTGAGGACCGAGCCGTTCACCCAGGAGGCACCATGCGCGTAACGCAACGCACGGCAGGAACCGTATTCGTGATCGGTGGGCTGGCCGTGACGCTCACCGCGCTCGCCTACCCCGCCCTCGTCGGGGTGGAGAAGACGGCGACGAACCAGGAACGGATCATCGCCAACACCCGGTACGGGCCGTTGACGGAGGCGGACCGGGACTTCGTCATCAAGGTTCGGGCGGCTGGGCTGTGGGAGCACCCGCTGGGGCTGATGGCCATGGAGCGGGGGACGACCCCGGAGATGAAGGAGGCCGGGGAGCATCTGGTCGCGGGGCACTCCGGGCTCGACGAGCTGTGCCGGAAGATCTCTCCCGAGCTGGGCATCACCCTGCCCAACCAGGCCAGTCCGCAACAGCAGCAGTTCGTGGCGACCGTGGACGGGAATTCCGGCAAGCAGTTCGACACGACCGCAGTGAACATCATGCGGGTGACACACGGGCAGATCTTCCCGACCATCGCCAAGATCCGGGCCAGTACGCAGAACACGATGATCCGGCAGCTGGCCGACCTGGCCAACGACACCGTCCTCGACCACATCACCGTGCTGGAGAAGACCGACCTCGTCAACTACGACCAGGTCAACTTCCAGCAGACCACCCCGCCGAAGCTCCCCAAGGACGACACGACGCCGCCGGCGCCGCAGCCGGGCTCGCCCGTTCTCGTACTCAACGAGCCTCCGGGGCTGGATGTGAACACGAGCTCCCCGACGCCGGCTCCCAGCCCGAGCGCCGGGTGACCCGAGCGGTCCCGGCCAGGGGGCAGGGAAGGAAGGGCTCAGACCTCGTACGCGGCCGGCGTGTCCACCCAGCCCAAGGGGTACGGCTCCGCGTCGTCCAGCGCCGGGGCCAGGGGTTCGCCGCCCGCCTCGTTGAACGCCGTCAGCGCGTCGACCAGTGCCTCGCGCTGTTTCGGGGTGAGCCGTTCGACGATCACGGAGATCTCGGCGCGACGACGGGCGGTCACGTCGGCGACCGTGTGCCGCCCCTCCTCCGTCAGCTGCAGCAGGGTCTCGCGGCGGTTGGTGGGGTTTGTCTGGCGGTCGGCGAGCCCGGCGGCGATGAGCCGGTCGATCATGCGCATCGCCGTGGACGGCGCGACCTGGAGCAGCTCCGCGAGGGTGACCAGCTTGGTGGCGCCGCGCGTGGCGAGCACCACCAGCATCCTGACCTGCGGCAGCGTCACGCGCTCCTCGACCTCCGCGAGCGAGCGCGCCGAGACCGCGACGAGCAGGCGCGAGGCGGTCAGCACCGCGTGCGTCACCGCTTCCACGTCGTCCATGGCCCCTGCGGGGTCCTCTTGGACATCGTTCATGGCCCCTGCGGGGGTCTCGCGCTCCTGCATGTGTCCTTTCTATCCCGCCGAGGTGCCCGCCCACTCACCTGATCCGCACAGATTTTCCTTCTCCATGACCTGCGTACGAGGTCGACGGCCCCGCTGTACCCAGGTAGCCCGGGCAGCCCGGGTACGGGTCAACGGCCCGGGGCCGGTCCCGTACTCCTGCGCACGATCAGTTCGACCGGTACGACGCGGCCGACGGCCGGTTCGGGCGGGCCGTCCAGCTGGGACAGGAGGAGGTGCAGGGAACGGGTGCCGATCTCGGGGAAGTCGGTGCGGACCGTGGTCAGCGGGGGCAGCAGGTGCGCGGCCTCGGGGATGTCGTCGTAGCCGACGACACTGACGTCGTCGGGGACGTGGCGGCCCGCCTCGTGCAGGGCCCTCAGCAGCCCCAGGGCCATCTGGTCGTTGGAGGCGAAGATCGCGGTGACGTCGGGCCGGGCGGCCAGTCGGCGGCCCAGTTCGTAACCGGAGTCGGCGCTCCAGTCGCCGACGAGGGGCTCGGGGACCTCGGCCCCCGCCGCCTCCAGCGCGGCCCGCCAGGCCTCCACCCTTCGGTCCGCCGACAGCCAGCCCGTGGGGCCCGCGATGTGCCAGACCGTCGCGTGGCCCAGCGCCAGCAGGTGTTCGGTGGCCTTGCGCGCGCCCGCCCGGTTGTCCGCCGTGACGAAGGAGGCGTCCTTGCCCAGGTCGTTCTCCAACACCATGAGCGGGGTGTCCAGTTGGGCCTCCGCCAGCGCCCTGCCCACCCAGCGCTGCGGGGCGATGGCGATCACACCGTCCGCGCCCTCGGCCGACAGCGTGTCCACGGCCCGTACGACGGTGACCCGGTCCGCGGTGTCCAGCGCGATGGAACTCACCAGGTAACCGGCCTCCTGGGCCGCCCTGTTGATGGCGGTCAGGATCGAGGCGGGGCCGAACCGCGCCGCGTCGAAGGAGATCACGCCCAGCATGCGCGTTCTGCCGCTCGCCAGGGAACGTGCGCTGCGGCTCGGCCGGTAGCCGAGCGTGCGCATCGCCGTCAGGACCGACTCGCGGGTCTCGGGACGGACGGACGGATTGTCGTTCAGTACGCGGGACACGGTCTGCTTGGAGACACCGGCCAGGCGTGCCACGTCGTCCATCACCGGCCGCGCTCCCGCGAAGTTGCGTCGGCTGCGGCCCTTGGGGAGGTCCTTGGCAGGGCCTTGGGGCGGCGCGCCGTCACCGGCACTTCGGGTCATGACGGGTGATGTCCTTCGGGCTCGTGCCGGCGGTCGTGCCCCGCCCGGCTGGCCCACAGGATAGGCCGCCGGGAGGGAGAGGGCCCCGGCGGCCGGGCCCCGGGGGCTCAGCCCGCCCGCATCGCCCAGGTGCGGCCCGTCACCCACTCGACGCGCCCGATCCTCGCCGCCGCCGTTCCCCCGTCTCCGTTCGTCCACGCCTCCACCGCTCCTTCCCCGTCTCCGCCCGCCTCCGCCGCCACGTACACCCGGGCGTCCGCGTGCCGGGGCAGCACCCGCAGCCGCAGGCCCTCCTCGCGAAGGGCGTCCGCGGGGAGCCGGTCCAGGGCGATGTCCCAGACGCGCCCCGAGGCGAACTGGTCGGCCACGAGCGTGTCCCCCACGTACGCCCGCGCCACGTCTCCGGTCCAGTGGACGCGCAGGAGGGTGCCCGGGACCGGAAGGCCGTCCGGTACGGCAACGGCGTACTCGGCCGCCGCCGCGGTGTCGAAGTACTTGTCCGCAGGCGCGCTCGCCCGGCCCAGCACGCCCGTCACCGGCTCGGGCGCCGGTCCCGTGGCGGCCCGGACCAGGGTGGCCGTCCCGTCCACAACGGCGTGACTGCCGCCGCCCTGCACGGTGTAGCGCGTGAGCAACCCGCCCGCCGACTCCCGAACGACCGCCCCGGTCACGCCAGTTGACGGCGACACTCCGCTCGACCCCGTCGCAGCCGTCACCACCGGCGCCCGCTCCGGCGCCGGCAGCATCGCGAACGACGGTTCCCCGGCCCGTCGGCTGTGCACCCGCAGCTCGCCCCGGCCGTCTCCGGCGTGCTCGTCGAAGACGACACCGTCGGCGCAGAGCACCAGCCGTTCCACTCCCCACGCGACACCCCGGTAGGCGGTCCGCGCGGTCGCCGCGTCCAGCACCAGCAGGCCGACCTGGTCGCCGTCCGTCGTGACGACCTCGACGAGGGCGTCGGTGCCGGGCCGCAGTCCGGTGATCAGGACGCGGCCGCCGACGGAGGAGACCTGCCGCGTCGGCGCGTAGACCGACCTCAACGTGCTGCTGTCCAGGGCGAGTTCGGGGGCGATCCCGTCGACCGCGGCCAGCACCAGGACCGTACGGCCGTCCGCGTCGACCGTGCAGACGGGCTGGGCGGTGGCCCAGTCGAGCCGCAGTCCGGCCACGTCGAGCCGTAACGGCCAGCAGAAATAAGCACCTTGAGGGACCGTCACCGGTGTGCTGGGAAATGTCAGTTCACCGGCGTCCGGGAACTCCACCGTGAACGACGTGTCCGGATGGTCCGGCAGCGGCTCGTGCGGCTGATGGTTGTTGACGAAGAGGAACCCGGACCGCCCGTCCGCGCGGACCGTCCACCGGAGCGTCTCCCGGTCGTACTGCCCGGCCGGCCGCCGCTCGGGAAGCACGGACTCCATGGGCGCGATCAGCTGACCGAAGTCGGCCAACAGCAGGTGCTGGAGCCGCAGTTCGTCGTACGTGGGCCGGTACTGGCCGTACTCCCCCAGCGGGGCCTGGAAGTCGTAGGTGAGGACCGGGAGGTCGTTGGGGTAGCCGGTGGCGTGGGACTCCTGAAGGGTCGTCAGCTCGCCCGGCGGGTTCGTACCGCCGTGGAACATGTAGTAGCCCTGCCACACCGAACCGCAGCCGATCTTCGTGAGGCCGAGGGCGCCGATGTCCGCGGCCCCGACACGCGGTCTGCGGTGGTACGCCACCGCCATTCCGCCGCCCAACTCGCAGGTGGCCCAAGGGAATCGGTCCGTGGGTGCCGGATCACCGCCGCGTACGACGGTCGGTCGCAGATCGGCGCCGATGCCCTCGTCGTCGCGCTGGTGGGTGAAGAAGAAGTGCTTGCGGCAGGTGTCGGGCCAGCCGCCGTCCGCCTCCGTCCAGAAGGTCTCGGGGTAGCCGCCGTACAGCGGAAGCAGTTCGTCGGGCGGGAGTTGGACCCCGCCCCACGCCGTCGCCGTCCAGAGCGGGGCGCTCAGCCCGGCCTCCTGAGCCATGCGCTTGAGCGTCAGCAGGTGGCCGGGTCGGTCGTAGAGCTCGTTCTCGATCTGGATCGCGACGATCGGCCCGCCGTGCGCGCGGTCGAGCCCGCGCAACTGCCCGGCGATCGCCTCGAACCAGGTGCGTACGGGGGCCAGATAGGCCGGATCGTCCGTGCGCGGGGTGCAGGCTCGGCCCAGGAGCCAGTCGGGGAGGCCGCCGTTGCGGACCTCCGCGTGGGACCAGGGACCGATCCGCGGGATGAAGTCCAGGCCGTGGCGGCGACAGAGTTCGGCGAACCGCCGCAGATCCCTGTCCCCGTCGAAGCGGATGCGGCCCTCGGTCTCCTCGTGGTGGATCCAGATGACGTAGCTCGCGACGGCGGTCACCCCGCCCGCCTTCATCTTCAGGAGTTCCTCCTCCCACTCCCGGGCCGGGTAGCGGGTGTAGTGGAACTCGCCGGAGACCGGGAACCAGGGGCGGCCCCCGCGGGTGAGGTACCGGCTGGTGACCTCGATCGGGTCGGGGACGCCGAGGGCGTCGGTGAAGGGAAGATGGCCGGTCAGCGGGGGTGCGGCGGGCGCGGGAACACGCGAGTGGTGGCGCATCAGGGCTTCACCGGGCCGAGGTCGGGCGTGTCGGTGAGCAGCGCGCTCGGGGCGGTCGTGGCCTGGAGCTCCAGCAGGACCAGTTCGTTGGTGCCGCGGCGCAGTACGGGCGCCGGGACGTACAGCGTGCGCTGCGGGCCGCGGTTCCAGTAGCGGCCGAGGTGGAAGCCGTTGACCCAGGCCTGGCCCTTGGTCCAGCCGGGCAGGGCGAGGAACGTGTCGGCGGGCGCGCGGACCTCGAAGGTGCCGTGGTGGAAGGCGGGACCGGCGTCCGCGGGCGCCTCTGACGCGGGGCCGAAGGGCACGGAGCGCAGGTTGTCGAGTGCGAGCGGATGACAGTCCCAGCCCTGCAGCGCCGTGCCCTTGAAGGTGACCGGGCCCAGCAGCCCCTTCGCCGCACCGATGCGCGGGCCGTAGTTGACGCCGCCCATGTTCTCCACGAACACGTCGAGCGAGGCACCGGCCCGCGGAACGCGCACGGGCAGGGCCTCCTCGTGGCGTTCACGTTCCAGTACGCCGACGGGGGCGCCGTCCACGAACACCTGGGCGCGGTCGCCGACACCGCCCGAGAAGTGCAGCAGTCCGTCGCCGTCGACCGGGACCGTGGTGCGGTAGAGGACGTAACCCGACCGCAGGCCCAGCTCCTCGGCGGTGACCGGGTCGGCGTCGACGCGTACCGGCTTGGCCAGCGCGGTCGCGTGCGGCAGCAGCGGGGCGCGTCGGTCCAACTCCACGGTGGTGAGCGGGAGTTTGCGGGACGGCGCCGGGACCGGCTCGTCGGGGACGGGGGCGTGGCGGGCGATCACCTCGCGGAAGGCGTGGTACTTGGGGCCGGGGTCGCCGGACTCGGTGAGGGCGGCGTCGTAGTCGTACGACGTCACGATCGGCTCGTACGCGTGGTCGTGGTTCGCGCCGTTGGTGAAGGCGAAGTTGGTGCCGCCGTGGAACATGTAGATGTTGACGGAGGCGCCCGCCGAGAGCAGCCGGTCCAGGTCGGCGGCGGCGTCACCGGCGTCCCGCACATGGTGCGGCTCGCCCCAGTGGTCGAACCAGCCGATCCAGAACTCCGCGCACATCAGGGGCTCTTCGGGCCGGTGGGCCCGCAACTGCTCCAGGGAGGGCGCGATTCTGCTGCCGAAGGTGCCGGTGCTGAGGACACCGGGCAGGCTGCCTGCCGCCAGGTGCTCGGGGTTGGCCTGGTCGCAGGTGAAGAGGAGTTCGTCGATGCCGCGCGAGCGCAGGGACCGGGCGAGGTGTTCGAGATACGCGGTGTCGTCGCCGTACGCCCCGTACTCGTTCTCCACCTGTACGGCGATCACCGGGCCGCCGTTCGCGGCCAGTTGGGGCACGATCGGGGGCAGCAGCAGGTCGAGATAGCGGTCCAGCGCGTCCGTGAAGCGGGGGTCGCTGGAGCGCAGCCGGATGTCGGGGTCGGTCGTCAGCCAGGAGGGCAGGCCGCCGCCGTCCCACTCGGCGCAGATGTACGGGCCGGGGCGCAGCAGGACGTGCAGTCCCTCGGAGCGGGCGAGGCGCAGATAGCGCGGCAGGTCGAGGAAGCCGTCCAGGACGAGGGTGCCGGGCTCCGGCTGGTGGAGGTTCCACGGCACGTACGTCTCCACCGTGTTGAGGCCCATCAGACGGGCCTTGCGGAGCCGGTCGGTCCACCGGTCCGGGTGGATGCGGAAGTAGTGCATCGCGCCGGAGATGATGCGGAACGGCTCGCCGTGGAGGAGGAAACCGTCGGACGACGTCGTCAGAGCGGACATACGGGAACTTCCTTTCGGTTCAACGGAGTTCGGGCGGGGTCCCGGTCGGCCCGGGCGGGGACGGGAGTGCTCTTCAGCGGACGCCGGCATCGGCGTCGGTACTGGCATCGACGTCGGCACTGGCGCTGGCGTCGACATCGGTACTGGCGTCGGCATCGGCATCGGCGGTTCGCGTCGCGCGGATCAGCCACACCGTGGCGGCCAGGCACAGTGCCGAGACGGCGCACAGCAGGAGGGGCACCGCGCGGACGCCGGACCACTCGATGGCCTTGCCGAGCGCGGGTCCGGCCGCGACTCCGCCGACCATGGACGCGGCGATGACCACCGCTCCGGCCCTGCGGGCCCGCGGGGCGGCCCTGTTGAGCCAGGGCAGCCCGGTGGGGAAGATCGGCGCGATGAACAGCCCGACACCGGCGTACGCGTAGGGGGCGAGCCCCGGTACGGCGGCCAGCAGCAGGCAGACCGTCATGCCGGCGCACGAGACGGTGACGATGGTCTGGGCCGAGTAGCGGAGCGCGATCGGTGCCACGAGGAAACGGCCGACGGTCATCATCAGCCAGTACACGGAGGTGGCGGTGGCGGCGACCCCGGCGCCGTAACCGACGGTCTCCAGATGGGTGGGCTCCCAGCCGCCGACGCCCGCCTCGATGCCCACGTGCAGGACGTAGAGGGTGACGAAGACGGCGAGCACTGACCCGAGGCTGCGGCCGAGCACCTGCCCGCCACGGCCGGCCTCCGTACCGCCGCCGGCGGGGTGCGGCACATGGTCGCGTACGCCCTTGAGGCAGAGCAGCAGCGGCAGGTTGGCGGCGGCGAAGACGAGGAAGACCGCCGGATAGTGCTCGGAGCCGACCAGGCCGATCAGGGCCGGGCCGAGGATCGCGCCGATGCCGAAGTGCGCGTTGAGGATGTTGAGCATGGCGGTCGAGCGATGGCCGAACCCGACGGCGAACAGCTGGTTCAGCCCGTAGTCGATGCCGCCGAAGCCGAGCCCGGCGAGCAGGGCCGCGGCCAGGGCCAGCGGCCAGTTCGGCGCCAGCGCGAAGCCGGCCGCACCGACGCCCATCAGCAGATACGAGGCGCCGAGGATCTGCCGGTTGCCGAACCGCCCGTACAGCCGGTCGAAGAGGAGGACCCCCGCGACCCCGCCGACGAAGTGGGCGCTCAGGCCGAGCCCGGCCGCCGAGGGTGAGAGCCCGAACTCCTCGCGGAAGGCGGGGATCGCGGGACCGTACAGGGCCTGGAGCGCACCGATGAGGACGAAGCCGACGCAGGAGGCGACGACGGCCGCCCGGCTGAACACGGGCTTTTCCGGGGCCACTTGGGCATGCTTCGGGACGCTCGCGACCGGTTGGGCGGTCGTCGGGCCTGTCACGTGGTCACTCACGCGGGACTCCAGTGGACGGCCCACGCTCCCGTGGGCGACAAGCCGGCCGGACGCCGGCGGCAGCGCTGCGAGAACCATGATGTTACCGGTAACACTAAGCCGTCAAGATCCCGCGGCAGAGCGGTGCGGGTGAAGTCACGGCCCGGCCGGGAGTCCGGCCGGGGACGCCCGAAGTCGGTCAGGACAGGGTGGCGCGCAGGGCGGCGTGCAGGCCGGCCGGGTCCGTCCAGTGCCGGGTCCGGGTCGGCGGCACCCGCCAGTGCAGACCGGGGGCGTACGTACGATGCCGCGGCGGGATGGCCACATGCGAGCCAGGGCCGAGGATCTGGACCGGAGGAAGGTCCCAGTCGGCGGCCTCGCCGGGCGGGACGAGCCAGTAGAGGATGCCGCTGCCGCCGTAGCCGTCCTCGATGACGGCTCCCGTGCGCGGGCCGAGGTGTTCGAGGATGCTCAGGCCGGTGGCGAGGGGAACCCGCACCGCGTCCCACCACTCGCCGGCCGGGAGCGTCCGCACGTCCGGTCCGAGGGGCCGCAGCCACCTGGGGGCATCGCTGCTCGGCATGGTTCGGCGCCCACCGCCTCTCGCCAGGGGAACCCGACCCTAGGGCGGACCCGATTCACCGACTTGCCGGTACGCGTAGGGAACTTGTCGACATGCGCAGCACGTCCCACGTGCTCTCGTTCGGGAACCGTACGGCCGCGTAACGTCACTCGCCGTATTGGGTTCGAGCGGTTCGCGTTTCAGATGTTTCAGATACTGGGAGGCTCCCATGTCAGAGCAGGGCTCCATCGTCATCGACCCGTCCGGTCGCGACATCCACGGCGAGGCGACACGGATACGCGAGAGCGGTCCGGTGACCCGGGTCGAACTCCCCGGCGGTGTGGAGGCCTGGGCGGTCAGTAGTACGGACCTGCTCAAGAAACTGCTCACCGATCCACGGGTGTCGAAGGACCCGCGGCAGCACTGGCCGGTGTGGATCAACGGGGAGATCTCCCCGGAGTGGCCGCTGTTCACCTGGGTCGCCGTGCAGAACATGTTCACGGCGTACGGCGGAGAGCACAAACGCCTGCGGACCCTGGTGTCGAAGGCGTTCACCGCCCGCCGGACGGCCGCGCTCCAGCCGCGTATCGAGGAGATCACCAAGACCCTGCTCGGCCGTATCGACGAGGCCGGGCGGCGGAGCGAGGTCGTCGACCTGCGCGAGGAGTTCTGCTATCCGCTGCCGATCCAGGTGATCAGCGAGCTGTTCGGACTGCCCGAGGAGAAGGGCACGGAGTTGCGGGCCGTCGTGGACGGCATCTTCAACACCGCCGCCACCCCGGAGGAGGTCACGGACATCTACACGCGGCTGTACGCGGCCCTCGGCGAACTCGTCGCCGCCAAGCGGGAGTCGCCCGGCGACGACCTCACCTCCGCGCTCATCGCCGCGCGCGACGACGAGGGCGACACGCGGCTGAGCGAGCAGGAGCTGCTCGACACGCTGGTGTTGATGATCAGCGCGGGGCACGAGACCACGGTCAACCTCATCGACAACGCGATTCACGCGCTGCTGACTCACCCCGAACAGCTCGCGCACGTCCGGGCGGGGCGTGCCACCTGGGACGACGTGATCGAGGAGACCCTGCGGGTGCAGGCGCCGGTGGCCAGCCTGCCGTTGCGGTACGCGGTGGAGGACCTGGCGATCGGTGAACTGGGCGGGCCCGAAGGGGTGGTGATCGGCAAGGGTGACGCGATCCTCGCCGCGTACGCCGCCGCGGGGCGCAACCCCGAGGACCACGGGGCGGACGCCGACCGCTTCGACGTCACCCGCCTGGGCAAGGAGCACCTTGCCTTCGGCCATGGCGTCCACTTCTGCCTCGGCGCGCCGCTGGGCCGCTTGGAGGCCCGCATCGCGCTCCCTGCCCTCTTCGAGCGCTTCCCCGACCTCGGACTCGCCGTTCCCGAGGAGGAGTTGAGTCCGGTGGCGTCCTTCATCTCCAACGGCCACCGGTACCTGCCGGTAAGGCTCAACGGGAACGGCTGACGCTCCGGTCGGGGGCCGGTCGCGCCGTTCCCCGCGCCCCTGGAAACCGGTGGCCGGGGGCGGTTCGCAGCGTGCGGGTCGGTCTGTGTTGCCCGCGCCGTTCCCCGCGCCCCTAAAAAGCCAAAGGTCGGTTCGCAGTGTGCGGGTCGGTCTGTGTTGCTCGCGCCGTTCCCCGCGCCCCTAAAGAGCCGAAGGTTGGTTCGCAGTGTGCGGGTTGGTCTGTGTTGGCCGCGCCGTTCCCCGCGCCCCTTACGGGGCGCGGCGGATGGTGCAGTGGGCCGGCGGGGACGTGGCGGGATGTGTGTCCGCAGCGTACGAGGAGGCCGGTGGGCAGTTACCGGGCGGCAACCGCGCCTTACGTCACCGGCTGCGGACGCACGTCCCGTCGCGGCCCCGCACCCCGCAGAACAGCCGCACCCCCAACCACCCAGGGGCGCGGGGAACTGCGCAATCCTTCACCCGACCCAGCCACCACACAGCCGCACCCGCTACTCCCCGCGCCACCACGCCCGCAGCCGCCCCCACGCCCCCCGCGGACGACCGTCCGCGGCGACCGGCGCCTCCGCGTGCCCGCCGTCGGCGAACGCGGGCAGCGCAGGCCGCCGCCCACCCTCCCGACCGGCGACCGCCGACGCAGCCGCGGCCTCCCCGCTGACCGGCGCCACAGGAAACCGCACCGGCAGCGAGGCCAACGCCCGGTGGAACGGCCCGGGACGCCACTCCAACTCCCCCACCGGCACCGCGAGTTCCACGTCCGGCAACCGGTCGAGCAGCTTCTCGACCGCCACCGCGGCGATCAACCGCGCCGGGCTCTGCGCCGGGCAGTTGTGCGGACCGGCGCTCCACGCCAAGTGGGCGCGATTCCCCGCCCGCTGATCGTTCGTCAGCGCGGGATCCGTGTTCGCGGCGGCGAGGCTGATGACGACCGGATCACCGGCCCGCAGCACCGTCCCCTCGTACATGACGTCCCGAATCGGATAGTGCACCGCGTAGTTGGCCATCGGCGGATCGGTCCACAGGACCTCGTCGAGCGCGTCCTCGACCGGCAGGCTGCCACCGCCCAGGCTGCCCGCGAACCGGTCGTCGGAGAGCAGCAGCCGCAGCCCGTTGGAGATCAGGTTCTGCTGGGGCTCGGTGCCCGCGCCCATGAGGACGACGAGTTCGTGGATCATCTCCTCGTCGGTGAGGGCGGCCGGGTGGGCCATCAACCAGGACGTCATGTCCTGCCCCGGCCGCGCCCGCTTGAGCGCGATGAGGTCGAGCAGGGTCATGGTGAGCAGCTCGTTGGCCTTCTCCGCGTCCACGCCGTCGAAGATCCCGGACATGCCCTCGACGAGCCGCTCACCGAGGTCGGGCGGGCATCCGAAGAGCCGGTTGAAGACGAGCAGCGGCAGCACCTGCGCGTACTCGCCGAGCAGGTCGGCCTCGCCGCGCGGCGCGATCAGGTCGATCAGCGTGTCGGCGCTGCGCTCGACGTAGCCGCGCAGGGTGTTGGGCTCGACGCGGGCCAGGCTGTCGGTGATGGCGCCGCGGAGCCTGCGGTGCTCCTCGCCGTCGGTGAACAGCGCGTTCGGCCGGTACATCATCATCGGCACGACCGGGCTGTCCGGCGCGACGATGCCCTCGGCCAGGTCGCGCCAGCGGCGGGGGTCCTTGGAGAACGTCTCGGGGCTGCGCAGGACGTGCAGCGCGGCCTCGTATCCGGTGACGAGGGTGGCGCGGACGCCGGGCGCGAGTTCGACGGGCGCGGTGTTGCCGTGCGCCCGCAGCTTGCCGTACGTGGCGGCCGGGTCGGCGGCGAACTCGGGGCCGTACATGGGGTGGTGGAAGGGGCAGCCCTCAGGTGGCGCGGAGACGGGGCCGGGGGCTTCGGGGGAGGTCACGCGTGCTCCAGTTCACTGTCGCCGGCGCTGCCGGCAGTGCCGGCACGGTCGTCGGCGCTGCCGGCATTGCGGGTGAGGAGGTACTCGACGAGGGCGATCAGCGCGTGCGTGGAGGAGATCCGGTCGCGGGCGTCGCACCGTACGAGGGGTGTTTCGGGGAGCAGGTCGAGGGCCTCGCGGACCTCCTCCAGGTCGTGCTCGGCGTAGGCGTCGTCGAAGTCGTTGAGGGCGACGGCGTACGGCAGGCCCAGGTCCTCCAGGACGCCCATGACGTCGAAGGACTGGCCGAGGCGGCGCGTGTCGGCGAGGACGAGCGCGCCGAGGGCGCCGCGGGTCATGTCCTGCCACAGCTCGGTGAAGCGCTGCTGTCCCGGGGTGCCGAAGAGGTACAGCACGAGGGAGTCGTTGAGGGTGAGGCGGCCGAAGTCGAGGGCGACGGTGGTGGTCGTCTTGTCCTTCGTGCCCGCGAGGTCGTCGACGAGCGCGCCGGCCTGGGTCATGACCTCCTCCGTGCGCAGCGGCCGGATCTCGGACAGCGCGCCGACGAAGGTGGTCTTACCGACCGCGAAGTGCCCCACGATCAGGATCTTGACGGCGGTCTGCACACCGCTCGGCAGATAGACGCCCCCGGCGGGGCTGTCTTCAGAGGCGGGCGCGGAGCCCATCGAGGACCTCCTGGAGGATGCGGGTCTCGGACGGCCGGGCGGCCGGGATGGGGGCGCGGGTGACGACGTGGCCGCTGTCCATGAGGTCGGCGATCAGCACCTTGGTGACGCTGACCGGCAGCGCCAGATGTCCGGCCACCTCGGCGACCGACAGCGCGCCGGGCCGGCACAGCTCCATCAACGCCCGCTTCTCCGGGCTCAGTCCGGTCAGCGGCAGATCGTCGGCGGCGATCAGCAGTGTGACCAGGTCCAGGGTGTTGCGGGTCGGGTGGGAGCGGCCGTCAGTGACGACGTACGGCCGCACCAGCTTCCCTCCGGGGCGCCTGGGCGGTGTCATGCCGGGCTGCCGGCGTCCCGACGCGCCGGGCTGGTCAGTTCCTTGCCGAGCCGGTCGACGAGCTTGTGCATGCGGTACGTGACGGCCTCCATGTCCACGTGCTCGGTGGTGGACACCGCGAGGTAGGCGCCCTCGCCGGCGGCCACGAGGAAGACGTAGCCGTGCGCGAACTCGATCAGGGTCTGCCGCCAGGGCGTGTGCGGGGTGCCGCAGAACTCGGCGGTGCTGCGGCTGATCGACTGGACGCCGGAGAGCCCCGCGGCGAGCCGTTCGGCGTCGTCCCTGCCGATGTCCGCGGAGTGGGCGCGGAGCATGCCGTCGGCCGAGAGCAGGATCGCGTGACGCGCTTCGGGGACCCTCAGGACCTCATCGAGCATCCAGCCCAACTCGTTCTTCGTGGTGGGCTCGATCATCCTTGGATGTTCCCTTCGTCTTCTTGGGGGGTGGTGTCCTGGGCCGCCCGGCCGTGGAGCGTGCCGCGGGCGAAGGCGCCCATGCGGCGGGCCGTCTCCTCGGCCGAGCGGTCGCCGGGATCGTCCAGGGGCGCGGGCGGCTCCTGCGTTCCGGCGGCGGGCTCCGCCTGCGCCTGGGCCCGCCGGCGGCGCTTGGGCAGTCCGCCGGCCGTGGTCGCCGTGGCGGCCGCGGCCGCCGTCTCGGCGGGCAACGGCCGCCCCGCGGACCGGCCGGGCACCGGCTCGTCGGCGGAGGGGGAGTCGGAGGACGACGCGGGCGCGGAGGCGTCGGCGGACGCGGGCGTACGGCCGGGTTCGGTGGTACGGGCGGACTCGGTCGTACGGGCCGACGGGGCCGGCGTACGGGAGGAGGAGGCGCGGGCGGGCGGTGCGGTCACGGGCGGCAGCTCCTCCGCGGTGTCCCGGTGCGTGAGCAGGGCGGACGGCACGAACACGACGGCACGGACGCCTCCGTACGGGGAGCGGGTGTCGGCGGAGACGCTGAACCCGTAACGCGCGGCGAGCACGCCGATGACGGCGAAGCCGAACTGGGGCGGGTCGTCGAGCCGGGTGACGTCCACCGCGTGGCGTCCGGACAGCAGGGAGGCGGCCCGCTCGGTCGCGTGGGCGTCCATGCCGACACCCGCGTCGTCGATGATCACGCAGGCGCCGTTGTGCACGGACTGGACGTTGACCTCGACCCTGGTGTTGGGCTGCGAGTGGCGGGCCGCGTTGTCGAGCAGCTCGGCGATGGTGAGCACGACCGGCTCGACGGCCCGGCTCTCGACGGCGATGTCGGCCTGGCCGTGGATCTGTACGCGCCGGTAGTCGCGGATGCGGGAGGTGGCACCGCGGACGACCTCGATCAGCGCGGAGGTGGAGCGCTGACGGCCCGGCCAGGATCCGCAAAGTACGGCGATGGCCTGGGCGCGGCGGCCGAACTGGGCGTTGGCGTGGTCGATTTCGAGCAGGTCGCGCAGCACGTCGGGCCGGTCGTGGCGGTCCTGCATGTCGGAGATGGCGACCTGCTGCTCGTTGGCCAGCGCCTGGATCGAGCGCATCGACGACTTCAGGGCGGCCTTCGCGGACTGGTCGGCGCGGGACTGGGCGTGCTCCACGGCGGTGGCGAACCGCTCCAGGACGTGGTCGAGGGACTTCGCGAAGCCGCTGCCGGAGAGTCTGGCGTCGAGCAGGCCCACACCGGCGAGCGGCTGCTGGGTGCCGTGGTCCTCCAGGGCGGGCAGGCGTACGACGACCAGGTGCCGCACCTCGTCCTCCCGGGTGCGCACGTCCTCGGCCAGCTCATTGGTGCGTCGGCGCAGCCGCGCGGTGATGCCGCGCTGGCGCACCAGCAGCACGGTGACGGCGAGCAGGCCGACGGCCACGCACCAGAACACCGCCTCCGGTATCTGTTCCTTCATGAAGTCCTCGAAGTTCTCAAAGGCGGGGAGGTTGGAGGGTGGTGATTGAGGGGTGGGTGGGGTGAGTGAGACGAGTGGGGTGGGTGTGGCGGGTGTAAGGGATGAGGGGCGTGGGGAGATGGGGGACGCGGCGCTTGACGGTAGTCGCGAGCGGGCGCACGCACTTTTCCGCGCGCGCAAGGAAGTTGCTGTGAGACGCACCGTCGTGCGCGGGGCGCACGGGAGAGGGCTTCGCGCGCCGGTCGCGTGTGTGGGTCGTCTGCCAGCCGGTTGTCGTGCTCGGACCACCTGAACGGAATGTGTGCACTACGCTTACGAGCCGTAACTGCCATGGCCAGAAATCCGGTTGATCAGGCATGTCGGCTGCGGCCGGGCACACTCTGGGCGGAGGAAGCGCATTGCCCGCGGGAACCTACATCGTGGAGTCGCAGACGACCGGTGAGGTGGATCCGCGTGAGCGGACCGACTTCTGGAGCGAGCATGTCGGGACGTACCAGACCCGGATGGACTTCAGATACGCGAGCCCCGAGACGTTCCGCGGCGAGATGACCCGGCAGGGCACCGACACGTACCAGATCGTCGACTGGAGCTGCGACAAGATCGAGTACGTCCGTACGCCTCGGCTCGTGCGGCAGGAGCCCGATCCCGACTACCGGTTCCTGCTCCCGCTCTCCGGGGAGCTGGTCCTGCGGCAGGACGACCAGGAGGCGCGGCTCGCGCCCGGGGCGGGGAGTCTGATGACGCTGGGGGCGCCGTTCCAGTTGCTCCACGACGCGTCGTTGCGGGGGATCATCTTCTCGATACCGGCCCGCGAGATCGAGGGGCCGCTCAACCGGAAGTCGCCCCTGGCGACCGGTATCGATCTGACGACCGGGCTGGGGCGGGTCGTCGGCTCCATGATCCAGGGGCTGTCCGGGGAGCGGGACAGCCTGACGACCACCGAGTTCAACGCCGTGTCCGACCGGATCGTCGAACTGCTGTGCATGATCGCCGTCGGGGACGACCGGCCCGACTCGTCCGGGCATCTGACGGAGGTCGAGGCGGTGGTCCGGCGTCATGTGCGGGAGCACGCGGCGGATCCCGGGCTCACCGGGACGTCGATGGCGCGGGCGCTCGGGTGGTCGTTGCGGCAGATCCAGCTGGCGTTGCAGCGGGTGGGGACCACGCCGCGGGAGTTGATCCGTGAGGAGCGGTTGCGGCTTGTGCGGGATCGGCTCCAGTGCGGGGAGTGTGAGCACATGACGATCACGGATCTGGCGTATGCGTCGGGGTTCTCGTCGGCGAGTGCGTTGAGCACGGCGTTCAAGCAGCGGTTCGGGGTTAGTCCGCGGGAGATGCGGCACGGGGTGCGTTGAGGGGTGTTGTTCGTCTGCGGGTGCGGTGGTGTTGTGGCTGGGTCGGGTGAAGGATTGCGCAGTTCCCCGCGCCCCTGGGTGGTTGGGGGGTGCGGCTGTTCTGCGGGGTGCGGGGCCGCGACGGGACGTGCGTCCGCAGCCGGTGACGTAAGGCGCGGTTGCCGCCCGGTAACCGCCCACCGGCCTCCTCGTACGCTGCGGACACACATCCCGCCACGTCCCCGCCGGCCCACTGCACCATCCGCCGCGCCCCGTAAGGGGCGCGGGGAACGGCGCGAGCAACACAGACCAACCCGCACACTGCGAACCGACCTTCGGCTTTTTAGGGGCGCGGGGAACGGCGCGGACAACACAGACCAACCCACACGCTGCGAACCGACCCTGGCCACCGGTCTTCAGGGGCGCGGGGAACGGCGCGGACAACACAGACCAACCCACACGCTGCGAACCGACCCTGGCCACCGGTCTTCAGGGGCGCGGGGAACGGCGCGGACAACACAGACCAACCCACACGCTGCGAACCGACCCTGGCCACCGGTCTTCAGGGGCGCGGGGAACGGCGCGACCAGCCACAGTGGGCCCGCACTCGCCACACCGTCCCCATCCCCCACCCACCCCGCCGGCCGTCAGGCCGACGCTCGTTTTCGTGGGGGTGACTTCTTGGCCGGGGTCTTTTTGGCGGTGGCTGTTTTCTTGGTGGGGTCGGCTGTCGTCTTCTTTGTTGCCGCTGTTTTCTTGGCGGCAGTCTTCTTGGCTGTCGACTTCTTGCCGGACGCCGGCTTGGGGGAGGCCTTGCGGGCGGGACCCTTGCGGAGGGGCTTGACGTCGGCGGCGGAGTCGTCGGCGTCCTCGCCGCGGGCCACCTTGGCCTGGCGGACGCTGCTTTCCAGGGCCGCCATGAGGTCGATGACCTTGCCGCCGCCCTTCTCGCCGGAGGGCGCGGCCGGCATCTTCTCGCCGGAGGCCTTCGCGGCGATGAGTTCCTCGACGGCCTCGCGATAGTCGTCGTGGAGGTCGTTGAGGTCGACCTCGCCAAGCGTGTCCATCAGCGCGTCCGCGAGATCGAGTTCCTTGTCCCGGACGGTCACGCTGGAGTCGGGGGCGACGCTCTCGGGCGTACGGATCTCGTCCGGCCAGAGCAGCCCGTGCATCGCGATGACGTCGTCGACGACCCGCAGCATCCCGAGCCGCTCCCGCCCGCGCAGGGCGAACTTCGCGATGGCGACCTTCTGGCTGCGCTTCAGCGCCTCCCGCAGCAACGTGTACGGCTTGGCCGCCGGCACCCCGTTCGCCGCCAGGTAGTACGCCGTGTCCATCTGGAGCGGATCGATCCGGTCGGCCGGCACGAAGGCCACGATCTCGATCGTCCTCGCGGTCGGGATGGGCAGGGACGCCAGGTCCTCGTCCGTGATCGGGATCATCGACCCGTCCGCGTCCTCGTACGCCTTGCCGATCTCCGGCGCCGACACCTCGCGCTCCTCCAGCTCGCACACCTTGCGGTAGCGAATGCGGCCGCCGTCCTCCAGATGGATCTGGCGGAAGGAGATGGAGTGGCTCTCGGTGGCGTTCACGAGCTTGATCGGGATGCTGACCAGGCCGAAGGAGATGGCGCCGTTCCATATGGATCGCACGTGCAGCACCTTTCCGATCGGTTGAGTACGAGATGTGACGTTTCAGGATGAAATCGTGGGATTGTCATCCTATGACGCCGATCACGGAGGTGGAGGGGCGAAGGCTCTCGCTGAGCAATCTGGAGAAGGTCCTCCATCCGGCGACCGGATTCACCAAGGGCGAGCTGCTGCACTACTACGCGACGACCGCCGAGGTCCTGCTGCCCCACCTCCGCGACCGGCCGCTGTCCTTCCTGCGCTACCCGGACGGACCCGACGGCCAGGTGTTCTTCGCCAAGAACGTGCCTCCTGGTACGCCCGAGTGGGTCACCACCGCCGAGGTGCCGCGGTCGGAGGGGCCGGCCCGCATGGTGCTGGTCCAGGACCTCGCGAGCCTCGTGTGGGCGGCGAACCTCGTCACCGAGTTCCATACGCCGCAGTGGCTGATCGACGCCCCGGGCGAGGCCGACCGGCTCGTCTTCGACCTCGACCCCGGGGCTCCCGCGACCGTCGTCGAGTGCTGCGAGGTCGCGCTGTGGCTGCGGGAGCGGCTGGCGGAGGACGGCATCGAGGCGTACGCCAAGACGTCGGGGTCGAAGGGGCTGCATCTGCTGGCGGCGCTGCGTCCGACGCCCTCCGGCCGGGCGGCGGAGTACGCCAAGGAGCTCGCGACGGAGGCGGAGAAGGCGCTCCCGCGGCTCGTCGTGCACCGGATGACGCGCAGCCTGCGGCCCGGCAAGGTCTTCGTCGACTGGAGCCAGAACGCGGCGCGGAAGACGACCGCGACCCCCTACACCCTGCGGGCCCGGGCGGAGCCCACGGTGTCGGCGCCGGTGACGTGGGCCGAGGTCGAGGAGTGCCGGTCAGCCCGCCGGCTCACCTTCCTGGCCCCGGACATCGCACCGCGGTTGCGGGACCACGGCGACCTGCTGGCCCCGCTGTTCGATCCGGAGCGCGCCGGCGCACTCCCCTGAGCGCGGCGGACCAAGGGGGGGGCGCACACCGAAGACCAGGGGGGACCTCACAACAAAGGAGCACCATGCAAGCACCACCGCCCTCCCGTACCGTCCGCCGCTCACTCGTCGTCGGGCTGACGGCTCTCGCCCTCGGCGCCCTGCCCTGGGCACCCGCGGCCGCCACGGCCTCCCCGGACCGGGTCTCGACGCGCGTGCCGGGCGCCGAGGTGATCACCGACTGGAGCGAGACCGCCGCCGCCGTGGTGAGCGTGGACGCCGGGCGCCCGACGGCCGAACCGTTCCTCTGGTACGGCTTCGTCTCGGCCGCCGTCTACAACGCGGTCGTCGGCATCGAGGGCCGCTACACCCCGTACAAGTGGCATGCACACGGTCCCCGCGGCGCCTCCTCCGAGGCGGCCGCGGCGGCTGCCGCCCGCCGGGTCCTGCTGACGTACTTCCCCGCCTCGAAGGCCCGGATCGACACCGCCTACACCGCGTCGCTCGCGAGGGTCCCCGACGGAAAGGCCGAGGACCGGGGCGTCCGCTTCGGGGAACGCGCCGCCGCGCGGATCGTCGAGCTGCGTGAGAACGACGGGCGCGACAACCCGTTGACGTACGACAAGGAGCCCGCCCCCGGCGTCTGGCGCCCGACCCCGCCCGGCTTCAGGCCCTTCGCGAACCCGTGGCTCGGGAAGCTGCGGCCGATGCTCTTCGACTCACCGGACCGGTTCATGCCCGGGCCGCCGCCCGCGCTGACGTCGAAGAGGTACGCCCGGGACTTCGCCGAGGTGAAGTCGATGGGCGCGAGGAACAGCCCGGGGCGGACCGCCCGGCAGACGGAGACCGCGCGCTTCTTCTCCGACCCCCTGCCGCAGCAGCTCCAGGCCGCCTACCGCGACCACACGGCACGCCACGGACTGGACATCGTCGAGGCGGCCCGGTTGTTCGCCGCCGCCAACACGGCCAGTGCCGACGCGACGATCACCACGTGGAACTCCAAGTTCACCCACGCCCTGTGGCGTCCGATCACCGCGATCCGGCTGGCCGACACCGACGGCAACCCCGCCACCGAGGCCGACCCGTCCTGGGAGTCGCTGCTCACCACACCCCCGTACCCGGAGTACATGGGCGGCCACTGCGCCAACGACGGGGCCGTCATGGCCGTACTGGACCGGCTGACCGGCGGTGACATCGACCTCCGCGTCTCATCGGCGGTGACGGGCACCACCCGTACGTACACGAGATCGGCCGACTACAACCGTGATGTGATCAACGCCCGGATCTGGAGCGGAATCCACTTCCGCACCGCCGACGTCGTCGGCAACCGGATCGGCCGGCACATCGGCAACTGGGCACTCGACCACCACTTCGCGCCGCTGCACTGATCACGTGCTTCGACCCGCCGTGCCGAACGCGTGCCTCGATTCGCCTCGTTCGTCACGCCGGTCGCCCGGTCCTCACACCCGCGTCCACGTGTGCCGGTCGCGGGCCACCGCGTGCAGTGCCTCGACGTCCGCCGGTTTGAGGGTTCCGCCGAGGCGGGTCAGCGTCGGGAGGTCCGTGTCCGTCAGGACGCGGGCCTCCCGCAGGGGGGCGGTGATATCGAGGGAGGAGGGAGCGAAGACGGCCAGGACCGGGTGGACCTCCGCGGTCAGGGCGTACGAGGCGCGGGCGGCGTCGGCGCGTACCGCGCGAAGCAGTGGGCGCGGCTCGCGGCGGCCCACCGTGACCATCGGGTCGGCCACCAGGACCCGATGCTTGCGGGCGTGGAGGGCGCGTACGGCGAAGAGGCCGCCGGGACCGATGACGAGATGGTGGATGCGGTCGCCGCCGGGGAGCGGGACCGAGTGCAGAGTGTGCCAGCCCGCCCCGTCCAGGCGGTCCAGGGCCTCCCCCACCGCCTGCTCCGCCATGAGCGCGCGCCGGCGTGGATCGGGGCGCATCCGGCGCGGGGCGGCCGGGTCCCGGTCGAGGGCGATCTGGAGTGCCTCGCCGGGCCGGTTCGGCGCGAGGTCGTCGTCCGGGTGGAGGGACAGCCGCGCGAGCTCCGCGGGTGTGGGCACGGGTGGCGGGCCCACCGTCACCTCACCGGTCAGGAACGGCCCGAGCACATCGAGCACGTCCTCGCGCCGGTCCTCGCTGAGCAGGTTGACCCTGGCCGCCTCCCTGTCGTACCAGGCGACGTTCCTGCCGTCCGTGAAACAGACGTACAGCCGCTCCTGGCCGTGGCGCCAGGTCGGTATGACGCGCAGTCCGCTCATGCACCATCACCCCACGACCATGGGAACAGGCGGGGTGCTCCAGGGGCAAGAAGCCGGTTACCTTTGGGACCAGTGGAGGGGGAGGCGCCGTTGCGGGATCGCGGGAAGCAATCCGATGCGCCGGCCCCGGACAGTCCGTGGAGCGAGATCGTGCCGGGCCTGTGGATGGGCGGGCACGAGTACACGGGCCGGACGGGACAACCGGAGTTCGCTGTCGTACGAGACGAGTTCGACCTGGTCCTGACCCTGCTGCGACTACCCGGCCACGGCCCCGACCCGGGCGTGGAACACCATGTGTGGCCGATTCCCGACGGGCCGCTGGACGGCACCCAACTGGCCGGTGTGATGCGGCTCGCGCGGACCGCGGACGAGGCGCGGGACGCCGGCCGGCGCGTCCTGGTCCGCTGCTACCACGGCTACAACCGCTCGGGCCTGGTCGTCGCCCACGCCCTGATCGGCGCGGGCAGCACCCCCGAGGACGCGATCCGCCTGATCCGCTCACGCCGTTCCCCGTGGGCGCTGCACAACGAGTTGTTCGTGGACTACCTGCACACCGGGCTCGACACGGCCCGACTCCTCGAAGAGCTCGCCGAGTAGCTTGTTCCCACCGGCGACCGGTGCACAAAAAGGAATTCCGTACGAATAGGGTGTACGAGCGACGGTAATCGGCCATGGCCGGTGATCGCCGCACTACCCCGGTCCACGCCGGTCTCGCACCGGGCGAGCGGCCCTGACGCAGGAGCGCATTGAATCCTCCCCTCCCTGAACGGGGAGGGGATTCCTGGCTCAGGCTGCCTCCTGGAGCAGCGCTCCAGGAGGTCTTGCGCCATCAGCGCCAGCCGGGTTGAGACCAGCCCGGACGAGCATGACGCCTGCGGAGTTCTTGTCCCGTGGGGACACGGCTCCGCACGCGGTGCAGGTGTAGGTACGTTCACCCAGCGGCAGGCGATGCTTGGCTCTCGCATCACACTGCGCGCAGTCCATCGTGGTGTGCGCGGGATGTACCAGGCGGATGTCCCGCCCGTGCTTGCGGCCCATCTCGATCAGAGCGGCCTTGGTGGCGCCGATGGCGGCGTCAGCGGCCTTGCGGGCCATCGTGCTCTTGGCGAGGAACTTCGGACGGAAATCCTCGACCGCGATCGCGTCATGGTCACGGACCACCTTCTTGGCCCACTTACGGCCGGTGTCCTCACGCTGCCTCGCGACCTTCTTATACGCCCTCGCCCGCAGCCTCTTCGCCTCGCGGTAGCCCTTCGATCCGGGCCGGCCCTTCTTCGGCCTGCGGCGGGCCATCATCCGGTCGTACCGGGTCAGCTTCGCCTTCGCCTTCCTGCCGTGCCCGGCATGGGGGAGGTCGTGCGCGTCGGACGTGGTGGTCGCGGTCTCCCTCACACCCCAGTCGACACCAAGTGCGCGGCCGGTCTCCGGCAGGGGCTGGACCTGGACGGGGACGACGAACGAGCAGTACCAGTGCCCGAGGCTGTCCTGGTACACGCGCACCGAGGACGGTTCGGCCAGCAGTTCCCGCGACCACACCACCGCCACCGAGATGCCCCCGGCCAGGTGCAGGCGGCCGTCCTTCAAGCGGAACCCGCGCTTGGTGTAGTTGAGGGTCGGCAGCGCCTCGCGCCTGGATTTCCACTTCGGCATCTGGGCCCGGCGCGGCATGGGCAGGTGCTCGCGGATGTCCTTGTGCGCCTTGCCACGTGAGCGGCCGAAGTCGCGGACGACCTGCTGCTGGACAACCGACGAGCCCTCACGCAGCCACGGCGCACGGGCACGCGCCTCGGTCAGCATCCTGTCAAGCTGCGCCGGGCCGCACGTCTGGTTCTCCCCGGTGGACTTGTTGTGCTGGTGTACGGCCCTGGATTTGGCGACGCATTCGTTCCACAGCCACCTGCATCGGTCCCACTCCGCCACCAGCGCGGTACGGGCGGTCGACGACACACGCAGCCGGTACGTGTAACGGGCCTGCCCGGCCTCCGCAGCCACCCCCACCTGCACCATCTCGCCCCCCTCACGGCCCCGGCCGGGACACCGTTCCATCCCTAACCCTCCGCAGGACCATACGTACGACAGCCGCACAAACGCGCCCCGATCCCCCACCCGCCACCCCCACCAGCGACCACAGGCACACGCGTTCGCATCCTCTCGGCGAAGGCCGACAGCGGCACGGGCGCTCCGCGCCCTGAACCGGATACGGCGACACTCCCCGCCGCGACACCCGGATGCGTTTTCTCCCCGGCCTGAACGCCAGGGCCTCCTCGCAAGAAAACAGGTGATCCCCAACCGTCCCGCGGGCTTCCGCCACCTCGCGCACGCGGCAGCCGAGCTGCTGCCGCCCGGCCGTCCGACCGAGCTGGTCCGCGACCGGGTCGCCGCGCTGCGCACGCTCACCGAGGACCTGTTGGAGATCTCCCGGCTCGACACGCGCAGCGAGCGGCTGGACGTGGACGCGGTGCGGCTCGCGGAAGTGGCCGAGCGGGTGGTCCGGGCGTCCGGCACGGACACGGAGGTCCTGGTCGTACGGGACGTGGTCGTGGAGACCGACCGGCGGCGTCTGGAGCGGGTGTTGGGCAATCTCGTCGCCAACGCGCACAAGCACGGGCGGGCGCCGGTGTCGCTGACGGTCGACGGGCCGCTCGTCACCGTGCGGGACCACGGGGACGGCTTTCCGGCGTATCTCGTCGAGCACGGGCCGCAGCGGTTCCGCACGGAGGGCGGCGCCAAGGGGCACGGGCTGGGGCTGACCATCGCGCTGGGGCAGGCGGGGGTGTTGGGGGCACGGCTGGGGTTCACGAACGCGGCGGACGGTGGGGCTGTCGCCACCCTGACGTTGCGCTGAGCCCCGGGGCGACCGAGTTCGGGAGCGCGGACGGTGTGGCCGCTGCGAGTGTGTTGTGGCTGGTCGCGCCCCTCGCGGGGCTCGGGCTGAGCGGTTGCTTGTCTCTGATGGCCCAGCGTGGCGGGCGCACCACGCAGAGCGCTCATAATGTGGCGATTAGTCAGCTCTGCCCCCTTCTGGAGGAGCCAGCAATGTCACTGCGTACCGCTCTCACCCGTATAGGCATAGCCGCCGCCGGCGGCGCCCTCGTCGTCGGAGCCGCCAGTCCCGCTCTCGCGAACGACGACTGGGGCCACCACGACAACGGCAGTCACCACAAGCTCTACAAGGGCGTCGTCACCGCGCCCGGCGGACTGAACCTCCGCGACAGGCCGACCCGCGGCAGCGCCATCGTCGGCTTCGTCGGCCACGGCCAGAAGGTCTCCATCTTCTGCAAGACGAGCGGCGAGAACGTCCAGGGCAACCACCTCTGGTACCTCCTCGCGGACGGCACCTGGGCCTGGGCGACGGCCCGCTTCATCGACAACATCGGTCCGGCGCCCCGCTGGTGCTGAGCGCCCGGCGCCCCTGACCGGGCGGCCGAGGCGCACCACCCAAGAAGCCCGTTTGACACTCTATAGCGGGACATGTACCGTTTCGCTTGCTACGTTCCGGACATGCTCTCGCCCGGAACGACAGCGCAGGCGGACCCGCCGGCTCCCGTCGTCCCCCTCCCCCGGCGCCGTGGCATCGAGTTCACCCTCATCGTCGTGGCCGTCCTGCTCTCCGTATACGGCTACTGCGACGTCGGTATCGCCCGGACCGGGTCGGTCCCGCCCGGCGCCGTCGGCTACGGCGCCGGGCTCGGCGTACTCGCGCTCCTCGCGCATCTCGCGGTACGCCTGCGGGCCCCGGACGCCGATCCGCTGCTGCTGCCGATCGGCGTCCTGCTCAACGGACTGGGCCTGGTGCTCATCTACCGGCTCGACCTGGAGACCCCGGACGATCCGGCGGCCCCGACACAGCTCGTCTGGTCGACGCTGGGCATGGGCCTGTTCATCGCGGTCGTGGTGCTGCTGCGCGACCACCGGGTGCTCCAGCGCTACACGTACGTGTCCGTCGTGAGCGCCCTCGTCCTGCTCGTCCTGCCGATCTTCTTCCCCGCCGTGAACGGCGCCCGGATCTGGGTCAGGATCGCCGGATTCTCCATCCAGCCGGGCGAGTTCGCGAAGGTACTGCTGGCCGTGTTCTTCGCCGGCTACCTCGCGGCGAACCGCAACGCCCTCGCGTACACCGGCCGTCGTATCTGGCGGCTCCAACTGCCCACCGGGCGCGTCCTCGGCCCGATCCTCGCGGTCTGGCTGCTGAGCGTCGGGGTGCTGGTCCTGGAGCGGGACCTCGGCACCTCGCTGCTCTTCTTCGGCCTGTTCGTGATCCTGCTGTACGTCGCCACGGGCCGCACCGGCTGGATCGCGGTGGGCCTGCTGCTCGCGGCGTGCGGGGCAGTCGCCGTCGGCTGGCTCGAACCGCATGTGCACAGCCGGGTCGAGGACTGGCTGCACCCGTTCGCGTCGATCGAGGCGGGCCTGGGACCGAACCAACTCGCCCAGTCGCTCTTCTCGTTCGCCGCAGGCGGGATGCTCGGCACCGGGCTGGGCCTCGGCCACTCCGTCCTCATCGGCTTCGCCGCCAAGTCGGACTTCATCCTGGCCACGGCCGGCGAGGAACTGGGCCTGGCCGGCCTCTCCGCGATCTTCCTGCTGTACGGGCTGCTGGTCGAGCGCGGCTACCGGGCGAGCCTCGCCCTGCGCGACCCCTTCGGCCGGCTGCTCGCGATCGGACTCGCCTCGATCGTCGCCCTCCAGGTCTTCGTGATCGCGGGCGGCGTGACGGGGCTGATCCCGCTGACCGGCATGGCGATGCCCTTCCTGGCGCAGGGCGGTTCGTCGGTCGTCACCAACTGGATCATCGTGGCCCTGCTGATGCGCCTCAGCGACTCGGCACGCGGCCGGTCCGGGACGGCGAAGGCCGAAGGAACCGAAAGAGCCGAAAAGGCCGAAAGGGCCGAAAGGGCCGACGGAGGGGTCACGTCATGACCGGGAACGGCCGCCCCATGACCCGGTACATCCGGCACGCCGCCGCCTTCTGCGCCCTGCTGCTGCTCGCCCTCCTCGTCAACGCCACCCGCATCCAGCTCGTCCAGGCCCGCTCGTACGACGAGAACCCGGCCAACCGCCGTCACACGATCGCCCGTTACGGCCAGCCGCGCGGCGACATCCTCGTCGGCGGCAGGCCGGTCACCGGCTCCAAGGACTCCGGGGAGCAGTTCCGCTACGAACGGACGTACAGGAACGGCCCGTTGTACGCGCCCGTCACCGGCTTCGCCTCGCAGGTGTACGGGACGAACCTGCTGGAGGGCGCCGAGGACGACGTCCTGGCGGGCACCGACCCGCTGCTGTCGCCGCTCCCCCTGTGGAACGACCTCACCCGGGCCCGCAACCCCGGCGGTCACGTCGTCACGACCCTCGACCCGGCCGCGCAGGAGGCGGCGTTCGCGGGGCTCGGCGACCGGCGGGGCGCGGTGGCCGCGCTCGAACCGTCCACGGGCCGGATCCTGGCGCTGGTCTCCACCCCCTCCTACGACCCCGAGGAGCTCTCCGGGACGGACTCGGGGGTGGCCCGGGCGTGGACGCGGCTGAACCGGGCGGCCAACAAGCCGATGCTCAACCGGGCCGTGCGGCAGACGTATCCGCCCGGCTCGACCTTCAAGGTGGTCACCGCCGCGGCGGCCCTCGACGCGGGGGTGGTGGAGGACGTCGACGAGCCCACGAAGTCCCCCGACCCCTACCGGCTGCCGGGCAGTTCGGTCCGGCTGACGAACGAGGTCGAGGGCTGCCCGGACGCGTCCCTGCGGTACGCCTTCACCTGGTCGTGCAACACCGTGTTCGCCAAGCTGGGCGTGGACGTGGGGGTGACCGGCATGCGGGCGGGGGCGGCCGGATTCGGCTTCAACGAACGGCAGTTGAGAATCCCCTTCCGGGTGTCCCCCAGCACCTTCGACACCCGGGTGGACCAGGCGCAGCTCGCGCTCTCCTCCATCGGCCAGTACAACACCCGGGCGACACCGCTGCAGATGGCGATGGTCGCCGGGGCCGTCGCGAACAACGGCTCGGTGCGTACGCCCCATCTGGTGGAGCGGACGACCACGGACGACGGCGACACGGTGTCGGCCACCGGGCAGCGCACCCTCCACCAGGCCATGAACCCCGCCACCGCCGTGCGGCTGCGCGAGTTGATGACGGACGTGGTGGAGCGGGGCACCGGCAAGAACGCCGCCATCCCCGGCGCCACGGTCGGCGGCAAGTCCGGCACCGCCCAGCACGGCATCCACAACTCCGGTACGCCGTATGCCTGGTTCATCTCCTGGGCGAAGGCGGACGACGCGATGGGGCCGGCCGTGGCCGTCGCGGTCGTCGTCGAGGACGCGGAGGCCGACCGGGGTGACATCAGCGGGGGCGGGGACGCCGCGCCGATCGCACGGGCCGTGATGGAGGCGGTGCTTGCACCGTAATGTCCGCTTCGTGAGACGGGGGTGTTGTGCGATTCGGGGCCGACCTACCGTTCGGTCATGACTCAGCCCGCAGCCGCGTACGAACTCGCCCAGGTCAATATCGCCCGGCTCCAAGCCCCGCTGGACTCCCCGCGGTTGAAGGACTTCGTCGACGCGCTCGACCCGGTGAACGCGGTCGCCGACACCTCCGACGGTTTCGTCTGGCGTCTGCAGAGCGACTCGGGCAACGCGACGGACGTGGCCGTCTTCGGCGACGAGTGGCTGATCCTCAACATGTCGGTGTGGCGGGACACCAACGCCCTCACCGCCTTCATGTACCAGGGGCAGCACCGCGAGCTGCTGGCCCGGCGCAGGGAGTGGTTCGAGCGGGTCCAGGAGGCGATGACGGCCCTGTGGTGGGTGCCGGCGGGGCACCGGCCGACGGTCGCCGAGGCGGAGGAGCGGCTGCTGCATCTGCGGGCGCACGGGGCCACGGCGTACGCGTTCACGCTGCGGACGCCGTTCCCCGCCGGGGAGGCGGCGCCGACGGCCCTGTCCGAGGAGACCCGGGCCCTTCCCGACGTGGAGTGCCCTGTCTAGGTCTCCGCGTCTAGGACTCCGCGCCCGCCTCGATCGCCTGCTCCACCTCCGCGACCCGTGCCTTCTCCTCCGCGGCGAAGCGTTCCGCGTCCAGCTGTTCGGCGAGTTCCTCGTCCTGGGCCATGAGGAGGTCGAGGTTGGAGTTGCCCATGTCGAAGACGCCCATGTCGACGTAGGCCTGCTGGAGGCGTTTGCCCCACAGGCCGATGTCCTTGACGCAGGGGACGATGCGGGAGAACAGCAACTGGCGGAACAGCGCGAGGAATTCGGAGCGCTCGCTGTACTCCTCGGCCTCCGCCTTGGGGATGCCGAAGTTCTCCAGGACCTCCACCCCGCGCAGCCGGTCGCGCATCAGGTAGCAGCCCTCGATGACGAACTCCTCGCGTTCGCGGAGCTCGGCGTCGGTGAGCTGCTTGTAGTAGTCGCGCAGCGCCATCCGGCCGAAGGCCACGTGGCGGGCCTCGTCCTGCATGACGTACGCGAGGATCTGCTTGGGCAGCGGCTTGTCCGTGGTGTCCCTGATCATGCCGAACGCGGCCAGCGCCAGGCCCTCGATGAGGACCTGCATGCCGAGGTAGGGCATGTCCCAGCGGGAGTCGCGGAGGGTGTCGCCGAGGAGTGACCGCAGGTTGTCGTTGACCGGGTAGAGCATCCCGATCTTCTCGTGGAGGAAGCGGGCGTAGATCTCCGCGTGGCGGGCCTCGTCCATGGTCTGGGTCGCGGAGTAGAGCTTGGCGTCCAGGTCGGGCACGGACTCGACGATGCGGGCCGCGCAGACCATGGCCCCCTGCTCACCGTGCAGGAACTGGCTGAACTGCCATGACGCGAAGTGCTTGCGGAGTTCGCCCCTGTCGCGGTCGTTCATCCTCGCCCAGTGGGGCGTGCCGTGGATCGAGATCGACTCGTCGGGGGTGCCGAGCGGATCGTGCGGGTCCACCTCCAGGGCCCAGTCGATCCGTTTCTGGCCGTCCCACTGCTTGTCCTTGCCCTTCTGGTAGAGGGCCAGCAGCCGTTCGCGCCCTTCGTCGTACTCCCAGCTGAACCGTGCCGCGCCGGTCGCGGGCACCTGCCAGAGGGGGGCTCCGGGGTCATTGGCGTACAGGTCGTAGGTGGCCATGTTGCGCAGGCTCCTACGTAGTAGACGACGGGTCAACAAGTTGCGCGCGAGGGATTGACGGGCTTGCTGACAAGCAGTCTCATAAGAGGTGACCGCCGGTAACCCGGATTCTTTCCGCTGCTTTCGGTACGACGAGGTGGGCACAGCCATGACGACCGTGACGGAGGCCGAGGCACTGCGCGACGCGCTCGGCCTGCTCAAGGACCGGGAGCAGGTGGCCGAGCGGCTGCTCGACTCCTCCGCCAAGCACTCCTTCGACCCGGACAAGGAGCTGGACTGGGACGCGCCCTTCGAGGAGGGGAAGTGGTTCTGGCCGCCGGAGCTGGTGTCGTTGTACGGCACTCCGCTGTGGAAGCGGATGAGTGAGGAGCAGCGGATCCTGCTGTCGCGGCACGAGGCCGCCGCGCTCGCCTCGCTGGGCATCTGGTTCGAGATCATCCTGATGCAGCTGCTGGTGCGGCACATCTACGACAAGGCGGCGACGAGCGCCCATGTGCGCTACGCGCTGACCGAGATCGAGGACGAGTGCCGGCACTCGAAGATGTTCGCGCGGCTGATCGCGTCGGGCGGGACGCCGTGGTATCCGGTGAGCCGGGCCCATCAGAACCTCGGGCGCTTCTTCAAGACGGTGTCGACCACGCCGGGGTCGTTCACGGCGACGCTGCTGGGCGAGGAGGTCCTCGACTGGATGCAGCGGCTGACGTTCCCGGACGAGCGGGTGCAGACGTTGGTCCGGGGTGTGACACGGATCCACGTCGTGGAGGAGGCCCGGCACGTCCGGTACGCGCGGGAGGAACTGCGCCGGCAGATGATGACCGCGCCCCGGTGGTCGCAGGAGTTCACGCGAGTCACGTCCGGGGAGTTCGCGCGCGTCTTCTCCGTCGCCTTCGTCAATCCGGACGTGTACGAGAACGTGGGGCTCGACCGGCGTGAGGCGATGGCCCAGGTGAAGGCGAGCGGGCACCGGCGGGAGATCATGCAGACGGGCGCGAAGCGGTTGACCGACTTCCTGGACGACATCGGGGTCTTGCGGGGGGCGGGGCGAAGGCTTTGGCGGTCGTCGGGGCTGCTGGCCTGAGGGGTTGTCGGCGTGAGCGGTTGCCGGCGTGAGCGGTTGCCGGCCTGAGGGGGCGGCCACCTGCTTCCGGGTTCCGCTCGGCGGGCTCAGGGATAGAGGCCGGCCCGGAAGGCGAACGAGACGAGTTGCGCTCGATCACGTGCGCCGACCTTCGTCATGGCCCGCACCGCAAGGGTCTTCACGGTGAACGGCGACACGGACAGCTGGGCCCCGATCTCGTGACGGTGACCGAGAACAGCACGAGCACCGCCATCATCCACACCGACAGCGGGTCGTGGCCCACCGCGGTGACGGCGAAGGACGCCGCGCTCGTCACGACCAGTCCTGCCCACGGCATCCGCCACGAGAGGGCGACACCGCCACCGGCGAGGAGCGCGGAGAGGGCCGTCGGCCAGTCCGACCCCCGCAGGATCACCGCCACGATCTGGCCGGTGAGGACCAGCGCGGCCACCGAATAGGCGACGAGGTGCGGCGCCTCGGGACGGCGGGCCCGGTCCGGGCGATGGGGAGGGCAGAAATCGTTCGCTTCGAAGTGGATGGCGGAACTACTTCGTTCGAAGTACGCGGCCCCTCCCGAGGCCGCTGAGACTCCTCATCGAGGCGACCGTCTCACACGATCACCATCACGATCACAGAACGGGACACCCGATGACTCAGACCACCGTGCTTTCGAGTACGACCACGACCTCGACGACGCTCTCCGGGCTCCGATCGCTCCATCTGATCCGAGTCGCCTTCTCCCTGGTCTGAGTGGCACTCGTCGCCGCGACCTCGGCCTCGCTCGTGTCGACGGACGAGCCCACGGCCATCGCGGCCGTGCTGCTCGTCGTCTACCCCCTCTGGGACGTCGTCGCCACGCTCCTGGAGCGCCGCATGGCCGGCACCGGTTCCACGGACCGCGTCGGCACCACCAACATGGCTCTCGGCCTCGCCGCCACCGCCGGGATGGTCATCGCCGCCTTCTCCACCGTCGGGACGACCCTGCTCGTGTTCGGCATCTGGGCGCTCCTTTCCGGAGCGATCCAGCTGGTCGTGGCGATCCTGCGCCGGCGCACCCGTCGGTGCCCAGTGGCCCATGGTCATCAGCGGCGGCCTGTCCGTCCTCGCCGGTACCTCCTTCGCCACCATGTCCGCCTCGGCGACAAGCGGCCTGTCCACCCTGGCCGGCTACTCGGCCTTCGGCGCCTTCTGGTTCCTCGTCTCCGCCATCACCCTGAACATCCGCAGCCGACGCGAGAATCGTTGACCATCGCCCCGGGGAGCGTGGCGTCCGTGACCGGCTCCCGACCCACTCAGCCCCCACCCAGCCCGTCCGGCGTTTGAGGACGAGGCCGTTCAGGCCGATCAGCGGGGGTCTGGGGGCGCGGCCCCCAGGGATGGGACGGGTAGGGGCGGCGGGGGCGAGAAAGGTTACGCTGCGGGGCATGGCCTCGGACGTCCCCACACGCGCGTATCGACGGCTCAGCGTCGAGGAGCGCCGCAGCCAACTGCTCGACGCGGCATTGTCGTTGTTCGCGGTACGGCCCCCCGAGGACGTCTCCCTGGACGATGTCGCGGAAGCGGCGGGCGTCTCCCGACCCCTGGTGTACCGGTACTTCCCCGGCGGCAAGCAGCAGTTGTACGAAGCCGCGCTCAGGTCCGCCGCGGAAGAGCTGGAGCACTGTTTCGCCGAACCCCCGGAGGGCCCGCTCACCCAGCGCCTCTCCAACGCCCTGGACCGCTATCTCGCCTTCGTGGACGAGCACGACGCCGGATTCAGCGCGCTGCTCCAGGGCGGAAGCGTCGTCGAGACCTCCCGGACCACGGCCATCGTGGACGGCGTGCGACGGGCCGCCGCCGAGCACATCCTGGTTCATCTGGAGGTCGAGGAGCCGGCACCCCGGCTGCGGATGACCGTCCGGATGTGGATCACGGCGGTCGAGGCCGCCTCCCTGATCTGGCTGGACGAGGAGAAGGAACCCCCGCTGGACGAGCTGCGGGACTGGCTCGTGGAGCAGTTCGTCGCGTGCCTGGTGGCGGCCGCGGGGCGCGACGCCCAGACGGCCGGAGCCGTACGGGCCGCGCTGGCGATGGAGGCCGCGGACGGCCCGATGGGCGCATTCGCACGTGGCGTGCTGCCCGTCGTGAGTGACGCGGCGCACCTGCTGTGACACTGGCTGCGTGAAGAGCGAAGACACCCCCTTCGAAGGCGGCCCCCTGGACGGCCGGGTGCTGCCGGTCCTGCTCGGTGCGACCGGACACCCGCCGAAGGTGTACCGGGTCCCGGTCCCGGACAACGCCGGTGGCCCCCCGACCGTGCTCGTCTACCGGCGCGTACAGGCGGGGACCAGCAGGCGGCTCGCGCTGCACCAGGGGTGGAAGTACCAGTACGACCCCACGGACACGAGCGGCGGCAGGCTCCGGTGGCCGTGGTCCAAGCCGGAGGCCGAGCCCGACACCGCGGCGCGCATCAAGCCAGACGCCACGCCGGACGGCAAGTCGGACGACACCGACGAGTGACCTCGTTGGGCCGGATCGCCCACGCTCGCCGCGCGGGGTTCGCGCGCGCGTCTGACGCTCGTGGTGCGGAGGAGCGGAAGGGCCGCGCCCCGCACCGGAGGTGATGACGTGTCAGGAAGGCTTCTGCGGCTGGTCTGTACGGCGGCGATCGCGGCCGGCGCCGTCCTCGCACCCGGCCCGGCGGCGGCGGTGCCCGAGCCCGGCGAAAGCTCCGTACCCGAGCCGGGTGAGAGTTTCGTACCCGAGCCGGGCGCGAGCTTCGCACCCGAACCGGGCGAAAGCTTCGCGCCGGATTCCGTACCGGAAGGCGAGCCGTCCGTCGCCGAGTTGCTGACCGACCTCCAGCGGCTGTACCGGGAGGCCGAGGAGGCGACCGAGACGTACAACGCGACCGAGGAGAAGCTGAAGCGGCAGCGGAGCGAGGTCGCGAAGCTCAACGGGCGCCTCTCCGCGGCCCGGCTCTCGCTCCAGGGCAGCCGCGGCGCCGCGGGACGGCTCGCCCGGCAGCAGTACCAGGGCACGAGCGAGATCTCCTCGTACGTACGGCTGTTGCTCGCCCGCGACCCTCAACACGCGCTCGACCAGGGCCAGGTGATCCGGCAGGTCTCGCTGGAGCGCGCCGGAACGGTCGACCGGCTGGTGGTGGACGAGCGGAGGACCGACGGGCTGGCGCGGGAGGCCCGGCGCGCGCTGGACGAGCAACTCACCCTCGCCGAACGGCAGAAGAAGGACCGAGACCTCGTCGGGAAGCGGCTGAAGGACGTCGAGGAGCTGCTCGTCTCACTGAGCGCCGAACAGCTCGCCCGGGTGGCCGAGTTGGAGAAGTCGGGGGTGGCCGAGGCGCAGGACGAACTCGTGGCCTCGGGTGCGCTGAGCAGTGCGCAGCCGCCCTCCCGTGAGGGGGACCGGGCGCTGCGCCATGCCGTGGACCAGATCGGCAAGCCGTACGAGTGGGGCGCCGAGGGCCCGGACACGTACGACTGTTCCGGTCTCACGTCGGAGGCCTGGGGCAGCGCGGGACGTGCCATCCCCCGTACCAGCCAGGAGCAGTGGGCCCAGTTGCCTCGCGTGGAGCTGAGCGAGCTGCGGCCGGGGGACCTGGTCGTCTACTTCCCCGAGGCCACCCATGTCGCCCTGTACCTCGGCGACGGCATGGTCGTCCAGGCGCCGAGACCGGGAGCGACGGTCAAGGTGTCCCCCATCGCCGCCAACCCGATCCTGGGTGCGGTCCGCCCGGACACCGACGAGGAGCCGCTGCCGAGCTACACCCCGCCGCAGCTCCCCGAGGGCGCGACGGACGGTTCGGACGACGGCTACAGCTCGCCTTCCTACCCAGGGCCGCGGGGAACCGCGCGATCAGCCTCAGCCGACCCGCACCCGAGGTGAGAGCCCGGGCACCGTTCTCAGGAGGGCGGCCAGCTGCGCAGGGCGACGTCGGCCATCGCCTGGAGTTCGTCGCGGCCCACACCGCTCGCGGCCTGCACGGCCATGCCGTATCCCAGGGCGGTGACATAGCGGGCCAGTAGCCCCGGGTCCACCAACGGGGACGTCGGCGACGAGGCGCTCGGCGTGTACGAGGAGGTCGCCGCCGCCGTGGCCTTCTTCGCCTCCGACCGGAGCAGTTTCATCACCGGTTCGAGCCTGTACGTCGACGGCGGCCTGAACCAGATCTGAGTTCCGTCACCGCACGCATCCGGAGGTCGTTCGATGTCCGACAGCGATCTGCGCGCTTTCTACCTGCCTATGTCGAGCAGCTCAACGCCCACCGGCTCGGCGCTCGGTTCGTGCAACTCGACGTGACCGACGAGGCATCGATGAGCAACGCGCCGGCGACGATCGACTCGGCCGAGGGCCGGCTCGACGTCCTGGTGAACAACGCGGGCGTCCTCGGCAGCGAAGTCCTCAACGGCCCCGAACCCCACCGTGGTCAACGTTTCGAGCAGCCTCGGGTCGTTCTGGGCGGTGAACAACCCCGACCGGCCGGAGTTCAACATGCCCCATCAAGTTCAACGCGCTTGAGCCCGGCACCACCGCCACCGACATGACCGCGGCCCTCGGAGTCGGAAGGCCGGCGGTGGAAGAGAGCGCCGGCACCGTCGTCCGCCTGGCAACCCTCGACGCGGACGGTCCGACAGGAACTCTCCAGGACGAGAAGGGGAGTTGCGCTGGTAGCCGTGCGGGGACGAGCACGGCGGGGGGCAGCGCGACCGTCCCGTCAGGCTCCGGAGACCGAGGCGAGGTACGCGCCCGTCTTCTCCGGGTCGTAGAAGTAGTTCTCGAAGTCCGACGGGTCGTTGAAGCCGTTCGCGAAGCGGGCGGCGACCGGGGGGAGTTGGCCTGCCGCGCCGATCAGGTTGAGGACGTGCTCCGGCGGTGCGCCGAGCATCGCGTTGGTCCACTTGGTCACGTGCTGGGCCGTGTCCCAGTACCGCTCGAAGGTGTCCCGCATCCACGTCTCGTCGAACTCCTTCTCGCCGTGCGAGAGGATCGAGTCGAGGTACGAAGCGGCGCACTTCGAGGCCGAGTTGGAGCCCTGGCCGGTGATCGGGTCGTTGGCGACGACCACGTCGCCGACACCGAGGACCAGGCCGCCGCCGGGCAGCCGGCCGACGGGGTTGCGGACCGTGGGCGCGTAGCGTCCGGACAACGTGCCGCCGGCGTCGGTGAGTTCGACCTTGGTGGCCCGCGCGTACTCCCACGGCGTGAACCGCTCCATGAGTTCCAGGGTCAGGGAGAGGTGCTCGGCCGGGTCCTTGACGCCCTGGAAGGCGTCCAGGGGGCCGCCGGGTATGCCCTCCCAGAAGAGGATGTCCGCCCGGCCGGAGGTGGTGAGGGTGGGCATGACG
The DNA here is from genome assembly GCF_044334695.1 of Streptomyces sp. NPDC020747. NCBI lineage: Bacteria > Bacillati > Actinomycetota > Actinomycetes > Kitasatosporales > Streptomycetaceae > Streptomyces > Streptomyces sp. NPDC020747. The sequence continues at coordinate 723,934 of NZ_JBIRTJ010000002.1, read as the reverse complement.
AAGAGTTCGCCCACACCGGGGACGAGGTTGCAGCGGACCGCGTCATAGTCCGGGTGCTCCGGGCGCGGGCCCAGGCCGTGGACGTACGCGACGGCCAGCGCGCGCTGCGGCTCCGTGTACGGGGAGCGGGATGCGTCGCGGCCGAACATCGACACCAGTTCGCCCTTGCCGGCCGAGACGAGGACCAGGTCGTACGTACGGGAGAAGTAGTCGAGGTCGCCGACCGCCGCGCCGTGGATGACCAGTTGGCCGCCGCGCTGGGCGAAGGTCTCCATCCAGCCGGCCATCTTGACGCGCTGGTCGACGGACTGCGCGTACCCGTCGAGCTTGCCGACCCAGTCGATCACGCGCTGGGTCGGCCCGGGGTCGTGCGAGCCGGGGGCGGCGACCGAGACGCCGAGTCCTTCGATCTTCGGGGCCTGGGACTCCCAGAAGTTCACCTGGAGATCGCGCTCGTGCTGCAACGCCGTGTGGAACATGCACTGCGTCGACATGACGCGGCCGGTACGGATCTCGTCCGCCGTCCGGTTGGACATCAGGGTGACCTCGTACCCGTTCGACTGGAGTCCGAGGGCGAGCTGGAGTCCGGACTGGCCGGCTCCGACGACGAGTATCTTCCGCATGCCTGTCCTTCTCTGCGTACGTACGTCTTGTTCCGGTTATTCCGGGCTGACTTCGAGTGCGTGGCCGACGAGGGCCAGCAGGGTCTCGATCACCGAGAACCTGTGGCGCGCGTCCATGATCATGACAGGTATGCGCGGAGGGATCGTGAGGGCCTCGCGTACGTCCTCCGGCTCGTACGTCTCGCTGCCGTCGAAGTGGTTGACGGCGACGACGTACGGCAGCCCGCAGCTCTCGAAGTAGTCGAGCGCCGGGAAGCAGTCCTTGAGGCGGCGCGTGTCGGCGAGGACCACCGCGCCGATCGCCCCGCGCACCAGGTCGTCCCACATGAACCAGAACCGCTGCTGCCCCGGCGTGCCGAACAGGTACAGGACCAGGTCGTCGTCGAGCGTGATGCGGCCGAAGTCCATGGCCACGGTGGTGGTCAGCTTCTCCGGGGTCGAGCTGAGGTCGTCGGTGCCCTCGCTCGCCTCGGTCATCAGCGCCTCCGTCTGGAGGGGCGTGATCTCCGAGACGGCGGTGACGAGGGTGGTCTTGCCGACGCCGAAGCCGCCGGCCACCACTATCTTCGTGGCGATCGGGGCGCGCGTACGGTCCTTCTGCCAGGCCTTCAACTCATCGTCAGGCTCGATGAGTTGGGGAAACCCGGGGTATCGCGAGGCATCTGCGACGCGGGAGGCGTCAGAGACGACGGAGTCCACTCAGCACCCTTTCCAGCAGAGCGCGGTCCGGCTGTCCCGGGCCGTGACCTGTTCCGTACACACGGATCTTTCCCTGGTCCGCCAGGTCGCTGAGGAGCACCCGGACCACACCGAGCGGCATCTTCAGGAGGGCGGCGACCTCGGCCACCGTCCGCATCCGGCGGCAGAGTTCGACGATGGCCCGCATCTCCGGCATCACCCGGGTGGAGAGTGAACCGTTCTCCAGTTCCGGGCGCTCCGGCGAGGCTTCGAGCGCCGCCACGAACGTCTCGACGAGCAGGACGTGCCCGAAGCGCGTACGGCCGCCGGTGAGCGAGTACGGGCGTACGCGGGCAGGTTTCCGGTCGCCGCCGCGGACGGGGAGCCTGGGCGTGCCGCTCAGGTCGCTCACTTGGCCGCCTCCATCGTCGTGGCCTCGATCGACTGCCGCAGCTCGCTGCGGAGTTCGGGGGTCAGGACGTGTCCGGCACGGCCCACGAAGAGCGCCATGTGGTACGCGACGACGCTCATGTCGCAGTCCGGGGCGCCGTGCACACCGAGCAGCGAACCGTCGCTGATCGACATGATGAAAAGGCCGCCGTCCTCCATCGCGACCATCGTCTGCTTGACGCCGCCGCCGTCCATCAGCTTGGCGGCGCCGATGGCGAGGCTGCCGATGCCGGACACGATGGCCGCCAGGTCCGCCGCCGAGCCCCTGGGGCTCGTGAGTTTCTCCCTGCCGCGACGTGCCTGGGCGTTCCTCCCGGGGTCGGAGGACAGCAGCAGCAAACCGTCGGAGGAGACCACCGCGACCGACAGGAGCCCCGGCACCTCCTCGACGAGGTTCGTCAGCAGCCAGTGCAGATTGCGGGCTTCACTGCTCAGTCCGAAGGTACTGGGCGCGGTCAACTGCTTGCCTCCTCGACTGTGTCCCCCTTGGTTTCTACGGCATGTGCGGCGGGCTGCTGCAGCCCCGACGTCTGTTCGGCGATCTCCGCTTCGACGTCACGGCGGCCGTGGTTCGCACCGCTGTGGAAGCCGCCGAGCCTGCGGCGCAGGGCCTCGGCGTCCACGGACGAGTTGCGCGGCCGCGCCGCCGGGGCGGGCGCGGAGATCCTGGGCGTCCGCTTGGGCAGCCCCTTGTCGGTGACCGGCTCGTCCGGTTCCTGCGGTGTGTGCGATTCCTGCGGTTCGTTCGCTGTCTGCGGTTCGTACGCCGGCTGTGGCTGGTGCGGCGCGTCGGCGTCGGGGACGCGCTCGTGGGCGTCCGGGCCGATGGCGTACGGGTCGGTGCTCTTCTGGGCGGGGAGCGTGACGGACGGGGCGCCGGCTGCGGGTTCGCGGGATTCGGGGTCGCGGACGTCGGCTTCGGCGGGCTCGGCGGGGTCCTCGGCCGGCGGTACCGGCGCCATGAGCACCATGGTCGTCTCGGGACCGGTGGCGACGGGCTCGGTCGTGTCCGCGGACTGGGAGGACTGTTCCTCGTCCATGCCGCCCAGCGGGCTCGCGTCCTCGTGGGCTTCGCCGGTGTCCCGCAGGGACTCCTCCGCCGCCGCGATCAGCGGGTCGCGGTCCGAACGGGCGTACAGGACATTGGAGTTGACCTCGGCGTCCGCGCCCGGGAGGGAGAGCGCGGGAGCGGCGCCCGCCGTGCGAGCGGTGGTCGCGGAGGGGACGGCGACGGCGGGAGCGGCGGCGAGCAGGGACTTGGGCAGCACGACGACCGCCGTGATGCCGCCCTGCTTCTGCTCGCGCAACTGCACCCGTACGCCGTGCCGGTGGGCGAGCCGGGCCACCACGTACAGGCCGAGTCCGAGGCCCTCGCCGCTCTCCTGGTCGTACGCGTCCTCGGGGTCGAAGTCCGAGAGGCGGGCGTTGAGCTGGGTGAGCCGGTCGCCGGTCATGCCGATGCCCTCGTCCTGGACGGAGAGCATGACCTCGCCGCTCTCCAGGAGCCAGCCGGAGACCTCGACGGGCACGTCGGGCGGCGAGAACGACGAGGCGTTCTCCAGGAGTTCGGCCACCAGGTGGCTGATGTCGTCCGCGGCGAACCCGGCGAGGTGCGCGTGCGGCGGCAGCGCGGCGATCCGTACCCGCTCGTACCGCTCGATCTCGCTGACGGCGGCGCGTACGACGTCGACGAGCGGGACCGGGCCGGGGTGCTGGTGGCCGTGGTCGGCGCCCGCGAGGACCAGCAGGTTCTCGCTGTGTCGGCGCATGACGGTGGCGAAGTGGTCGAGCCGGAAGAGGGTGGCGAGCCGGTCGGGGTCCTGCTCGCGCTCCTCCAGGCCCTCGATGACGCCGAGTTGGCGCTCGACGAGGCCGAGCGTGCGCAGCGCGAGGTTGACGAAGGTGCCGTGGATGCTGGTGCGGACCTGCTCCAAGTGAGCGACGGCGTCCGCGAGTTCGGAGCGGAGACGGTCGCGCTCGTCGGCCATCTTCTGGCGCTTGCCGATGAGGTGCTTGCGGTCGTCCTCCAGGGCCGCCAGCCGCTCGTGGGCCGCGAGGGCGTGCGCGTGGAGCGTGTTGACGGAACGTACGACCTGGGCGAACTCGTCGTTGCGGCCGGTGAACTTGACCGGTTCCTCGGTGGCCGGTTCGGCGGCGAGGCGGGCCGAGCCGAGGCGCAGGACGGCCAGCGGGCGGGTGAGCGAGCGGGCCATGCCGGTGGCGACACCGACGGCGAGCAGCATCAGGGCGCCGAGGATGGCGATCCGGATCTCCAGCGCGGTGACGTCGTCGTCCCTCAACTGGGCGAGTTCCTTGGCCCGTTGGGTGTTGAGGGAGGCCTCGACGCCACGCATCTGCTCGACGCGGGCGGAGAGTGCGGCGTCCAGTTTCTTGCTGTCGGTGCCGAGTTGGGAGTCGGAGAGGGTGGGCCGGTTCGCCAGGCTCGCGAGGTACTTGTCGGCGGTGTTGACCTCGGCGCCGGTCACCGTGGAGTCGTACGAGGCGCGGTCGGTCTTCGGCGCGGTCTCGCGGAAGCCGGCGATCGCGGCCTGTTCGCGGACGTTGGCCTGCATGGCGGCGGCCGTGAGCGCGTTGCGCTGCTTGGTGCCGGCGGCGGTCGACGTGGTGCTCGTCGTGGGCAGGCCCGTGATCGGGTCGGTGGACGTCCGGGTGGACGTGGGGACGTTCAGGGCCGCGAGCAGGAGGCCGCGGGTCGCGGCGGCCTGCTGGACCCCGGTGTCGAGGTCGGCGAGGGCGTGCGCGCCGGCGCCCGCGCGGGGCGGGAGCTGCTCGGCCAGTTCCTCGGCGAGGCCGTGGAGTTCGGTGAGGGCGGCGGAGTACGCCTGATGCGCTTCGAGAGCGGTGCTCTTCCCGGTGAGCGCCGCTCGGCGCACGGTGGCGATGTCGTCGAGGGTCTCGACGAACGCGGCGGGGGCGTCCGCCTCGACGGCCGCCGCGCGGAGTTCGTCGACCTGCCGGTCGACGCGGGCGCTGCGGCCCTCGGAGGGGCCCTTGCCGTCGGGCCGGCCGGCCGCGACGTAGGAGGTGACCTCGTCGCGCTCGTCGGAGAGCGAGTGGGCGAGGGCCAGCGCGTCCTGGGTGCGTCCGGCGAGCGTCACCAGGTTCTGCGAGTCGTTCAGCTCGCTCGACGCTGCGATCACGGACGGGGCGCCGGCTCCGGCGATCGCGGCGGCCACGACGGCGACGGCGATGATCAGCCGACTGCGTACGTGCGCGGGGCGACCGCGGCCCGCGGGGTCCGGGGTGTTCTGTGCGGTCGGCGAGTTCGGCGTGTGCCCGGAGGCTTCACCCGAGGCCGACTGCCTGCCTTTGCGCCGAGGCCGCGTTTTCTGCACCGGTGCTCGCATTCTTGACTCGTGTCCCCATGGGCCCGGGTGACGATCCGTCAACTCGCGTGTCGTCCCGGTACGGCTCCCGACCCTCCCAGTGCCGGTGGGCAGTGGTCGCGCATCGCCTGACCCGCCACACGAAGGAGTGAACATCCCCGAGGAGCGGACCGGCAAGTTCCCGTGGCGCGTGCGACACCCTTGCGCGGCGGGCCGGTTGGACGTCCACGGCGACCGGTGGCAAGATGCGCCGCCACGCTTCACCGGACTCGGTGATTCCACCTCAAAACAGGCGCCTGACCTGCCTGTCAGGGGCAATTCGGCGACGGTTGCCAGCCTTTGGCGAAGCTTGTGAAGGGCTCGTGCAGACTGGCCGAATGCGCTCGGAACTGATCTCGGTCCCCGGTGACCCCGCCCGCCCCGACGAGGACTACGCGTCGCTCGGACTTCCCGCCTCCGGACAGGGCGGTTCACTCGTCGTCCTGGACGGTGTGACGCCGCCGTCCGCCGACTACGCCTGTCTGCATTCCGTCCCTTGGTTCACGGCCCGCCTGGGCGGATCCCTGCACGAACTGTCCGTTTCACGGCGGGATCTGACGCTGCCCGAGGTGCTCGCGCAGGCCATCCTGCGTACCGCCGACGCCCATCGAGCCACCTGTGACCTTTCTCACCCACGCACCCCACAGGCGACCGTCGTCCTGGCCCGCTGGTCGCCCGAATCCGTCGAGTACCTGGTCCTCTCGGACTCGGCCCTCCTCGTGGAATCCCCCACCGGCGAGGTCACCCCGCTCCTCGACGACCGCCTGTCCCGAGTCCCCCGCGCCACCCTGACCTCCCACACCGCCACGGACGCCACCCTCCGCAACAAGGAGGGCGGCTTCTTCACGGCAGCGTCGGACCCCTCGGTGGCGTCGCGAGCGGTGACGGGCACCCTCCCCCGCCCCGACGTCCGCGCCCTGGCCGCCCTCACCGACGGCGCGACCCGCTGGACGGACAAGTTCCACGAGGGCGACTGGGCGGACCTGTTCGCCCTGGTCCGCAAGGAGGGCGGCCAGGCACTCGTCGACCGCGTACGGGCACTGGAACTGGCGGATACGGAGCGGGTGTTCCTGGGCAGGTCGAAACAACATGACGACGCGACGGTGGCGTACGTGGAGTTGTAGGCGAGGGCGTCCCTTCAGCGGCGGGGGGCTGTGGCATCTGCGGCTCCGCCGCGGGGCGCGCTCAGCCCCACGACCCGCACGTCACCACCGGCCGGCCGGCCGTCCAGCCGAGCGTTACCCCTCAACCCCCCGGTTCAGCCGATGCAACAACCGCGCCAGCTCGGCCACTTCCTTCCGGTCCCAGCTGGCGAGCTCCTGTACGTACCGCGCCCGCCGGGCATCGCGCACGGCGCGAAACCGCACCCGCCCCTCCTCCGTGAGATGAACGAGCCAGGCCCGCCCGTCCGCGGGATCCGGCTCGCGGGCGACGACGCCCATCTCCTCCAGCGCCCGCAGCTGCCGCGACATCGTGGCCTTGCCGACGCCGATATAGGCGGCGAGCTCCGTGGCCCGCTGCCGGCCGATCTCCTCCAGCCGCACGAGAAGTCCGTACGCGGAGGACTCCAGGTCGGGATGGACCTCCCGGACCATCTCGCCGGAGGAGGCGCGGGCACGCCGCAGCAGGAGGGTCAGCTCACGTTCCAGGGCGAGGAACTCCTGGTCCCTCCCGCCCTGGTCCACGCCACTCGCCGGGGCGCCGGATTTCGTCCGGTGCCCTTCGCCGTTTCCGTCCTCGTGCACGTCAGCACCCATGACCCGGTTTCCCGATCGTGAAAGTTTCCGCCAAAGACCGCCATTGCCGCAGCTGGGCCAGTATTTCGCAGGAATAGACCAACGGCGGCCTCCGGCCCCTCTTTCCGCCCGGTCGTCACGGCGCGCAGCTTCACTGACAGGCACCCGATGGCATGCCCACGCCACTACCACATCGAGCACTCCGCGAGCGCGTTGCCCCACCTTCGCGCACGCTCCCGCGCCTTCGAGCACGTTCCGGTACTTCGAGCACGTCGAGCCTTCGGAGGCACGCAATGCCCGTGCACAGATCCCGATTACCGCTCGCAGCCCTGATCTCCCTCGTCTCTCTCCTCGTCTCTCTCCTCGTCTCTCTCCTCCTCCTCTCACTCTCCCGTTCCCGGCCCAGGCGGCCGACGTCCCGCCCCGGGGCTCCGCCCACATGGGCATGGGCGTCATCCCGCACGACGGCCAGGGCGGTCTGCCGACCCCCGGTGACGCCACGCAGACGGACGACAAGTTCAACGGGGCCCTGGACCGGGTGGCGGCGCCGGCCAACGGCTGAGCGCCGCGCCCTTTGCACGTACGTCTCGCCCAGACCTCGTACGTACGCGGAAGGCCCGAACCCCTCGAAAAGAGGGACCCGGGCCTTGCGTTACCGGTGGACGCCCGTCACGCCGCCACCGGAACCTCCGTCGCCGCGCCGTTCGTCGCCGGGGCGAGGGCCAGTTCGAGGACCTGGCGGACGTCCGTGACGGCGTGGACGTCGAGCTTCTCCAGGACCTCGGCCGGGACGTCGTCCAGGTCGGCCTCGTTGCGCTTCGGGATGATCACGGTGGTGACCCCGGCCCGGTGCGCGACGAGCAGCTTCTGCTTGACTCCGCCGATCGGGAGCACCCGGCCGGTGAGCGAGACCTCACCCGTCATGGCCACGTCCGTACGGACCAGCCGGCCGGACAGGAGCGAGGCGAGGGCCGTCGTCATGGTGACACCGGCGCTCGGGCCGTCCTTGGGGACCGCGCCGGCCGGGAAGTGGATGTGCGCACCCCGGTCCTTCAGGTCGCCCACGGGCAGTTCGAGTTCGGCTCCGTGGCTCCGCAGGAAGGAGAGCGCGATCTGTGCCGACTCCTTCATGACGTCACCGAGCTGTCCGGTCAGGGTCAGACCCGACGCGCCCGTCTCGGGGTCGGCCAGCGACGCCTCCACGAAGAGGACGTCACCGCCCGCGCCCGTGACCGCTAGTCCGGTCGCCACGCCCGGCACCGCCGTGCGGCGGTCGGCCGGGTCCGTGGCGGACTCGGGCACGTGGTGCGGCCGGCCGATCAGCGCGCGCAGATCGTCGGCGCCGACCGTGAACGGCAGTTCCCGCTCGCCGAGTTCGTGCTGTGCCGCCACCTTTCGGAGCAGCCGTGCGACGGACCGCTCCAGGTTGCGTACGCCCGCCTCGCGCGTGTACTCGCCGGCCAGCTTGCGCAACGCGCTCTCGTCCAGGGTGACTTCGGCCTTCTCCAGACCGGCCCGCTCCAACTGACGCGGCAGCAGGTGGTCCCGGGCGATGACGACCTTCTCGTCCTCGGTGTAGCCGTCCAGGCGCACCAGCTCCATACGGTCGAGCAGCGCCTCCGGGATGGCCTCCAGCACGTTCGCCGTGGCGAGGAACACCACGTCGCTCAGGTCGAGTTCGACCTCCAGGTAGTGGTCCCGGAAGGTGTGGTTCTGCGCCGGGTCGAGGACTTCGAGCAGGGCCGCGGCAGGGTCGCCGCGGAAGTCGGAGCCCACCTTGTCGATCTCGTCCAGCAGGACCACCGGGTTCATGGACCCGGCCTCCTTGATGGCCCGCACGACACGGCCGGGCAGCGCGCCGACGTACGTACGCCGGTGGCCGCGGATCTCCGCCTCGTCCCGTACGCCGCCGAGGGCGACCCGGACGAACTTGCGGCCCATGGCGTGCGCGACGGACTCGCCGAGGCTGGTCTTGCCGACGCCGGGAGGTCCGACGAGCGCGAGCACGGCACCGCCGCGGCGGCCGCCCACGACACCCAGACCACGGTCGTTGCGCCGCTTGCGCACGGCCAGGTACTCGGTGATCCGCTCCTTCACGTCCTCCAGACCGGCGTGCTCGGCGTCCAGGATCGCCTTGGCGCCCTGGATGTCGTACTCGTCCTCGGTGCGCTCGTTCCAGGGCAGTTCGAGCACTGTGTCGAGCCAGGTGCGGATCCAGGAGCCCTCGGGCGACTGGTCGCTGGAGCGCTCCAGCTTCTCGACCTCCTTGAGCGCGGCCTCGCGGACCTTCTCGGGGAGGTCGGCGGCCTCGACGCGGGTCCGGTAGTCGTCGGACTCCTCGCCCTCCGCCTCGCCGTTCAGCTCGCGCAGCTCCTTGCGGACGGCCTCCAGCTGGCGCCGCAGCAGGAACTCCCGCTGCTGCTTGTCCACACCTTCCTGTACGTCCTTGGCGATGGACTCGGCGACATCCTGCTCGGCGAGGTGCTCGCGCAGCTGCTCGGTGGCGAGCTTCAGCCGGGCCACCGGGTCGGAGGTCTCCAGGAGCTCGACCTTCTGGGCGGTCGTGAGGAACGGCGAGTAGCCGGAGTTGTCGGCGAGCGCGGACACGTCGTCGATGGCCTGGACGCGGTCCACGACCTGCCAGGCGGCGCGCTTCTTCAGCCAGTTGGTGGCCAGCGCCTTGTACTCCTTGACCAGCTCGGTCACGGCACCGGGCAGCGGGTCGGGCACGGTCTCCTCGACCTGGACGCCCTCCACCCACAGAGCGGCTCCGGGGCCGGTCGTACCGGCGCCCACGCGCACCCGGCCGCGCCCGCGGATCAGGGCGCCGGGGTCGCCGTCGGCGAGGCGTCCGACCTGCTCGACCGTGCCCAGCACACCCGTGTTCGCGTACGTCCCGTCGATCCGCGGAACAAGCAGCACCCTCGGCTTGCTTCCTCCACTGGACCGCGCGGCGGCCTGTGCGGCCTCCACCGCGGCGCGTACGTCGGCGTCGTTGAGGTCCAGGGGCACCACCATGCCGGGCAGCACGACCTCGTCGTCGAGCGGCAGCACGGGCAGAGTGAGCGGTTCGGACGTCAAAGTCATGATCTCCCCTTCGGCATTCAAGTTGAGCTATGCCGACTCAATGCATGTGAGCCCTCGATTGTTCCCCTGGCGCTGTTCGCTGTGAGCGATCACGTCGGCGAAGGTCGGTGAACGTCTCGCCCGGCCGGTGCGTCACAGGTGTAGCGCCGGGTTCCTCATCCGTTCCGGCCGTCCACCTCGGGGGCATCATGCGGACCGCTCGACTGCGTCGGTTGCTCGTCGTCACAGGCCTGTTCGTCACCGCGGCCGTCGGGGTCTCCGGCTGCGGAGACAAGTACGGCGACAGTGGCTCGCGGCACGACCCGGCCCGCACCGCGGAACGCGCGCGTCAGGTCTCCGACGCCTGGGAGGGCTCGGCGGCGGCGCGGGCGTGGCGTGCGGGGTACTTCCCGCTGGGGGACCCGGTCCGGCTGCCCGAGGGGGCGTTCCACAGCGACGCGGACAAGCAGGCGTACCAGCGGCAGAACTTCGAGCTCCGCGGTTCCCTTCCCGGCGCCCCGCCGAAGAAGGGGGAGGTCCGCTGGCCGAGCGGCGGCTCGCTGGCCGTTCCGGTCGTGTCGGCGCGGGCGGCGTACGAGAAAGTCGGCACGGGTTCCGGTCCCGGGACCGGGCCCCGGCTCACCGTGACCGGCGCGCGGCTCGGGGAGATGACGATCCGCACCAGCCGCGGGCCGGCGACGGTCCCCGCCTGGCACTTCACGATCAAGGGCTACGACACGCCGCTCAAGCGCGTCGCGGTCGTCGCCTCGAAGCTTCCGAAGCCCCCGGTGAAGCCCGTACCGGACCTGACGGCAGACCTGTGGGAGCTGGCCGGACTGGACACGGTGTCGCGGGACGGCCGGACCGTCGTCCTGCGCGCCCACCACGGGGCCTGTGACGACGGCCCCGGCGTCGACGTGCTGGAGAGCGGGGACAACGTGGTGTTCTCCGCCTGGATCCGCAACCCCTCCGACGGTCTCTGCACAAAGGAACTGCGCGCGAAGAAGGTGACCGTGAAACTGGACCGGCCGGTCGGCGACCGCATGCTCCTCGACGCGTTCACCGGCAGGCCCGTGCCGTACGAGGGGTCTCCCGGGTCCCGGTCGTCGTCCTGGAGCTGACCCGTCGCAGCAGCGGCCAGGTGGCCACCCCGATGGCCAGTGCCATCACGTGGCCCCAGTTCGTCATCGGATCCGTGAACGCGATCAGGTCGCCGACGACCATCCAGCCGAACACCGCGAGCACGGTCCAGCGCAGCCAGGGACTCAACAGCCCGGCCAGCGCGCCGACGCTCGCGGCGACGCCGAAGCTGATGCCGTAGTCGTAGCGGTGGAGCGAGCTCTCGGGGAGGTGCCCGGCGAGGACGGAGAGGCCGACGGGTATCTCGGTGGCCAGCGTCGCCAGGCCGTGGCCCAGCAGGAAGACGCCCGCCGTACGCCACCCGCCGATCCGCCGCTCCAACGCGGTGAGCACCAGCAGGAAGGCGATCACGTACGCCGACGTGAGACCTCCCGCTATCCACAGCGCGCTGGCGACCAGCACGCGCACCGGCGACTGCGCCAGATGCGCCACATCGGTACTGGACCCCTGGAGCACCCGGTCCACCAGGTCCGGGTCCCCGTACTCGGCAATGAGAGAGGTCACCGCGAGGACGACCGCGTAGCCGAAGGTGAAGGAGGTTCCGGTGGGCGTGGGGAACAGCCGCCAGGGCCGCACGCGGCGAAGGGGGGTGAGCAGGGGCCGGGCACTCCCGGTGGTGGCGGGCGGCGCGTTCTCGGCAGCCGCGGTCGCGCTCTCGGCGGAGGCGACAGCGACATACACGCGCTCGACGGCGAGAGGCCGCTGCCGCGGGATGCCGTCGAGCCCGGCGGCGGGAGCGGCGCCCGGACCGGTGGCGCGAACGGCGTAAGGATCGGCGGTGGAGGCGGAGGGTGCGGCGGGGGTCGTCGTCTCCGCGCCGCTCGTCACAGGCCTTTTCACGGTGGAGGCTCCTTCCGTCACCCCCACCCTCAGCTTCGCACGGCCGGCCTGTCTGTGACGGGCGCCACCGAAGGACCGATTCACAGCGATCTCTCATCGTCGGGCGCGGCCCGGCGCAATTCAGCTGCTCGTGCTGGGGGAACTTGCCAGGATGGCCGCATGACCACCTCGCACGACACCTCCTACGGCACCCCCTTCGACGCTTCCCACGGCGCTCCCGAAGTCATCGACCGTCGCGAGGGGCCGTACGGCGAGGTCGTGCTCCGCCGCCACGGTGGGCTGCTGCAGATCATCGCCAACGGGTGTTTCCTCATGGACACCTCCGACGGACGCTCGGAGAGACGTCTGGTCGAGGCCGCGCTCGGCGCGCTGGACGAACGGCCGGGGCCCGACGTCCTGATCGGCGGCCTGGGCGTCGGCTTCTCGCTCGCACACGCGGCCGCCGAGCCGCGCTGGGGCAGGATCGCCGTCGTCGAACGGGAGCGGGCGATCATCGACTGGCACCGGTCCGGTCCGCTCGCCGGGCTTTCGTCGCGCGCGCTCGCGGATCCGCGTACGGAGATCGTCGAGGCGGATCTCGTCGCATACGTCAATGAGACGTCCGACACGTACGACGCGCTGTGCCTCGACATCGACAACGGACCCGAGTGGACCGTCACGGAGGGCAACGAAAACCTCTACTCGACGGCCGGACTCGACGCGTGCGCAAGGGTGTTGAGGCCCGGCGGGGTACTGGCCGTGTGGTCGGCCAGACCCTCGCCTGATTTCTCAAGAACCTTGCGGAATGCCGGGTTCCGACGGGTGCGTACCGAAGAGATCCCGGTTGCCCGGGGCGTTCCGGACGTCGTGCATCTCGCGATCGGGCCTGGATAGCCGAGCGGCGGTCACTGCCCGTACCCTGCTGACCTGACGCCGATCATTCAAGCGTCAAGCGCAGTCATGGAATCACCCCACTGGTTCCGGAAAGCACACTCAGGGGCGGGCGATGGAGCAGACACACACCTCCCAGAACGGCACGGCGGCCACGCCGGGCGCTCAGCGCCGGGTGCTGGTGGTCGAGGACGATCCCACGATCGTGGACGCCATCGCCGCCCGCCTTCGTGCCGAGGGGTTCCTCGTGCAAACGGCGGGTGACGGGCCGGCCGCCGTCGACACGGCGGAGGCATGGCAGCCCGACCTGCTGATCCTCGACATCATGCTGCCCGGTTTCGACGGCCTGGAGGTCTGTCGCCGGGTGCAGGCGGCCCGTCCGGTGCCGGTACTGATGCTCACCGCGCGCGACGACGAGACGGACATGCTGGTCGGGCTCGGCGTGGGCGCCGACGACTACATGACGAAGCCGTTCTCGATGCGCGAGCTGGCCGCGCGCGTGCACGTACTGCTACGACGCGTGGAGCGCGCCGCGCTGGCCGCGTCGACGCCGCGCTCGGGCATCCTGCGGCTCGGCGAGCTGGAGATCGACCACGCGCAGCGCAGGGTCCGGGTGCGCTCCGAGGACGTGCATCTCACGCCCACGGAGTTCGACCTGCTGGTCTGCCTCGCGAACACGCCGCGCGCGGTGCTCTCGCGCGAGCAGCTGCTGGCCGAGGTGTGGGACTGGGCCGACGCGTCCGGCACCCGCACCGTGGACAGCCACATCAAGGCGCTGCGCCGGAAGATCGGCGCCGAGCGCATCCGTACGGTTCATGGCGTGGGCTACGCGCTGGAGACCCCGACGCCCTAGAGTCGGGCACCCTGGTTGAGGGGCGGAAGTGATGAGCGGTATCGGTGCGTGGCGCAGGAACGTGCTGGCGGTTGCGGGATCCCGTTCACCTTTCGGCAGGCGCCCGGGCTCGGGCAGGCGCTCGGGACCAGGGGCACATGCCGGCTCGGACGCGGGGTCGCCCACCGGCTCGGGTACGGGTGCGTTCGTCGGCCCCGGTCCGGACTCACCGCCCCGTACGGGTACGGGTATCGAAGCCGGTAGCGGTACGGGCTCGGTGTCCGGACTGAGTCCGGCGCCCGATTCGAGTGCGGCGTCCGGATCGGCATCGGTTTCCGGAACGGCCCCCGCTTCCGCGATGGCGTCGGCCGCCGGTGACACCTCCGCGGCGGGATCGGCCACGGGCTCCTGGGGCGAGGTGCGGCCCTTCTCGATCAAGACGAAGCTCGGCGCTCTGGTCGTCGTCTCGGTCTTCATCACCACCGGTCTGCTGATGATCGCGGTGCGCACCGAGACGGAGCTGCGCTTCATCACGGTCTTCTCGGTGATTGCGACCCTGCTGATCACCCAGTTCGTGGCGCACTCGCTGACCTCCCCGCTCGACGAGATGAACACCGTGGCGCGGGGCATCTCGCACGGCGACTACACCCGCCGGGTCAGGGGCGCCGACCGCCGCGACGAGCTGGGCGACCTGGCCCAGACGATCAACCGTATGGCCGACGACCTGGAGGCCCAGGAGCGCCAGCGCAAGGAACTCGTGGCGAACGTCTCCCACGAACTGCGCACCCCCATCGCCGGCCTGCGCGCGGTCCTGGAGAACGTGGTGGACGGCGTGTCCGCCGCCGACCCCGAGACGATGCGTACGGCCCTGAAGCAGACGGAGCGGCTGGGGCGGCTCGTGGAGACGCTTCTCGACCTGTCCCGCCTGGACAACGGCGTCGTACCGCTGCGCAAGCGCCGCTTCGAGGTGTGGCCGTACCTGTCCGGCGTGCTGAAGGAGGCCAACATGGTGGCCTCCGCGCGCGCGGGCATAGCCTCGGGCTCCGGCAGCCACACACGGACGGACGTCCATCTGCACCTCGATGTCTCGCCGCCCGAGCTGACCGCGCACGCGGACCCGGAGCGGATACACCAGGTCGTCGCCAACCTCATCGACAACGCGGTCAAGCACAGCCCCCCGCACGGCCGTGTCACCGTGAAGGCCCGGCGCGGCGAGGGACACGAGTCGCTGGACCTGGAGATCCTGGACGAGGGTCCGGGCATCCCGCGCTCGGAGTGGCACCGGGTCTTCGAGCGGTTCAACCGCGGCGGTGTGGTCGCCCCGCACGGTCCCGGCAGCGACGGCGGTACGGGTCTGGGGCTCGCGATCGCCCGCTGGGCGGTGGATCTGCACGGCGGCCGGATCGGAGTGGCCGAATCCCCGCGTGGCTGCCGGATCCAGGTCACTCTTCCGGGCGTGCCTTCGCTTGACAGGTTGACGTAGGGTTCAAATCGAGAGCCCAAGATCCATGAGTGAAACGTGTGATCGGGCAGCAGGACACGTGTCATCGCGCGGTCCTCGTACGGAGGCTCGGCCTTTCGGGGTCGCAGTTCTGACCCAACGTGTCGGTTCCGCATCGGAACCTCGCTTGTTTCCCGCCATTTCCACCACCGAAACACGCTTTTCGATGTGACTTACGCGACGATGACCATGCCCGGCCTGACCTACGCGGTCCGGGAGGCGTAGCCTTTATTCCCGCTGTCCATCACCTTGTGAAGCGGAAGAGGGCGGTTGCCGCCGTGTCGCCACAGTCCCCCAGTAACTCGAGCACCTCGACCGAGGACCAAGCCGGGAAGAACCCCGCTGCTGCGTTCGGTCCCAATGAGTGGCTCGTCGACGAGATCTATCAGCAGTACCTCCAGGACCCGAATTCGGTAGACCGAGCCTGGTGGGACTTCTTCGCCGACTACAAGCCGGGCGGCGTCGCCGCCTCGGCTCCGTCGGGTACCGCGGCCGCGGGGGCCGCGGGTACCACCACGGTCGCTCCGGCCGCACCTGCCGCGCCCGCGGCTCCGGCTCAGGCCGCTCCGGCCCCGGCCGCACCCGCGGCGCCGAAGCCCGCGGCCGCCGCGCCGGCGAAGCCTGCCGCCGCTGCTCCCGCAGCGGCTCCGGCTCCGGCGAAGCCCGCCGCGGCCGAGCCGGCCGCCGAGAAGGCCGCACCGGCGCCGGAGTCCCCCGCGGGTCCGGAGTACGTGACGCTGCGCGGCCCGAGCGCCGCGGTCGCGAAGAACATGAACGCCTCCATCGAGGTGCCCACGGCCACGTCCGTGCGCGCCGTCCCGGTGAAGCTGCTCTTCGACAACCGCATCGTCATCAACAACCACCTGAAGCGTGCCCGGGGCGGGAAGATCTCCTTCACCCACCTCATCGGCTACGCGATGGTGCAGGCCATCAAGGCCATGCCGTCGATGAACTACTCCTTCGTGGAGAAGGACGGCAAGCCGACGCTGGTCAAGCCGGAGCACATCAACTTCGGCCTCGCCATCGACCTGGTGAAGCCCAACGGCGACCGCCAGCTGGTCGTCGCGGGCATCAAGAAGGCCGAGACGCTCAACTTCTTCGAGTTCTGGCAGGCCTACGAGGACATCGTCCGCCGCGCCCGTGACGGCAAGCTGACGATGGACGACTTCACCGGGGTCACGGTCTCCCTGACCAACCCCGGCGGCCTCGGCACCGTCCACTCGGTCCCGCGTCTGATGCCCGGTCAGTCGGTCATCATGGGCGTCGGCTCGATGGACTACCCGGCGGAGTTCCAGGGCACGTCCCAGGACACCCTGAACAAGCTCGGCATCTCGAAGGTCATGACGCTCACGTCGACCTACGACCACCGGGTGATCCAGGGCGCCGCGTCGGGCGAGTTCCTCCGCGTCGTCGCGAACTACCTCCTCGGCGAGAACGGCTTCTACGACGAGATCTTCGAGGCCCTGCGCATTCCGTACGAGCCGGTCCGCTGGCTCAAGGACATCGACGCCTCGCACGACGACGACGTCACGAAGGCCGCGCGCGTCTTCGAGCTGATCCACTCCTACCGGGTCCGCGGCCACGTCATGGCCGACACCGACCCGCTGGAGTACAAGCAGCGCAAGCACCCCGACCTGGACATCACCGAGCACGGGCTCACCCTGTGGGACCTGGAGCGCGAGTTCGCGGTCGGCGGTTTCGCCGGCAAGTCGATGATGAAGCTGCGCTCCATCCTCGGCGTCCTGCGCGACTCGTACTGCCGCACCACCGGCGTCGAGTTCATGCACATCCAGGACCCGAAGCAGCGCAAGTGGATCCAGGACCGCATCGAGCGCTCGAACACCAAGCCGGAGCGCGAGGAGCAGCTGCGCATCCTGCGGCGGCTGAACGCGGCGGAGGCCTTCGAGACCTTCCTGCAGACGAAGTACGTCGGCCAGAAGCGCTTCTCCCTGGAGGGCGGCGAGTCCGTCATCCCGCTGCTCGACGCGGTGCTCGACAGCGCGGCGGAGTCCCGTCTCGACGAGGTCGTCATCGGCATGGCCCACCGCGGCCGGCTGAACGTCCTGGCGAACATCGTCGGCAAGTCGTACGCGCAGATCTTCCGCGAGTTCGAGGGCAACCTCGACCCGAAGTCGATGCACGGCTCCGGTGACGTGAAGTACCACCTGGGCGCCGAGGGCGTGTTCACCGGTCTGGACGGCGAGCAGATCAAGGTCTCGCTGGCCGCCAACCCCTCGCACCTGGAGGCGGTCGACCCGGTCCTGGAGGGTGTCGTCCGCGCCAAGCAGGACGTCATCAACAAGGGCGGCACGGACTTCACGGTCCTGCCGGTGGCCCTGCACGGCGACGCGGCCTTCGCGGGCCAGGGCGTGGTCGCGGAGACCCTGAACATGTCGCAGCTGCGCGGCTACCGCACCGGCGGCACGGTCCACGTGGTCATCAACAACCAGGTCGGCTTCACGGCGGCGCCCGAGTCCTCGCGCTCCTCCATGTACTCGACCGACGTGGCCCGCATGATCGAGGCCCCGATCTTCCACGTGAACGGCGACGACCCGGAGGCCGTGGTCCGCGTCGCGCGGCTGGCCTTCGAGTTCCGCCAGGCGTTCAACAAGGACGTGGTGATCGACCTCATCTGCTACCGCCGCCGCGGTCACAACGAGTCGGACAACCCGGCCTTCACCCAGCCGCTGATGTACGACCTGATCGACAAGAAGCGCTCGGTGCGCAAGCTCTACACCGAGTCCCTCATCGGTCGCGGCGACATCACGCTGGAAGAGGCCGAGCAGGCGCTGCAGGACTACCAGGGCCAGCTGGAGAAGGTCTTCACGGAGGTCCGTGAGGCGACGAACGCGCCGTCCGAGGCCCATGCCCCGGACGTGAAGCCCGAGTTCCCGGTCGCGGTCACCACGGCGGTCTCCCAGGAGGTCGTCAAGCGCATCGCCGAGTCCCAGGTCAACATCCCCGAGCGCGTCACCGTCCACCCGCGTCTGCTGCCCCAGTTGCAGCGCCGCGCGGCCATGGTCGAGGACGGCACGATCGACTGGGGCATGGGCGAGACGCTGGCCATCGGCTCCCTGCTCCTGGAGGGCACCCCGGTGCGCCTCTCGGGCCAGGACTCCCGCCGCGGCACGTTCGGCCAGCGCCACGCGGTGCTGATCGACCGTGAGACCGGCGAGGACTTCACCCCGCTCCAGTACATGTCCGAGGACCAGGCCCGTTACAACATCTACGACTCGCTGCTCAGCGAGTACGCGGCGATGGGCTTCGAGTACGGCTACTCGCTCGCGAGGCCCGAGTCCCTGGTCATGTGGGAGGCGCAGTTCGGCGACTTCGTCAACGGCGCCCAGACGGTCGTGGACGAGTTCATCTCGTCGGCGGAGCAGAAGTGGGGCCAGACGTCCGGCGTCACGCTCCTGCTGCCGCACGGTTACGAGGGCCAGGGCCCGGACCACTCGTCCGCGCGCCCGGAGCGCTTCCTCCAGATCTGCGCGCAGAACAACATGACGGTCGCGATGCCGACCCTCCCGTCGAACTACTTCCACCTCCTGCGGTGGCAGGTGCACAACCCGCACCACAAGCCGTTGGTGGTCTTCACCCCGAAGTCGATGCTCCGCCTCAAGGCGGCCGCGTCGAAGGCGGAGGAGTTCACGACGGGCGGCTTCCGTCCGGTCATCGGCGACGCGTCCGTGGACCCGTCCGCGGTCCGCAAGGTCGTCTTCACCGCGGGCAAGGTCTACTACGACCTCGACGGGGAGCGCGTCAAGCGCGGCTCGACGGACACGGCCATCATCCGCATCGAGCGCCTGTACCCGCTCCCGGGTGCCGAGCTCCAGGCGGAGATCGCCAAGTACCCGAACGCCGAGAAGTACCTGTGGGCCCAGGAGGAGCCGGCGAACCAGGGTGCCTGGCCGTTCATCGCGCTCAACCTGATCGACCACCTGGACCTGGCGGTCGGCGCGGACGTTCCTCACGGGGAGCGGCTGCGGCGGATCTCGCGTCCGGCGTCCTCCTCACCGGCCGTCGGCTCGGCGAAGCGGCACCAGGCCGAGCAGGAGCAGTTGGTGCGGGAGGTGTTCGAGGCCTGACGGCTTCGAACGCGTCGTTCAGCACGTACGCGAACAAGGGCCCGGCCCCGAGTCTCAGGACTCGGGGCCGGGCCTTTCCGCTTGTCCGGCGCGGCGGGGTGACGCCGGCCGGGTGTTCGTCAGCCCAGGTAGGGCTCGAAGTCCCAGTAGGGCCGGGTGCGCTGGCGGGCCGAGATGGTGTGCGGGTGCTGGGCGCCCAGGGTGCGGGTGAGTGAGAGCAGGCCGTCCTCCTCCAGCTTCCCGGCCTCCTCCTGCTCACGTGCCGCACGCAGGTCCGCGGAGAGCGCCACCTGGCAGGAGAGGGTGAGCGGGTGCTCCTCCCCCAGCGAGTGCCGGGCCCGGCGCAGGGTGTCGCGGCTCAGGTCGACGGCGTCGGAGATACGGCCGTTGAAGTTGCGCGCGCTCGCGGCGTTCAGCGCGCAGCCCAGCACCCAGGGGTGGTCGGGGCCGAGCGTGGCGGTGAGACCGGCCATCGCGGACTCGAACATCGACATGGCCTCGGCGCGTTCGCCGGCTGCCTGCATGACCAGGCCGGTGTTGGTGAGCATGCCGGTCGCGACGGGGTGTGCGGGGCCGAGGAGGGCCCGGTAGCCGGCCTCCGCCTCCGCGATCAGATCGCGTGCCTGGCTCAGGTCGCCGTGCTCCCGCAGGAAGTTGCCGTAGTTCGTGAGGAAGGACAGCGTGCGGTGGTGCTCCCGGCCGTTCAACTGCACCATCTGTTCCAGGAGGCTGGTCATCGAGGGCCCGACGTCCTGTGTGTGGCCGCCCTCGCGGCGGCGGCACATGGTCAGTTGGGCTCGTGCCTCCAGGGTCTGCGGATGCTGTGCGCCGAGCACCTGCACGTGCAGCCTGACGACCGGCTCCTGGCGTGCGAGCGCGTCACGGTAGCGGCCGAGGAGACGCAGACTGTGGGTGACCGCGTTGCCCGAGCTGAGGGTGTTGATGTGCCGGGCGCGCAGGACGCTCTCACGCCTGGCGAGGGTCTCCAGGTCGAGTTCGTACGCGTCCGTGTACCTGCCGAGGAGCCGGAGCCCGACGCCGAGGTTGTGCCGGGCGACGAGGGTGGGCAGCTCGTCCTGGCCGAGCAGCCGACCGATACCGTCGAGGACCTCCCGCTGCAGCTCGTACGCCTCCTCGTACCGGCCGAGGTGGCGCAGACTCGTGGCCACAGCGCCCTTCGCGGTCAGCTCGCCGAGTTCGTTGCGCTGCGGCGCGGTCTGCAGCTTCTCCAGTACGCCACGGTCCAGTTCGTAGGCGTCGCGGAACCTGCCGCCGGCCCGCAGGATGTGGCCCTCCTGGTTGATCAGGTCGAGCATGGGCTGGGCGAGCCGGTCCATGGCGCGGTCCCAGCGGTCGTGGATCCGCTGAGCCAGATCCAGTCCGGCCTTGAACTCCCCGCTGCGCAGGCAGTAGCGCAGGCAGTTGAGGACGGCCTCCTGGACCCGGGGCGTGGTGCTGCCCAGCGCGCCGGACGGTTCCAGGTGTGGAAGCAACTCCGCGTAGCGAGGCCAGTTCCTGCTGTCCACGGGGTTGCCCGGGTCGGCCTCCGCGAGGAGGGTACGGACGGCCCTACGGTGGGTGGCGCGGCTGTCTTCACTGGCCAGTTTGGAAACGATGTCGTGGACCAGACGGTGCATGTGCACGGACTCCTGGTGCGGGCCCATCTCCGCACCGGCGGGGCCGCGGGTCTCGCGGGTGAGCACCGAGTAGTTGACCAGCGTGTCCAGGGCCCGGGTCCAGGCGGGCAGGTCGGTGGCCATCCAGCGCAGTTCCTCGGGGAGATCGGCCTGTGGGTAGGCGCGGATGAGGCCGAGCGGGATGCGTCCGGGTGCGAACGACGTACACAGGCTCAGTACGTCGATGGCCTGTGGCTGTGAACGGCGCAGCCGGTTGAGCAGTATCGACCAGGAGGTCATGGACGACTGCGGGAAACCCTCGCCGGTGGCGGGTTCGTCGACGGTCGACAGCTTGCGTTCGCGGACCATCCGCAGATACTCGGGCACCTCCATGCCGGACTCGCCGAGCCAGGAGGCGGCCTGTACTAGCGGCAGCGGTACGTCGCCGAACTCGACGGCCACCTCGTCGGCCTCGTCCGCGGTGATGTGCGGGGCGCGGCGCATGAGGTAGCCGGTGGATTCCGCGCGCAGGAAGGCGGGGATCTCCAGGATTTCCGTGTGCTCGCTCCAGCCGCGGTTGCGGGAGGTGACCAGTACGTGCCCGGGTCCCTGCGGGAGCAGCGCCTCGATGTCGTCGGTGTCGTCCCAGCCGTCGAAGATCAGAAGCCAGCGGGAGTGCGGCTCCCCGCGCCGCAGGGCGTCCCGCACGGCGCGGATGCGCTCGCCCGGCTCGCTGCCGCTGCGCAGACCGAGTTCCACGGCGAGTTCACCGAAGCGGTCACGCTGGATGTTGCGGTCGTCGGAGTTGATCCACCACACCATGTCGTAGTCGGGGCTGAAGCGGTGGGCGTACTCGGCGGCCAGCTGGGTCTTGCCGATCCCGGACATGCCGAGCAGTGTGCAGGCGGCGGCGCCGCGCTCGGCGTCGGCGAGACGTTGGTGGAGGCTGGCGAGGAGATCGTCGCGGCCCGTGAACCGCGGGTTGCGGCGCGGGACCTCTCCCCAGATCTCGGCACGTGTCTCCGGGTAGCGGAGCCGGGTGGGTGCCGCCCTCGTGGTGCGACGCCGCTCCAGGCCGAGGCGGCTCAGCAGACGTTCCTCGGCCGCCTCCTCGCTCAGGCCCCACATGCTGGCCGGTTCGAGGACCGCGGTGGCCGGAAGCAGCGGTCGGTTCGTGAGGTTGACGGCGGCGAAGCGGTCCGCGTGCGCGGCGACGAAGCCGCGCAGGGCGTCGTTCCACTCGCCCGCGGGGCGCGGGCCGAGCTCGAAGAACCAGTCGTTGAGGACGAGAAGTACGCGTCCGCTGGACAGCAGCAGGTCACCGAGCGAGTCCTCTAGCGGGACCTCACGAGGCGGGTCCCAGCGCTGCTGGGTGGCCCGGTTGCCGTGCCGTTCCAGGCACTGCGCGATCCACGCCGCCCACGAGCGGTGGTAGCCCGGGAAGACCACCAGGAAGTGCTCCGGTGCCGCTGAGCCGCGGTCTGCCGCGCTCTCCCCGCCCGACCGCCGCTGTTCCGCCATCCCAAGCTCCCTGCTCCCGCTGTGCCGCACTCATTCACGTGCCGAACGCGACCGATCTTGCACCCAGTGTCACCTGCGGATCCGGGCCGCCACGCCGAGACTCGCATGATGCCTGCCCATCTCCCGGGCGAACTCCCCTCCCGCAAAGGTCAGTTCATCGGATTCAAGCAGGATGGACAAGGCCTCGCTGACTCTCCCGCGATACGACTCGAACTGCTCCGCGGCCCGCTGCCGCCACTCTTTGGGAGTAGCGGGCCCGTTCCACGCCCGCCACCAGAGATCGGTGAGAGCCAGATGCGCGTACGCCCCCTGAAGAACCCCCGGGACGGGGCGCGGGTCCGGCCGCCATCCCACGCGGTGCAGAGTGCCCCCCTCCGGATGGAACAGGGGTATGAGTTCATGGAGGGAGGCCAGCTTGTTGTGATGGGCCTCGTGCACCAGGATCTCCGTCAACTGCGGTGCGTCAGCGGGCAATTGAGCGAGTACGGCGCCGGGAGCGGCCCGGAGTGTGGCGCTCATCGCGGCCCCGCCGGTGCTTTCCGACAGTGCCAGGGGCACCACGGCGCGCAGCACCGCCATGGTCTCGGCAGCACGCCCGGGGTGGGTCGCCGAGAGCAGCTCATGAGCCTCGCGCCAGCGCTGCGCCCAGAGCCTGTGGGCGGAGAGCGGCCGCTCGGCCGCGGGTAACGCCGCGGGGCCGATCCCGCGCGGCAGCACCCGGTAGGGGTCCAGGTCGTCAAGTACGACCGCGCTGCCGGGCAGTACGCGCAACGCGGTCCAGCCCGGCCCGCCACCGAGCGGGCGCGGTGTACCCGGCCGGTTCCTGGCCGCGAGGCTCAGCAGTTCCACTCCGTGGCCCGCGCCGTCCGTGATCCGTACCAGCCCGGCGTGACCACTCAGGCGGGCGCTGCCCGACAGGCAGCGGAGCATGCCGAGGCCAGGCAGCGTCAAGGTGCCCGTCGGCAGTGTCAGCGTGCCACCGACCCGGCACCCCGCGCGGACGGCGGCGGCGACGGCGACACCGCCCAGGTGAGCCAGATGCCTTTCGAAGGCGGGGCCGTCGGGCGCTGCGAGCGCCGCGGAGAGCCAGGCCCCGGTCATCGGGTAGTCGACGACGTCACGGACCGCCGCGGCATCGGTGCGCTCCGCACGTTCGAGCAGTGTCCAGTCGCTCTTGAAGCGTTGGCGCACGGCTGGTGACAGCAGGGTGCTTCGCCGTTCGACCAGGACGAGCAGCGACTTGAGAAGCAGCAGTCGACGCGCGTGGAGTCCGGCACGCAGTGCCGCCGTACCGGCCGGCGAGGGCTGGGTCCTCGCCAACTCCGCGAAGACCTCGGAGGTGACGGACGACGGAGTCATCCCAGCCTTGCCCCACCCCGTGCGGACTCCGCGCATCCGACCGAAAACGAACGCGCGGCGAGCTCTCTTCGCACATGAGCCGGATCACTCGTCGTGTGCCAGACCTCCCCGGACTCGCGCGAGTTGTCCAGCACCTGATCAACAGCCGCGGCAAGCCCCGGATCATCCATGGCACGCAATGTCCGCAGGTCGACGTCGGTGAGGTCGGGCAGGGCCACCGTCCGTCCGGTGTCCCGGCCAGGGTCGGCCGCCCGATTCCTCTGCTCCCCCACCCTCGGCTCCTCCCTGCCGACGCCCGCCCCGCACGGCCGCAACGGCTGCCCAGTTCTTCCCGACGCGTGGGAATCAGAAACCCTTACCGATCAACTCCGGTCATGCGCCGAGCGGTTGAGCCACCCCTCGGACCAGGGGTACCAGGGCGGCGAGGCACGTCCCCACTCGTCGTCCGGCAGCGGCCGGCGCCCGCTCGGCGGAGCCGGTCGCGCGGCGAGTTCCTCCGCCGCTCCGCGGGTCGACTCGACGTCGTCCCAGTCGACTTCGGTGAGTACTCCGACGAGCCGCTGCCACTGGTCGCGGGCCGCCCGGTAGGCCTCGCCGGCCGCGGCGGGGCGTCCCATGAGGGCGAGGACCGCGGCGCGGCCGTGCAGCGCGCGGGCGGCCGTCACCGAGCCGGGATCGTCGCCGTGGGCCCGGTCCGCCTCGCGCCGCGCGGCCTCGTACGCCTGGAGCGCGTCGGCCAGGACGGGCGCCCCGGCGCGACGCCACAGTTCCAGGCGCACCCGCCCCAACTGGAGCCAGGACTCGGCCTGTACGCCGTCGGGGGCGGCGGACCTGACCGTCTGCCCGAGCAGGTGCCGGCTCTCGTACAGGTCCGGCAGGAAGCCCAGATGCCGGAACCGCTGTGCCAGCGCGCTCCCGATGAGCCCCTGGAGTCTGCCGCGCTGGGCGGACCGGGCGGGCAGGGCCTTGAGTGCCTCGCGCAGGACGTTCTCGGTCCGGTCGACGATGCCGGCGCCGTCCGGCCGGGAGGCACGCCGGAGCAGTGACTCGCCCCAGGCGGTGAGGAGTTCGCAGCGCCGGACACTGTCCGGCGGGGCGAGCATGGCTGCCGTCTCGTACGCCTCGTCGGCCGCCGGGTGGTCGCCCTCCGAGTCGTGGAAGGCTGCCCGGGCGGCCAGGCAGGACAGGCGCAGGGCCGGGTCGTCGGCCGCGGCGCGTTCGGCGCGTACGAGGGCGTCGTGGGCCTCGGTTCCGTCGGCCCCGGAAGCGTGCAGGGCGCGGGCGAGATCCAGCAGGGCCGGGCCGCGTACGGCGTCGGGGGCGCCCTCGCCGTCCAACAGGGCGCATCCTTCGCGGAGTTCGGCGACCGCCTCGCCGGGCCGGTCCAGGTCGAGCAGCAGCCGACCGCGGCGCAGCAGCCGCGCCCGGCGCAGGGGTTGGGGCCAGGGGCCGTCCGGGTCCGGCGGGACGTCGGGGCCGCCGAGAACGCCGAGTGCGGCGGTGAGCTGTGCGGTGTCCGCGGTGAGGCGCCACAACTCGTGCCGGGACGCGGCGAGTTCCAGTGCCGCCTCGCTGCGGTGGGAGCTGTCGGCCGGTGCCGTGCGGTGTGCGCGGTCGAACTCGGCGACGGCGGCGTTCAGGAGCTCCGTACGGCGGTCGCCGGTGCGTGCGGCCGCGGTGCCGGCCTCCGCCCGCAGGATCCGGCCGAGGAGCACATGGGCACGTACGGCGTCGGGGAGGGCGGCGCCGTCCTGGCGTACGGCTGCTTCGGCCTGTTCCTTCGCGCGGCGCAGGACGGTCGGGTCGGCCAGGGCCTGCCACTGGCCGAGGAGCCGCTCGGCCTCGGCGAGAGGGACGGGGGTCTCCAGGTCGGGCAGGTAGAAGCGCAGGACGCGGGCCGGGATGCGGGCGAAGAGTTCGGCCTCGACGTCGCCGCGGTCGTCCTCAAGTCCCTCGCCTTCGGTGACGCCGGTCGCGGTGACGGTCGTGTCGTGGTCGGCGAGACGGGCCGAGGCGAACGCGGCGAAGTTGCGGGTGCCCTTGCCGAAGTGGCGTTCCACATAGGCGGAGCAGTGTTTGAGGACCAGTCCGGCGGTGTCCTGGTCGAGTGAGCCGAGCAGCAGGTCCTGGACGCGGCCCGGGTAGACGAAGCAGGGCTGCCGTTCGGTGCCGGGCAGTTGCCTGAGCAGGCCGCCCAGGAGGACTTCGGCCAGTTCCATGGGTCCGGTGTCCGGGAGCATGGCCCGCTGGACGAGTTGCATGACGGGCAGGGTGAGCGGGGCCGCGGCGAGGTACACGGCCAGGCGGACCGCGCCGGGCGAGGCGCCGGCCCGGAAGGCACGCAGGAGTTCGTCGTCGCCGCGCGGGGCGGGGGGCTGGGCGGGCACGTTCTGCGCCGGGGCGGGGGCGGGGGTGGTCCAGGCGGCCCAGGCCCGTTCGCTGGTGGGGCCGGTGCCGGACAGGAGTCGGGAGAAGGCCTCGAAGGCCTCGGGCGTCGGCTGGAGCACCGGCACGGGGCGGGCTCCGGCGGCGGGCTCGTCCCAGGGTTCCTCGTCGGGCAGGAAGGTGGTGCGTCCGCCGGTCTCCGCCTGCCTGACCAGGAGCCCCGGTTCGGCGGGCAGCGCGGTGCGGCCCCAGAGCCGGGGCGGCAGCGGCTGGACGACGGCGAGCGGTGAGGTGCGGGGCCAGCCGTGCAGCAGCCGCTGTGCGCTGCCGTTCTGCCACAGGGGTCCCACGCAGTCACTGATGACGAGGGTGAGCCAGCGGCCCGTGGGATCGTGGAACTCGTCGGCCGAGCGCAGCCGGGTCTGGTGGCGGGGCCCGGCGGTGGTGCCGATGAGCGGGATGCCGCCGTCGCCCGCGTACAGGTGGTGGACCCGGACGCTGCCGAAGGCCCCCGACTGCTGGCAGGCCTGGCGCAGTTCCTCGACCAGTTGCCCCCAGACAGCCATCGCGGGGCCGGTGTCCATCAGGAGCTGGATGTCGCAGCGCCGTCGGCGGCCCGGGCGGCGGACGGGCACCAGGACCCCGCTGGCGGCCGCGTGGTCGGCGGTCGCCTCCTCGTCGATCGCCCCGTCCCGGGGCGGGGCGGCGGGTCCCCGGTAGCGGCCCAGGGCGCGCAGCGCCTGTTCGAGGCCCAGCAGGCCCGGCAGCGCGGTGGCCGCCGGGGCGCGCACCGGGAAGACCTGCCGGGCGCCGTCGGTCCCCGGACCGGCACCGCCGCCCGTCGTGTGCAGGGGGACGGCGCCGCCGAGCGAGGTGTCCGTACCGGGTTCCCTGCCGGTTCCGGGGGTGTGGTCCGCCGGTGAGCGGATCGTCGGCCCCGTCCCGTTGGTCCCGTTCTCCGGCGGGGCGGGCGGGTCGGCCTGTCCGCGGTCCTGCCCGGCGCGGGGCGGCGCCGGGTCGAGCCATCGGGACAGCCAGAGGGCGTCGGCCACCTCTTCGGCGGTCGGGTCGAGACCGCCCCGGCGCAGCCGGCCGATCAGGTCCTCCAGATGCATCCCGTGCATCCGGCTCACCGCGAGCGGTCGAGTGGGTGCATGAGCAGGTCCGCGATCCGCTCGCGGGTGAGGCGCTCCGCGTGGGGTGTGTGCTGGGTGAGGAAGAGGGCGTTGAGCAGTTGGTCCGCGGCGACGACCTCGCCGGGCTCCCGGTCGAGGAACCGGTCGATGAGATCGCGGCCCTGCTCGACGCTCTCGCCGCCGAGGTGTGCCTCGACCATGGCGGTGAGCTGTTCCTCACCGGGCGGTTCGAGCTCCAGCTGGATGCAGCGGCGCAGCAGGGGAGCGGGGAAGTCCCTCTCCCCGTTGGACGTCAGGATGATGAGCGGGAAGGCGGTGCAGGCGACGCGTCCGCCGTGCACCGGCACGCGGCGGCCGTCGTGGGTGAGCACCTCGACGACGGGTTCGCGGTCGGCCACGCGCTCCAGCTCGGGGATGGCGAACTCGCCTTCCTCCAGCGTGTTCAGCAGGTCGTTGGGCAGGTCGAGGTCGCTCTTGTCGAGTTCGTCGATCAGCAGGACGCGGGGCACCTCGGCGGGCAGCAGCGCGGTGCCGAGGGGGCCGAGTCGTACGTACGATCCGATGCCGGACGGGGCTGCCGCGGGCGCCGCGGTGGCGCCCTGGGCCCGCTCCAGCTGGACGTCCTGGAGGCGGCCGATGGCGTCGTAGCGGTACAGGCCGTCCTGGAGTGTGGTGCGGCTGACGACGGGCCAGCGCAGTACCCGGCCGAGGCCCAGCTCGTGGGCCACCGCGTAGGCGAGGGTGGACTTGCCGGTGCCCGGGTTGCCGGTGACGAGGAGGGGGCGGCGCAGATAGAGGGCCGCGTTGACGGCGTCGACCTCGGCGGGCCGGGGCGCGTAGTTCTCCACGAGGCGCCGCCGTACGCCGAGCCGGCGGGCGCTGCTGGGGTCGTCCGGGCCGGACTCGGGTCGGTCGGGTGCCGCCGCGAAGTCCCGCCAAGGGGGCGGCGGGGGTAACTGCCGCACACCGTCGTGCGGCTGACCCACCCCGCGGTAGATCCGCCAGTCGTTCACCATGGGCTCCTCCCGGCTCTGGTGATCATGCAGCGGGTCCCGGCTGTTCGATGTACGACGTTACCGCCGGTGCGCCGGGCCTGCCGAGCTTCCTGTTCGTCCGGTGTCGAATCCGGTCAACGAACATCCGTACGAGGCAAGGGAGTTGGGAGTCGATTCACGTGTCGGGGGCTGCCATGAGGGGCGGTTGCATGGGTTCCGTTCCGTGTGGCGGACGATCCGGCGGATCGAACAGTACAGCGATGTCGCCCACGAGACCCTCCGCCGTGTCGGGATCCGACACCCGGATCCGGAGCTCGCGCACCTGCCGGTGCAGACCCTCGGCCCCGCCCGCCAGGCCGAGCAACTGCCCGGCCCGCAAGTGGAACTCGCGGCATTCCTCATGGTCGTGGCCGTCCCTGCGCCACAGCACCAGGGGGTGCCCGGCGGCGAGCGCGGCCGCCATCGCGTCGAGGCCTGGGCCGCTGCCGACCGGACCGCAGTGGACGGGAACGTACGCGTCGTCCATGCCCGAGAGCCGCCCGTACGCGGCCATCCTGCCCTCCGGGCGTCCCGTCTCCGGGTGCCCCTGTGCCGTCGCCTCACCTCTCAACGGCCCGGCGGACAACGGCCGGCTCGCCACGCCCGCCCATCGCCGGCGCCATTCGGGGCTGGCCGGCCGGGCGTTGCGCCGACGGTCCCGGATGACGACGACCCTGCGCAGCCCGAGCGGCATGGACTGTTCGTCGAAGAGGTCGGCGTCGTCCCAGGCGTCATCGGGGCCGAGCCGCCAGTCGTCGAGCGGCACGTCGAACAGCCGGCGCGGCAGGAACGCCTCGACCGCGGCCAGGTGTTCGCCGCGGTCGCCCAGGCGCAGGGCCTCCGCCAGCGGCTCCCTCAGGTGCTGGCGCAGTTCGTCGCGGCGCACCCCGTGGTCGTTGCTGTAGAGCGGGGTGACGTCCTGGCCGTCGTAGAGAAGCTTGACGCTCAGGGGATACCGCTCTCCGTAGACGGGCTCCCCGACGTCGACGAGTACGTCGGCCCGGGCTCGGGCCGGTGTCCCGGCGGGCGTCCTCGTCGGCGTCGGCCCTGCCACGGTGACGACGGTCGCCGGTGTCCGGAGGGTCTCCTCGGACAGGCGGTCCAGGAGGGCGTCGATGTCCTCGCGGATGGCCTGCCGTGCGTAGAGGGTCGCCTGCTCGGTGATCCAGGCGGTGAAGTCGCGCAGCCGGTCGCGGTCCACGTCGGCGGGGTGGTCGAGGGCGGTCTGCCTGGCCACCTTCGCCGCGTACAACAGGACGGCGTCGAGGGCGAGTTCGGGTCTGCCGCCGTGGTCGTGGTCGCCCGGGTCCCGCAGACCGTGCAGGAGTCCGGCGCCCTCGCGCCAGGTGCGCGGGTCGTGCTCGATGGGCGAGCGGTAGTCCTCCTGCACCACACGGGACTTGACCTCGTGGACGAGGTGCATGACCTCGCCCGGGCCGCCGGGCGGCGGGAGATGGGCGAAGTGGCCGTAGAGACGGACGCGCAGTCCGGGGGCGAGCCCGGGGGCACCGGGGCCGCGGAGCCGGGTCTGGGTCCTGGTCCAGTCCGCGCCCGCCGTCGGGTCGTTGAAGCGGCCGAGATGGTGGAGGTCGTGCTCCCCCATGACGGTGTGCAGGATCTCGCCGCCCCGCACGTCGTACAGCTCGCGCAGCGCGGTGATGGGGACGGCTGCCCCCTCGTGCCGGCCGCGCCCCTTGTTCATGCCGATGACGGCGCCGTGCCGCAGGTCGACCACGGGCCCGCCCGACACTCCCTCGACCGGTGTCTGGCCGGTGAGGAGCAGCGCCTTGCCGTCCAGGGCGGACGCCTCTCCGATGCCGTGCCGCATACCGAGGTCGCCGGTCTGCCGCGACCAGCCGTGCAGGCTGACCGGAGCGGGGATGGTCGGGGCCCGGTCGCTCAGCCAGACGCACGACGCGTCGTCCGCGCCCCGCACCCTGACGAGCGCGATGTCCGGGAACCGCCAGCTGCCGCGGGCCCCGTCGGGCTCCTCGGGCCGCGGTTTGGCGAGCACCACCTCGCCGGTGGTCTTGCCGCCCTGCCAGGTCACGCCGACGGCGTTGCCACTTCGCCACACGGCCGCTCCCCCCTTTCCCACGACATGGGCGCAGGTCAGCAGCCAGCCGGGTGCTATGAAGAAACCGCTGCCCCAGTACTCCTCACGGTCCGGTGCATACCCGTCGCCCGGGGCCACGATGCGCGCGAGCGAGGGGCGCACCATCTCCTCAAGGGCGCTCATCCGGTGCCGGAGGCCGAGGGTCCGGGCTGCCCGTCGCCGCCGTCTCCCTGCCCCGCAACCGCCGCGCCCGCCTGCCCCGCGGGCTCGGTCCAGGTCAGGGACACGGAAAGGGAAGCCTGGCCACCGCCTCCCGCGATGGCTCCTACGATCCTGCCTGCCTGCGCCGACAGTTCGATGCCGAAGCTGACGGCCACCTCGACGGGTGCCGGGGTGTCCAGACCGGCGCGCAGGGAGCGCACGACGCCACCGACCGCGTCGGCCAGTCCGCCCGCCATGTCGACGATCCGGTCCCCGACCCCGGTGTCCTGATATCCGTCCCCGTCCAGCGCGGCCTCGTCCGCCGCACCGACCCTCGCCCATACGACGGTCCCGTCGTCGAGCCGTATCCGTTCGATCCCTCCACCCACGGCGCCCCCGTCCGTTCGCTGCCGGTTTCCCTTTGCCAACTGTGAAGCTCCCCTACCGCAGGGGAGGAGAAGGCTAACTCCCGACCTGGGACATGTGCGAGGGGCACTTATCGGTGACCACCTGTCGGTGGCGGCTCCCGGCGACCGGATCCGGCGGCCAGTACATAGGCTGTGACCGGAAACCGGCTCACAGACCACAGTCCGCAGTCCACAGACCGTGAACTGTGACCGGAGGCGGAACACGGACGCACGCAGGAGAACACCCCATGTACTTCACCGACCGCGGCATCGAGGAACTGGAGAAGCGGCGCGGCCAGGAAGAGGTCACCTTCGAGTGGCTCGCCGAGCAGCTGCGAACGTTCGTCGACCTCAACCCAGACTTCGAGGTCCCGGTGGAACGACTGGCGACCTGGCTGGCCCGACTGGACGACGACGAGGACGAGGACGAGGAGTAGGGGCGGGGCTGGGGCTCCGGCCCTCAACTGCGGGCGCCTGGCTGGTGCGGGGTCGGCCGCGGACCGTGTCCGGCCTGGCCGGGGGTAACCGCTCGGCGCGGGGGCCTGGCTGGTGCGGATTGGCTGCGGACTGTACCGGCCTTGGCCGCGCGTGACCGCTCGGCGCGGGGGCCTGGCGGGCTGACTGGCCGGTTCGACGTCCGCGGCGGCTCCGCCCGACCTTCCCGGCGAGCTCGCTCAGCTCCTCCGGCGAGGCCGCTCGCCCTCCCCGAAGAGCTCCCTCGACCTCCCGCCCGAGCCCCCGACCCTGCCCTGCCCTGCCCTGCCCTGCCGCCCGAGCTTGCTCGACTGTCCGGCCGGCCCGGGCTTCCGGCGCCCGCCGCGGGTCAGTCGCACAGACGCACGAAGTCGTACGCCAGTCCGAGCGCCCCATGCGCCACCAGGAGCGCCCCCCGCCGCGGTCCAGCCGCCGGTGTGTCGGTGTACGCCCCGGCGATGAGCGGCAGGCCGCCGCCACCCTGGCAAGCGCCTGCGGAGCATCCGGCTTGGGAGGCGGCGTGCCCAGATTGATGGGTTTTGTGGTGACCAATACCCCCCGGATCACCAGAACGAGTGCCTTGACTTCGCGAATCCGCGATATATCGTGTCTATTGGAAGACGCGATATGGCGTGTCGTGTCCCGTCCCGGCCAAGGAGGTCAGCACCATGTCCAAATGGTTCGTCACAGAGCCCGAGAAGCTCACGTTCGACGAATCGGTGACGGCTCTCCATGTGCGCATCGCCAATGGAACGGTGAACGTCGTGGGGGTCGACGAGGGTTCCACCCGGCTCGAAGTGTCCTCGATAGAGGGACCACCTCTGGTGGTGACGCAGGAGAACGGCACGCTCACGGTCGCCTATGAGGACATGCCATGGAAGGGCTTCCTCAAATGGCTCGACCGCAAGGGCTGGCGCCGCAGCGCGGTGGTCTCCCTGACCGTTCCGGCGCGTACACGCGTCGAGGTCGGCGTGGTCAGTGCCACCGCCGTGATCTCCGGTGTCGACGGGCGCGCGGTGGTGAAGGGCATCTCCGGCGACACGACACTCGTGGGGCTCTCCGGCCCGGTGCGCGCGGACACGGTGTCGGGGAACGTGGAGGCGCAGGCCCTCACCGGCGACCTCCGGATCAACTCCGTCTCGGGCGACCTCACCGTCATCGAGGGCTCCAGCCCCTCCGTGCGGGTGGAGTCGGTCAGCGGTTCCATGATCGTCGATCTCGACCCGGCGGGGCGGCCCAGCGACATCAGCCTGACCAGCATCTCGGGCGAGATCGCCATCCGCCTGCCACATCCGGCCGACGCGGAGGTGCAGGTGGACTCGGCGAGCGGCACGGTCTCCAGCGCCTTCGAGGACCTCAGGGTCGGCGGCCAGTGGGGCGCCAAGAAGATCACGGGCAGGCTGGGCGCGGGGAACGGCCGGCTGAAGGCGACCACCGTCTCGGGCGCCATCGCCCTGCTGCGACGGCCCCCTTCGGAGGACGAACCATGGGACGAGGGAGTGGATTTCAAGAAGGGGACGGACTTCGGGGAGGATGAGCCGGAGGACGCGGTTCCTGTTGGGGCCGCGTCCGAGCACGGCAAGGGGCACAGCGCGGTGCCCGAGGACACGGTGCCCGGCGGTCACGTCGGTGCCGGACTGGGCGCCTCACCGACGGACGGTCCCGCCAAGTCCCCCACCTCCGGCGAGGCCTCGGGCTCCGGTCCCGACTCTGGCCCTGACTCCAGCCCCCGTTCCGGCCCCACCGAGCATTCCGACGCCGGCGTCCCCGACGACCCGACCCACGAGAAGGGGCTCTGACATGGCTCCCGTCTTTGCCCATGGCCGCCTGCGGCTCTACCTGCTGAAGCTCCTGGACGAGGCACCGCGCCACGGTTACGAGGTGATACGCCTCCTGGAGGAGCGCTTCCAGGGGCTGTACGCACCATCGGCCGGCACCGTGTACCCACGGCTGTCCAAGCTGGAGGCCGAGGGCCTGGTCACCCACACCACCGAGGGCGGCCGCAAGGTGTACGCGATCACGGACGCGGGCCGGGCCGAACTGGCCGACCGCAGCGGGGAACTGGCCGATCTGGAGCTGGAGATCCGCGAGTCGGTCGCCGAGCTCGCCGCGGAGATCCGTGCCGATGTGCGCGGCGCGGCGGGTGATCTGCGCCGGGAGATGCGGGCGGCGGCGAGCGAGGCACGGCGGGGTTCCACGGGAGCGGGCGCCAAGGGGGACCGCGCCGAACACGAGGGCGCCCACGGGGACTTCGTGGACTACGGCGACAACGAGGCGTGGCGCGTCGCGAAGGAGGAGATGCGCCGCGTCAAGCAGGAGTGGAAGGAGCAGGCCCGGCGTGCCAAGGACGAGAGCCGGCGGGCCCGCGAGGATGCCCAGCGGGCACGCCACCAGGCAAAGGAGGCGCAGGAGCGGGCGCGGGCACAGGCCCAGGATGAGCTCCAGCGCATCGCGAAGCGCGTCCAGGACCAGGTCCAGGACCACTTCACCCGGGGCGACTGGCCGACGGGCGTGCGCGAGGGCATCACCGAACTGGCCAAGGAATTCGGCGAGTTCGGAAAGGACTTCGGCAAGGAGTTCGGGAAGGACTTCGGCTTCGGCCGCCCGGGAACAGGAAAGGGGGCGGGGACGGGACCAGGCACCGGGGCAGGCGCTGGCTCTGCGACAGGGGAGCCCGACTACACGGTCACCCCTGAGGACTTCCCCGCCGATTACGAACCCTCCTGGGCCCACGAGGACTCCACCGGCGACCCCGCCCGCGACCTCGACCGCCTCCTGGACCGCTTCCGCGACGACATCCGCGACGCGGCCCGCGACCACGGGGTGACGGAGGAGCAACTGCGCGACGCCCGACGCCACTTGTCGACGGCGGCGGCACACATAGGGGCGGCGCTGCGGACACCCAGGGGCTGAGCGGAGGCCGACCGGGGCGCCCGGGGCGGGGGCACCCATCGACTCCAGGGCGTCCCCCGGCGGTCGGTGCCGGCGGTGACCCCGGCTCGGCCCGCCGCCGGCACCCACGACGGGCCCGCGCCGGACCCACCACGACGGACCGAGCCGGGCCTGACCACGATGGACTTGGCCTGACCACGACGGGCCTGGCCCGGGCCTGACCACCTCGCTGGCCGCCCACCGCGACAGGCCGGCGCGGACCCACCGCGGTGGACCCGCGCCGGACCACCGCGGTCGGCGGCCGACGGCAGCCCCCTCAGCCCGCCTTCGCCTCTCCCCCGCCGTACAGCACCCGCCGCAGCGACGCGTATGTCACCCCGTGGTCGGCCAGGACCTCCGCGGGGACACCGGGGCGTGCGGCGAGTGCGAGGAGAAGGTGCTCGTCGCCGATGTACCGGTCCCGCTGGGCGAGAGCCATCCGCAGGGACTCCGTAAGAAGGTCCTTGGCCCCCTGAGCGAAGGGACGATGCCCTCCGACGAACCCGGACCACCACCCCCTGCCCCGCCCGGCACCCGTCCCGCCGGCCCGCAGCGCGCCCTCTCCATGGGCTTCCTCGACCCGGGAGACGATCTCCGAGACGTCGATGCCCAGCCCGGAGAGCGCGTCCGCGTCGGCGCGGGAGAGCCCACCGCGACGCCGCGCCTCGGCCAGTGCCTCCTCGACGGACTCCTTGCGCTCCGCGAGCCCCAGCGACATGAGGGCGAACGACCCGCGGCTGGCCTCACGGTCGAGCAGGGCCAGCAGTACGTGCTGCTCCTCGACCGTCTCCGCGTGCAGCCGCTCGGCGTGCTCGACCGCGCCGAGCACCACCGCCCGGGCGTCCTTGGTGAACCGTTCGAACATCACTGCCTCCCGTACTTCTTGTGCACGGCCTGCCTGCTGACACCCAGTTCCGCGGCGATCTCCTGCCACGACCAACCCTGATTGCGCGCACTGCGCACCTGAACCGCTTCGAGCTGCTCCAGCAGCCGCCGCAACGCGGAGACGGCCCGCAGCCCGATCCGCGGATCGCGGTCGCCCGCGCGCTCGGCGAGATCCGTTGCTTCGGTCATGATGTCAACTTAGATTGACACACCCTCGAATGTCAACCGAAGTTGACACTCAAGGGTGTGTGAGACCAAGAGTGCGTGAGACCAAGGGTGTGCGAGACGAAGGGCGCGCAAGACCCGCGCCCAGGCCCGGAACGGCGTCAGGGGGTGTTCAGAACGACCTTGCCGAAGAGCTCACCGGACTCCATCCGCTCGAAGCCCTCACGAGCCCGGTCCAGCGGAAGGACCGCGTCGATGACGGGACGGACGCCGGTGGCGGCGCAGAAGGACAGCAGGTCCTCCAGCTCGTCCTTCGTGCCCATCGTGGAGCCGACGACCTTGAGTTCGAGGAAGAAGATCCGGGTCAGTTCGGCGTGCGAGGGGCGGTCTCCGCTGGTGGCGCCCGAGATGACCAGGGTGCCGCCGGGCTTGAGGGACTTGACCGAGTGGGACCAGGTCGCGGCGCCGACCGTCTCGATGACGGCGTCCACCCGCTGCGACAGCCGCGCCCCGGACTCCACGGCCTCCACGGCACCCAGTTCGAGGGCCCGCTTCCGCTTGGCCTCGTCGCGGCTGGTCGCGAAGACCCGCAGCCCCGCCGCCTTCCCGAGCGCGATCGCGGCGGTGGCGACACCGCCTCCGGCGCCCTGCACGAGAACCGAGTCACCGGGGCGTACACCGGCGTTGGTGAAGAGCATGCGGTACGCGGTCAGCCACGCGGTGGGCAGACAGGCCGCCTCTTCGAAGGAGAGCTCCTTGGGCTTGGGCAGGACGTTCCACGCGGGCACGGAGACCTGCTCGGCGAAGGTGCCCTGGTATCGCTCGGTGAGGATGGAGCGCGGCTCCTTGGGGCCGACCCCGTGGCCCGTCTGCCCGATGACGGAGTGCAGTACGACCTCGTTGCCGTCCTCGTCGACGCCGGCGGCATCGCATCCGAGGATCATCGGCAGCTTGTCCTCGGCGAGCCCCACACCACGCAGCGACCAGAGGTCGTGGTGGTTCAGGGAGGCGGCCCTGACATTCACGGTCGTCCAGCCGTCCCGGGCCTCGGGAGCGGGCCGCTCCCCCAACTCAAGGCCGTTCAAGGGCTGGTCCCGGTCGATACGAGCAGCGTAGGCAGCGAACATGTCCCTGACCCTAGGCTCCACCGCCCTCCCGACGGAACCAGGTCCCCCTGTGACACGCGTCCCCCGGGCAACCTTCACCTGCTGGCCGGTCAGGGCTGGTCGCACCCGCCCACACCCCTCCGGAGCACCCAAACGCCACCCACCCAGCCGAACCCCCGGGCAAAAAATCTCCACGCACAAAAAAATCCGGGCCCCGCCCACCAGGACAGGACCCGAACCTCACGCACAGCCGAACAAGCCGGACAAGCCGGACAAGCCGGACCTACCGCCGAGCCACACCCTCAGCCCGCGCCGCCGCGGCGACCGCCGCGGTGACGGCGGGAGCGACCCGCTCGTCGAACGGCGACGGGATCACGTAGTCCGCGGCAAGGTCGTCCCCGACGACCGAAGCCAGCGCCTCCGCCGCAGCGATCTTCATCCCCTCGGTGATCCGGGAGGCCCGCACCTGAAGCGCCCCCGCGAAGATCCCGGGGAACGCCAGCACGTTGTTGATCTGGTTCGGGAAGTCCGACCGCCCGGTGGCGACGACCGCCGCGTACTTGTGGGCGACATCGGGATGCACCTCGGGATCCGGGTTCGCCATGGCGAAAACGAACGCGCCCTCGGCCATGGACGCCACGGCCGGCTCCGGCACCGTACCGCCGGAAACGCCGATGAAGACGTCGGCGCCGGCGAGCGCGGACTCCAGCGAGCCGGACAGCCCCGCCTTGTTGGTCATGGCGGCCAGTTCCCGCTTGACCGGCGTCAGGTCGTCCCGGTCCGTCGACACGATCCCCTTGCGGTCGGCGACCGCGACATCCCCGAGCCCCGCCTCAAGGAGGAACTTGGCGATGGCGACCCCGGCCGCACCCGCGCCCGAGATGACGGCCCTCAACTGCCCGAGCGAGCGCCCGGTCAGCCGCGCGGCGTTGCGCAGGGCCGCCAGCGTGACGACGGCCGTGCCGTGCTGGTCGTCGTGGAAGACGGGAATGTCGAGCCGCTCCTGCAGCTGCCGCTCGATCTCGAAGCACCGGGGCGCCGAGATGTCCTCCAGGTTCACGCCGCCGAAGGACGGCGCGAGCCGCACCACGGTCTCGACGATCTCGTCGACACCGGTGCAGGCGAGCGCGATCGGCACGGCGTCGACCCCGCCGAACTGCTTGAACAGGATCGCCTTGCCCTCCATCACGGGGAGGGAGGCCTCGGGCCCGATGTCACCGAGCCCGAGCACGGCGGTGCCGTCGGTCACGACGGCGACCACGGACGACTTCCACGTGTAGTCGTGGACGAGTTCCGGCTGCTCCGCGATGGCCGTGCAGACCTTCGCGACACCGGGCGTGTACGCCAGGGACAGGTCGCCCTTGTCACGGACGGGCACCGTGGCCTGCACGGCCATCTTGCCGCCGCGGTGCAGCGCGAACGCCGGGTCGAAGGAATCGAGGGGCTCGGCCCCGCCTTCCTGATCCGTACTGCTGTCGCTGCGAGGATTGACGATCTCCGCTGCCACTTTGTTTTACCCCTTAAGTCTTAATGGTTGAGGGTCTCCGCTCCGGGTGAGGAGCAGGCGGGCACCGCGTATGTCCCAGATGACGGTTACGTACGTGTACGTACGGGTCATACGCGACGAGCGCGCCGCACACGCGCCCTGAGCCCCGGATGAGGGGTGTAAGGAACCTTCTTACCCGACGGACCGCATCGCAGACGAGTCCATGGAGCGAAGGTCACACGCCGACGGCGGAAGGTCGCATATCGGAGGATCGCGACCGGGATACAGGCCGAATGCAGGCCGGATACCGGAGAGTGAAGGTCACATACCGGTGACATGACTCATGACCG
The DNA here is from genome assembly GCF_044334695.1 of Streptomyces sp. NPDC020747. Taxonomy (NCBI): domain Bacteria; kingdom Bacillati; phylum Actinomycetota; class Actinomycetes; order Kitasatosporales; family Streptomycetaceae; genus Streptomyces; species Streptomyces sp. NPDC020747. Next base: position 685,615 of record NZ_JBIRTJ010000002.1, on the reverse strand, counting down.
AATGCGCCGAACGCGCCCATTTCGCGAACAATCCACCGATGCGCTCCGAAGCATCGCGTTTGCGAAGAAACGGTCGCCCGTTTCGCCCAGTACACCGAAGATCTTCCGGTCATGATGGGGGATTTTCCGCACAAGATCCGGCTTCGACGGACCGACTCGGTCCGGTTCGGGGGTCACCCGTTATCCGATTTTGACATGGCGGGCACCCTGAAGGCGCGAGTCCGAATGGCAAGATGCCGTAATCACACGAGGTCGCGACACCCGAAGGTGTGTGTTCTCGTCGACCCATCGGCTACTGCCGACCCATCGGCAACTCCACCCACCCGCCGGAGGAACCCACCATGACCGCAAGCTCCACCCGTCGTACGACCGCAGCGCAGTCCCGGATAGCCGCGGTCGGTGCGATCGCGGTCGCAGGCGCCCTGCTGCTCACCGGCTGCGGTGACCAGACCAAGGACAAGGACAGCGGCAGCTCGGAGTCCGCGGACACCAGCGCGGCCCCGCTCGCCGACAAGCTGCCCAAGGCCGTCCGCGACAAGGGCGTCATCAAGGTCGGCTCGGACATCGCGTACGCGCCCGTCGAGTTCAAGGACGACGCCGGCAAGACCGTGGGCATCGACCCCGACCTCGCCGACGCCATGGGCAAGCAGCTCGGCGTGAAGTTCGAGTTCGAGAACGGCACGTTCGACACCCTGCTCACCGGCCTGCGCTCCAAGCGGTACGACATCGCGATGTCGGCGATGACGGACACCAAGGACCGCCAGGAGGGCATCGACGCCGACACCGGCAAGAAGGTCGGCGAGGGCGTCGACTTCCTCGACTACTTCACCGCGGGCGTCTCGATCTACACCAAGCAGGGCGACGACCAGGGCATCAAGAGCTGGGACGACCTCTGCGGCAAGAAGATCGTGGTGCAGCGCAACACCGTCTCCAACGACCTCGCCAAGGACCAGGCCAAGAAGTGCCCGGCCGGCAAGAAGCTCTCCATCGAGGCCTTCGACAACGACCAGCAGGCCCAGACCCGGCTGCGCGCCGGTGGCGCCGACGCCGGTTCCTCGGACTTCCCCGTCGCGGCGTACGCGGCGAAGACCTCGGGCGGCGGCAAGGACTTCGAGGTCGTCGGCGAGCAGGTCGAGGCCGCTCCGTACGGCATCGCGATCGCCAAGTCGAACACCGAGCTGCGGGACGCCCTCAAGGCCGCACTCGACGCGATCATCAAGAACGGCGAGTACGACAAGATCATCGCGAAGTGGGGCGTCGACGCGGGCGCCGTCAAGGAAGCCACCCTCAACGGTGGCAAGTGACCGCGTTCCCAGCGGCGCTGAAAGGCAACATCCGTGACTGTTGACATCGACAAGACGGCCGGCCCCGCGGACACTCCCCCGGGCGGACCGGAGGCCATCAAGGCCATTCCGGTCCGTCACTACGGGCGGTACGTCTCGGCCGTCATCGCGATCGCGATCTTCGTCTCGATCATCTACGCGTTCGCCCAGGGCCAGATCAACTGGGGCGCCGTACCGGACTACTTCCTCGACGACCGCATCCTCAGGGGCGTCGGCCAGACGATGCTGCTCACCGTCCTCTCGATGGTGATCGGCATCGCGGGCGGCATCCTGCTCGCGGTGATGCGCCTGTCGAAGAACCCGGTGACCTCGTCGATCGCGTGGTTCTACATCTGGTTCTTCCGCGGCACCCCGGTCCTGGTGCAGCTCGTCGTCTGGTTCAACCTGGGCCTGGTCTTCCAGTACATCAACCTCGGTCCGATCTACAAGGACTACTGGTCGAGCTTCATGACGCCGCTGCTGACGGCGCTCCTGGGACTCGGCCTGAACGAGGCCGCGTACATGGCGGAGATCTGCCGCGCGGGTCTCCTGTCGGTCGACGAGGGCCAGACCGAGGCCTCGCACGCCCTGGGCATGAGCCACAGCAAGACCCTGCGGCGGATCGTGATCCCGCAGGCGATGCGCGTGATCGTGCCCCCCACGGGCAACGAGGTCATCAACATGCTGAAGACGACCTCGCTGGTGTCGGTGGTCCAGTTCGCCGAACTCTTCAGATACGCCCAGGACATCGGCCAGTCCTCGGGCGCACCGGTGGAGATGTACTTCCTGGCCGCCGCCTGGTACCTCGTCCTGACCTCGGTGCTCAGCGTCGGGCAGTACTACGTCGAGCGGTACTACGCCCGTGGTTCGAGCCGTTCGCTGCCTGCCACGCCGTTCCAGAAGATCAGGGCGAACATGCTGTCCCTGTCCAACCGCTCGGGCGGAGGAGCAAGCGCATGACCGCCAACGTGACCAAGGTGGACTCCGGTGCACCGATGGTGAAGGCCGAGGGCGTCCACAAGTCGTTCGGCCCGGTCGAGGTCCTCAAGGGCATCGACCTCGAAGTGAAGCCCAGCGAGGTCTTCTGCCTCATCGGCCCCTCCGGCTCCGGCAAGTCGACGTTCCTGCGGTGCATCAACCACCTGGAGAAGGTCAACGCCGGGCGCCTGTACGTGGACGGGGAGCTGGTCGGCTACCGCCAGAAGGGCGACAAGCTGTACGAGCTCAAGGACAGCGAGGTCGCGCTGAAGCGGCGGGACATCGGCATGGTGTTCCAGCGCTTCAACCTGTTCCCGCACATGACGGCCATGGAGAACGTCATGGAGGCGCCGATCCAGGTCAAGGGCGTCACGAAGGCGCAGGCGCGGGAGCGCGCGGCGCAGCTCCTTGAGCGGGTCGGTCTCGCCGACAAGGCGGGCAACTACCCCTCGCAGCTCTCCGGCGGCCAGCAGCAGCGGGTAGCCATCGCCCGGGCGTTGGCGATGGACCCGAAGCTGATGCTCTTCGACGAGCCGACCTCGGCCCTCGACCCGGAGCTCGTCGGCGACGTCCTCGACGTCATGCGCGACCTCGCCGAGTCCGGCATGACGATGATCGTCGTCACCCACGAGATGGGCTTCGCCCGTGAGGTCGGCGACTCGCTGGTCTTCATGGACGAGGGCGTGGTGGTCGAGTCCGGCAACCCACGCGACGTGCTGACCAACCCGCAGCAGGAACGGACCCAGTCGTTCCTGTCGAAGGTGCTTTAGCCTCCGGCGGTTCGGCAGACGTTCGAGGGGCGGCACGGATCATCCGTACCGCCCCTTCGCGTACCGCGGCCGCGCGACCGCCGCCAGACCGGATCGACGCCTGCGGGCCGGCCGGGTGGGGCTGATCGCGCAGTTCCCCGCGCCCCTGAAAAGCGAGCCCGCGCCCCGCCTTTCAGCCCGCCTGGAACTCACCTTTCAGCCCGCACGGCGCTCATTTTCAGCCTGTCCGGCGTTTGAGGACAAGGCAGTTCGGGCCGATTCCCCACCCAGCCCCGTCAGCCCCGCCCACCCAGCCTGTCCGACGTTCGAGGACGAGGCCGTTCAGGCCGATTCCCCACCGACCCCGGCCGGCCACCACCCACCCAGCCCGTCCGGCACTTGAGCACAAGGCCGTTCACGCGGATGTCCCACCCACCCCCATCAGCCCCGCCCACCCACTCAGCCCGTCCGGCGTTTGAGGACGAGCGCGGCAGCGCGATACGGGGGTTCGGGGGCGGAGCCCCTGAGTAAGGGACGATGGGGGTCCCCCCGCTCGAGCGAAGCCGAGAGTGGGGGAGGGTAGGGGCGGCGGGGGCGAGAAAACCCGCTACTTCAGGGCCAGCACCAGCCCGTCCGACGGCGACCGCCAGACCGACCGGGCCTCCGCGAACCCCTTCTCGCGCAGCGTCCGCGCATGCCACTCCGCGGACGGAGTGTCACCATCCGCATGCTCGCCATAGATCTCGAAGCGCCGAGCCGTGGGCTCGGCGAGCACGGGATCCTGACCGGCGAGCTGCCACCACTCGGCCCAGTCGAGAACACCCGCGGCCTTGGCCTCGTCCATGCGCGCATGCCGCTGCGCACGATCCGCCGCGTTGATCCGAGGAGTCGTCTCGTCGATCATGTGGTCCGCGTTCATGAACACCCCACCGTCACGGACGAGTCCCGCGACCTGACCGTAGAGGACCGCGAGGGGTTCGCTGTGCAGCCAGTGGAGGGCGGTGGCCGTGAGGACGGCGTCGTACGAGTCGTACGGCAGCTTCGCCGGCCAGTCGGGGTCCTTGAGGTCGGCCGTGACGAAGGTGACCCGGTCGTCGCCCTCGAAGGTCCCCCGGGCGATGGTCAGGAGCGCGGGGTCGAGGTCGACGCCGGCGCTGACCGCCTTCGGGAACCTCTCGAAGAGACGGGCCGTGATACTCCCCGTACCGCACGCGAGGTCCAGGACGCGTGGCTCGGGGCCCACGAGGGCCTCGACCATGTCGAGCATGACCCGGAAGCGCTCCTCACGGTCCGGCATGTACCACTCCTGCTGCCGGTCCCAGCTCTCCTGCCAGGCTGTCCAGTCGGCTCCGATGTCGGTCGTCATGGATACCCCTCTCCCCTCCAGGTTGTAATACCCTGGAAGTGCAATTAGCCATTACCTGTCCGCACCACGACGATAGAGTGCCTCCGTAAGGACTACAAGTGGAACTGGCCTATTACTCGGATCACGCCGTGCGACTCGTCAACAGCGAGGAACCGGCCCGGGGCAAGGACGCGCTCACCTCGGTCGAGGCCGTCCGCGACCTCTTCGGCGGCAACTCGTCGGCGGCCCGCCGCGCCACGGACTCGGACGTGACCCGCTTCCGCGGCGTACGGGCCCGCCTGCGCGCGGTCTTCGAGGCGGCCGACGGCGGCGACGAGACCCTCGCCGTGGACCTGTTGAACTCACTGCTCCTGGAGTTCCCGGTGAGCCCGCAGATCTCCGGCCACGACTTCAGGGACGACGACGGCCGCCCGCTGTGGCACATGCACCTGGCGGACCACCCGTCGAACGCGACCGCGGGGTACGCCGCGACCGCCGCGATGGGCCTGGCCTTCCACCTCACCGAGTACGGCGTGGACCGCCTGGGCCTGTGCGAGGCAGCACCGTGCCGCAACGCCTACCTCGACACCTCGACGAACCGCTCCCGGCGCTACTGCTCGGACCGCTGCGCGACCCGGGCGAACGTCGCCGCCTACCGGGCCCGCAAACGCCTGGAGGCGGACCGGTCGGAGAGCACCGGCCTGGCGGCCGACAGCACCCAGCGCGCGACCGCGAACGGCGAGCGCTGACCCTTCTTCGGCGGCCGGTACCGGAACCGCACCTTCCCGAGGACGAGCTCCTCGGGCACGGTCCCGTAGTCGGTACTGTCCCCACCCGCGTACGCGTTGTCGCCGAGCACCCACCAGCCTCCCTCGCGCCGCTCGGCCGCGCGCTTGACGACCAGCAGGTCCTGCTGGAACGGATGACGCAGTACGACCACGTCACCGGGCCTGACCCGGGCCCCGTACTGCACGACGAGGAGGTCCCCGTGCTGCAGCGTGGGCACCATGGACGGTCCCGTCACCTCGGCCGTACCGAAGGGCAGGGCGGCCCTTCCACGCTCGGTCTCCTGCGACAGCTCCGGCATCACCGGCACCTCCCCGGTCCTATCCTCCACGAGTCCCAGTCTCACCCTGGACTTTTGTCCTAAGCCCATGGGGGCACTCGCGAAAACCCGTCCCTCACGGAGTAATGTCCCACCTGAGAAGACGATCACGAGGAAGGACAGCTCAATGCTCTCCCGCCTGTTTGCCCCCAAGGTCAAGGTCAGCGCACACTGCGACCTGCCCTGCGGTGTGTACGACCCGGCCCAGGCCCGCATCGAGGCGGAGTCGGTGAAGGCCGTGCAGGAAAAGATGGCCGCCAACGACGACCCGCACTTCCAGGCCCGCGCCACCGTCATCAAGGAGCAGCGCGCCGAGCTCGCCAAGCACCACGTCTCGGTGCTCTGGAGCGACTACTTCAAGCCCCCGCACTTCGAGAAGTACCCGGAGCTGCACCAGCTGGTCAACGACGCCCTCAAGGCCCTCTCGGCCGCCAAGGGCTCGACCGACCCGGCCACGGGCCAGAAGGCGCTGGACTACATCGCCCAGATCGACAAGATCTTCTGGGAGACCAAGAAGGCGTGACCCAACGCCTTCCGTTTTCGCGGTGGAGGGGCCCGGCCAATACCTTGGCCGGGCCCCTTCCGCGTTCCTCTGTCGGTGGGCCCACTGTCGGTGGGCCGTGGCATGCTGAGGAGCATGAACACGGAGGATCTGGTCCGGCTGCGCAAGGCGCGCGACCGGATGGACCGTGAGTACGCCGAGCCGCTGGACGTGCCTGCGCTCGCGCGTACGGCGCTGATGTCGGCGGGCCACTTCCAGCGCAGCTTCCGGGCGGCCTTCGGCGAGACTCCGTACGGCTATCTCATGACGCGGCGCATCGAGCGTGCGAAGGCGCTGCTGCGGCGCGGTGATCTGACCGTCACGGAGGTCTGCATCGCGGTGGGGTGTACGTCTCTGGGGTCGTTCAGCTCCCGCTTCACCGAGCTGGTGGGCGAGTCGCCGAGCGCGTACCGGGCCCGGCCGCACGACGCGGGGGCGGCGATCCCGGCCTGCGTGGCGAAGATGTACACGCGGCCCACACGCGTCCGGGCCCCCGAGCCCCCGTCCTGAGGGCCAGGGCGTCCTGAGGGCAGCGGCGCGCTTCAGGTTTCCAGGCGGGACGCGCGCGCCCGGAGGTAGCGCTGTTCCGGGCGGCTGAGGGTCTTGGCGGCGGCCGACTCGTAGGCGGTGCGGGCGGCCTCGGTGTCACCGGCCCGTTCCAGGAGATGGGCGCGGACCGCGTCGAGGCGGTGGCCCGTCGACAACTCGCCTTCCAGTGAGTCGAGTTCGGTGAGACCAGCCTCCGGGCCATGGGCCATCGCGACGGCCACCGCGCGGTTGAGGCGCTCCACGGGACCGGGGACCAGGCGCACGAGGATGTCGTAGAGGCCGAGGATCTCCAGCCAGTCGGTGTCGTCGGGCGAGGCCGCCTCGTCGTGGACGGCGGCGATCGCGGCCCTCAACTGGTAGGGGCCCAGCCGCGGTTGGGCCAGCGCCTGCGTCACGAGTGCCACGCCCTCGTCGATCGCGGCCTTGTCCCACAGCGCGCGGTCCTGCTCGTCGAGCGGCACCAGTTCGCCGTGCGGCCCGGTGCGCGCGGCACGGCGGGCGTCGGTGAGGAGCATGAGCGCCAGCAGGCCCGTCACCTCGCAGTGGGCGGGCAGCAGCGCGTGCACCGTACGGGTCAACCGGATGGCCTCACCCGCGAGTTCGGCCCGCTGGAGCGCCGCGCCGGAGGTGGCCGTGTACCCCTCGTTGAAGATCAGGTACAGGACGTGCAGGACCGCAGGCAGCCGCTCCTCCCAGTTCTCGGGGCGGCCGAAGCTCGTGCCCTTCACCTTCTGCTTGGCCCGGCTGATCCGCTGCGCCATGGACGCCTCGGGCATCAGATGCGCCCGGGCGATCTCGGCCGTCGTCAGACCGCCGACCGCCCGCAGCGTGAGCGCGATCCGCGCGGGCTGGGGCAGTTCGGGGTGGCAGCAGAGGAAGAGGAGTGTGAGCGTGTCGTCCTCGGACGGCGCACGGTCCGCGCCGGGCGGCGGCGCCGTGAACGCGTCGCGCGGAGTGAGCGCCGCCGCCCGCTCCTCGCGCAGCCGCCGTGCCTCCTCGCTGCGCAGCACGTCCGTGAGCCGCCGCGAGGCGACCTTGATCAGCCAGCCGCGCGGATTGTCGGGCACCCCGGCCTCCGGCCACTGCCCGGCCGCCGCAAGAAGCGCCTCCTGCACGGCGTCCTCGGCGGCGTCGAAGTGCCCGTACCGGCGCACGAGCGCGCCGAGGACCTGCGGCGCGTTGCGGCGCAGCAGGTCCTCGATCTCGGTCGTACGTCCCGAGGGGCGTCTCGGGGGACGGCTCACACGTCCCCGCCGCCGTCGAAGTCGGGAATCGGGCGGATGACCAGCGGGTACTGCTTCGTGCCCTCGGGGACGGGGCACTCAAGCACGCGGGCGGCGATCTCCGTGACCCGCTCCAGGCTGGCGCAGTCCAGGACCCAGTACCCGGCGAGCACTTCCTTGGTCTCGCTGTACGGTCCGTCGGTGATCACGGGCTTCCCGTCCGGGCCCCGCTCGACGAACCGGGCCTTCGCGGGCTCCGTCAGACCGTTGGCGTCGACGATCTCCCCGGTCTCGGCGAGGTCGTTGTTGATCGCGCCCATGTGCGCGTACATGGTCTGGACGTCCTTCTCGGTCCAGACGGGCGCGTCGGCGGAGCCCTTGCCGCTCTGCGCCGCGTAGTCCGCCTGCGTGCCCTGGATCATCACGAGGTACTTCATGAGTCCGCTCCTTCGGTTGGGGGCCGCCCGCGGTGGGCGGCTCTCACAGGGGACGTCGGAGCCGGGCCGCGGTTCTCTACAAGGGCGCGGAAAATTTTTCCTGCGGTTTCTCGCGGGCCGTCGCACTCAGGAATCCCGCTCCACGGACGCCTGGTCCGCAGCCGCCGGGCCGGCGACCGCCTGCGGTGCCTCGGGCGGCCCGGGCTCGCTCGCGAGGACGCGCTCCGACTCGGCCTTGTCGGCCTCCCCCTCCTCGTACTCCGCGCACTGGGGGTTCTGGCAGGGGCCCGCGCCCCACAGGGGCACGAAGACCCCGAGGGTCTTGTGCCGACGAACGACCGTGTCCACGGCCTGCTTGCAGACCGGACAGACGTACTCATCGCTGGTCATGTCCCCAGGGTATTGCGGGAGCTCGCGCCCCGACAGGCGGGCGACGAACCCGCGCCGGAATCAGCGCTTCCTGCTGTACGTCCGCACGACCGCCCCGTTCTTGAACGTGCGCACCTCGCCGAGCGTGAACTCGCCGACGGCGAACCCGGAGCCGAACATCGGCATGCCGGAGCCCAGCACGATCGGATACGTCTTGACGACGAGCTCGTCGATCTCGTCGACCAGTTCCCCCGCGAGCCGGGAGCCGCCGCACAGATAGATACCGAGATCGCCGTCCTCCGCCTTGAGCTCACGGACCTTGCCGACCAGGTCGTCGGAGATGATCTCGACGTGCGGGTCGGGCGACTCCTTCAGGCTGCGCGAGGCGACGTACTCGCGCATGTGGGCGTACGGGCTGGTGACGCCGATCTCCAGCGCGATGTCGTAGCTGGCGCGGCCCTGGATGATCGTGTCGTACTTCTGGTTCGCCAGGTGGTCCGTGCCCGTCGCCCGACGGCCGTGGGTCGGCAGCGTCTCCGGGTATTCGGTCTTGAGGAAGTCGAAGAACTCCTCGTCGACCATCTCCACCATCATCTGTGCGTCGCCGCTCGGGTCGCCGATGAAGCCGTCGATCGAGCAGGCGATGAAATACGTGAGCTTTCGCAAGCCGGTCTCTTTCCGTAGGATGCGTGAACCACTCCATTCATAGTGCTCCATCTGTAGTGGTTGCAAGAGGATTTCCGAGGATCCCCCGTACGGGACTCAAGCAGGAGAGGGGATTCCGCATGGCGAGCAATCCGGAGCGCAGGGCCGCCCTGGTCGACGCCGGTGTGGAGGTGCTGGCGCGCGAGGGGGCACGCGGGCTGACGTTCCGCGCGGTGGACGGCGAGGCCAAGGTGCCGGTGGGCACGGCCTCGAACTACTTCGGCGGCCGCGACGACCTGCTCCGCCAGATCGACGCCCGCCTCCACCAACGCCTCGCCCCGGACCCCGAGGTCCTGGCCGAGCTCATGAAGGCCCCCAAGGACCGCACCCTGGTCACGGCGTTCATGCACGACCTCATGGCCCGCGCCCAGCGCGACCGCACGGGCTATCTGGCCCTGCTGGAGATGCGGCTGGAAGCCACCCGCCGCCCCGAACTCCGCGCCTCCTACACGAAGACGATCCGCGCCGACCTCGAACACGGCATGGAGTTCCACCGCGGGGCAGGCCTCCCCGGCGGCGACGAGACGGTGACGGTCCTGTACCTCGCCATGCTCGGTCTGATCCTCGAACACCTGACCCTGCCGGGCGTCCTGGAGGGCGTGCTGCCGGGAGTGACCGTCCCGGACGGGCTGGTGGAACGGATCGTCGCGACGATCGTGCCGGAGCGGGACGACTGAGCGCACGGGGGCGCCCCATCAGGGCGCGGGGGACTGCGCGGCCGGCCTTCACCGGCCCGCAGACTACGAACAGCCCTCTCGCGGTTCGGTTCGCGGAACGATCGGCCGTTCCGTGAACCGCCCGGCTAACCGAGCGGTTCGCGCCACATGGGCCACATCAACGGCCCGGCCGGAAGTTCGAGCGCGTTCCCCGTGAACTCGAACCCGAGCCGCTCATAGAGCCCCCGGCTGCGCGCACTGCTCGCCTCCAGATACGCGGCCACACCTTCACCATCACACCGGTCCAGCACATGCCGGACAAGCGCGGCACCGAGCCCCTCCCCTTGCCGGCCCGGCGCGACGCCGATCATCCAGAGGTACTCGTGGGCCCGCCCCTCCGGGTGGATCCCGGCGGTCAACCGGCCTATCAGCTCGACCCGTTCGTTCTCGGGGTCGACTTCCTCGCGCATCTGGGCGGGCCCGTCCTCGTCGTCCTCCTCGGCGGGCTCCGCGGGCACGGACAGCCACAGCGCACAGGCCGAACCATCCTCCGTGACGTCCACGTACCCCTCGGCGAGCACGGCGTCGAAGAAGGCGCCCATCAGCAACGGATGCCTGAGCCGCCGGTGTTCCGCGTCGGGAAAGACCCAGCTGCTCACCGGGTCGTTCTGGAAGGCCTCGTCGAGCAGCCGTGTCACGGCCTCCCGGTCGTTCTCGCCCGCTCTGCGGATCGCCACACCCATAGCCCGCCCCTTATGGCTCAACCGCCCATGCCCACTCGGCCGTTGCAGCCTAGGCGATCACTTCGGCGGAAGGCGACGGGCCCCGCACACCGTGGGGATGCGCGGGGCCCGCCAGAACCGGAGCCCCTCCGCCTCACCGCGTTGTCAGGCACCGCGCGGCGAAGAGAGCTCCGGAGTCTCGTACCCATTACGGCCGACGAACGCCGTACCGCTCAGGGTGGAGTGGCGGAAGTGAAGTGAGAGTGGAGGCGGACCGTAGACGGGCCCTAGACGGGCGGTGTGGAGGCGGCCCGGACCGAAAGCGGGGCGAGCTGGGAGCGAGCCGGGCTCAGCTGGGCCTAGCTCAGCTGGGCTGGGCTGGGCTGGGCTGGGCTGGGCTGGGAACGGTCGCGTACCGCCCGGCCCGGCAGACCGCGCCGAGTCGGGCTGAGCCAGACCGACCGGGCAGGGCCGAACAGGCGGTACCACTCCCCGCCGTACCGAGCCGGATCGGGCTCGGTCCAGCCGGATCGGGCTCGGCCAAGCCGAGTTGAGCCCGGTTGAGCCGAGCCGGGCCCGGATGAGCCAGGTTAGGTCGAGCTGAGTCGGGTTGGGTTGGGTTGGGTTGGGACCAGTCGAGCCGAGTCAGGCCCGGCCAAGCCGGATCGGGACCCCATCCCCCACCTCCAGGCACCGACAGCCCACCCGCCGCGCAGCCTCATCCACCGCGCCCAGCCGAGCCGTCCCACCCGGGCAGTGCCTTCCCGCCCCGCCCCCGCACGTCCCCCTCAGTCTTCCTCTGCCCTCGCCGGCCCCCGGCCTTCCTCGACCGTCCTCGCCCCTTGTTCCCCCTGCCCCTCCCTGCCTCCCCGTTCCCCTGTCCCCCGACGCCGTGCGGCTTCGGCTGCCGCGTCCCCGCGGGCACCGCACGGCATCGGCCACCTGATCTCTACATATGCGCCGCCCTTCGGTCACCCTTCACTCGTCGCACCCGTCTCACGCGTCCCACTCGTCACCCCCATCGGCGGCCCGAACTCACGCGCTCCGCCGCCTCATGTGCTCCGCCGCGTCACGAACTCCGCCAGCGACAGAAGCCCTCCCGCCGCCTCCGGATCCGGGACGGCCCGGGACAGGTGCTGCAGGGCCCTGGCCATCCGGTCGGCGGCCTGGACCTGGGCCCAGTCACGGCCACCCGCCCGCTCGACGGCGAGGACCGTACGCTCCAGATCGCCGTCGCGGTACGGAACCCGGTACAACTCGGCCAGTTCGGCCGCGGCCGGTGTGCCCGAGGCGAGCGCGGCGACGACCGGGAGGGACTTCTTGCGGGCCATCAGATCCGCCCCGGCCGGCTTGCCGGTGCGGCTCGGGTCCCCCCAGATACCGATCACGTCGTCGATGAGCTGGAAGGCGAGGCCGGCCTCGCGCCCGAACGCGTCGAGGGCGTCGACGTCCTCCTCCCCGGCCCCCGCGTACAGCGCCCCGAGCGCGCACGCGCAGCCGAGCAGCGCCCCCGTCTTGGCCTCGGCCATGGCGAGCACCTCGTCGAGCGTGACGTCGTCGGGACCGCGGCGCTCCATCGCGGTGTCCGTGTGCTGGCCCGCGCACAGTTCGACGACACAGCTCGCGAGCCGCGCGGCCGCCGCCGAGGACGCCGGATGCGGATCCTCGGCGAGCAGCCGGTGGGCCAGCGCCTGCAAGGAGTCCCCGGCCAGGACCGCGTCGGCGTCGCCGAACACGGCCCACGCGGTGGGCCGGTGCCTGCGGGTGGTGTCCCGGTCCATCACGTCGTCGTGCAGCAGGGTGAAGTTGTGCACCAGCTCCACCGCGGCGGCCGCCCGTACGGCCGTCTCCTGCTGTCCGCCGAGCGCCCGGACCGCGGTCAGCACGAGCGCCGGCCGGATCGCCTTGCCCGCGTTCCCCGCCGCCGGGCTGCCGTCCGCGTGCTCCCACCCGAAGTGGTAGAGCGCGATACGACGCAACGGGCCGGGCAACGACTCGATGACGCGGCGCAGTTCGGGGTCGACCGACGCCCGGGACCGCTCCAGGATCCCGGCGGCCTCCTGTCCGTCGGGCGAACCGCGTCGCCCGCCGGGCACGCCACCCGGCACCGGTCCTCCCCGCGCTTCCGGTCCTTCCACGGCCGGCAGCGGGCTCTGTTGCGTCTCCGTCATGAGCTCACCCATGGATCCGCCTCGCGGAGTGCGTGAACGGTGGCGGTTCCGCCGGCGACGGGCGCGTACCCCTTCGGTCCCCCCGCACCGGCGGACGGGGACACGGCGCGCGCCGTGCGGGACGTCACCTCCAGCGGCCGATCTCGACGTTCTCCAGGACCCCGAGCGCGTCGGGCACCAGGACCGCGGCCGAGTAGTACGTCGTCACCAGGTACGACATGATCGCCTGCTCGCTGATGCCCATGAACCGCACGGACAGGCTCGGCTCGATCTCGTCCGGGATGCCGGCCTGCTGGAGCCCGATGACGCCCTGGTCGGCCTCGCCCGTACGCATGGCGATGATCGAGGTCGTGCGGGCCTCGGTGACCGGGATCTTGTTGCACGGGAACATCGGCACACCGCGCCAGGTGGGAATGCGGTTGCCACCCATGTCGACGGTCTCCGGGACGAGACCCCTCTTGTTGAGCTCGCGGCCGAACGCCGAGATCGCGCGCGGGTGGGCGAGCAGCAGTTTGGTGCCGCGCCGCCTGGTGAGCAGCTCGTCCAGGTCGTCCGGGCTGGGTACGCCGTCGTGCGGCTGCAGCCGCTGGTCGTACTCGCAGTTGTTGAGCAGCCCGAACTCCCGGTTGTTGATGAGCTCGTGCTCCTGGCGCTCCTTCAGCGCCTCGACCGTGAGCCGCAACTGCTGCTCGGTCTGGTTCATCGGCTGGTTGTAGAGGTCGGCCACGCGCGTGTGGATGCGCAGTACGGTCTGGGCGACGCTGAGTTCGTACTCGCGCGGTGCCGCGTCGTAGTCGACGTACGTCCCCGGGATGGCCTGCTCCCCGGTGTGGCCGGCGGCGAGGTCGATCTCCTTCTCGCCGTAGTTGTTGGCGCGCTGTGTCGGAATCGCGCGCAGTTGCTGAAGGTGCTCGCGCAGGGATTCAGAGCGCTCGGCGATCTGGTCGAGGTCCTGGCGGGGCAGCGCGAGGACCGTGCAGGCCGTGACCGCGCGGGCCGTGTACTCCCAGATCGCCTCCGGGTCGGTGATCGCCTGCTCGCCGAAGTAGGCGCCGTCGGCGAGGACGCCCAGGACCGCGTCGTCCCCGTACGGACCCGTGCCGATCTTCTCGACCTTGCCGTGTGCGAGCAGGAACACCTCGTCGGCCTGGCTGCCGAAGGAGGCGAGCACGTCGCCCGGGTCGAACTCCCGCTGCTGGCAACGCTGTGCGAGCTCGGCGAGCACCTCCGGGTCCTCATAGGTGCGCAGTGCCGGCAGTTCGCCGAGCTCCGCGGGGATGACCTGGACGCGGTCACCCGTCTTCACGAACGTCACGCGACCGTCGCCCACCGAGTAGCTGAGCCTGCGGTTCACGCGGTATGTGCCGCCCTGCACGTTCACCCACGGCAGCATGCGCAGCAGCCATCGTGAGCTGATCTCCTGCATCTGTGGCGCGGACTTGGTGGTCGTGGCCAGGTTCCGCGCCGCGGATGTGCCGAGACTCTTCTGCGGCTGGTCCTGGTCCGCGCGGATCTCTTCGCCTACCGACATGAAATTGCCCTCCCCATCGTGCAATGAGCTGCGCCGAGAACACTTTCATCACGGACCGTGCCGGTGCTATTACACGAACGAGCGGGAATGGATCTTCGAAAGCAGGGCATAACGGAGGGCCCCGTCCGGGCCGGCCGGTCCTGGCGACCGGCCGGCCCGGCGACGTGGATCTCCCCGATCGCTCACGGATCGCTCACCGATCACTTCGCGATCACTTCCCGATCGGGAACTTCAAGATCGGGCCGCCCGTTGAACCGGCGAAACGGACGAATGACGACGAACGATGATGAGGAGACGGCAATGGCAGGCTTCCTGGACCGCGCCAAGGAACAAGCACAGCGCGGCCTCACGCAGGGCAAGCAGAAGCTCGACGACGTCCAGGCACAGCGGGCGGGCAGCGATCTGCTGAAGAGCCTGGGCGCGGCCTACCTCGCGGAGCGGCGCGGCAGCGGCTCTCCGGAGGCCACGCAGCAGGCCCTCCAGGCCGTGGAGAGCCACATCGCGACGCACGGGGACGGCTTTCTGCGCGCCTGAGGCGGTCCGCGCGTACCGCTGCCCCGCCTGACCGGATCGGCTCGCACGCCGTGCGAAGAAGTGGCTCCGACCGAGGAGATCCGGGTACAAGCAGCGGTACGAGACGGCCGCGTCGGGTGGCCGTCGCGGCCTGTAAGGAGGCGGTCATGGCCCCACCCATGTCCGCGGGCAGCTTTCTCAGCCGGCTCAAGGCGGAAGGGCTCACGGTCGTCGAGGTCGGCGACTGGGAACATCACAACCGCAATCACAAGGGCCCGTGGGGCCCGGTCCACGGCGTGATGATCCACCACACGGTGACATCGGGCAGTCAGCGCACGGTCGAGATCTGCCGCGACGGCTACAGCGGCCTGCCCGGCCCGTTGTGCCACGGTGTCATCACCAAGGACGGCAGAGTCCACCTCGTCGGCTACGGCCGTTCCAACCACGCGGGCCTGGGCGACGACGACGTCCTGCGCGCGGTCATCGCGGAGAAGGCCCTCCCGCCGGACAACGAGGCGAACACCGACGGCAACCGCCACTTCTACGGCTTCGAGTGCGAGAACCTCGGCGACGGCGAGGACCCCTGGCCCGAGGCCCAGCTCGACGCCATCGAGCGCGCCGCGGCGGCGGTCTGCCGCCACCACGGCTGGACGGCACGCTCGGTCATCGGCCACCTCGAATGGCAGCCGGGCAAGATCGACCCCCGTGGTTTCACGATGGCGGCCATGCGGGATCGCATCCACGAACGACTGAAGTAGCGCCTGCGTGGCGGGCCCGCGCCGCCGGTGCCACCGTGACTCTGCCCCGCTCGGACACGTGTCCGACAATGGGTGGGTGATCAGCCCCGAGCCCTCCGAGACACCCGAGAGCCCCGAAGCGCTCGGCCTCGGCGCCCTGCGGCCACGGCTGCCGTCCCCGGTGCGGGAGGCCGTGGACGAGCGGTTCGCGCGGCGCGGCGTCCGGCTGCTGCTCAAGCGGGACGATCTGATCCACCCGGAGCTGGTCGGCAACAAGTGGCGCAAGCTGGCCCCGAACCTGCGGGCGGCGGCGGGCCGCACGGTCCTCACCTTCGGCGGCGCGTACTCGAACCATCTGCGGGCCACCGCCGCCGCGGGCCGCCTCCTGGGCCTGCCCACCGTCGGCGTGGTCCGCGGCCAGGAGCTCGCCGACCGCCCGCTCAACCCGTCCCTGGCCCAGTGCGCGGCCGACGGCATGCGGTTCCACTTCGTCGACAGATCGACGTACCGCCGCAAGAGCGAGCCGAAGACGCTGGCCGCGCTCCTTCGCGCGTGCGCCGCCGAGGACGCGTACGTGATCCCGGAGGGCGGCAGCAACTCCCTCGCCGTCCTGGGCTGCCGCGCCCTCGGCGAGGAGCTGCGGGACCACGGCGGTGTCGACGTGGCCGCGGTCGCCTGCGGCACGGGCGGCACCTTCGCGGGCCTGGCCGCCGGCCTCGGCCCGGGCCGGCGCGCTCTCGGCGTCCCCGTGCTCAAGGGCGGCTTCCTCGACGCCGAGATACGTACGCTCCAGGGCGAGGCCTTCGGCGGCCCGCGCGGCGACTGGTCGCTCGACGACCGCTTCCACTTCGGCGGTTACGCCCGTACACCACCCGAACTCGACGCGTTCGCCGCCGACTTCGAGCAGCGCCACGGTCTGCCCGTGGAGCGTCTCTATGTCGCCAAGTTGCTGTACGGACTTGTCGCCCTCGTCGAGGAAGGCGCGTTCGCGCGCGGGACGACGGTCGCGGCGGTCGTCACCGGCAGCCCCCACCCCCGGGCCGCCGACCGGTTCCAGACCTGTTCCAGGGCCTAGGTCGCCTCGCGGAAGGCCGCCGCCTCCTCCAGGTCCAGGCGTCGCAGCAGCGTCCGGAGCATCTCGTCGTCGATGTAACGGCCGTCCCGGAGCCTCACGAACATCTCCCGCTCGGCGCCGATCATCTCGCGCGACAGCCGCCGGTACGTGTCGTCGACGGTCTCCCCGGTCACGGGGTTCACCGTCCCGAGCCGCTCCCACACGGCGTTGCGGCGGCGTTCCAGGACCGTGCGGAGCCGGTCGGCCAGCGGAGGCGGCAGCGCGTTGCGCTCGTCGTCGAGGAGCTCGTCCAGGCGGCGCTCAGCGGTCCGGGACGCCTGCGCCTGGGCGTTCGCCTCCGCGAGCGTCTCGGCCTGCCGGTCCCGCTCGGGCAGTTTCAGCAGCCGGACCAGCGGGGGCAGTGTCAGCCCCTGCACCACCAGCGTGCCGATCACCGTCGTGAAGGTCAGGAAGAGGATCAGATTGCGGCCCGGGAACTCCTCGCCGCCCTCCGCGGTGAGCGGGATCGAGAAGGCGATGGCGAGCGAGACCACACCTCTCATCCCGGCCCAGCTGATGATGAACGGACCCTTCCAGGAGGGGTCGTCCTCCCGTTCCCGGATCCGCTTGGACAGCATGCGCGGCAGGAAGGTCGCGGGATACACCCACACGAAGCGGGACACGACGACGACCAGGAAGACGGCCACCGCGTACCAGGCGGCGCTCGCTCCCTCGTACTCGTCGAGGCCCTTGAGGACGATCGGGAGCTGCAGGCCGATCAGTGCGAAGACCGCCGACTCCAGGATGAACGCGACCATCTTCCACACCGCCTCCTCCTGGAGCCGGGTCGCGAAGTCGACCTCCCAGTTGCGGTGCCCCAGGTAGAGCGCGACGACGACCACGGCGAGCACTCCGGAGGCGTGCACCTGCTCGGCGACCGCGTACGCGAAGAACGGGATCAGCAGCGACAGGGAGTTCTGGAGCAGCGCCTCCGTCAGGTGCGTACGCAGCCAGTGGAGCGGCACCATCAGGACGACTCCGATCCCGACACCGCCGATCGCCGCGAGCAGGAACTCTCCGATGCCGCCCGCCCAGGTCGCGCCCTCTCCGACGACGGCGGCGAGCGCCACCCGGTAGGCGGTGATCGCGGTCGCGTCGTTCACCAGGGACTCTCCTTGCAGGATCGTGGTGACCCTGGAGGGCAGTCCGACCCGGCGTGCCACCGCCGTCGCCGCCACCGCGTCCGGCGGCGCCACGACCGCGCCGAGCACCAGCGCGGCCGTCAGCGACAGGTCCGGCACGATCATGTAGGCGGCCCAGCCGACGACGAACGTCGCGAAGAGCACGTACCCGACCGACAGCAGCGCGACCGGCCTGAGTTGCGCCCGCAGATCGAGGTACGAGCTGTCCGTGGCCGCCGTGTAGAGCAGCGGGGGCAGCACCAGCGGAAGCACCACGTCGGGGTCGAGGGTGTATTCGGGGACCCCGGGCAGGTACGAGACGACCAGGCCCGCGGTGACCAGCAGCAGCGGCGCGGGCACCGGGGTACGGCGGGCCGCGCCGGCGATCACGGCGCTGCCCGCGACCAGCAGGAGGAGGGGCATCACATGCATCGGATTCGGCCCGCCTTCGTTTCGGCGCGGATTCCCGCACGCCCGACGTAATCTGGCAATCATGAAACAGTGCACGCACGCCGACGCGCTGCCGCATCCAGAACCCGAGCCACTGAGCGAGACCTGCCTGGGGTGTCTGGCGGCCGGCTCGCACCCCGTGCAGTTGCGACTGTGTCTCAGCTGCGGAGACGTGGGCTGCTGCGACTCGTCGCCGCTGCGGCACGCCACGGCGCACTTCAAGGAGACGGGACACCCGATCATGCGCACGTTCGAGCCCGGAGAGAACTGGCGCTGGTGCTTCGTCGACCACGTACTCGTGTGACGAGGGATCCGGACGGTTCGACCCTCTGACCGTTGGGTACGTCAACCCGGCGCGCGCTCTTCCCAATTGGGCCCGCAGACCCCTAGCCACTGTGCGTATCCGTAGGTTTACTATGAGTGACAGCACGGGGTTGGGGTCCCGAGGACAGGAAACCTGAGAGCGCGATAGCGTCACCGCTGAACCACGTTGCGCGTTACCCCGGGGGGCGACCCTCGGCCCCCGAAAGAGCTTGTACCACCTTGGAGGTGAGGGTGTCCCAGATCGCAGGCGAGCCCGCGACCCAGGACTTCGTGGAAGTCCGGCTGCCGGCTGCGGGTGCCTACCTGTCGGTGCTGCGCACGGCCACAGCCGGCCTCGCGGCGCGTTTGGACTTCACCCTCGACGAGATCGAGGACTTGCGCATCGCCGTGGACGAGGCATGCGCGATCCTGTTGCAACAGGCGGTGCCGGGCTCCGTGCTCAGCTGTGTCTTCCGCCTGATCGACGACTCGCTCGAGGTGACCGTCTCGGCCCCGACCACCGACGGCCATGCCCCCGCGCGGGACACCTTCGCCTGGACCGTGCTGTCGGCCCTCGCCGGCAAGGTGTCCTCCTCGGTGGCCGACGACAAAACCGTTTCGATCAGCCTCTACAAACAGCGCGGCGCGGGACCCGGGCCGGCGTGAGGAACGGGGACGGGCCGGTGCGGGACGAAGAGCGCGGCACACGGGAGCTTCCCGGCGAGGGCGAGAGCGGCCCGACCGGGCCGCGGCCTCTGGCGGAAGGTGTCGACGGCATCCCCGAGCAGCAGGCCCGGCCGCATCCGGAGGACGACGCCTCCTCGGCGGCCGAAGCGCCTCAGCGGGAAGAGCCGGTCGACAAGGACGGGCGCGAGGCGCTCTCCGACAGTGACGGGCGACAGGATCCAGACGTTGCCGCGCAGCGGACGTCCCCCCGGACGGAGTCTGGGGGGACGTCCTCGGAAGGGCGGCGGCGGGTGACGGGCGGGATCATGAGCGAGCAGCACGAGCACGAACGAAATGCCGACAGCGGCGCGTCGGGGACGCAGCGCGACCCCCACGACCGCAGCGCGGCGCGGGCCAGGTTCATCGAGCTGCGCAAGCTGGATGTCGCCAGTCCCGAGTACGCGGAGTTGCGCAACCGGCTGGTCCGGATGCACCTGCCGCTCGTGGAGCACCTCGCGCGCCGCTTCCGCAACCGCGGTGAGCCGCTGGACGACCTCACGCAGGTCGCCACCATCGGCCTGATCAAGTCGGTCGACCGTTTCGACCCGGAGCGCGGCGTCGAGTTCTCGACGTACGCGACTCCGACGGTGGTCGGCGAGATCAAGCGGCACTTCCGCGACAAGGGCTGGGCGGTGCGGGTGCCGCGCCGGCTGCAGGAACTGCGGCTCGCGCTCACCACGGCGACCGCGGAGCTCTCACAGCGGCACGGCCGCTCGCCCACGGTCCACGAGCTGGCCGAGAAGCTGGGCATCTCGGAGGAGGAGGTCCTGGAGGGCCTGGAGTCGGCCAACGCGTACTCCACGCTGTCCCTGGACGTCCCCGACACGGACGACGAGTCCCCGGCGGTCGCGGACACCCTGGGCTCGTACGACGAGGCCCTGGAGGGTGTCGAGTACCGCGAGTCCCTCAAGCC
This sequence comes from Streptomyces sp. NPDC020747, assembly GCF_044334695.1. Classification (NCBI taxonomy): domain Bacteria; kingdom Bacillati; phylum Actinomycetota; class Actinomycetes; order Kitasatosporales; family Streptomycetaceae; genus Streptomyces; species Streptomyces sp. NPDC020747. The sequence continues at coordinate 665,335 of NZ_JBIRTJ010000002.1, read as the reverse complement.
CCTCCTTGAGGACCTCCCACCGCGCGAGAAGCGGATCCTCCTCCTTCGCTTCTTCGCCAACATGACCCAGTCCCAGATCGCCCAGGAGGTGGGCATCTCCCAGATGCACGTCTCCCGCCTGCTGGCCCGCACCCTGGCCCAGCTGCGGGAGAAGCTGCTGGTGGAGGAGTAACAGACCGCGCCCCTGAGGCAGGGGCGCGGGCAACTACGGGGTTTTCGGCGACACGGGCAACTGCGTCTCCCCAGGGGCACGGGGGACGCATCGCTTTCGAGGGGCGCGGGGAACCGCGCGATCAGCCACAGCGGACCCGCACACTCAGTTCACCCTCAGCACAACGCCCTCAAGCACACCCCGGCAGTACAACACCCGATGCACACCCCAGCGGGTACGCCCTCGGTCGTACGCCCCACGCGTACCCCGGACTACTTCGACTCCCGTACCCCACCCGGCCCGGTGATCCCCAGGGCCCTGGTCGTCTCCGGATTCACGATCAGCACCAGCGCCGCAACGGCCACCACCGCGAGGGCGATCCCCCCGGGAATGGCGAGACTGTCGGCCTGAAGCAGGTTGTACGCGACGGGCAGCGCCATGATCTGCGTGATGATCGCCGGCCCCCGGCTCCAGCCGCGCCGCAACAACAGCCCACGCGCGGCCAGCAGCGGAAGCAGCGCGAGCACGATCAGCGTCACGCCTCCGGTGACGGCCTGGCTGCGGTCGTCCGGGTGCCCCGTGAGACCCATCACCAGCATGTAGGCGCCACCGGCGACAAGAGCGAGCCCCTCCAGCGCTGCGAGCGCCGCCGCGACGGTCAGCCGCGTGGGACGGGGTTCGGCGTCGGAGGTGCCAGGGGCGGTGTCCGGGGTCGGTTTCTGCTCAGAGCTCACCCCTGAAGAGTAGCCCTCGCCCCATACCCGCCAACGGCCCCGGGCACCCCGGGAAACCCACTGCGTGGCGCCCCTCACACCTGATCCATACCTCGGTATGGGCCGAGTACCACGCGGTAGGTACGCTGCATCGCATGCGTGCACTTCTCGTGGTCAATCCGGCGGCAACCACCACAAGCGCGCGCACGCGTGACGTCTTGATCCACGCACTGGCGAGCGAGATGAAGCTCGAAGCGGTCACCACCGAGTACCGCGGGCACGCCAGGGACCTCGGCCGGCAGGCCGCGGAGAGCAAGGACATAGAACTGGTCGTGGCCCTCGGCGGCGACGGCACGGTCAACGAGGTCGTGAACGGTCTGCTGCACGGCGGCCCCGACCCTGACCGGCTGCCCGGCCTCGCCGTCGTCCCCGGCGGCTCCACCAATGTCTTCGCGCGCGCCCTCGGCCTGCCGAACGAGCCCGTGGAGGCCACCGGCGCCCTCCTCGACGCGTTGCGCGAGGGCCGGCAGCGCACGGTGGGCCTCGGCCTCGCCGCGGGCACCCCGGGCAGTGAGGACGAAGGCGTCCCCGCCCGCTGGTTCACCTTCAACGCGGGTCTCGGCTTCGACGCCGGTGTGGTCGGCCGCGTCGAACAGCACCGCGAGCGCGGCAAGCGTTCCACGCACTCCCTCTACCTGCGCCAGGCGATGCGCCAGTTCTTCGGGGAGACCCACCGCCGCCACGGCACGATCACACTGGATCGGCCGGGCGCGGACCCGGTGACCGATTTGGTGCTGTCGATAGTCTGCAACACCTCTCCGTGGACGTATCTGGGCAATCGCCCGGTGTACGCGTCACCTAAGGCCTCGTTCGATACCGGGCTCGATGTACTCGGTCTCAGCCGCATGTCGACGCCCGCTGTTGCCCGGTATGGCACCCAGTTGCTCACTTCGTCCCCCGAACGCGGACCCCACGGGAAGCACGCGGTGTCCCTGCACGACCTGACCGACTTCACCTTGCATTCGAAGGTCCCACTCCCCCTCCAGATGGACGGCGACCACCTAGGGCTGCGTACGAGCGTGACGTTCACAGGCGTTCGTCGTGCACTGCGTGTGATTGTGTGAGCGGAACGGGCTAAAGTCCTTCCACTCGAACGTTTAGGCCAGGATCCACCCCATGGAAGTACGGCTGTGACCTAGTCGACACCGAGGAATCAAAAAAAACTTTCCGGTAGGGGTTGTATCCGCCGCTGAGGTTTGCGAGTCTCTTTGTGGCGCTCGGGACGGGCCGCAACATCGCCCCCACAGAGCGCCGGAACCCCTCCTCAATTCACAGGACCACACCAGTCCGTCTGGTAGTCGGCCCTTCACTTGTTGAGGGATTCGTGAAAGCGTTCACATTCACAAGCAACGTGCATGTAATACCAAGGAGAGGTAGCAGCCATGGACTGGCGTCACAACGCCGTTTGCCGCGAGGAAGACCCCGAGCTCTTCTTCCCCATCGGCAACACCGGTCCTGCGCTGCTGCAGATCGAGGAAGCCAAGGCCGTCTGTCGTCGCTGCCCCGTCATGGAGCAGTGTCTGCAGTGGGCGCTCGAGTCCGGCCAGGACTCCGGCGTCTGGGGTGGTCTCAGCGAGGACGAGCGCCGCGCCATGAAGCGCCGCGCCGCCCGCAACCGGGCCCGCCAGGCATCCGCCTGACAACCCACCCCACACGGCCCTGAGCTTGGCGGCGCGTACAGCGAGTACGCATATCCCGCCCCCGAGCCGCAGCGCGCAGTACCCCCGATGCGCAGATAGCAACAAACACGATGAGCCCCGGACCGGAAAACGGTCCGGGGCTCATTGCTGTTTGCGGCTGCGTCTTCGTGGGGTGCCCGGCGACCGCCGGCCGCTCCCTGCGACCCGTGATGATTACGCAGCGTGCGCGTGAAGTAATGGTGCGGATTGCCTGTGTGTCACTTGTGGGGCACCACCGGAATGTCCAGGACGACCTGCGTCCCGCGCTCAGGAGCGCGGACCATGTCGAAGGTGCCGCCCAACTCCCCCTCCACCAGCGTCCGTACGATCTGCAGGCCCAGGTTGCCCGAGCGTTGCGGGTCGAAGCCTTCGGGCAGACCGACGCCGTCGTCCTGGACGGTGACCAGGAGGCGGGCCTCCTTGGTGCTGCCGCCGCGGACCGCGGACACCTCGACCGTGCCGCGGTCGCCCTCCCGGAAGCCGTGCTCCAGCGCGTTCTGCAGGATCTCCGTGAGGACCATGGAGAGCGGGGTCGCGACCTCGGCGTCGAGTATGCCGAAGCGTCCGGTGCGCCGGCCGACGACCTTGCCCGGAGAGATCTCGGCCACCATGGCGAGCACCCGGTCGGCGATCTCGTCGAACTCCACGCGCTCGTCCAGGTTCTGGGAGAGCGTCTCGTGCACGATGGCGATCGATCCGACTCGGCGCACGGCCTCTTCGAGGGCCTCGCGGCCCCGGTCCGACTCGATGCGGCGGGCCTGGAGGCGGAGCAGGGCCGCGACCGTCTGGAGGTTGTTCTTCACCCGGTGGTGGATCTCCCGGATGGTCGCGTCCTTGGTGATCAACTCGCGCTCGCGGCGCCGCAGTTCGGTCACGTCACGCAGGAGTACGAGCGAACCCACCCGGGTGCCCTTGGGTTTGAGCGGGATCGCGCGCAGCTGGATCACACCGTCGGCGCTCTCGATCTCGAACTCGCGGGGCGCCCAGCCGCTGGCGACCTTGGACAGCGCCTCGTCCACCGGACCCCGGGAAGGGGCGAGTTCGGCCGTGGTCTTGCCGAGGTGGTGGCCGACCAGGTCGGCGGCGAGGCCGAGACGGTGGTACGCCGACAGCGCGTTCGGTGACGCGTACTGGACGATGCCCTCCGCGTCCAGCCGGATCAGGCCGTCGCCCACCCGCGGCGAGGCGTCCATGTCGACCTGCTGGTCGGGGAACGGGAAGGAGCCCGCCGCGATCATCTGGGCGAGGTCGGACGCGCTCTGCAGATAGGTGAGTTCCAGCCGCGAGGGCGTGCGCACGGTGAGGAGATTGGTGTTGCGGGCGATGACGCCCAGGACGCGCCCCTCCCTGCGCACGGGGATCGACTCGACCCGGACGGGAACCTCCTCGCGCCACTCCGGGTCGCCCTCGCGCACGATCCGGCCCTCGTCCAGGGCCGCGTCCAGCATCGGGCGGCGGCCGCGCGGGACGAGGTGGCCGACCATGTCGTCCTGGTACGAGGTGGGGCCGGTGTTGGGCCTCATCTGGGCGACCGAGACATAGCGGGTGCCGTCGCGGGTGGGAACCCACAGGACCAGGTCCGCGAAGGAGAGGTCGGAGAGCAGCTGCCACTCCGAGACCAGCAGGTGCAGCCACTCGAGGTCGGAGTCACCGAGGGCGGTGTGCTGGCGGACGAGGTCGTTCATGGAGGGCACGTGTGCGAGCGTACCCGCCGGGTGCGACATGCTCCGAAATCGGCCACCCGCACGGGCCCGGAAACACCCGCGGGCCGCGGCGCCTGAGAGGGACCCTCAACCCTCCCGGCACCGCAGCCCGGAGCAACATCGGCCGCGGGGTGTGCGGTCCCGTTCGGCCGAAGGATGAGGATCCGGTGCAGTCAGGGCAGAGAGCGCCGGCTCCTCGGTCCGTCTTCCTGTGCGGGGAAGACGGAGGCTTGGTCATTCGGACGGCTTGATCATCAAGTTGCATTCTCAAGCTTTGTACGATTGTGGACTAGACCACTCTCGACTGTCCATGCGTTGGCGGATGTTTGTTGTTGTCTCTTTATCCAACAACTCGCGTCCTACATCCACCACGCAGCCTATCCCCGAGCGGTTCACGAGCGGGGCCAGATTCGCATGGCGAGTTCGGCGAGCGCCTCCAGTTCCCGCTTGGTGGCGCCGTCGCGGGCCTGCTGGGACATGCCCTGGATCATGGCCCCGGTATGCCGGGCCAGGGCTGCCGCGTCGAAGTCCGCGGGCAGCTCACCCGCGGCGACACCGGCCCTTATGCGGCTCTCGATGGCGGCGATGTCCGCATTGCGCCGCTCACGGAGGGACTCCCCCACCTCCGGGGTGGTGCAGTTGGTGGCCGCGTGGATGACCAGGCAGCCGTGCGGGCGGCCCGGCTCGGTGTACTCGGCCGCGGCCTCGCGCAGCATCCGCTCGACCGCGGCTCGGGCCGTCGGCTCCTCGGCGAGGGCGCGGTCGCCGAACGAGCTGTACCTCTCGCCGTACTCGCGCACGACCTCGTCGAAGAGCGAGCGCTTGTCGCCGAAGGCGGCGTAGAGGCTGGGGGCGCCGATGCCCATGACCTGGGTGAGGTCCGAGACGGAGGTCGCCTCGTACCCGTGCTCCCAGAAGGCGAGGATCGCCTTCTCCAACGCGGTCTCGCGGTCGAATGAGCGGGGGCGGCCGCGAGGCTTCGAGGCCGGGCCTGCCGCGTCCTTGATGTCGTGGCTGCTCACCATGGAGTGAATTGTATAGCGGGTGCTAGAGAAATGCCCGCATCGTGTCCTACAGTTTTTCTGTAGCGACCGCTAGGCAAATGGGAAGGGGGTGCCGGTTATGGGGATCAGCGGGTTTCCGTGACCTTCGCGGGGGCGCGGGGTGCGGGTGAGGGGCGGCTGAGGGGCGACCAGGAAGAGCCGTTCTGCTAGATTGGTCTATACCACATGTTCGGTTGTGTCCCCTTCACCTTTCAGAACGGCAGGCCCAGCGTGGAAGTTGTCATCGTTTCGGACGCCAAGGCGGGTGGCGAGCTCATTGCCGAGGCCATGGCGGAGCTGCTCCGGCACAAGCCCGACGCGCTGCTCGGCGTGGCCACCGGTTCGACGCCGCTGCCCATCTACGAGGCGCTGGCCGCGAAGGTGGGTTCCGGTGCCGTGGACGCCTCACGGGCACGGGTCGCGCAGCTCGACGAGTACGTGGGACTGCCGGCCGAGCATCCCGAGTCGTACCGGTCGGTGTTGCGGCGCGAGGTGCTGGAGCCGTTGGGGCTGAACGTCGACTCGTTCATGGGGCCCGACGGGACCGCCGAGGACGTGCGGGCCGCGTGCGAGGCGTACGACAAGGCGCTCGCCGAGGCCGGCGGGGTCGATCTCCAGCTCCTCGGGATCGGGACCGACGGGCACATCGGGTTCAACGAGCCCTGCTCGTCGCTCGCCTCGCGTACACGGATCAAGACCCTGACCGAGCAGACACGGGTGGACAACGCGCGGTTCTTCGAGGGCGACATCGAGCAGGTGCCGCATCACGTGATCACCCAGGGGATCGGGACGATTCTGGAGGCACGGCATCTGGTGCTGCTCGCCACGGGTGAGGGCAAGGCCGATGCCGTGGCGGCGACCGTCGAGGGACCCGTGGCCGCGGTGTGCCCGGCGTCGGCGCTCCAGTTGCATCCGCATGCCACGGTCGTCGTGGACGAGGGCGCCGCGTCCAAGCTGAAGCTCGCCGACTACTTCCGGCACACGTACGCCAACAAGCCGGACTGGCAGGGCATTTAGGCGACCCGCTTCACGAGACGAATACGCACGGCTGAGTACGCATACGAAGGTGCCGGGCTCCCCCGTGGTGAACCCGGCATCTTCGTTCGGACGGTGACCAGAGCCCCGGTGCGGCAACCCGCGCTTTCGCGGCTCCATCGGCCATGCCCTGTCGGCTCACGCTCCCGCGATGGCCTCCGCCGCCGCGAGGCCGCAGACGCGGGCCGCGCCGTGGGTGGCGATGTGGAGGGCGCCCCGGGGCGGTGACTGCGGCACGCCCATCTCGACGACGACCGTGTCGGGGCGGGCGGCGAGCAGGGTGTCGAGGGCCTGGGCCATCCAGCTGTGGCGGTGGGCGTCACGGACCACCGCGACCACGCGGCGGGAGCCGGCCGCCGCGAGGGCCTCGGCCCCGGCGCGCTCCCCGGTGAAGCTCCCGGTCTCCGTGCCCGGCAGCATGCGCCGCAGTTCGGCGGCGACGCCCCAGGGGGTCTCGTCACCGACGGCGATGTTGGCGACGGGGGTGAGGGCGGCGACGTACGGAGCCTCGGTGACCGGGGCGAATTGCGCCCCGCGCGTGACCGTCAGCGCCCGCCGGGCCGCCACCAGTCCGACATCGGTGCTCGCGTCTGTGGCGTCTGGCCCCGCCTCGGGCGTCGCAGCCGTTGAAGATGTCGACCGGGTCGAAGCCGTCCAGGTCGCCAGTGCGCGGACCCTGGCCGCCGCGTCCGCCAGGCGTTCCTCGGGGAGTTCGCCCGCACGGACCGCCGCTACCAGGGCGTCCCGCAGTCGCAGGACCGTCGGCTCGTCCGAGAGTCCGCCGCCCACGCAGATGGCGTCGGCGCCGGCGGCGATCGCGAGGACGCTGCCCCGTTCGATGCCGTAGGTCGCCGAGATGGCCTGCATCTCCATGCCGTCGGTGACGATCAGGCCGTCGTAGCCCAGTTCCTCGCGGAGCAGTCCGGTGAGGATGCGGCGCGAGAGGGTCGCGGGGTGGACGGGGTCCAGGGCCGGGACCAGGATGTGCGCGGTCATCACGGCACGCGTGCCCGCCTCGATGGCCGCGCGGAACGGCACCAGTTCGCGGGACTCCAGAACCGCGAGCTCCGCGTCGATGCGCGGCATCGCGTGGTGCGAGTCGATCGCTGTGTCTCCGTGGCCCGGGAAGTGCTTGGTGCAGGCGGCGACCCCCGCGGACTGCAGCCCGGAGACGTACGCGGCCGTGTGCCGGGCCACCAGTGAGGTGTCGGCGCCGAAGGACCGTACGCCGATGACGGGGTTGTCGGAGTTGGAGTTGATGTCGGCGGACGGCGCCCAGTTGAGGTTCACGCCGCAGGCGGCCAGCCGGCGGCCCAGCTCGTGGGCGACCGCCTCGGTCAGTGCGGTGTCGTCGACCGCGCCCAGCGCGTGGTTGCCGGGGAAGGAGGATCCCGTACGGACCTCCAGGCGGGTGACGTCACCGCCCTCCTCGTCGATGGCGACCAGGACGTCGTCGCGTTCCGCGCGCAACTGGGCCGTCAGGGCGGCCACTTGGGCGGGCGTGGCGATGTTGCGGCCGAACAGGCCGACGGAGGCGAGGCCTTCGCCCAGCCGCCGCAGCAGCCAGGAGGGGGCGGAGGTCCCGGTGAATCCGGGCTGCAGGACGGCGAGGGCGTCACGGGTCAGCGTGTCGGTGCCGGAGGCGATGGTGGTCATCGGGGGGCGTTATCCCTTCACCGCGCCGGAGGTGAGTCCGCTGACGGCCTTGCGCTGGAGGAAGACGAAAAGAACCAGGATCGGGATGGCGAACAGCGAGGCCGCCGCCATCGTGGCGCCCCAGTCGTCGCCGAACGTCGACTGGAAGCTGGAGAGCCACAGCGGGAGGGTCTGCTTCTCGGCGTCCTTGTTGAGGATCAGGACCAGCGGGAACTCGTTCCACGCCGTGATGAAGCCGAAGAGCGAGGTCGCCATCAGTCCCGGGGCGAGCAGCGGGAGGATGACCTTCACGAAGGCCTGCCTGCGGGTGCAGCCGTCCACCATCGCCGACTCCTCCAGTTCCTTCGGCACGGCGGCGACGTAACCGCGGAGCGTGAGGACGGTGAAGGGCAGCACCATGATCATGTAGAAGACGGTGAGCGGGACGAGGCTGTTCAGCAGGTCGGCGTCACGCACGATGATGTAGATCGCGATGACCATGACCTCCCAGGGCGCCATCTGCGCGATCATGAAGGTCAGGATGAATCCGCGACGTCCCTTGAACCGCATCCGGGCCAGCGCGAAGGACGCGAGCAGCGCGATGACGAGGGAGAAGACCACCGCGAGGACGGTCACGGTCAGGGAGTTGCCGACCAGCGTCCAGAAGTGGTCGGCGTCCAGGGCCCGTCGGAAGTGGTCGAAGGTGATGTCGGTCGGCAGGAAGACCGGGTCGTCCGCGATGATGTCGCCGGCCGGCTTCAGCGAGGTCGCGAACATCCAGTAGACGGGGAACGCGAAGACGACGAAGAGGACGAGGGCCGTCGCGTTGGGCCACAGCCGGGTCATCAAAGAGCGCTTCACAGCTCGTCCTCCTCTTGCTTGAGAACGGTACGCAGGTAGTAGGCGGTCAGGCCGAGCAGGATGAGGATCGTCAGGAACGAGATCGCCGCGCCCATGCCGTAGTGCTGGTTTCCGGGGCCCTCGACGAACGCGTAGATCGGCAGGGTCTCGGTGAGCCGGTCGGGTCCGCCGGCGTTCATCGCGAAGATCTGCGGGAACGCCTTGAACACCCAGATGACCTCTAGGAAGGTCGTCGCCCACAGGAACGGCCGCATGAAGGGAAAGGTCACCGAGGTGAAGCTCTTCCACGTGCCGGCCCCGTCGATCGAGGCGGCCTCGTACAGCTCTTTCGGGATGGTGGTGGTGGCGGCGTACAGGTTGATCGCCACGAACGGGATCGACTGCCAGACGATCAGCAGGGTGATCACGGAGAAGGTGGAGAGCTGGCTGCCGAACCAGTTGTAGTCGGCCATCGACGACCAGCCCGCCTTGGCGAGCAGCCAGTTGACGACGCCGAAGCGCTGGGCGAACAGCCACTGGTAGACCGTGGTCGCGGCGATCACCGGCATGGCCCAGGCCAGCACCAGGCCGAGCATCAGGAGCAGCCGCATGCGCTTGCCCAGCCGGGCGAGGAGCAGGCCGACGAGCGTGCCGAGCAGCATGATGAGGGCGACGTTCACCGCGGTGAAGACGACCGTCCGCTGGACGACCTTCCAGAAGTCCGAACCGCTCAGGACGTCCGTGTAGTTGTCGAACCCCCGCCACTCGGTGAGGTGCAGGATCAGCTGGCGCGGGTTGAGGTTCTGGAACGACAGCACGCCGTTCTTGACCAGCGGCCAGCCGAGCAGGATCACCGTGGCGAGCAGCGCGGGCAGCAGGAGCAGATACGGGGCGGACGCGCCGCCGCGCGTTCTCGCCGGGCCCGTGTCTGTGCCGTCGGTGGGCGGGGTTACGTCGGTTTTACGGACACCGGGCGCCGCGGCCGTGCCTGTGTCCGTGCGTTCGGTCTGCACTGACATGCTCGCCATCTCTTCCAGGTTCAGGAGTCGCAGATCGTTCGATGCGCCGGCGTGCCGGGGACGGAGTGGGCCGCCCCCGGCGCGCAGGTGATCAACTGCTCTGTGCGAGCCGCTTGTTGATCTCGGACTCGACCTGCTTGGCGGCCTCGGCGGGCGACTTGCCCTTCAGAACCGCGGTCATGTAGCTCTTGATCGGGTTCGGGTCGTTCTCCACGGCGGCCCACTCGGGGATCAGCGGCGTGGTGCCACCGCCGGCCGCGGCCGGGGCGGCGGCCACCGCGGCGGGGTTGGCCGACAGGTTGGTCTGCAGCGACTCCTTGTTCGGGATGACGCCGTTCTCCTTGGCGAGCGCGCCCTCGAACTTGTCGGACAGCGCGAGCTTCAGGAACTCCTTGGCGAGCTCCTGCTTCTTGCTGCCCGCGGCGACCGCGAAGTTGGAGCCGCCGAGGAAGACACCCTCGGGCTTGTCGGCCGTCTCACCGGGGATGGTGAAGTAGCCGATGTCCTTCTCGATCTTCTTGTTGGCGGCGATGGCCGTGCCGGCCTCCCAGCCCATGCCGATGAAGGCGCCGACGTTGCCCTTGGCGAAGACCTCGGCCTGCTGCGGGGTCGCCTCGTCCTTGTCCTTGGGGGCCTTGGAGAAGGCCTGGTACTCCTTGTAGATCTCCATGGCCTTGCCGACCTTCGGGTCCGCGAGGTTGGAGACGTACTTGTCGCCGTCCTTCTTCACCAGGTCGGCGCCCTGGCCGATGGTCAGACCGTCGAAGAAGTACCAGTTCTGGCCGGGCAGGTAGATCGGCTCGGCGTCGGTCTTCTTGTCGATGGCCTTCAGGTCGTCGAAGAACTCGGCCCGGGTCTTGGGGGTGTCCTTGATGCCGGCGTCGGCCCAGACCTTCTTGTTGTAGACGACGACACGGTTGGCGAAGTACCACGGGGCCGCGTACTGCTTGCCGTCGAAGACCGAGGACTCGTTGAGGGCCTCGGTCCAGTCGGCGCCTATCTCCGACTTGAGGTCCGACAGGTCGGCGAGACCGCCGGTGGCCGCGTACGCCGGGGTCTGGGTGTTGCCGACCTCCAGGACGTCCGGCGGGTTCTCCTCGGAGAGCGAGGTGGTGATCTTCTGCTGGATGCCGTTCCACTGCTGGGTCTCGAACTTCAGCTTGGCCTTCGTCTTCTTCTCGAAGGCGGCCGTGAGGTCCTTGGTCCAGCCGGGCGGCGTGGAGCCGTCCATGGCCCAGACGGTCAGGGTCTGCCCCTTGAAACCGTCGGCCCCCGTCTTCTCGCCACTGTCACCGTCGTCGCCGCCACACGCCGCGACAGACATCAACATGCCCGCGACACCGACAGCCGCAATGAGCTTGCGCTTCACGTCACCCTCCTCAGGGATTCCAGCAACCGCCCTGCCCACCGCGTGACTTACGACGAGTACTGCCCGTGGGGCTGGGACCTGGTCTCAATGGTTTAGACCAGTAGGGGGAGCTTGGCCTAGACCTAGAGGGGTGTCAAGGGCCGAAAAGCCGCTCCCGGCTGTCCGTTACGCGACCTATATATGCAGGGACCTTTCACTACACGAGTAACAGAACGGGCATGCCTCGACGGGCACCTCAGCAGCCCCGGCAGGACACACGCGGCAACCGCTCTCAGTCCTGTGGACTAGACCAAAAGAGACCCCGACGGTATATAGAGAGGATCACGCAGCGTGCGGGGGGACACTCGCACGGCAAGCCGTGCCACGATGTGAGCCGCGGCCGACGCGCACGTCGGCCCATCGGCACCTGGAGCCGGGAAGGCAGAGTATGAGCACCGACGTCAGCAGTGCGGAGAACGAGGGTGGGGCACCCATCCGTACCGCGCGCGTGCCCAAGTACTACCGCCTCAAGAAGCATCTGCTCGACATGACGGAGACACTGCCGCCCGGCACGCCGGTACCGCCCGAGCGCACCCTCGCCGCCGAGTTCGACACCTCGCGCACGACCGTGCGGCAGGCCCTTCAGGAGCTGGTCGTCGAGGGGCGCCTGGAGCGCATCCAGGGCAAGGGCACGTTCGTCGCCAAGCCGAAGGTCTCGCAGGCGCTCCAACTCACCTCGTACACCGAGGACATGAGGGCCCAGGGCCTCGAACCCACCTCGCAGCTCCTGGACATCGGCTACATCACTGCCGACGAGACGCTCGCCGGGCTGCTCGACATCACCGCCGGCGGGCGCGTCCTGCGCATCGAGCGGCTGCGGCTCGCGAGCGGGGAGCCGATGGCGATCGAGACGACGCATCTCTCCGCGAAGCGGTTTCCCGCGCTGCGGCGGTCGCTCGTCAAGTACACCTCGCTGTACACGGCGTTGGCGGAGGTGTACGACGTTCATCTCGCCGAGGCCGAGGAGACGATCGAGACGTCGCTGGCCACTCCGCGGGAGGCCGGACTGCTCGGCACGGATGTGGGACTGCCGATGCTGATGCTGTCCCGGCACTCGCTCGACAGGGGCGGATTGCCGGTGGAGTGGGTGCGGTCGGTGTACCGGGGGGACCGGTACAAGTTCGTTGCTCGCCTCAAGAGGCCCGTGGAGTAGAGGTCGTTGGGCGTTGTGCGGGTGGGCGGAGGCTGAGCGCGCAGTTCCCCGCGCCCCTGAAAGCGGGGCTGCGCCCCTGCTTTCGTCTTTTAGGGGCGCGGGGAACTGCGCGCTCGACCCCGACACACCCGCACAATGCCCACCAACCCAAGCACCCGCCAGGGCAAGGGAGTTCACCTGGCGCACACCGACTGGTGCACGTGGTGTAGCGCTGCTCCTCTTCCTGTTCTACGGTCCTCCCGTCACCCATGGACGGGAGGACGACCCGTGCGCACCGACAGCCCACAGACGGCATCCCCACAAGGCCCTCGTAAGGCAAGTCCGCAAACCATCGTCATCTGGACCGTCGTCGCGCTGGTGTGCGCGGCCGGCTGGTCGGTCCTCGCGCTGTCCCGGGGCGAGGAGGTGTCGGCCGTCTGGATGGTGGCCGCCGCCCTCGGCTCGTACGCCATCGCCTATCGCTTCTACTCGAAGTTCATCGCCTACAAGGTCCTGAAGGTCGACAAGACCCGGGCCACGCCCGCCGAGCGGCTCAACAACGGCATCGACTTCCACCCCACCGACCGGCGGGTGCTGCTCGGCCACCACTTCGCGGCGATCGCGGGGGCGGGCCCGCTGGTCGGACCCGTACTGGCCGCGCAGATGGGATATCTGCCGGGCACCATCTGGATCATCGTCGGCGTGATCCTCGCGGGGGCGGTCCAGGACATGGTCGTCCTGTTCTTCTCCACCCGCCGGGACGGCAGGTCCCTCGGCCAGATGGCACGCGAGGAGATCGGCCCGTTCGGCGGCGCGGCGGCCCTGCTCGCCGCGTTCGCCATCATGATCATCCTGCTCGGGGTGCTCGCGCTGGTCATCGTGAACGCGCTCGCCCAGTCGCCGTGGGGCACCTTCTCGATCGCGATGACGATCCCGATCGCCCTGCTGATGGGCTTCTACCTGCGGGTCCTGCGGCCCGGCCGGGTCAGCGAGGTCTCGCTGATCGGTGTCGGCCTGCTGCTGCTCGCGCTGGTCGCGGGCCGCTGGGTCGCGGAGTCGTCGTGGGCCGACACGTTCACGCTCGCGCCCTCGACGCTGGTGATCTGGCTGGTGGCGTACGGCTTCGTCGCGTCGATCCTGCCCGTGTGGATGCTGCTCGCGCCCCGCGACTACCTCTCCACCTTCATGAAGATCGGCACCATCGCGCTGCTGGCGATCGGCGTCGTCGTCGCGATGCCGACGCTGAAGATGGACCCGGTCACGGACTTCGCCACGCGCGGCGACGGGCCGGTCTTCGCCGGTTCACTCTTCCCGTTCGTCTTCATCACCATCGCGTGCGGGGCCCTGTCCGGCTTCCATGCCCTCATCTCCTCCGGTACGACGCCGAAGATGATCCAGAAGGAGACGCAGGTCCGGATGATCGGGTACGGCTCCATGCTCATGGAGTCGTCCGTCGCCGTGATGGCGCTGATCGCGGCGTCCATTATCGACCCGGGCCTGTACTTCGCGATGAACGCGCCGGCCGGTGTCATCGGGGACACGGTCCAGAACGCCTCGCAGGTGGTGGGGAGTTGGGGGTACCAGATCTCCCCCGAGGACCTGGCCGCCGCGGCGAAGAACGTCGAGGAGGCGTCCCTGCTGTCGCGGACCGGTGGCGCGCCCACCCTCGCGATCGGCGTCTCGGAGATCTTCTCCGAGGTCACCGGGGGAAGTCTGCGCGCGTTCTGGTATCACTTCGCGATCATGTTCGAGGCACTGTTCATCCTGACCGCGCTCGACGCCGGCACCCGCGTGGGCCGCTTCATGCTCCAGGACACGCTGGGCAATCTCTACAAACCCTTCAAGAACGTGAGCTGGAAGCCCGGACTGGTCATCACGAGCGGGATCGTCTGCGGTCTCTGGGGCTACTTCCTGTGGGTCGGCGTCCATGAACCGCTCGGCGGGATCAACCAGCTGTTCCCGATCTTCGGCATCTCCAACCAGCTCCTCGCGGCGGTCGCCCTGGCCGTCTGCACGACCCTGCTGGTGAAGTCCGGACGCCTCAAGTGGGCCTGGATCACGGGGATTCCGCTCGTCTGGGACGCCACGGTGACGCTGACCGCGAGCTGGCAGAAGGTCTTCTCCAGCGACCCGCGCGTCGGTTTCTTCAAACAGCGCTCGGTCTACCAGGACGGCATCGACCGGGGTGAACTCGTCGCGCCCGCCAAGAGCATGGACGACATGCACACGATCGTCACGAACTCCACGGTCGACGGCGTCCTCACGGCGGTCCTCGCCCTGCTCATCGTGATCGTGATCGCGGACTCCACGAGGGTGTGCATCCGGCACGTACGCCGTCCCGCGCTCTCCACACTCAGCGAGGCGCCGTACGTCGAGTCGAAGATCGTCGCCCCGGCCGGGCTGATCCCGACCAAGGAGGAGAAGGAGGAGGCGCGCGATGCGGTCGGCGCTGCACCGGGCGGCTAGCCGGGCGGTCAGGGGCGTGCGCTGGTACGTACGGGAGCTCACCGACGAATCGGCGTACGACCGCTATGTCGCGCATGTGCGTCAGGGGCACCCGGACGCGGTCGTGCCGTCGCGGCGGGAGTTCGAGCGGATGCGTACGGACCGTCAGGAGGAGGACCCCAGGCAGGGCTTCCGCTGCTGCTGAGCCGCGTGTCGGCTCGCCGTCCGGCTCCGCAGCCGGCAGTGGGCGGCAGTGGGCGTAACGCCGTATCCGTTATGCGGACGGGGGTTCCATAAAGCGGAACCGTCCCTTAGATTTCCTGCGCGTTGCACAGGTGATCAGTGAGGGGACGGAGCCGCCGTATGTCTGAAGCGCCGGATGCGCCAAGAGCGCCCGAAGGGAAACCGCCGGTGGAGACCCCGCCGGCTGTGACACCGCCTGTCGTCACACCGGTCCGTGTGGTGATCGCCGTCTGTCTGGTCGCGCCGTTCGTGGCGATGCTCTGGGTGGGCTCCTACGCGAAGGTCGACCCGGCCTTCATCGGCATCCCGTTCTTCTACTGGTACCAGATGCTGTGGGTGTTCATCTCGACCGCGCTCACGATGATCGCGTACAAGCTGTGGAACCGTGACCAGCGCGCCCGCAAGTCCCAGCAGGAGGGCGCGTCCGCATGAACGACGGCGTGAACGGCGTGGCACTCGCCGTCTTCATCTTCTTCTTCGTGGCCGTCACGGTCATGGGCTTCCTGGCCGCGCGCTGGCGCAGGGCCGAGACCGAGAGCCTCGACGAATGGGGCCTGGGCGGACGGTCGTTCGGCACCTGGGTCACCTGGTTCCTGCTCGGCGGCGACCTCTACACGGCTTACACGTTCGTGGCGGTCCCGGCGGCGATCTACGCGGCGGGCGCGGCCGGCTTCTTCGCCGTCCCGTACACGATCCTCGTCTACCCGCTGATCTTCACGTTCCTGCCGCGCCTGTGGTCGGTCTCGCACAAGCACGGGTACGTGACGACGTCGGACTTCGTGCGCGGACGCTTCGGCTCGAAGGGCCTGTCGCTGGCCGTCGCGGTGACCGGCATCCTCGCGACGATGCCGTACATCGCGCTCCAACTGGTCGGCATCCAGGCCGTCCTGGACGTGATGGGCGTCGGCGGCGGCGAGGACACCAACTGGTTCGTCAAGGACCTGCCGCTGCTCATCGCCTTCGGTGTGCTGGCCGCGTACACGTACTCGTCCGGTCTGCGCGCGCCCGCCCTGATCGCGTTCGTGAAGGACACGCTGATCTACATCGTCATCGCGGTGGCGATCATCTACATCCCGATCAAGCTGGGCGGCTTCGACGAGATCTTCGCCAAGGCGGGCGAGGCGTACAGCCAGACCAACCCGGCGACGGGTGCGCCACGCGGTGCGCTGGCACCGGGCGAGGCGGGCCAATGGACGTACGCCACGCTGGCGTTGGGCTCCGCCCTGGCGCTCTTCATGTACCCGCACTCGATCACGGCCACACTGTCCTCGCGCAGCCGTGAGGTGATCCGGCGCAACACCACGATCCTGCCGCTGTACTCGCTGATGCTGGGCCTTCTCGCGCTGCTCGGGTTCATGGCGATCGCGGCCGGAGTCAAGGTCAGCAACGGGCAGTTGGCGATCCCGCAACTCTTCGAGGACATGTTCCCGGCGTGGTTCGCGGGGGTCGCCTTCGCGGCGATCGGCATCGGCGCGCTCGTGCCGGCCGCGATCATGTCCATCGCCGCGGCGAACCTCTTCACCCGCAACATCTACAAGGACTTCATCCGGCCCGACGCGACGCCGGCCCAGGAGACCAAGGTCTCCAAGCTGGTCTCGCTGTTGGTGAAGGTGGGCGCGCTGGTCTTCGTCCTGACCATGGACAAGACGGTGGCCATCAACTTCCAGCTGCTGGGCGGGATCTGGATCCTGCAGACCTTCCCGGCGCTGGTCGGTGGGCTGTTCACGCGGTGGTTCCACCGGTGGGCGCTGCTCGCGGGGTGGGCGGTCGGCATGCTGTACGGGACGGTGGCCGCGTACGGTGTCGCCTCGCCGACGCAGAAGCACTTCGGTGGGTCCTCGAAGGAGATTCCCGGGATCGGGGAGATCGGGTACATCGGTCTGACGGCGTTCGTCCTGAACGTGGTCGTGACGGTCGTGCTGACCTTCGCCCTGCGGGCCCTCAAGGCACCCGACGGCATCGACGAGACGTCCCCCGAGGACTACACGGCGGACTCGGGCGACAAGGGTGTACGGGTCGAGTTGCCGTCGGCGACGGCGGGGGCCGGCCACTAGCTTTTTTCGCCCCCGCCGCCCCTCCCCATTCCCGTCCCTTTCGGGGGCCGGCCCCCGAACCCCCGCTCCTCAAACGCCGGAGAGGCTAGATTTTCCGCGGCCCGGGCCGACACACCTCAGCCCGTCCGGCGTTTGAGGACGAGCGCGCCGGCGCGACAGCGGGGGGCTGGGGGCGCAGCCCCCAGGGACGGGACGGGTAAGGGCGGCGGGGGCGACAACTCCCCCTGGCGGCACGGGAGTCCACGGTTACGCTGGTCAGCGTGACCGCTCGCGCACCGATCGTCCTCGACAGCGACCCCGGCATAGACGACGCCGTGGCTCTCCAGTACCTGCTCGGCACGGGCAGGTGGGACCTCAGGGCCTACACCTCCGTGGGCGGCAACCTCCCCGCCGAGCAGACCTACCGCAACGCCCGCGCCCTGGCGAGAGCCCTCCGCATCGACACCGACGTCCCGGTCCACCGCGGAGCGGCCCGCCCCCTCACCCGCCTCCCGTACACGGCCGCCGGCCACTTCCACGGCCCCGAGGGCCTCGGCCACGAGACGCTGCCCGACTCGACCGCCGCCCACCCGACGGAGTCCTCCGCGCAGGCGCTGCTGCGGCTCTCCCGGGAGCACGAGGGCGAGTTGACCGTGTGCGCCACCGGCCCGCTCACCAACGTGGCCATCGCACTCCTGGAGGACCCGGCCTTCGCAAGCCGCGTGAAGAAGTTCGTGTTCATGGGCGGCAACGCGCAGGTGCCCGGAAACATCACCCCGGTCGCCGAGTTCAACATGTGGGCGGACCCGGACGCCGCCGAGGTGGTGCTCTCCTCCGGCATCCCGTTCACCATGGTCGACCTGGACGCCTCGCACCGCTGGCTGTTCGGCCCCGCCGACCTCGCAGCGCTGGAGGCGGCGGGGGCAGGCGCGGCGCTCGCGGCCCGGCTGCTGCGGTTCTACATCGGCTCCTACCGCCGCCACGGCGGAGGCGACTCCTGCCCGCTGCACGACCCGCTCGCCGTGGGCGTGTGCGCGGACGAGTCGTTCGTGACACTCGCGGAGGGAGCCGTCGTCGTCGAGTGCTCCAGCGAACTCACCCGCGGCCAGACCGTGTTCGTCCCCGCGGCCGCCCAACGGAACTACTACACGGAGTCGCCCGCCCTGACCGCCCGCACCCGCCACACCGGCCGCGTGGCCCTCGGCCCGGGCCCACGCGACTTCACGAAGGACTTCGTGACGACCCTCCCGCAGTGGCCGGCCACGGGCTGAGCCATCCCCTGGGGAAAACTCGGCCGCCCCTGTCGTACCCCTCGGGCACACTGCCAGGCATGGACATCGTGATCAGGCGGGCGAGGCCCGAGGAGTACGAGGCTGTGGGCGAGATCACCGCGCAGGCCTACCTCGGGGACGGGCTGCTCGACTTCGGGGAGAGCGACAGGTATCTGGGCGAGCTGCGGAACGTGGCGAAGCGGGCCGCGGCCGCCGACGTACTGGTGGCCGTGGCGGGGGCTGGGACTGAGGCAGGGGCCGGGGCCGGGGCCGGCGAGCGTGTCGTCGGTGGCGTGACCTTCGTCCCGTCCGGCGGGCCGATGGCCGACATCGCGCGCGAGGGCGAGGCCGAGATACGGATGCTGGCGGTCGCGAAGGAGGCCCGCGGGCACGGGACGGGCGAGGCCCTCGTACGCGCCTGCGTCGACCGCGCCCGGGCCACGGACGGCTGCGTACGCCTCGTGCTGTCCACCCAGCGCACCATGCACAGCGCCCATCGCCTCTACGGACGCCTCGGCTTCACCCGCGCCCCCGACCGCGACTGGAACCCGATCCCGGACCTCGACGACATCATGCTGCTCACCTACGAGTTGACACTCTGACACCCTCCGAAGCCGACACGACACAACATGTGGGGGTGCTTCCCGAGCCTGGCACAAGATGTATGCTCATGCTCGCTGTCGCCGCAGGGGAATCCGGTGCGAATCCGGAACTGTCCCGCAACGGTGTACTTGTGCATGTCTGTCCCCAGAGGAGAGCCGTGCACCCGGTCAGTCCGAGGACCTGTCGACAGCGTGCCCAGGCCACCCGGCCCGGGTGCCATGACGTCCGGGCCTCGCGGAGTGGGCCGGTGGACGCGGCGTACCGCTGCGCAGAGCGTGTACCCCCGTGTGCCCCGAACCCCTCTCCACGCAGGCCCCGTGCCGAGCGAGGGAGAGCCCCACGTGACCATCGCGCCAGCCGATCCGGTCTCAGCGAAAGCGCCCCAGTACCAGCAGGACCGGGCCGAGGCCGACGGACCGGGGACCGTGTTGCTGCGGACCCTGACCGACCTCACCGCCGACCTTCCCGGCGCCGATCC
This sequence comes from Streptomyces sp. NPDC020747, assembly GCF_044334695.1. Taxonomy (NCBI): domain Bacteria; kingdom Bacillati; phylum Actinomycetota; class Actinomycetes; order Kitasatosporales; family Streptomycetaceae; genus Streptomyces; species Streptomyces sp. NPDC020747. The sequence continues at coordinate 645,844 of NZ_JBIRTJ010000002.1, read as the reverse complement.
CGGCAAGGTCGCCGCCGCCGCGCTGCGCGGCCGGTCCTCCGTGGGGGCCGACGGGATCACCGCGGAGCTGCGCGAGCTGGCCACGGAGGCGGCGGCGGGCCTCATCTCCGAGGACCCCGTGTACTCGAAGCTGGCCGCCCGCCTGCTGACGATCGGCATCGCCGAGGAGGCCGCCTCGCAGGGGGTCCGGTCCTTCTCCGAGTCCGTCGCGGTCGGCCACCGCGAGGGCCTGATCGCCGACCGCACCGCCGAGTTCGTACGGACCCACGCGGCCCGGCTCGACGCGCTGATCGACCTCGAAGGGGACGACCGGTTCGGCTACTTCGGCCTGCGCACGCTGCACAGCCGGTATCTGCTGCGGCACCCGATCACCCGGTCCGTCATCGAGACGCCCCAGCACTTCATGCTGCGCGTGGCGAGCGGTCTCGCCGAGGACACCGGGCTCGATTCGGAAGCGGGGACCCGCTCCGTCGACGAAGTGGCCGCCCTGTACCGGCTGATGAGCCACCTCGACTACCTGCCGTCCTCCCCCACGCTCTTCAACTCCGGCACGCGGCACCCACAGATGTCGTCCTGCTACCTGCTCGACTCCCCGCTGGACGAGCTGGACTCCATCTACGACCGCTACCACCAGGTGGCCCGCCTCTCGAAGCACGCGGGCGGCATCGGCATCGCGTACTCCCGTGTCCGCTCGCGCGGTTCCCTGATCCGCGGCACGAACGGGCACTCCAACGGCATCGTCCCGTTCCTGAAGACGCTCGACGCCTCGGTGGCCGCCGTGAACCAGGGCGGCCGGCGCAAGGGCGCGGCCGCGGTCTACCTGGAGACCTGGCACTCCGACATCGAGGAGTTCCTGGAGCTGCGCGACAACACCGGTGAGGACGCCCGGCGTACGCACAACCTGAACCTCGCGCACTGGATCCCGGACGAGTTCATGCGCCGGGTGAACGAGGACCGCGTGTGGTCGCTGTTCTCGCCGGCCGACGTGCCCGAGCTGGTCGACCTGTGGGGCGAGGAGTTCGACGCCGCCTACCGCAAGGCCGAGGACCAGGGCCTCGCCAAGAAGACCATCCCGGCCCGCGATCTGTACGGCCGCATGATGCGCACCCTCGCGCAGACCGGCAACGGCTGGATGACCTTCAAGGACGCCGCCAACCGCACCGCCAACCAGACCGCGCTGCCCGGCCACACGGTCCACTCCTCCAACCTCTGCACGGAGATCCTGGAGGTCACGGACGACGGGGAGACGGCGGTCTGCAACCTGGGGTCGGTCAACCTCGGCGCGTTCGTGGACACGGCGACGGGCGACATCGACTGGGACCGGCTGGACTCGACGGTCCGTACCGCCGTCACCTTCCTCGACCGGGTCGTCGACATCAACTTCTACCCGACCGAGCAGGCGGGCCGTTCCAACGCCAGGTGGCGGCCGGTGGGCCTGGGCGCGATGGGTCTGCAGGACGTCTTCTTCAAGCTGCGGCTGCCCTTCGACTCCGCCGAGGCCAAGGCGCTCTCCACCCGGATCGCCGAGCGCGTCATGCTCGCCGCGTACGAGGCGTCCGTCGATCTCGCCGAGCGCAACGGCCCGCTGCCCGCCTGGGAGAAGACCCGTACCGCGCAGGGCGTGCTGCACCCCGACCACTACGACGTGGAGCTCAACTGGCCGGAGCGCTGGGCGGCGCTGCGGGAGCGGATCACCTCGGTCGGCATGCGCAACTCGCTGCTGCTCGCGATCGCGCCCACCGCGACGATCGCGTCCATCGCGGGCGTCTACGAGTGCATCGAGCCGCAGGTCTCCAACCTGTTCAAGCGCGAGACCCTCTCCGGCGAGTTCCTCCAGGTCAACTCCTACCTGGTGGCGGAGCTGAAGAAGCTCGGCGTGTGGGACGCGCAGACCCGGGAGGCGCTGCGCGAGTCGAACGGCTCGGTGCAGGGCTTCACCTGGGTGCCGCAGGACGTGCGCGATCTGTACCGCACGGCGTGGGAGATCCCGCAGCGCGACCTGATCGACATGGCGGCGGCCCGGACCCCGTTCCTGGACCAGTCCCAGTCGCTGAACCTGTTCCTGGAGACGCCGACCATCGGCAAGCTCTCCTCGATGTACGCGTACGCCTGGAAGTCGGGGCTGAAGACGACGTACTACCTGCGCTCCCGCCCGGCGACGCGCATCGCCCGGGCCGCAAGTTCGACATCCGTAACTTCTTTCCCCTCCCAGCAGTTGGATGATCCGACCGATGTGGTCGCCTGTTCTCTGGAGAACCCGGAGAGCTGCGAGGCCTGCCAGTAGTCACAGGCTTCTCCACTCGAAGAGTGGAAGGCGTCAGCCCTTGCGACCGACGCCTGCTGTGACCAGCACCAGCCATCGTCAAGAGGGAGGTGACCTGATGGCTACGTTCCGTACAGGACAGCAGACCCACCCGACTGTGCTTCCTCAGCAGTCGGCTCTGGAACCCGGCTCAGCAGACAATCTCGGAAGCATGGACGAAACGGGGGCCGGGCGCCGCAACGCGGCATCCGGTGCGGGACATGTGCGAGGGGAGACGCTCGGCAGTTCACCTGCTGCCGGGCGCGTCACCCCGGACCGTCCGGTCCGGGAGGAGGGTCGTGAGGCCCATCCATGTGTGTTTGTACTCGACAAACACGGTGTGCCGTTGCAGCCGTGCAGTCCGGCCCGCGCGCGGAAGCTGCTGGGCTCAGGGCGGGCAGTAGTACACCGGCACACGCCGTTCGTGATCCGCCTCAAGGACCGCACCGTCGCCGAATCCGTGGTGGACGGAGTGGAGATCGGTGTCGTTCCCGGCAGCAGGCACACCGGGATCGCAGTGTTCACCGCACTTGCTGGAGAGCGGCAAGGCCGATTCGCGCTTCAGCTCGATCACCGTGGCGCGACCATTCACAGGAACATGCTCCGGCGTGCCGCTTTCCGGCGTCGGCGGCGCGTCGCGAATCTACGTTACCGTGCTCCGCGCTTCAACAACCGTGCTGTCGCGGCCGGTTGGCTCCCGCCATCGCTCCGCCATCGGGTGGACACCACTCTCGCCTGGGCGGAGAGGCTCACTCGCTGGGCTCCGGTGAGAACCGGACACATGGAACGTGCGGTGTTCGACACCCATGCCCTCGCTCTCGGGAAAAAGTCTTTGAACGGGATCGAGTATCAACAGGGCACCCTCGTCGGCTACGAGGTCCGTGAATATCTGCTCGCCAAGTGGCACCACTCCTGTGCCTACTGCGGAGCCACTGGCGTTCCTCTGAACATCGATCACATCAGACCTCGCTCCCGTGGCGGCACTGATCGGATCTCCAATCTCACCCTGGCCTGCATCCCTTGCAATCAGACCAAGGACAACACTCCGGTCGAGGAGTTCCTGGCCGGTAAACCCGAGCGGCTCACGAAGCTCCTCGCTCAGGCAAAGGCATTGCTGACGGACGCTGCCGCTGTCAACAGCACCAGATGGGCGTTGTGGCGTGCCCTCGACGCCCGTTGGCGAACCCGCGTCGCTTCTGGCGGACGCACCAAGTGGAATCGCATTCGCAACTGTCTCCCCAAGACTCACACCCAGGACGCCCTCTCCGTCGGCACAGTCGACGCCATCACCCGCCATCCCTCGCTCATGCTGGTAGTCGGCTGCACCGGACGAGGCACATACGCCCGCACCCGCACGGACAGGCACGGCTTCCCCCGCTTACGGCTGCCCCGGAAAAAGTTGGTTCACCGGTTTCAGACCGGGGACTTCGTCCGGGCAGTGGTTCCCACCGGCAAGAAGGCGGGAACTTATACGGGCCGCGTCGCGGTCCGCACCAAGGGCAGCTTCAACATCACCACCCGGCACGGCACTGTGCAGGGAATCCATCACCGGCACGTCATCCTCCTCCAGCGAGCTGACGGATACGCCTACACCACAGAGAAGGAGGCAGGGGCCTCCCCAGGCACACCCTCTGGGAAATCCGCCCCTCGCAGCGCATGACCACCGCACCAGAACGACACAAGAACCTGCTCGACCCGGGCTTCGAGCTGACCCTGCGTCCCATGCGCTACCCGGACTTCTACGAGCGCTACCGGGACGCGATCAAGAACACCTGGACCGTCGAGGAGGTCGACCTCCACTCGGACGTCACCGATCTGGCGAAGCTGTCGGCGGGCGAGCAGCACATGATCGGCCGGCTGGTCGCGTTCTTCGCGACGGGCGACTCGATCGTGTCGAACAACCTGGTACTGACGCTCTACAAGCACATCAACTCCCCCGAGGCGCGGCTGTACTTGAGCCGTCAGCTCTTCGAGGAGGCCGTGCACGTCCAGTTCTATCTGACGCTGCTGGACACCTACCTCCCCGACCCGGAGGACAGGGCGGCGGCCTTCGACGCGGTGGAGTCCATCCCGTCCATCCGCGAGAAGGCCGAGTTCTGCTTCAGGTGGATCAACGAGGTCGAGAAGCTGGACAGCCTGCAGACCCAGGCCGACCGCCGCCGTTTCCTGCTGAACCTCATCTGCTTCGCCGCGTGCATCGAGGGGCTGTTCTTCTACGGTGCCTTCGCGTACGTCTACTGGTTCCGCAGCCGGGGTCTGCTGCACGGTCTGGCGACGGGAACCAACTGGGTGTTCCGCGACGAGACGATGCACATGAGCTTCGCCTTCGAGGTCGTGGACACCGTCCGCAAGGAGGAGCCGGAGCTCTTCGACGACCTGCTCCAGGAGCAGGTCACCGACATGCTCCGGGAGGCCGTCGAGGCCGAGCTGCAGTTCGCGCGCGACCTGTGCGGTAACGGCCTTCCGGGCATGAACACCGACTCGATGAGGCAGTACCTGGAGTGTGTCGCCGACCAGCGCCTGACGCGCCTCGGCTTCGCTCCGGTGTACGGCTCCGAGAACCCCTTCTCCTTCATGGAGCTGCAGGGTGTTCAGGAGCTGACCAACTTCTTCGAGCGCCGGCCTTCGGCGTACCAGGTGGCCGTGGAGGGTTCGGTCGGCTTCGACGAGGACTTCTGATCCTCGCGGTGTCCCTGCTCGGCCTCCCTGAGCTGACGGTCGATGCGCTTGTCGTGCGCGATGCCGATCGCCGAGGGGAGGACGAGCAGGACCAGGATTCCGAGGACGAAGAGCATTGAGATCAGGCCTTCCAGCTGTGTCGTGTTCATGGACACCACTGTCGCGCCGATTGCTCCTTACCGTGAGTGGCAGTACTGCCGCACACCCTCGATTTCCTGCCAGTCTGGGTGCACACTTGGCAGCATGCTGAACAACGTGGCCGTCGTCCTGCTCGACGGTGTGCATCCTTTCGAACTCGGTGTGGTCTGCGAGGTGTTCGGCCTCGACCGCAGCGACGCGGGGCTGCCGGTGTACGACTTCGCGGTGGTCTCCGCCGAGGCTCCGGGCGCGAGCCTCAGCACCCATGTCGCCGGGTTCACGGTCGCCACTCCGTACGGCCTCGACCGGCTGGAAGCGGCCGACCTGGTCGTCGTACCCGCCGGCAGCACCTATGCCGTACGCGAATACCCGCCCGAGATGCTCGACGCGCTGCGCCGGGCCGTGGACCGCGGGGCCCGGGTCCTGAGCGTCTGCTCCGGGGTCTTCGTGCTCGGCGCCGCCGGGCTCCTGGACGGGCGGCGCTGCGCCGTGCACTGGCAGCACGTGGACACGCTGGCCCGGCAGTACCCGCGGGCGAGGGTCGAGCCGGACGTGCTGTACGTGGACGCGGACCCGGTGATCACCTCCGCGGGCACGGCGGCCGGCATCGACGCCTGTCTGCACATCGTCCGCAAGGAGCAGGGCCCCGAGATCGCCAACGCCATCGCCCGCCGCATGGTGGTGCCCCCGCACCGGGACGGCGGCCAGGCCCAGTACGTCGAGCGGCCGCTGCCGCGCTCTCAGTGCGACACGGTCGGCGAGGTGCTCGCCTGGATGGAGCGCCACCTCGACGAGGAGGTGACCGTCGAACAGCTCGCCGCTCGCGCGCTGATGTCCCCGCGCACGTTCGCCCGCCGCTTCCAGCAGGAGACGGGCACGACCCCGTACCGGTGGCTGCTGCGCCAACGGGTGCTGCTGGCGCAGGAGTTGCTGGAGGCCACGGACGAGACGATGGACTTCATCGCGGACCGCACGGGGTTCGGGACCGCGGCCGCGCTGCGCCACCAGTTCGTCCGCTCGCTCGGGACGACCCCGAACGCGTACCGGCGCACGTTCAGGGGCTCCGAGGCCGCCTGAACGTGCGCCGGGCACTCAGCGGGGCACCGCCCGCAGCAGCAGCCGGTGCGGCCTCAGCGTGATGCCGACCCGGGTCGTGTCGTTGGACCCGGACACCTGCTCCAGGCGCCAGCGCGAGGCCACCGCCGCCGTGATGAGGCTGAGCTGGGCCATCGAGAAGTGGTCACTCGGACACTTCCGGTTGCCCACACTGAACGGACTCATCGCGTATTTCGGCACGTCCTTGGCGCGCTCGGGAAGCCAGCGGTCGGGGTCGAACTCCAGGTTGCCGTCGTACGACCGCGGATCGCGCTGGATCGCGTACGGGCTGTAGACGATGTCCGCCCCGGCCGGAATTCGATACCCACCCAGTTCGGTTTCGGTCACGGCCCGGCGCGTCAATATCCATACGGCGGGACGCAGCCGCATGGCCTCGACGACGACATTGTTCGTGTGGGACAGCTTCCGCACGTCCGCGAATGCGACCGGACGGTCCCCCGCGACGGATTCGACCTCTTCGCGTACGCGGTCCGCGTGTTCCGGATGCTCGGTGAGGACTTGCAGGAGCCACATGATCGTGGACGCGACTGTTTCGCTGCCGGGCGTGAGTATCGCGACGACCTGATCGTGGATCTCCTGTTCGCCGATCGGGTCGCCATTGTCGTCCTTCGCTTCCAGCAACGCCGTCAGCAAATCGTCCGGCTTTTGACCGGATGCCCGGCGTTCGGCGACGATCTCGTCGACCAGGAGGTGCAAATCGGCCAAGGCCCGGTCGAATTTGCGATTGGCCGGAATCGGCAGCCGATAGAGCGGTCCCGCCGGGATCACCATGCGCCGGTACATACCGCGGAACACCGTGGCGAGCGCGACACTCAGCCGCTCGGCGCGCTCGTCCATGAAGTCGCCGCGCAGCAGACAGCGGGCGGCGATACGGACGGCGACCCGGAACGACTCCGAGGTGCAGTCGATCGTCTCGCCTGACCCCATGCGCTCGGCGAGGGCGTACGCCTCCTCCTCCATGATCGGCCCGTACTCGGGGATGATGTCGAGCCGGAACGCGGGCTGGATGGTCCGCCGCTGGCGCCGGTGCCGCGGCCCGTTGGCGGTCGCCACTCCCTCCTTGCCGAGCAGGCCTTCGAGGGACTCCCACAGGGGACCGTCGATCTTGAAGTCGGGGTTCAGCGCCAGCGCCCCGGTGAGGGCCGGCGTGGTGACCGCGTACACCGTCTTCGGGCCGAGCCTCAGCCGGACGACGTCGCCCTGGTCGCGCAGCCGGGCCAGGAAGCCCAGCGGGTCACGGACCAGTTTCAGGCCGTGTCCGAGGCCGGGGACACCGCCTCCTGCGAGGGGCGGGGTGGACAGTTCTGCCGCTTGGGGTGCAGCGGGCCGCACGGACTCGACGGTCATTTCTCACCTGCCGCTTCGTTGTTGACGTACGGGGGTGTGGAGCGGTCGTCCCAGCTGTCGACCATGTACCGGCCGGACTCGTGGTGGAACCAGTACACGGAACTGAACCAGTTCCGCATATTGAACAGACACGCGCGCACGGCGTCCGCCAATTCGGCGCCCCGCGCGGAGCCGTTGTCGATCCGGTCGGCGTACCGCAATACCTCCTTCTCGACGTCGAGGAATTCGGCGATGCATTCCTCGACCCGACGCCTCACTTCCTTCACCGCTGCTTCGAGGCGCATTCCCTCGTGGTGAATGAGACTGATTCCGAGATTGTGGACCTCGTCGCCCGCGATTTCCTTCGGGAGCGAACAGAGGTCGTTGTACCAGGCGGCGAAATCCTGGCACAGCAAAGAAGCCCGCCGAAATGCGGAGTTCTCCCGTACGGCGGCGGGAAGTTCGTACTCGGCGCTCGGCTCCAGCAGGTCGATCCAGATCCAGTGCGCGAAAGTCATCCGCCGCAGTTCGAGATATTCGTCGACGGTCGGGACAGTTCCTTCCGTTCGGTTGCTGAATTCCTGGTCGTACGCCTCGATGACGGCGTGGAAGTCGTCGGCGAACCGGCTGTTCCACCCCTCGCCCAGGAACGAGTACAGCCGCACCATGCTGTCCGCGAACCCCGCGACCAGGGGATCCTGGTGGTGCAGGTGGTCCCACGGGGAGTCGAGAGCCCTGTGCAGTCGACGCCGGAGCCTGCGCCAGGCCTCCGGCCGGCCGTGTATGACGTCGCGGTCATGACGGTCGTCCCAGACGAAGAACCACGCGCTGTAGTCCGCTATCGCCTGGAGGACCTGATCGGGGGCGCCAATGTAGTAGCCCGCCATGAGGTCCGTGTAGCAGAGCCCGTCGGCATATGCCTCGACCTTGTCCGGGGACATGAGGCGTTTTTCCAGGAGCCAGGCCCTGGTCTTCTCCTGAAGCCTGGGCCAATACGGATGGAGTTGACGGGGAAACTCCCTCTCGATCACCGGGAGAGAGAGCGCCGGTGGAACCGAGATCGCGGTGTACGTCGTTGTGGTGCTCTGTGGGAAAGCAGGCACGAACAAACCCCTCTCAGCCGCCTGTTGGCGACACGCCCCTCCCGCTGTGCCGGGCGTGCGCCGTTGCGTATCCCCGCACTTCCCATTCAGCACCACAACTGACCGTTCTGGGAACGGATTTGCTTCCTTCACTACCCCACCGTGCCGAGAATCTCCCCTCCCGTGACTGAATATGGATCATCACGAGGGCACAAGGGATCGAACGTGCGACGCACAGACGAACGGCGCCTGGTCGGAGAGGATCCGACCAGGCGCCGTGGGTACGGGACGCTCACGCCCCAACTGTCGTTCTCGGACTCAGCGGTTGTCCGAATCAGTCGTTCGCGACGACGGGGTACCGCGGCTCGTTCTCGGCCATCTGCCGCAGCGCGTCCTTGCGCTCGCGCTTCGAGAGCCGGTCGATGTACAGGTACCCGTACAGGTGGTCCGTCTCGTGCTGGAGGCAGCGAGCGAAGTAGCCCGTGCCGCGCACCTTGATCGGGTTGCCCTTCTCGTCCTGCCCGGTGACCTCGGCGTAGTCGGGGCGGGCCAGCGCCACGTACGCGGTCGGCACCGACAGGCAGCCCTCGTTGTTCTCGTCCAGTTGGCGCCGCTCGGCGGGCAGCTCGACGAGCACGGGGTTGCAGACCACGCCCACGTGCCGCTTGCCCTCGTCGTCCGGGCAGTCGTAGACGAAGACCTTCAGGTCGACGCCGATCTGGTTGGCGGCCAGGCCCACGCCCTCGGCGGTGCGCTGGCTGGCGAACATGTCGTCGACCAGCTCGGCGAGGTCGTCGCCGAACTCCGTGACGTCCTTGCACTCCTTGTGCAGTACGGGGTTCCCGACGACGGTGATGGGCCGCGAGGTGCCACGCCCGCGATAGGCCTCCTCACGCTCCCCCGCTTCGTCCTCGTTGTCGATGACGAAGCCCTCGTCGTCCACGGGGAGCACGCCCACGTGCTGCTGATCGGTGTCCTGCTGCGCCATGACCGACGTAAGCCTTCCTCGGAAAACAGGGTTGTGATGCTGAACAGGGTACGGGGGCACGTCCCCTGCAACGGTCCGCGCGACCGCTAACAGACCTCTTCCAGATCCCGCCAGTCACGGGAGTCGGGACTGTCGGCGACCCACCCGTCCAGCAGCCCCCGCACCAACGAGGCGGGGGCGGCGAGCCCACACTCCCGCTCGGGCACCCACAGCTGCCCGTCGGTCCGGTGCCCGAGGGGCCCCGGATGCCCCGGCTCGCTGTGGTCGTGCGGATCGAGATGCTCCCCGTCCCCCTCGTCGGACGGCATCCGGGACTCGGAACACATCCGGCAGAGCAGCCGCACGGAGGACGACCAGTCCTCGGCGGCGAACCCGGCGTCGGCCGCGAGGCGCTCCAGGGCGTTCCGGTCGTCCTCGGTCTCCGCCTCCAGGAGCACCACCCAGGTCGGCACGGGAGAGGGCGCCCACAGCTCGATCTCGTCGAACACGGGATAGGAGTGGCCCGCGGCGGTCGTCCGCTCGCCGTGCGGAACCCCGTCGTGCAGCACGACCTCGCCCCAGCGCCGCCCGGAGGACGGCAGCGGAATGGAGAGGACCTCGATGCGGGCGGGGTCGAGCCGCCGCCCCCACACGACCTCGGCCTCGCCCTCGGGCGACAGCCGTACGGCCGCGCTGCCGAGGTCCATGCCCACCGGTTCGCCCGAGGCGGTGGCACCGCCGGGCACCCGCAGTCCGTAGGCCTGCCAGGCCCGCCGCGCGAGCGGCCAGTCCTGCAGCGCGGTGGCCGCGATGCCGACGTTCCACCAATCAGGGGCCCCGGTCTCCCGGTCGAGCAGTGCCACGGCCCTCAGACCGGCCGCCCGCGCCTGCTCCCAGTCGTGCCGGAACTTGTGCAGCAGCGCGAGGTTGAACCACGACTCGGACAGCCACGGTTCCAGGTCCGCGGCGCGCGTGAGCAGCGCCCCCGCGTCCTCGTACCGGCCGTCGCCGATCAGCGTGAACGCACGGTCGGTGGCCTGCCGCCATGAGGCGGAGGGCCGGTGCCGTCCCTTGCCGAAGATCCTCACGATTCCCGCCTGCCAGTTCGTTGAAGAGCGTGCAGCCTCGGGCTGGACTGTGCCCCCTGATGTCCTCTTCCTCGCATCCAACCACGGACGGTCGGACGGGCGCTCATTACCCATGGGTTACCCAGCCAGGGGCAGCATAAGACTGCCCCTCGCCAGCACCCTGGCCAGCGACTCCACCACCTCGGGCTGATAGTCCCGGCCGGTGCCGAGCCTCAGCTCCTCCAACGCCCTGAGGGGCCCGCCGGGACCTGCTTCCCGGGCTTTCTCCTCGTACGCGTTGACCGTCCGTACGATTCTGGCGCTGACCGGCTGTTCGCGGTACGGGTCCGCCTGGCGCTCCACCACCACGGCGACCTCCGCGTCCACCCCGGTCTGGCGCACCACGGCGCCGCCGAGCAGGGCGATGCGCCGCTGGTCGTCGGGGGCGAGGGAGGCCGTGGCTCCCGCGGGAACGGGATCGACGAGGGACAGCTGACCGATGTCGTGCATCAGGGCCGCGTACTCCAGAACGGTCAGTTCGGGCTCGGAGAGACCCAGCTCGCGGCCGACGGCCCGGCTGAGCGCGGCCACGCGTCTGGCGTGCCCCGCCGGGGTGTAGCCGGCGATCTCGGTGGCCCGGGCGAGGGAGGCGATGGTCTGGCGGTAGGTGGTCCGCACGGCCGCGTACCGCCGGAAGGACAGCTGGGTGAGCAGCAGCGGCAGCGAGAACACGGGCAGCGCCCACAGGCCGGCGACGGCGACCGCGAGCGCCATCACGGCGCCGGTCGCGCAGACGGCCGACCCGATGCCGAGGGTGCCCCGCAGCTCGTCCCGCAGCAGCGGCCCGAACGGCCAGCGGGTCCGCGCGTTCGCCATGGCGGCGGCCAGCACGGCGTCCCACAGCGCGGACAGCACGAGCAGCGCGACGACGAGGGCCGCGTACGTGGGTCCGTCCTCGGCCCACTCCCTCAACCTGCCCTGGTTGTAGAGGGGTTGGAAACAGACGGCGGCGAAGCCGACGGTCAGGACGCGCCGCGTGAGGTGGTCGGCGGTGGGCCCGTGCCCCTTGGCCACATGGGGCACGCACCCCACCAACGAGGCCGCCACGACGACGGCGACGGTCTGCAGCACCCCGTGGTGCGTGCTCTGCCCGCCGTTCTCCCCCAGCAGCGCGTACGCCAGCGCCCCGGCCGCCCCCAGCGGCGCCGACTCCCGCTGCTCACCCCCACCCCACCGAGCCAGCTCCCCAACGGCGATCAGCACCCCGAAGGCGAGAGCGACACCGCGCTCGTCGAGGCCGTGCCAGAGGGTGGCGACGAGGGCGAGGCCCGCGAGGAGGGCGGCGGTGGCGCGGGCGAGGGGGAGCACTGGCAGGGGGCGCGACGGGTTCACGGGGACCTCCGACGGGCTGTATGCCGAGGCACGCGGCAGGAGGGGCCGGGGGGCCCTCATGGTCTGGTTCCGTCGAGGCTTTTGCGGTGACCTGGTGGCGTGCTGGAAACGGGCGGAGCGGGTGAGTGAGGATCGCCGCGCAGCGGCGTCTCGTCAGCGGTGACGACGGGATGCCAGCCCCCGCGGGCAAGCCCCCGCACAAGCGCCTCCACCATCCGCGGATCGAACTGCGCCCCCGCACACCGCTCCAACTCCTCAAGCGCGGCCGCGACAGGCCGCGCCCGCCGGTACGACCGGCTCGACGTCATCGCGTCGAAGGCGTCCGCGACCGCCACCACCCGCGCGAACTCCGGAATCTGGCCCCCCTTGAGCCCGTACGGATACCCGCTCCCGTCCAGCCGCTCGTGGTGATGCAGGATCGCCGACCTGGCCTCCCCCAGGAATCCGATCCCGCGCACCATCTCGTGCCCGTACTCGGGATGCAGTTCGATCACCCGCCGCTCCTCCGGCGTCAGCGGCCCGTCCTTGCGCAACAGCCGTGTGGGGACCCCGAGTTTGCCGACGTCGTGCAGGATCCCGGCGAACCTGAGCACCTCGGCCCGCTCGTCGTCCATGCCCAGTTCGCGCGCGATCACCATCGACGCCTGCCCCACCCGCTCGCTGTGCCCGCGCGTGTACCCGTCCTTGATGTCGACGGCCTGCACGAGCGCCCGGATGGTCGCCTGGTGGGCGGCCCGTTCCCGGTGGTACTGCGCGAACACCCACCACGACACGTACATCGGCAACAGCACGAGGAGCGCGGCGACCGGCCCGTACGGGCTGCGCCAGAGCACCGCCATCATCAGCCCGGCCGGCCCGTGCACGGCGACGGGCGCGAGCGAGCGGAGGAAGAGACCGCGCCAGGCGGCCCGTACGGGCACCCGCTCGGCGAGGACCAGGATTCCCCCGTCGAGCACGGTCAGCACCAGGCAGAACGCCACGACGGCCGCGCCGGCGGTCACGAGGACGTACGGGAAGTCGGACGCGAGGACCGCGTCCCGCCCGCCCAGCGCCCAGTGCGCCCACGAGGCGGCCCACGCGGCGAGCGCGAGCTGTCCGGCCCGCCACACCCGGCGCAGCCACCGCGGCCGCTGTTCGACCCGGGCCAGCAGCGCCCCCGGCAGGGCCACGAGCGCCGCGGCCGGAGGCGGCAGCAGAAAGGCCGCGGCGAGGAGCACGGGCGTATGCCACCTGGGGGAACCGCCGGGCTCCCCGGCCACCCCCGCGCCCTCGGGTGTGCGGCCGGCGGCGAACCGGCTTCCGGCGAGCCGTTCGCACCCGGCGCACAGCCCTGCGAAGAGCAGCACCGCACCCCAGGGGGCGTGCGTGGCCGGCAGCCGGAGCGCACAGCACGCCGCTCCGAGCGCGACGCAGACGACGTAGACACGCGCCCACGGCGAAACCGGCCGCATGGCGTCCCCTTCCCTGTGGCCCGGCCCCTGTCGGCCGACCGGGCGGGGCGGCTCCGGCACAAGCCCCGTACAGGCCTTGGGACATGGACGATAGGGCGGCCGGGCACGGCTCGGGGGAGGCATGGAACGATTCGCCGGGCCCAGAAGGCAGATTCGCCCGTTCGAGTGAGCCGGGTACACACGGGGCGCTCCGCCGTCCTTGCCCCGCCAGACCGCCGTCAGACGGCCGCCGAACTGCCGTCAGACCGCCCTCAGCGCCTCAGGAGCCTCATCGAAGCCATCAGCGCGTCGAAACGGCCGTCAGTGCGCCACATCGGCCGCCAGCGCCCGGCTCAGCTGCTCCACCGTGGCCGGTGACTCGCGCTGGAACGCGGGGATGTCGAGGCCGTCGTCCCCCATGACGGTCAGCAGTGCCCGGTCGCCGACCGCCATCACGATGACGTGTCCGGAGCCGCACCTCGCCACCACCTCGCGGAGCGCGCCGACGCCCGCCTGGTCCGCCATCCGCCGCCCCACCCCGAGCGTCGCGGCGGCCAGCGCGGCGACCGACTCGGGGTGGACGGAGTCCGAGTCGTGGACGACGAGGAGGCCGTCCGCCGTGGACAGAACGCTCTGGGATATGCCCATCACCCGATCCCGCAGCGAGGTCAGGATCTCCGTCAGGGGACTGGGTGGCGGCTGTTCACTCATGACGAGCTCCTTGCTAAAGGCATATGCAATCCTGGTACGGTCCAACTGATACGTTCCAAGGGGTCAGTCGGATTCCGAAAGTCCGGTCAGGCCCCGGCGGACGCGCCTCAGCATGTCGATGGAGGGTTGGTCGGCGGCCAGGTCCTCGGGCGAGAGCATCGGGAGGACGAACGGCTGCGCCTCCGGAGCTTCACCATCGGTTTCCCCGTCGGCCTCGGAGGCCGGAGGCGACGCGCCCCGCACAGGCAGCGGCGGTCTCCCGACCGGTGGTACCGGTCGGGGCGGCGGTGCCTGTTGTACCTGCGGAACCTGTTGCACCTGCGGTTCCTGTGGGACCCGCGGCGCCTGTGGTGGAGTGCCTGACTGGGCGGAGCGCCCCGGCCGCGCCTGTGGGGCGTCCGCGTCCGGTCCTCGTGCCCGCCGTTTCGCGGCCCGCCTCGCTTCGGCCTCCGTGCTCCGTCGGCGCATCGCTGCCCGACGTCTGCGTGAACTCACTACCCCCCCGTCCCCCCATCCTTCCCTGCGGAAAAAGCATTGCTTCCCTCCGCGGGCCGTTGGCCCGCCGGACCCTCCCGTGCCGGGCCCTCTCCCACCCTCGACGCACCGCCGGGCCTGCGCCTCGGCAGCGGCTCGGCCTTCGACTGCGACCCCGACCCGGCTCCCGACCTCGTCGGCTGCGGTGTCGCGGAGTGCCGTTCGGGCAGTGCGCGCGGCGCGGTGCTCGGCCTGCCGCCGGGTTCCCGGCCCTCTCCCCACCGGACGAGGTCCAGGCCGTCCAGCCGGGTCAGGTCGAGCATGACCGCGTACAGCCCGCGCCCGAGCGTGAAGGCGATGTCCCGGGCCGTACGGCGTCCGTTGACGGTGTTCAGCACGGACTGATGGCGGAGCGGCAGCCAGCGCCCCGGCCCGGGGCCCGGAACCAGTGTGGGCCGCACGCGCGCGAGTTCTCCCGGCGCCCCCCACGGACCGGACAACTGCACCATCCGCCGCGTGGTCTCCTCGGTCAGCCGCCGCGGCTCCACACCCGACGTGGCGAGGAGGGTGGGCTCCGGGTCGTCCAGCGTCCAGTTGCCGGGCGGGCCGAGCGCCATGGCGAAGGCCGCGTCGAACACGGCCGCGGCGCACACGATCTCCAGCTCGGCGGCGCCGATCAGACCCGCGGCCACCAACTGCCCGCCCAGCCTGTCCATGTCACGCTCCGCCGCACACGCGGCCAGCCAGGCCTCGTCGTCGATGCGGCCCGGTGTGAGCAGAACCGACGTGGCGGTCGGCGCGCCCGGTGTCTCGACCGCGCCGATCAGACCGTCCCTCAAATGAATCGTTCCGCCCGGGGCGCCGGAGACCCGCACCGTGCCGGTGAAGCCCTCCTCGTGCAGCCCCTGGAGAAGCGCGGGCAGATTGCGCGCCGGGGCTCCCGTCATGCGAGCACCTCTGCGACGCGGTCGCCCAGACTCCGCGTGGCGAGCGCCAGGTTGGCCCGCTCCCGGTCCATGCCCGCCGCCAGCAGCAGGGGATCACCGGCCGGCCGCGCCACCGCGAGCAGCACCTGGTGGCGCCGCGTGCTGGTCGTGATCACGCTCTCCAATTCTCCCTCGGCGCCCGCCTGTCCGAGCCGTTCGGCGATGAGCGCGGCGAGTTCCGCGCACTCCGCGCCGCCCGCTGCCTCCTCGGAGTCGCCGGCCACCCCGTAGGTGAGGCCCGTGACCGCGTCGACCAGGGCGACACCGGTGACCCCGGGAGAGTCGAGGAGCCGGGCCAGTGCGGCTTCAACGGCCGTTGTCATTTCCCCGTTTCCCCCTTCACGTCCGAACGTCGCACAGTACTTTGAACATCAACTAACGCAACAGGTAACAAAATTATTGTTTTGTGACGCAGGAGCCACTCGTATCCGATCGTAGTTGCACGAGCATCGACCGGCAGCGTCACTGAGGAATTGGGGCAACGTGAACATCGAGACCGCACTCAAGGAAGCCATGACCGTGGACGGGGCCATCGGCATCGCCCTCGTCGACTATGAAAGCGGGATGTCCCTCGGCACGCTCGGCGGGGGGCCGGCGCTCGACCTGGAACTCGCCGCGGCCGGCAACACCGAGGTGGTGCGCTCGAAGATGCGCACGCTGGCGTCGCTGGCCATGGACGACACCATCGAGGACATCCTGATCACGCTGGGCAAGCAGTACCACCTGATCCGCCCGCTCGGCAGCAGCAGCGGCACGCTCTTCCTCTACCTCGCGCTCGACCGCTCCCGCAGCAACCTGGCACTGGCCAGGCACAGCCTGAAGCGGATCGAGAACGGCCTGGAGATCTGAAGAGGCCCGGACGTCGGACGCCGCTGCCCGCGGCCGGACCGGTCAACCCGGTCCGGCCGCGGGCAGCGTGGCGACCGGTGTCGGTGTCAGAACCCGGCCCGCATGCCGGTGTGAGCGACTGAGCCGGTGTCAGAACCCGGGCGGCGGCCCGGGCATCAGGGCGGTCAGCCCTCCGTGGCCGCCCCGCGGATGTCGGCGACGGCGACGTCGTGCTCGGGGACGGTCTCGCCGGAGCGGATCAGCTCGATACGGCCCATGACCTTGGCCCGCAGGTCGGTCGGCACGTCGTCATGGCCGCAGCACCGCTTGACCAGCTTCTTCACGGCCTGCTCCAGACCGTACTTCTCCAGGCACGGGGAGCACTCCTCGAAGTGCACCTCGAACTTGGTGCAGTCGGCATCCGGCATCTCCCGGTCGAGGAACTCGTAGAGATGATCGAGTACTTCACTGCAGTCCGTCTCGTGCGGCTCTCCGCAGCTCATGAGCCCGAGCCTTTCGTTCCGTCCGACTCCCCGGCGCCCGCCGGGACCAGGCCGCGGTCCTTCGCGTAGTCCTCGAGCATGCCGCGCAGCTGGCGGCGGCCCCGGTGCAGCCGGGACATCACCGTACCGATGGGTGTCCCCATGATGTCCGCGATCTCCTTGTACGCAAAGCCCTCTACGTCAGCGAGATAGACGGCGATGCGGAATTCCTCGGGGATCGCCTGCAGCGCGGACTTGACGTCCGAGTCGGGCAGGTGGTCGAGCGCCTGCGACTCGGCTGAGCGCAGACCGGTCGACATGTGCGACTCGGCACGCGCCAGCTGCCAGTCCTCGATCTCCTCGGCGGCGGACCGCTGGGGCTCGCGCTGCTTCTTGCGGTACGAGTTGATGAAGGTGTTGGTGAGGATCCTGTACAGCCACGCCTTGAGGTTGGTGCCCTCACGGAACTGGTGGAAGGACGCGTACGCCTTCGCGTACGTCTCCTGCACCAGGTCCTCGGCGTCGGCCGGGTTCCGCGTCATGCGCAGCGCGGCCGAGTACATCTGGTCGAGGAACTCCAGCGCGTCCCGCTCGAAGCGCGCACTGCGCTCGGCGGCCGACTCGCCGCTGCCCGGGCCCTCGGGCTGCTCCGCCTGGCCGTGTTCGGTCCCTGCGTCGGTCCCTGTGACCGGACCCACCTCCTCCAGAGTCTGGGCAGGACCGAGACCGGTCCCACCAGAATCGGAGGATAGACGACGATCCGGCCCGCCCGCCGCCCGAATAGGGGTGGTCTTTGCCGCATGCAGAACAGACCACTCCAGGTCAGCGCTGCTGCTACGGCTCGGGCAGATGGTCGAACCCATGCGGCGGACTTCCTCTCATGCGACTTCTCACAGCACGTGTCGTGCTGTCTGATCCGCACAACAGTGGCCCGGGGCTCAGCATTCCCGGGGGTCACCCGAGTGAGGAGGTCCACTCGTCACCCGAGTGACGAGGTCCATTTCAGTACGCCATCGGTGATGATCTTCAGGGCCTGGTCCTGGTCGAGAGGGGCACGCTTCGGCACGGCGAAGCCATGATCGCCGTACGGCACCTCGACCATCTCGTACGCGCCCTCCGGGGACTCGTACGCGCCCTCCGGGAACTCCTCGGGCCTGCCGAACGGGTCGTTGCCGCCCTGGACGACGAGGGTGGGCACCCCGGCTCCGAGCAGTTCGCCGGCGCGGGACTTCTCCGGCCTGCCCGGCGGGTGAAGGGGGAAGCTGAGCGCGAGGACGGCGTGGGCGCCGAGTTCGGTGGCGGTGCGGCAGGCGACGCGGGCTCCTGCGCTGCGTCCGCCCGCGATCACGGGCAGCCCGGGTTTCACCAGGAGGGGCCAGACGCCCCGCCAGCCCACGTCCAGCGTCTTCGGCGCGGGCGCGACCTTCTTGTCCGCCACCCGCCAGGGCTGCTCGACGAGGGCCACGCTCACACCGTGCGCGGGCAGCTCCGCGGCGAGCGCCCGGAGGTCCCGCGCCTCGATCCCACCGCCGGCGCCATGGCTGACGGCCAGCACCAGCCGCGCCTTCCTCGCCCGGTGCCAGGTGACGCGGGCCGTGCCCGCGTCGGTGTCGATGGTCTCGATGATCTCCGCCAGGTGACCCATACGCCCCATCTGTTCCATCTGATCCGTCACGTCAGAAGAGTGTGCCCTCTTCGGGCCCCTCCAGCTCCTTCAGCAGCTCCGGCCCGTTGTTGCGGACGTTGCTCACGGCCGTGGAGACGGGGTACGCCCGCATCAGCCCCTCCGGAGGCGCCGCGAGCAGGGAGCGCAGGTCCTCGACGTCCGTGCGGGACGGGTCGAGCCAGGAGTCCCAGCGGTCCGGGGTGAGCATGAGCGGCATGCGGGGGTGGATGTCGGCCAGCGCGCGGGGCCCCTCGTCCGGGCCGACGGCGAGCGGCGAGGTCTCCGCCTCCGTGGTGATGACCGAGCACGTCACCCACCAGGCCCGCGGATGGTCGTCGGGCAGCGTCTTGTCCCGCCAGAACTCGTACAGCCCGGCCATCGCGAAGACGGACCCGTCGGCGGGGAGCACGAAGTACGGCTGCTTGCGCGGCCGCTTCTTCTTGCCCTCGACCTCCAGATCGCGCTCACCGGAACCGGTCACCCACTCGTAATAGCCGTCGGCGGGGATGATGCAGCGCCGGGTGGCGAAGGCCCGCCGGTACGAGGGCTTCTCGTGGACGGTCTCGGCCCGGGCGTTGATCATCCGGGCGCCGCTCTCGGGGGTCTTGGACCAGGACGGGACGAGGCCCCACTTGAGCGTGCGCAGCTGCCGAACCGGCTTCGGGTCTTCCGCGTCCTTAAGAGGACGGTCCAGGACCGCGTAGACCTCTTTGGTGGGAGCCACGTTGTAGTCGGGGGCCAGAGCCTCCTCCGGCTCCCACTTCTCGATCTCAAAGATTCCTGCGAGATCCTCGGGTCCACGACTCGCTGCATACCGTCCGCACATACGTGCCAGACTGCCAGGCCCACCCGTCGCCCGACCACCACCCCTCAACGATTGCGCTACGCGCAAACCCTTGTTGATCACGACCCGAGGGAGCCCTCACCCACAATGGACAGCATCGCCGCCACCTCGCTGGCCACCCTCTGGGACGAGGTCTTCGGGAGCCAGCCCGACCCGGACACCTGGGTGGTCATAGCCACGATGGTCGCGGCACTGGCCGTGATCGTCCCGCACAACGTCTGGCGGCTCTCGCGCAACGCCATCACCATCGCGCACGAGGGCGGCCACGGTCTGGTGGCGCTGCTGACCGGTCGCAGCCTCAGCGGTATCCGGCTGCACTCCGACACCAGCGGCCTCACCGTCAGCCGCGGCAAGCCGACCGGCCTCGGCATGATCCTCACGGCCGCCTCGGGCTACACCGCTCCCCCGCTGCTCGGCCTCGGCGGCGCCGCGCTCCTGGCCGCGGGCCACATCACGGCCCTGCTGTGGCTGGCCACGCTGCTCCTCGTGGCGATGCTGGTGATGATCCGCAACGCGTACGGCGCCCTCACGGTCCTGCTCACCGGCGGCACGTTCGTGGTGGTGTCCTGGCTGGCCGGCCCTCAGGTCCAGGCGGCCTTCGCCTACGCCGTCGTCTGGTTCCTCCTCCTCGGCGGCGTCCGCCCGGCCTTCGAGCTCCAGATGAAGCGCAGCCGGGGCGGAGCCGGCGACTCGGACGCCGACCAGCTCTCCCGCCTGACCCACGTCCCGGCGGGCGTGTGGCTGTTCCTGTTCCACGCGGTGTCCCTGTGCTCACTGATCGGCGGGGGCACGTGGCTGCTGGGGCTGTGAGCAGTACCCCGTAAGGGGGCGCGGGGCCGTGTCGGCATGCGGCTCCTCCCCCGAGCTCTTGGGCGCACCCCCCACGGAGTGGTTCCGCCGCTTTCGATCAAGATCTCCGTCAGTGGCTAGCCACTAAAGTGAGGGCATGCCCGTTAACGCCGCCCACACCGCCCTCTGGCCCGCCCCGCACGCGAGCGGAGCCGTCGACGCGACGGTCCACGTGCCCGGGTCCAAGTCGGTCACCAACCGCGCCCTCGTCCTCGCCGCCCTCGCGGCGGAGCCCGGCTGGCTGCGCCGCCCGCTCCGCTCCCGCGACACGCTCCTGATGGCCGGTGCCCTGCGTGCGATGGGCGTGGGCATCGAAGAGGGCGTCGGCCCGGACGGCTCCGGCGAGGCCTGGCGTGTGATCCCCTCGGGCCTGCACGGCCCGGCGACGGTCGACGTCGGCAACGCGGGCACGGTGATGCGCTTCCTGCCCCCGGTCGCCGCCCTCGCGGACGGCCCCATCCGGTTCGACGGCGACCCGCGTTCGTACGAGCGTCCCCTGCACGGAGTGATCGACGCGCTGCGTGCCCTCGGCGCCCGTATCGACGACGACAGCCGCGGCGCGCTGCCGCTGACCGTGCACGGCTCCGGGGCACTGGAGGGCGGCCCGGTGGAGATCGACGCGTCCTCGTCGTCCCAGTTCGTGTCGGCGCTCCTGCTGTCCGGCCCGCGCTTCAACCAGGGCGTGGAGGTACGGCACACCGGCTCCAGGCTCCCTTCCATGCCGCACATCCGGATGACGGTCGACATGCTGCGCTCGATCGGTGCCCAGGTGGACACCCCGGAGTCGGGCGGCGAGCCGAACGTCTGGCGGGTCACGCCGGGCGCGCTCCTCGGCCGCGACCTCACCATCGAGCCGGACCTGTCGAACGCCCAGCCGTTCCTGGCGTCCGCCCTGGTCACCGGCGGCAGGGTGGTCATCCCGGACTGGCCGCTGCGCACCACCCAGCCCGGTGACAAGCTGCGTGAGATCTTCACCGAGATGGGCGGTTCCTGCGAACTGACCGACCGGGGCCTGGAGTTCACCGGCTCCGGCTCGATCCACGGCATCGACGTGGACCTGGGCGAGGTCGGCGAGCTGACCCCGGGCATCGCGGCGGTGGCGGCCCTCGCGGACTCCCCCTCCACCCTCCGCGGCGTGGCCCATCTGCGCCTGCACGAGACGGACCGGCTGGCCGCGCTCACCAAGGAGATCAACGAGCTGGGCGGCGACGTCACCGAGACCGCCGACGGCCTCCACATCCGCCCGCGCCCGCTGCACGGCGGGGTCTTCCACACCTACGACGACCACCGCATGGCCACCGCGGGCGCCATCATCGGCCTCGCGGTCGACGACGTACGGATCGAGAACGTGGCTACGACGGCGAAGACCCTCCCGGACTTCCCCGATCTGTGGACCGGAATGCTCGGGAACTGACGGGCGGACCGGGATCATGCGCCGTTACGGCAAGCACACCGACGAGGACGACATCCGCCAGCGCCCGAACCGCAAGGGCAACCGGCCTCGTACGAACATCCGCCCCAAGCACGAGGAGGCGGTCGAGGGCATGGTCGTCACCGTCGACCGGGGCCGCCTGACCTGCCTGGTGGACGACCGGGTCGTCATGGCGATGAAGGCCCGCGAACTGGGCCGCAAGGCCGCGGTCGTCGGCGACCGGGTCGCCATCGTCGGCGACCTGTCCGGCGAGAAGGACACCCTGGCCCGCATCGTCCGCATCGAGCCGCGCACCTCCGTGCTGCGCCGCACGGCCGACGACGACGATCCGTACGAGCGTGTGGTCGTCGCCAACGCCGACCAGCTGGCCATCGTCACGGCCCTGGCCGACCCCGAGCCCCGCCCGCGCCTCATCGACCGCTGCCTGGTGGCGGCGTACGACGGCGGTCTGGAGCCCCTGCTGGTCCTGACCAAGTCGGACCTGGCCCCGCCCGACGAACTCCTGGAGATGTACGGGGCGTTGGGCGTCCCGTACGTCGTGACGAGCCGTCAGGAGCTGGAGAGCGGCGAGGCGCTGGACCGCGTGCACAAGCAACTGGACGGCAAGATCACGGCGTTCGTGGGGCACTCGGGCGTCGGCAAGACGACGCTCGTCAACGCGCTCGTGTCGCGGGAGCGGCGGCGCTCGACGGGCGTGGTCAACGCGGTCACCGGCCGCGGCCGGCACACCACGACGTCGGCGCGGGCGATTCCCCTGCCCGACAACGACGGCTGGGTCGTCGACACGCCGGGCGTACGGTCCTTCGGCCTGCACCACGTGGACCCGTCCCGGGTCATCAAGGCCTTCCCCGACCTGGAGCCCGGCACCGAGGGCTGTCCGCGCGCGTGCAGCCACGACGAACCGGACTGCGCGCTGGACGCGTGGGTGGCCGAGGGTCACGCGGATCCGGCCCGCCTCTACTCACTGCGCCGACTGCTCTCCACGCGCGAGCGGCGCGAGGGCGACTAGTCCCCGGCCGATCTCCGGTTGAACTCCGGTCGATCTCCGTTTGACCTCAGTGTTGTTTGCATCCCCGCTGCGACGGTAAAGGCATAATCGCACCAAGCGGGACGCAAGCGAGACGAAGCGGTCACGGAACGTGGGAGGGCATCACATGGCGTGGCTGCTGGTCGTCGTGGCAGGGCTCCTGGAAACGGGTTTCGCCGTCTGCCTCAAGCTCTCCCACGGCTTCACGAGACTCTGGCCCACGGTGGCCTTCTGCGTCTTCGCCCTGGGCAGCTTCGGCCTCCTCACCCTGTCCCTCAAGAAGCTCGACGTGGGCCCGGCCTACGCGGTCTGGACGGGCATCGGCGCCGCCGGCACCGCCATCTACGGCATGATCTTCCTCGACGACCTGGTCTCCACCCTGAAGATCATCTCGATCTCCCTGGTGATCATGGGAGTCATCGGCCTGCAGCTGTCGGGCTCGTCCCACTAGGACCACCGGTCACCCGCCGCTGGTCGCTGGTCGCTGGTCGCTGGTCGCCGATCTGTGCCCGCTCACCGCAGCAGCGCTCAACCCACCGACCGCACAGTCGCCAGAGTGTCCCGGACCATCCCCGCCGGACCGCCCTCCCCGGCAGGGGCCAGCACACACGACACCCCCAGCCGCACCACGAGCTCACAGGCCCGGGCCAGCTCCGCGGCCTCGGACTTGGACGCACCCGGCACGGTCAGCGACACGACGGCCCGGTCCCGCACCATCCCGACGAAGTCCCCCGGCGACGGCAACGGCCCATCGGCCCTGCGCTGAGCGGGCACGGCCGAGGAGGACGGCACCGCGGACAGGGTGGGCGAGGGCAGCCGCTCCGCCCAGCACCCCGTGAGCATCGCCCGCACCAGCGCGTTGCCCCGGGCCGCCGACACCGTCCACTCCGCCGCCGCGGCCAACCGCTCCCGGGGCTCCGCATGGCTCACCAACGCCCGCTCGACCCCCGCGAGATACGCGTCGGCCTCCCGTCGTACGAGCGCACGCGCGAGCCCCTCCTTGCTCCCGAACTCGTTGTAGAGGGTCTGCCGGGAAACCCCGGCCGCGGCGGCCACGTCGACCATCCGCACGGCGGACCACGGACGGCGTCCGAGCGCCGTGTAGGCGGCGTCCAGTAGGGATTCCCGCGCTGCAGGCATCGTTCGCCTCCCTGGGGCGATCGGCTCTGCGCTTCAGAGTTGACGCGCACGGAGGCACTGTCAAGGGTTCGCGGCGCGGCCAGGGGGCGCCATGCGCGCGCCAGGGGCGCGCGACCGCGCCGAACCGCTGCTCGTCGCGGGGGTGCGACCGGCCGCGGCGGGGTGCGACCGGCCGCAGCCGACCCGTACCTGTAACACAACCCCCGGTCTCCCCCCGTTCCCCGCGGAGCGACCCGGAAGATACGGTTCGCTCATGCCCGACTATCGCGATGACCTGCGCCTCGCCCATGTCCTGGCGGACGCCGCCGACGCCGCGACGATGGACCGGTTCAAGGCGCTCGACCTCAAGGTCGAGACCAAGCCGGACATGACCCCGGTGAGCGAGGCCGACAAGGCCGCCGAGGAGCTGATCCGCGGCCACCTCCAACGGGCACGGCCGCGGGACGCGATCCTCGGCGAGGAGTACGGAGTCGAGGGCACGGGCCCCCGCCGCTGGGTGATCGACCCGATCGACGGCACCAAGAACTACGTACGCGGCGTACCCGTCTGGGCCACGCTCATCGCACTCATGGAGGCGGTCGAGGGCGGTTACCAGCCGGTCGTCGGCGTGGTCTCCGCGCCCGCGCTGAACCGCCGCTGGTGGGCGGCGAAGGGCCACGGCGCGTTCACCGGCCGCAGTCTGTCGTCCGCGTCCCGGCTCAAGGTCTCCCAGGTCTCGCGCATGAAGGACGCGTCCTTCGCGTACTCCTCCCTGGGGGGCTGGGAGGAGCGCAGCCTGCTCGACGGCTTCCTCGACCTGACCCGCGAGGTGTGGCGCACGCGCGCGTACGGCGACTTCTGGCCGTACATGATGGTCGCCGAGGGTTCGGTCGACATCTGCGCGGAGCCCGAACTGTCACTGTGGGACATGGCGGCGACCGCGATCGTCGTGACCGAGGCGGGCGGCTCCTTCACCGGCCTCGACGGCCGCCCGGGCCCGCACAGCGGCAACGCGGCCGCGTCGAACGGCATCCTCCACGACGAACTGCTGGGTTATCTCAACCAGCGCTACTGAGGCGCCCGGGGGCAGTTGAGGCATCGACAGACGAGAACGCGCCCCAAATATCGCCTGCACGCGCCCTCTTGTTGACCGTCTCTTTAACTGCGACTCTGAGAGTCCCCTCACTTGTGAACTTGTGAATCCGTTAACTAACGGATTCGTAGGAGGTGGCTCCGTCCATGCTCGTCCGCGACGCCATGAGCACCGTGGTCCTCACCATCGGACCCGCTCACACCCTCCGGCAGGCCGCCGCGCTGATGTCCGCACGCCGCGTGGGCGCGGCCGTGGTTCTCGACCCCGACGAAGGCGGGCTCGGCATCCTCACCGAGCGCGACATCCTCAACTCCGTAGGCCTGGGCCAGAGCCCGGACGCCGAACGGGCCCACGCCCACACGACCACCGACGTGGTGTTCGCCGCCCCGACCTGGACGCTGGAGGAGGCCTCACTGGCCATGACCCACGGCGGCTTCCGCCACCTCGTCGTCCTCGACCACGGCGAGCCGGTCGGCATCGTCTCGGTCCGCGACATCATCCGCTGCTGGGCACCGCTGCGACAGCACGCCCCGGCCTGAGCACGGCTCTCCACACAAACGGCCCGGAAAGCGAACAAGCCGGAAAGCGAACGGGCCGGACCTCCGGTACGGGAGATCCGGCCCGCTCTTCGACGACAAGCGTTCCAGTGCTGGCGTCAGCCGCGCAGGGCCTGGACCGCGGCTTCCAGCCGCTTGCCGAAGTCTCCGTCGACCAGACGGCCCTTCTCGTCCTCGGAGTGGACCGGGGCCCCGTGGTTACCGGTGCCGGCCGCGAAGTCCGCACCCTGCGTCACGTGCGCCTCCCGCGTCATTCATCGCCGATCTCTGCCGGCTCTGCCGATCCTGCCCCCACCCAAAGCCGAACTCGATCCTACAATAGACAAGGTCTAAGTCAAGGAATGCTCCAAAATCACACCTGTTCGGAAACTGGGCCTCCTTGCTGCTAGCATTGGTGGTATGAGCGACCTGTTGGAACGACTGCGCGGACGCGGCTGGCGCATGACCGCGCAACGGCGCGTCGTGGCCGAGGTCCTCGACGGCGATCACGTCCATCTGACGGCCGACGAGGTCCACGCGAGGGCCGTGGCCAAGCTGCCCGAGATCTCCCGGGCGACCGTCTACAACACGCTGGGCGAGCTGGTCTCGCTCGGCGAGGTGCTGGAAGTCGCCACGGACAAGCGCGCGAAGCGGTACGACCCGAACGCGCAC
Organism: Streptomyces sp. NPDC020747; assembly: GCF_044334695.1. Taxonomy (NCBI): domain Bacteria; kingdom Bacillati; phylum Actinomycetota; class Actinomycetes; order Kitasatosporales; family Streptomycetaceae; genus Streptomyces; species Streptomyces sp. NPDC020747. The sequence goes on along the minus strand of NZ_JBIRTJ010000002.1, from coordinate 619,626 downwards.
AGTCCGCACCACCACCTGGTCTGCGCCCAGTGCGGCGCGATCAAGGACGTCCACCCGGGCGGCAACCCGCTGGCCGACCTCCCCGACTCCGAGCGCTTCGGCTTCGCGGTCTCGGGCGTCGAGGTGACATACCGCGGCGTATGCCCGAACTGCGCGGCAGCCTGACGACCCACCCCACACACCCCCGAAGCCCCGGCCACAAGAAGGCCGGGGCTTTCAACATCCCGACACCTCTACGGCTTGCCCCCGAACACACCAAAGGCCCGGAACCATTGGTTCCGGGCCTTCGGCCTTCAGTAGCGGGGACAGGATTTGAACCTGCGACCTCTGGGTTATGAGCCCAGCGAGCTACCGAGCTGCTCCACCCCGCGGCGATGTCTGAACAGTACGTCACCACCGCCGACCAGTGCAAATCAGTTCCCTGCGCCCCTGATGGGGCACTCTCGCAGCCCAGTCCCGCACCAGCCAGCCCGTCCGGCGCTTGAGGACGAGACCGTTCAGGCCGATTCCCCCACCCACCCCCATCAGCCCCGCCACCCCGTCACGCAGACAACTCCTGCCGCAACGCATCCCGCAGCCGAGCCGCCCGCTCGGAAACCTCGCCAGGCCCGAGCGACACGGCACGATCGGCCCACCGTTGCCCCTCCGCCAGCTCCCCACGACGCGCGTAGACGAGGGCGAGCCGCAACGCCGCCCGCCCATGCCCCGCGTCAGCGGCCCGAGTCCACCACAGGGCAGCCTCCGGCTCGCTCCCCTCCCGGGCGAGCAACAGCCCAAGGTTGAACGCCCCGTTCCGGGACCCCGCCTCGGCGGCCTCCCGGTACCACCGAGCGGCATCCACGACATCCCCGCGCGCGGAGGCGAGCATCCCCACCCGCACCTGAGCCCGCCGATGCCCCTGGGAGGCGGCCCGCTCGTACCACTCCTCGCACTCGCTCTTCTCGGTGGTCGGCTCCCCCAACTCGTGCGCGGGTGCGGGCGGCCGCCGTGCGTCCAGCACGGTGGCCAGCCGATAGGCCGCCTCCGCGCTCCCCCCACCCGCGGCACACCGAAGGTGCCGCTCGGCAGCCCGCTCGTCCCCGTCCCGAAGGCGCGCGATCCCGACCTGGAGCGCGGCCTCGGTGTGCCCGGCGGCGGCGGCCCGCTCGTACCACCGAAGGGCCGTCGCCTCCGCACCCCGCCCGGCGTGCAGGATCCCGAGGTTGAAAGCGGCGTCCACGCTCCCGGCCTCCGCGGCCTTGGAGAACCACGGCTCGGCCCCGGACGCGTCACCGACCTGCAGCAGCAGAATGGCCAGCGCGTTCGCGGCCTCCCGGTGCCCCGCGTACGCCGCGCGCCGGTACCACTGCTCGGCCTGCGCGGTCCGCGCCTGCTCGGCGCAGAGCAGCCCGAGGTTGTACGCGCCGTTCACATCGCCGGCGTCCATCGCGGCCCGGTACCACCGCTCGGCGGTCTGCGTCTCGCCCCGCTCGGCGTGCAGGGCGCCCAGCGCGTTGGCGGCGTTCCCGTCGCCGTCCTGGGCGGCCCGCAGCCACCACACGGCGGCGCTCTCGGTGTCGCCGGCGTCCCGCAGCAGGAACCCGAGCGCGCAGGCGGCCCGCGCCTCGCCGTCCTTGGCGGAGGTCAGATACCAGCGTCCGGCCTCCTTGAGCTCCCCGCGCCTCTCCAGGATCGCTCCGAGGTGCAGCGCGGCACGCCGGTGACCGCGCGCGGCGGCCTGCCGGTACCACTGCTCGGCCTGCGCGGCGACGGTCGCCGCGACACCGTTGTCACCCTCGTCCTCGCCCGCCTGCACGGCCTTGCGGTCCAGCGTCCGCGCGAGCCGGTACGCCGCCTCGCGGTGCCCCCGCTCGGCGGCGGCCCGCATCCAGTCCACGGCACCGGCGTCACCGCGGTGCTCCAGGAGGTCGGCGAGCGCGTACGCGCCGAGGGCGTGGCCCTGCTCGGCGGCCTGGCGCAGCCAGTACTCGGCGGCGGGCTCGTCCCCGCGCTCGCGGTGGTGGCGGCCCAGCGCGTGCGCGGCGGCCGCGGATCCGGCGACGGCGGCGATCCGCCACCAGCCGGCCGCCTCCTCGGCGTAGCCGCGCTGGTGCAGGAGGACACCCAGGTTGTTGGCGGCGGCCCGGTCACCGGCCGCCGTGGCAGCGCGGAGCTGAGGCTCGGCCCCGTCGAGATCACCGCGGCGGAGCAGCATGGCTCCGAGAACGCTCATCGCCTCGACGTCGCCCGCCTCCGCGGCGAGTCGTCGACGAGCCTCCTCCGCAGCCTCGCCGGTCTCGTCCCGGTCGGAAGGCTGCACAAACCGCCCTGTCTCCAACAGAGTTGCCTTGTCCCCCATAACGTCCATCGTCGCACCACCTGCAACCTGGGTACACCTGGTATACCGCAGCCAGTGAGGTCACTTCAGCGTTTTGTCGACATGCCCACAGAGAGACAAGTGAAACACAGATCTCCCAACTCCAGGCGTATGGCGCAGCCTTCGCCGCAGCAGCACTGATGAGCGATGGGCACACGCACGCGATCCCTGCACGGTCCGCACACGTAGAAGGACCCGGATCCTTTGAGGATCCGGGTCCTTCTACTTCAGTAGCGGGGACAGGATTTGAACCTGCGACCTCTGGGTTATGAGCCCAGCGAGCTACCGAGCTGCTCCACCCCGCGCCGTTGTGTTGCAACCGTACCACGGCGCGGGGTGGGACTGCTCAACTGCCCTGGTCACCGTCCGGTTTGGCGCTCTCTTCCTTGTCGGCGTCGCTGTTGGCGCCACTGGCGGAGTTGGCCTTCTGCTCGGCCTCGGAGGCGCGCTGAAGCGCGTCCTGAAGGTTCTCCTGGGCCTTGCCGTACGCCTCCCAGTCGCCCTTCTTGAGCGCTTCCTCACCAGCCGTGTAGGCGTCCTCGGCATCGGCGATGGCCTTCGCCAGGTCGGTGTCACCCGTCGCCGGTGGCTCCGGGGTCTCACCGTCCTTGGGTGGTGGCTCGGTGGTCTCGTCGCCGTCCACTCCGAAGACCGTGTTCAGCCCTTCGGCGAGGGTGTCCTTGAAGACGGTCTGGTCGCCGTAGGCGACGCCCACCTTTCTCAGCAGCGGGTAGTTGGACGTGCCGCCTCGCGCGTACACCGGCTCGATGTACAGGAACCCGCCGTTGAGTGGCACGGTCAGCAGGTTTCCGTACTCGATGTCGGAGTCCGTGCCTCTGAGGTTGCGGACGAACTCGGCGACGTCGGCGTTGCTGTTGAGCTCGCTCTGCACCTGTTGTGGACCTCTCACCGTGGAGGTCACTCTCAACAGCCTTATCGTGCCGTAGTCCTTACTGGCCGCGTCCGCGTCCACCGCCATGAACGCCCCCAGGTTCGGGCGCCCGTTGGGAGTGAAGGTCGTGGTCAGCGAGAACTGCTGCGCGTTCTGCCCCGGCATCTTCAGGCTCAGGTAGTACGGCGGGACCGCACTGCTGTCCTTGTTGGTCGGGTCGTCCGGCACCTGCCAGGCGTCACTGCCGCTGTAGAACTGGGCGGCGTCGGTGACGTGGTAGCGGGTGAGCAGCTCGCGCTGGACCTTGAAGAGGTCCTGCGGGTAGCGCAGGTGCTCCATCAGCGACTCGCTGATGTCGGTCTTCGGCTTCACCGTGTCGGGGAACGCCTTCATCCAGGTCTTGAGGACCGGGTCCTTGGTGTCCCACTGGTAGAGCTTGACCGAGCCGTCGTACGCGTTGACGGTCGCCTTCACCGAGTTGCGGATGTAGTTGACGCGGTTCTGCTGCGCCACCACCGCCCGCTGGTTGTCGGTCAGCGAGTCCGCCGTGGTGTCGCCCAGCGTCGTACGGGAGGCGTAGGGGTACCCGTTGGTCGTCGTGTAGGCGTCGACGATCCACTGGATCTTGCCGTCCACGATCGCCGGATAGGCGTCACCGTCGATGGTCAGCCACGGGGCCACGGCCTCGACGCGCTCCTTGGGCGTGCGGTTGTAGAGGATCCGGGAACCCTCGCCGATCGCGCCCGAGTAGAACATCTGCGGCTCGCCGAAGGCCACCGCGTACGCGGCGCGGTTGATCGGGTTGGCGAGGTTGACGCCGCTCTTGCCCTTGTAGCTGGTGGTCTTCTCGCCGTTCTCCTCGTAGTCGAGCTCCTTCTGCGGGCCGCCCACGATGGAGTACTGCTCGGTCTTCTCCCCGTAGTAGATCCGCTGCTCGTACTTGCCGAGGTCACCGGTGGTCGGCAGCCCCGACTCGGAGAAGTCGGGGGAGCCCGGCGGATCGGACCCGGTCGCCGTGCCCTTGGCCGCGACCGCGCCGTAGCCGTGGGTGTACGTGAAGTGGTCGTTGATCCAGTTGCTCTTCGGGATGCCGTTCAGGTTCAGCTCGCGCAGACCGATGACGGTGTCCTGCTCCTTGCCGTCGGCGTCCGTGTACCGGTCGACGTCGAGCGTGGAGGGGAACTGGTAGTACTTGCGCTCCTGCTGGAGCTGCTGGAAGGCCGGCGAGACGACGTTCGGGTCGATCAGCCGGTAGCTGGCGGCCGAGTCGGCGTCCTTGCGGATCTGCTCGGCGTTCCCGGTGCCGCCCTTGCCGGAGTAGTCCGTCACCTTGGCGTCGTCGATGCCGTAGGCCTCGCGCGTCGCCTTGATGTTCTTGTCTACGTACGGCGCTTCCTTGGCCTGCTCGTTCGGCTGGACCTGGAACTTCTGGACGATCGCCGGGTACAGACCGCCGATCAGGATCGCCGAGAGCACCATCAGGCCGAAGCCGATGACGGGCAGCTGCCAGGTGCGCCGCCACAGGGTGGCGAAGAACAGCAGGGCGCAGATGACGGCGATGCAGAACAGGATCGTCTTGGCCGGCAGATACGCGTTGGCGTCGACGTACCTCAGGCCCGTCCAGTTGTCCGTCGCCTTGAAGTCACTGGACTTCACCGCGAGGCCGTACCGGTCGAGCCAGTACGCGACCGCCTTGAGGGCGACGAAGAGGCCGAGCAGCACCGAGAGATGCCCGGTGGCCGCGGCCGTGGCACGCGCTCCGGGGCTGGTGATGCGCAGCCCGCCGTACAGGTAGTGGGTCAGCGCGGCGGCGATCACCGAAAGGATCGCGGCAGCGAATCCGAAGCCCAGCAGGAAGCGGTACCAGGGCAGATCGAAGGCGTAGAAGGCGATGTCCAGGTGGAACTGAGGGTCCTTCTGGTTGAAGGGCACTCCGTTCACCCAGAGCAGCCACGTACGCCACTGGCCCGCCGCGGAGGCGCCCGCGATCAGCCCGACCAGGGCGGTGATCCCGAGAAGAATCCACTTCTTGTACGGGGCCACGCCCATCCGGTAGCGGTCGAGGCTCTGCTGCTCCATGGACATGGCGCTCAGTGGCGGCCTCAACCGGTGGGCCAGCCAGATGTTCACGCCGACGGCCGTGGCCATCAGCAGTCCGAAGACGAAGAACAGGCCGATCTTGGTCCACAGGGTGGTCGTGAAGACGGACGAATATTTGACCGATCGATACCAGAGCCAGTCCGTCCAGAACCCCGCGAACATGACGAACGCCATGGCCAGCACGGCCAGTACGCCCAGTGTCATGAGCAGGGTCCGGACGCGCCGGGACGGTCGGCCCACTCTGATCCGTGGCCCCGTCGGGCCTCCGCCGCGGTCCGGCATCTGGAAAGCCAAGGTGCGCACCTCGAAGTTCGCTGTTGGTATCTGGGGGCCCCGCAAACGCAGGGCCACATCTATGCAACTTACTGATGCTTTACTCGGTTCCCGCTTCGGGGGCCGAACGAGGCAGGATTGTGACCATGTCCAACACCACCTCCTCAGGCACACCCATGGCGGCCGGGCCCCTCACCCGTGCCGTCCTCGAGATCGACGAGTACGTAGCAGGGCTCGGCTGGGACCAGCCCGCCCGTCTCTTCGCCCTGGTCGACACCGGCCGGCTGCGCTCCCAGGAACCGGGACTCGCCGAGCGCCTCGGTCTGACCGAAGACGCCCCCGAGGGCACCCTTACCCCCATTGAGCAGGACGAACTCCCCGCGGGCAGCCCGCTGGACGAGTTCCTCGGCACCATCGCCTGGCCCGACTCGGTGGTCGGCTGCGCCCTGTCCGTGGAGCGGCTGATGCTCCCGCCGTCCGCGGAGGCGTCCGTACCGGACGGCCTCGACGAGAAGCGGCTGGCGAAGTGGGTCGCCGAGCATCCGGAGCGCCAGGAGGTCCGGATGACCGTCGCGGTGCTGCGCGGCGGGAAGCGCGAGTCGGCGCTGCGGCTGCGCGAGAAGGACGCGGCGACGGACGTACTCACCGGCTCCGACCTCGTACCGGGCCTGGCCGAGGCCCTGACGGCGACGTTCGCGGAGTAGTACGGGCGGAGTAGTACGGAACGGGTCGGCTCGCCGGGTGCACTAACTCTTGGTGCACTTCGGCAGGTCGGCCGTCTTGCCGCCGCGGATGTCCTTGAGGGCGCTCATCGCGTCGTCGATGGTGTCGACCTTGACGAGTGTGAGCCCGTCGGGGACGTCACGGGCGGCGGCCGCGCAGTTGTCCTTGGGCGTCAGGAAGTACTGGGCGCCCTTGTCGCGGGCGCCGACCGTCTTCATCTCGATGCCGCCGATCGGGCCGACCTTGCCGTTGTCGGTGATGGTGCCGGTGCCGGCGACGAACTTGCCGCCGGTGAGGTTGCCCGGCGTCAGCTTGTCGACGATGCCGAGGGCGAACATCAGACCGGCGCTCGGGCCGCCGACGTCGGCGAGCTTGATGTCGATGGTGAACGGCAGTGTGTGGTCGGTCCCGGCCGAGATACCGACGATCGCGCGCTGCTCGCCGGTGTCGTCGGACTTGGCGGTGGTGATCGAGATCTCCTCGGTCTTGGTCGCCGTCCGGTTCTCCTTCTCGGCGGCGGCCTGTTCCTTGGCGGGCACGATCGTGAAGACGACCTTCTCACCGGGCTTGTGCTTGGTGACCAGCTTCGCGACGTCGTCGGGCGCCTTCACCGTCGTACCGTCGACGGCCTTGATGACGTCACCGGCGTGCAGCCTGCCCTCGGCGGGGGTGTCCTTGACGACGGTGGAGACGATCACCCAGGACTTCACCGGGACGTCCAGTTCCTTGAGGGCCGCGACCTTGGCGCTCTCCTGGGACTGGCTGAACTCCTCGGCGTTCTCCTGTGTCGACTGCTCCTCCGTCTTGCCGTCCGGATAGAGGGTGTCGTGCGGAACGACCTTGTTGTCGTGGGCCAGCCATCCGTACACGGCCTCGACGAGGTTCATCTTGTAGTCGGCGCTGGTGACCCGGACGGTGGTCATGTTCAGATGTCCGGTCGTCGCGTAGGTCTTGCGACCGGAGATCTGGAGCACCGGCTCGCCGTCGTGCTCCCCGAGTGTGTTCACCGTCGGACCCGGTGACATCTCCGAATACGGCACATTGATGAAGACTCCCGCGCACAGGAGCGCGATCAGCATCAGGGTGGAGGCGAGCATCGTCGCGGTGCGGCGTGGCATGGAACGACAGTACGGGACCGGTCTGTCAGCGCACCGTCAGGGCCGTCCGTCCGGGGAATCAGGGCCGGTCAGGCGTCCGTGTGCAATTGCTCCGACTTCTCCGGGTTCTCCGACTTCTCCATGGCCTCGCGGAAGCGTGTGTAGCCCGCGAGCTCGGTGCCGTCCCCGAGAGTCTTCCGGTTCCGTCCGGCCCAACTTCCCCACAGTCCGGCGCCGATCGCGGCCAAAAGCGGAATCAGCAACCAGGCGAGCGCCGCCATGCCGACCTCCCAACCCCATGAGCGACCGCAACTGACTGATCAGCAGATTAACCATCCGCATGTTCAACGCTCACGGCAGGGGTCTGGTTACGCAACCGGAACGGCGGACAGGAGTGGCACCTGGGTCTCAGGTGACCAGTGTGACCTCAACAGGCCCCGACCCATTCCTCCGTACCGTCGGAAAACGTCTGGTGTTTCCAGATCGGGACCTCGTGCTTGAGATCGTCGATCAGTTTCCGGCAGGCCTCGAACGCCTCGCCCCGGTGCGGGCAGGACACGGCGACGACCACCGCGAGATCACCCACCCCAAGGTCACCGATTCGGTGAACCGCGGCGAGCGCCCGCACCGGATACTCGGCGACGACCTTCTCGGCGACCCGCCGCATCTCCGCCTCGGCACTCGGATGACAGGAGTACCCGAGCGCGTCGACATCGGCTCCCCCGTCATGATTCCGCACGGTCCCCACGAACAGCGCGGTCCCCCCGGAGGCATCGTCCCCGACGGCCCGGAAAACCTCGTCCAAGGAGAGCGCGGTCTCCCGAACGGCCAGCAGCTTGATGGGCTCCTGAGCGGCCCGCTCACCGGGATGATCATTCATGGGTGCCATACCCCCATCGTGCCCCACCCCGCCAACCCCACGGAATACGGTTTTCCCTCCGCACACACGCGTGCACGATTGGAGCCTTCTACAGGGCACGCCTTTCGGCCCGGTCCGGCACCTCTCGGCGCGGTCCCGCGCATCCCAGCCCGTCCGGCGTCTGAGGACGAGGCCGTCCAGGCCGATTTCCCACCCACCCCCTTCAGCCCGCACCCACCTACCCAGCCCGTCCGGCGTTTGAGGACGAGCGCGTTCAGCGCAATACGGGGGCCTGGGGGCGGAGCCCTCAGAAAGGGACGGGAATGGGTAGGGGCGGCGGGGGCGAAAACCCCACGCCGACAACCCCACCGTCTCAGATCCGCCGCCGAGCCTTCCGAGCCCGCCGCACCAACGCGGCCGTACCCAACAACGCAACCGTCGCCCCCGCGGCCCCCGCGGCAGTGGCATCCTTCCGCCCGAGCCGCCGCCCGGCCAACGTGTGCCGCCCGGCAACCTCCTCCAGAAGCTCCGCGAGGACCTCCTCGTTGGTCCACTGCGGCCGCCACCCGGCATCGTGCAGCCGGCTCCCGCTCACCACCCAGGGATACATCGTGTAGGCGAGATCCCCCGCAGGGGACGGCGTGAGCCCGATCCGGTGCAGCCGAGCCGCGGCCCCCAGAGCAACAGCCGACGGCAGCTCCATCCGCCGGATCCCGCTGAGCTCCTCGACCTCCTCCTGCTCCAGCCACCCGTCGCACCCGACGGCCAGCTCCCCTTCGACCTTCTCCAGAACGGCGTACTCCAGAGCCCCGCACAAATCCTCGACGTGACAGAACTGCCAGACGGGCCGGGACCCGGCGACGACCAGCAGCCGGGGCGACTCGAAGTACCGGGTGAGTGCCGTGTCGGTCCCTCCGACCAGCACGGCGGGCCGTACGACGGTGACGTTGAGCCCTGGATGCGCACGCGGCGCCCGCCGCGCGAGCCGCTCGACCTCCAGGAGGTCCCCCACTCCCGTGGCCTCCGCGGTCGCCCGCAGTTCGGCGTCTTCGGAGAGGGGCAGTTCGTTGTCGGGCAGGGCTCCGTAGACCATCGCCGAGGTGCACAGCACGACCCGGTGCACCCCGGCCGCCGCGGCGGCCGTCAGCACGGTCTGTGTCCCCCGCACGTTGTAGGCCGTACGGGCGGCCGGATCCGTCTCCAGGTCGAGATCGAGCGCGAGGTGCACCACGACGTCCGCGCCGCGCAGCTTCTCGGCGATCGCCGGATCCCGTACGTCCAGGATGTGCCACTGCGCGGCCGCGCACTCACCGCGCCGCTCGTCGATGGCGATGACCTGCTTGATCTCGTCGCTGGCGGCGAGCCGCTCGGTGAGCATCGCGCCGATTCCGGCGGCAGCGCCGGTGATCGCGACGACGGGGCCGCGTAGGGCCGGATTGGTCGAAGGGTTTCGCGCTGCGCGAACCTGTGGATCTGGGGAACTCACCGGGCGTCTCCAGCGGTTGTCTTCAGTAAGAACGCGCGTGACGCGTACGTACCAGGTGGCATCCATCCTGCCGCAGCCGCTGAGTCGGCGAAGCACCGAGGCCCGAACCGGTTGTGGTGTCTACGCTGGGTGGTGATGTAGGGCAGCCGCCGTCGGAGCGAACCGGCGGCCTTAACAGCCGAGGAATCCCGTGAGTGACACCCCATTCGGATTCGGCCTTCCGCCGGAGGAGCCGGACGACGGCGACGAGGGCAAGAAGAAGGACCAGCAGAGCGGCGGTGGTCAGGGACCTGCCAACCCGTTCGGTTTCGGGCCCGGAGGACCGGGTGGCGACAACCCGCTCGCAGCCATGTTCGGGTCGCTGAACCCCAACGACCTGGGCGCCGCGTTCCAGCAGCTCGGCCAGATGCTCTCGTACGAGGGCGGGCCGGTGAACTGGGACATGGCCAAGCAGATCGCCCGCCAGACGGTGTCCCAGGGCACTCCCGACGGCACCAAGGACGCGAGCATCGGCCCCGCCGAGCGCACCCAGGTCGACGAGGCGGTGCGCCTGGCGGACCTGTGGCTGGACGACGCGACGTCATTGCCGTCCGGCGCCGGCTCCGCGGTGGCCTGGAGCCGCGCGGAGTGGGTCGAGGCGACCCTGCCGGTGTGGAAGGAGCTCGTCGACCCGGTCGCCGAGCGGGTCGGCGCGGCCATGGGTGACGTACTGCCCGAGGAGATGCAGGCCATGGCGGGCCCGCTCCTCGGGATGATGCGCTCCATGGGCGGCGCCATGTTCGGTACGCAGATCGGGCAGGCCGTCGGCGTGCTCGCGGGCGAGGTCGTCGGTTCGACCGACATCGGCCTGCCGCTCGGGCCGGTCGGCAAGGCCGCGCTGCTGCCGCTGAACATCGAGTCGTTCGGCAAGGACCTGAGCGTCCCGCAGGAGGAGGTGCGGCTCTACCTCGCCCTGCGCGAGGCCGCCCACCAGCGGCTCTTCGCCCACGTGCCGTGGCTGCGCTCGCACCTGTTCGGCGCGGTCGAGGGGTACGCGCGCGGGATCAAGGTCGACACGGCGAAGCTGGAGGACGTGGTCGGACAGTTCGACCCGCAGAACCCGGAAGAGCTGCAGCAGGCACTCCAGCAGGGCATGTTCCAGCCGGAGGACACGCCCGAGCAGAAGGCCGCTCTGGCCCGCCTGGAGACGGCGCTCGCGCTCGTCGAGGGCTGGGTGGACGCGGTGGTCCACTCCGCCGCGAAGCCGCGTCTGTCGTCCGCCGACGCGCTGCGGGAGACGCTGCGCCGCCGCCGTGCGACGGGCGGCCCCGCCGAGCAGACCTTCGCCACGCTGATCGGCCTGGAGCTGCGCCCGCGCCGTCTGCGGGACGCCTCGCGCCTGTGGGCCTCGCTCACGGACGCGCGCGGTGTCGACGGCCGCGACGGCCTGTGGGCGCACCCGGACATGTTGCCGACCGCCTCCGACCTGGACGACCCGGACGGCTTCGTGCACCGCGAGCAGCTGGACTTCTCCGAGCTCGACAAGATGCTCGGCGAGGCCGCGAGCGGCCCGTCGGAGAAGCCGAACCTCACGAAGGACGAGCCCGAGGCCGACGAAAAGGGCGAGGAAAAGGGCGACGACGACAAGTGAGCCTGTACGACGACGCCGTCCTGGTCCTGAAGGACATCGAGGGCCAGGAGGAGCTGCGCCAGGCCTATCTCGACCATCTGGAGGCGCATCCGGACGGCATGTGGAAGGCCTGCACGGCCGGGCATGTCACGGCGAGCGCCCTGGTGATCGATCCCGGGCACGGCAGGGTGCTGCTAACGCTTCACAAAAAGTTGCGGATGTGGCTCCAGATGGGTGGTCACTGCGAGCCCGGGGACGCCACGCTGGAGGCCGCGGCCCTGCGCGAGGCCACGGAGGAGTCGGGCATCGCGGGTCTGACCCTGCTCCCGGGCGGGCCCGTACGCCTGGACAGGCATCCCATCCCGCCGCCCTGCCACTGCCACTTCGACGTCCAGTACGCGGTCGTGGCCGAGCCGGGCGCCGTCCAGGAGATCAGCGACGAGTCCCTCGACCTGCGCTGGTTCCCGTACGGCGAGGTGGCGAAGGTGGCGGACGACTCTGTCGTACGCCTCCTGGCAGCAACACGAGCAAGGCTCTGAAGGGGCACGTGTAAGGGGCGGTCGCTATTGCGACCGCCCCTTACACACACGCCGACAAGGGCGCCCCACGAAAGGTCCTAACTCCAGGCGTTGCCCTGGTTCTGCCCCCGGACCCCCTGCTGCCCCATCCCGTACTGGGCGGCAACGCCCGACCCGATCGCCGCGTTCTGCGGCGGCAGCATCTCGCTGGGCTGGACGAGCGCGTACCCCTGGCCCATGAAGCTGAGCTCCCAGCCCTCACCGGTGTTGCCGCGACGCCGGAACACGCCTGAGGAGTGGGTCTGGGCCTGCATCTGTACGCGCAGGCTCGTGGACCAGGCGACGATCGCGTCGGCGTCGCAGTTGACGTACCGGTCCGGCGTGACCTGGAGCATCAGCGGCATGCCCGACGTCATCAGGGCGACCTTGCCGCGCCCGGTGATGTTGAGCTGGTACTTGCCGGAGCCGGAGATCCCGTACTGACTGTCCACGGCGATCACCTCGTGGTGCAGCGAGGAGTCCATCGCGAGGACGTAGCTGCTGTCCACGGTGAGGCCGTCCTGGTCCACGTCCACCACATGGATGTGCTGGGCGAGGTTGGCCAGGTAGACGGTGCCCTGCCCGTGGCAGCGCATCAGGTCGAGGCCCTCTCCGGTGTGCGCGCGTGAGCGCTGCTGACCGGAGTTCTGGTACTCGGCGTCGAACTCCACAAGACCCTGGTACGCGACCATGGTGCCCTTGCGGGCCAGCATGTCGTCGTGGCCCTCCAGGACGACGCGCAGCATCTGCTTGTTCTGCAGGCTGTAGCGCTCCTGGGACTGCTGGTCGTTGTAGGCGAAAAGCGGGCTCTGCATGGTGTCTGTGCTCCCCCTCAGCCCCGTACCCGGAGGCGGTCGGTGCTGTCCTCGCTCGGCTGGACGACGACGATGCCCTGTCCGGAGAAGGCCATCTGGAAGGCCTCGCCGCTGCCCCGCCCGATCAGGGACTGCGCCTTGAAGCTGCGCTTGCCCTTCACCTTGAGGTTCGGGGACCAGGCGACGAGCGCGTCCGGGTCGACGTACGTCTCGTCCTCGCCGCCGCCGCAGTCGACGACGATGGGCTTGCCCCGGGAGGTCAGGGCGACCCAGCCCTGCCCGGAGATCTTGGTGTTCCACAGGCCCTGTCCGGCGAACTTCGCCAGCCCCTTGACGCGCTCGACGCCCCAGGTGAGGTGCGCGTCGAAGGCGAGCAGGTTGGTGGCGTTGACGGAGATCGCGTCGCCGTTGAGGTTGATGACGACGACGTTCGCCCCGTAGTCGGAGAGGTACAGCAGACCGTCTCCGGAGCACTTCATCAGGGGTGCGCCCTCGCCGGTCATCCAGTCCTTGGCGATCTGGCGTACGGCCGGCGGATTCGGCTCGTACTGGACGAAGCCTTCGTAGGCGACCATCGACCCCACGCGCGCGAGGAGGTCGTTTCCGGTCTGCATGGCGACCTTGAGCATGTGGTTGCCGTGGTTCTCCATGCGTGCGGCAACGGGTGCCGGGGCGAAGCCCGCGAGCTGCTGGTTCATAGGACGGGCTCCCTCAGACCTCGTACGGCTGGACGACGATGAAATTGCCGGGCGCGCCGCGGAACTGCAGGTTCACGCTCTCTCCGGTGTCGCCCGGGTAGGCGTTCCTGCGCATCCGCACCTGGCTGGAGACGATCACCTGGGAGGCGGCGGACCAGGCGACGACGGCGTTGCAGTCGGCGAACGTCGTCGGCGTCACGGGCAGGACCACGGGCACGCCACGCGTCTTCACGACGACCGTGCCGGTGCCCTGGAACTGCATCGTGAACAGGGCGCCTCCGGGGATGCCGTGTCCTTCGACGCGGCGCACCTCGTACTGCAGCGTCTCGTCGAAGGCGAGGACGTTCTCCGCGGAGACACAGACGGCGTCTCCTTGCAGCTCGATGGGGTGCAGCATGGCGCCGTTCTCCGCGAGGAAGACCTGGCCACGGCCCGAACAGCGCATGAGCTGCATCTCCTGGCCGGTCGCGTTGCCCACGATCCGCCCGGAGAATCCGGCGCCCTTGTAACTGAAGTCGACCTTGCCCTGGTAGAGCACCATGCTGCCCTGGCGGGCCAGTACGGCCTGGTCGCCGCCCATGCCGAGGTCGACACGGACCATCTTCTTGTTCTGCTGGGTCCAGCGCTGCCCGGTGGGCGTCTCCTTGTACGCCTGCAGCGCCGCGGTGACGCCGGCGCCTCCCGGGGGAGCGCCCTGGGGCACTCCGTAGGCGGCGGGCGCACCCGGCACACCCGGTGCGCCGGGCTGACCGGGCACCTGACCGAACGGCGGCTGCTGACCGTAGCCGGGAGGCGGGGTCGGCTGGCCGTAGCCCGGGGGCGGGCCGGGCGCCTGAGGTGCCTGGGACTGTCCGTAGCCGGGCGGCAGGGGTGCGGTCTGGCCGGGGGCCTGGCCGTACGGAGGCTGCTGCTGGCCGGGCTGCCCGTAGGGCGCGGGGGCGGGAGCCGGAGGCGGTACCGGGGCGCCGCCGGGCGGGGCCAGGGGCGCGATGATGGTCGGCGCCGCGTGCACCGAAGGCGCGGGGGCCGGCGGTGGCGTGGCCCCCTGGGGCGGTGCGAAACCCTGGGCGGCAGGCTGCGGAGCCGGCGCTGGAGCCGGCACGGCGGGGCCCGCCGGGGCGCCGAACGCGGGCGGTGCGGCTGCTTGGGCGGGCGGCGCGAACGAGGGCGCGGCGGCCCCCGGTGCCGGGGCCGCGGGCTCCTCCTCGGCGACCTCGCCGCCGAAGTTCTTCAGCAGCGCGTCGAGCCCGCCGTCGAAGCCCTGTCCGACCGCGGCGAACCGCCATACGTCCTTGAGGTAGAAGTCGCCCAGCATCACGGCGCGTTCGGTGGAGAACTCGCCACCGTTGAAGGAGTAGCGGGCCACCTCCTCGCCGCCCGCGACGATGCGGAGGTACCCGGGGGCGACCTGCGACATCTGTCCGGCGCCGTCGATCGTCGCCGTGAAGGACAGCTTCTGGATCTGCGGCGGGATCCTGTCGAGCGTGACGCGGAATGACTCCGTGTCGCCCGCCTGCGCACCGAGAAGCTGAATGGACTCTTCGGGGGTCTTCGGCTGGTTGAAGAAGACGAAGAACCGGTCGTCCGAAAGCTGTTCGTCGGCGTCCAGGCCGAAGCAGCTGATGTCGAAGGTCAGTCCGGGGCCGGTGATCTGCACACCTACGTACAGATCGGTGCCCGCGGTGAGGTCACTGATCTTGGCCTTGTGGCCGCGTTGGAATTCCCTGGCCATGCGTAACGACCGTCCCCCATCCCGAATGCGAGTGCGTCGCGTCAGGCTAACGGCAAAATCCGGCCGCGGACGAAGCCGGTACAGACCCGGTACAGAATCCCTGCTTCGAGCAGTCCGGGCAGGGTTTCCGCGTCGGAGTGACGTCGGGCCGACGTCACTCGCCGCGACTGACGGGCAGGTGGGGCAGCCGGTCGGCGGCGACCACCCCTTCGAGGTAGCCGCGGGCCCGCTCGGTCCGCGGGTAGGCCTCAAGCAGCCGCCAGAAGTCGGGGCCGTGGCCGGGAACGAGCAGATGCGCGAGTTCATGGACGAGGACGTAGTCGACGACGTACTCGGGCATGCCCTGCAGCCGGTGCGAAAGACGGATACTGCCCTCGGCAGGGGTGCACGAGCCCCAGCGGGTGTTCTGATTGGTGACCCAGCGGACCGAAGTGGGCCGGGCCCGGCCGTCGAAGTACAGATCGGAGAGCCGTTCGGCCCGCTCTGACAGCTCCGTGTCGCCGAGCACGCGCTTGTTCTCCTGGGCGGCCAGCTTGTCGAGCATGACGCTCACCCAGCGCTGTTCCTCCGCCTCGGACATCCGGGCGGGGATGAGCACGACGGTGCGATCGCCTTCACGGTACGCGGAGACCGTTCTGCGCCGTCGCGCGCTCCTGCGGACCTCGATCGCGCTCGCCCCCGAGCCGCTTGGCGGCTGGCTCGTCGTGCTGCGCTGTGGGTTTCCGGCGCGGTGCAGTGGGTCGGCGGGCACGCCCCGACGGTACCCGTTGCACACGGGGGAAGTCCCGCCTCCGGGACGCATCGATGCCGAACCGCACCCCACGCGCTCGATTTGTACGACGAATATCCACCGCCTGTGGACAACTTTCGGCACGGGCCGGGCAATGCGGGCATGCTGACATTCGACCGGCGGAGCAGGACGAACGCCCGCCGGCACAACGGGGACGTACGGGGGTCGGTCATGCATCCGATGGTGAAACCCGCGCTGCGGCGCGGTTGGCGGGATCTCAACACCGTGCAGTTCGGGATGGCACCCTCACACGCGATGGTGCTCGGCCCGATGGACACGGCGACGGGCAGTCTCCTGACCTTGTTCGACGGCACCCGCGGACTGCCCCTGTTACGCGACGAGGGGCGCCGCATGGGCCTGCCCGACGGCCATGTCGACGGCCTGGTGGAGCGACTGGCCCAGGCGGGACTGCTGGACGACGCCACGGGCGGCGGCCCGGCCGCCGATGCTTTGCGCAAGAAACCGGCGGTCCTGGACCGGCTGCGGCCCGACGTCGCGTCACTCTCCCTGGTCGCTCCCGAACCGGGCGAGGCCATGCGCCGGCTGGCGGCCCGCCGCTCACTGCGCGTACAGGTGCGGGGCGCGGGGCGGGTCGGAGTGGTACTGGCCGCGGCGCTGGCGGGAGCGGGCGTGGGCCAGGTCGACGTGCAGGACGGCGGCTGCGTCGAGCCGTGGGACGTCGCGCCGGGCGGGCTGCCCGTCGAATCCATCGGTGAGCGCAGGGACGAGGCCGCGCGCCGTGCGGTGCGCCGTGCGGCACCGAACCGCCCGCCCCGGCGCGGCAGCGCACGACCGGCTCCCGGCGAAGAGGATCCGGGCCTCTCCCTCGTGATCATCACGCCCCGGGACGGTCTCGCGGTCCACGCGCCCGACCCCTCGGCCGCCGAGCCCCTGATCGGCTCCGGAACGCCACATCTGTACGCCGGGGTGGTGGAGGGCACGGGAGTCGTCGGCCCGCTCGTCCTGCCGGGCGACACGGCCTGCGCGGGCTGCCTGGATCTGGGACGCACCGACCGGGACCCGACCTGGCCACGCCTGCTGGCACAGTGGCGTTCCGCCCAGTCCCGTCACGTGCCGGCGTGTGATCTGGCGCTGTCCACCACGGTCGCCGGCCTGGCCGCGGGGCATGCGCTCGCCTTCCTGGACGGGGAGCTGCCGTCGAGCGCGGGGGCCCGCTGGCAGGTCTCGGTGCCTGGTTTCGACTGGCACTCGGCGCCGGTGTGGGACCATCCCGCATGCCGCTGCGGGGCCGCGGAGAAAAGTAAGGGGGAGCAGACCTCGGACGACGAAGGGCCGCACGAGACAATGGCCGGGCAACAGCCGCACGCGGCACGGCTGTCCGGTACTTGGAGGGCGCATGTCTGATCTTCCCCGGAAGGCGGTCACCCGAACCGCCAAGCTCGCCGCCCTACCGCTCGGCTTCGCCGGGCGGGCGACCTGGGGACTCGGCAAACGAATCGGTGGCAAGTCCGCCGAACTCGTGGGTCGCGAGCTGCAACAGCGCACGGCGGAGCAGCTCTTCAAGGTGCTCGGCGAGCTCAAGGGCGGAGCCATGAAGTTCGGGCAGGCCATGTCCGTCTTCGAGTCGGCGCTGCCCGAGGAGGTCGCGGGCCCCTACCGCGCGGCGCTGACGAAACTCCAGGAAGCGGCCCCGCCGATGCCGACCCGCACGGTGCACTCCGTGCTGGCGGAGCGGCTCGGGGAGGACTGGCACGACCTGTTCCTGGAGTTCGAGGACAAGCCCGCCGCGGCGGCCTCGATCGGCCAGGTGCACCGGGCGGTGTGGCACGACGGCCGGGAGGTCGCGGTCAAGGTGCAGTACCCCGGGGCGGGCGAGGCCCTGCTGTCCGATCTGAACCAACTGAGCCGTTTCGCCCGTCTCCTTGGGCCGTTGATTCCCGGCATGGACATCAAGCCGCTCATCGCGGAGCTGCGCGACCGGGTGTCCGAGGAGCTCGACTACGCCCTGGAGGCACAGGCACAGCGGGCGCACGCGGAGGAGTTCGCGGACGACCCGGACGTGCTGGTGCCGGCCGTGGTCCACCAGTGCGAGCAGGTCCTGGTGACGGAGTGGATCGACGGGATCCCCCTGTCCGAGGTGATCACCGACGGCACGCCGGAGCAGCGGGACCGGGCAGGCCAGCTCCTGGCCCGCTTCCTCTTCTCCGGCCCGTCCCGCACCGGTCTGCTGCACGCCGACCCGCACCCGGGCAATTTCCGTCTCCTGCCGGACGGCTCCGGGGACGCCGAAGACCCCGAAGGCGCCGAGGGCACCAGCGGCAAGGGCGGCTGGCGGCTCGGGGTCCTGGACTTCGGCACGGTGGACCGCCTGCCGGGAGGCCTGCCTCCGACGATCGGCGACTCGCTCCGTATGACCCTCGACGGCGACGCCGAGGCGGTCTACGACCTGCTCCGCGAGGAGGGCTTCGTCAAGGAGTCCATAGAGCTCGACCCGGACGCCGTACTGGACTACCTGCTCCCCATCATCGAGCCGGCCCAGGCCGACGAGTTCACCTTCACCCGCGGCTGGATGCGCAGCCAGGCGGCCCGCATCGCCGACCCCCGCTCCCCCGCACACCAACTCGGCAAACAACTCAACCTGCCCCCGGCGTACCTGCTCATCCACCGGGTGACCTTGAGCACCATCGGTGTGCTGTGCCAGCTGGGAGCGACGGTACGACTGCGGGACGAACTGGAGGAGTGGCTGCCGGGGTTCGTACTGGCCGACGACGAGACACTGGCGGAGGAGGACTCGGCAGCTGAGGCGTGAGCTTGGGGTGCCGGTGTTTGGGCGGAGGGGGGAGGGGGCCCAAGAGGACTCCGAAATCCGATTCACCACCAAGCCGAGTCCAGTCGTCCCTCGATCGCTCTCAGGTTGGCTCGGGCGCAGGCGTCACAGAAATAGTGGCGGGCGCCGTTCTCCACGGAGAAGGTCCAGGTGAGCGGCGGGTCCTCTGACGTCGCGTCGCAACGGGCGCACACGATGGGCCTGGGCTCCGCGGTGGAGCCGCCGCTGTCACTGTCCCCGGGAAGACTCGTCACGTGGTGACGATAACTCCGGGATCCGCGGTTGGTGAGGCACAACGCACCGCGGGGGCCGGTCCGTTCGGACCGGCCCCCGCGTCAGCTGTTACTTCCGTCGCCGTTACGAGAACGGCTCTACTGCATGACCGCCATGGCCAGTGCGCGGCGGGCGCGGCGTGAGGCGCGCTCGGCACGGCGCTGCATGCGGCGGGCGGTCACCAGGCGCATCGCCCGGCGTTCCTGCTCCGCCTCATGCATCCGGTCGTGCATATGCGCACGAGCCAGGGCTTCTGGGATGAGTTGCATCTCTCGGGTCCTGTTCTGGCGCGTGTCGTTCGCGCCGGTGGAGGTGAAGTCTGGGGCCGCGGAGCCGGCGGGCTCGCTGGTGGACGGCTTCATCGGGACCTGCTTCTTGGGGTCGTGCGTCAGGGGGCGATCGATCGTTCCTAGGGTGTTCATGCCGAAACCGGGTTCTTGCGCGGGCGGCCACGCGGCCGCTTCCGGGCGACAACGACACCCTGGACGAAGAGCTCGCCGCCCCAGACGCCCCAGGGCTCACGCCGCTCCTTGGCGCCGGCGAGGCAGGCCTCGATCAGCGGGCAGGTGCGGCAGAGGGACTTGGCGTACTCGACGTCGGCCGGCGACTCGGCGAAGAAGACCTCCGGGTCGTAGGAGCGGCAGGGGACGGGTACGCCGAGGTTCTCGATGGCGTCGTCGAGCGCGGTGAGCGCAGTGAGCGGGATCAAGGTGGAGTCCTCCGTGAGGCCGGGCGGGGAGATCGTTTCGGAAGGCGGTACGGACGGGGCGTGCGCTTCGAGTTGCACGATTGGTTCTTCCTCGTCTGGTCGTGCCGGCCGGTTGGCCGGTTGGCGGCTGGTACCGGGTTCTTTTCTTGTCCCGAGGCCCCTTCGCTCCGCCGTCCCTGGTCGGGGACAAACAGAAGGGCCGCGGATCCCGGGTGGGGTTCCGCGGCCCTGAAGGCGCCGGCCTGATCGTCGATCAGGCTGGATCACTCCAGGGTTCAGGCCCACGGAAGGCCCACATCGTGTGGTGCGTCTGCTTGGCGGCTCCGGCACCGGTGGCCGCAAAGGCATAGGCATGCGCCTGTGCCTCTACTGCTTCCAGTGCCTTCATCGGTCGCTCATTGCGCTCACGGACAGGAAGACCCGAGAGAGACACGGAGGACGCCGGCCGGACGGCGGGAATGCCGGACAGACCGGTACCCAGGTTCGAGAAGCCGAGCAGGCACGTGGAGACGACCGAGCGATCGGTCAATTTGACGGTGCTGACGGAGCTGCTGGTGATGCTGATCACTGGAATCGCCTCCTCTCGGCGTCTCTGGGACCGGGCGAGCCGGTCCGACGGTTACTAAGTACAGCACGGAACCAGGGCCTTCGAGAAGGCCGCCGTTTCCGTGCTTTAGAACCTATGGGGATTGCTGGGGCATGCGCAAACTATTTTTTCGACGAGTTTGAATCAGTCGTCGTCCACGCCGTCCTCAACTTCCTGACCTGCGCAGATGGCGAGTACGTCGGTCCCGTAGCGGTTGAGCTTGCGGGCGCGGACCCCTGGGATGCGGGACAGCTCGACCGGAGTGGACGGCACCGCTTCCGCGATGGCCATCAGGGTCTTGTCCGTGAAGACGCAGAAGTCCGGCTGCCCGCTGCGCTGCGCCTGGACCGCCCGCCAGTCGCGCAACCGCTCGTAGAGGCCTTCGTCCATGTCGGACGGGCAGTCCTCGCAGCGCATCAGTTTCATCTCGCCGGCGTCGTTGAGAGTGCGGCCGCAGACCCGGCAGCGGGCGGGGGTGCGGTTCGTCCGTCGTGTGACGCCGGGGGCGCTGCCGGGAGCGCCGCGCTCGATGCCGCCCGAACCGAGGGGGCCTGCCGCGCCGCCGCGGTTCGCCTTGGTGACGGAGCCGGGGCGCAGGCCGTCGAGGAAGCGGCTGGGTCGCCGGTTGGGCCGGCCGCCGGGTGAGCGGGACAGGGCCCAGGAGACGGAGAGGTGCTCTCTGGCCCTGGTGACACCGACATAGAGGAGTCGGCGTTCCTCCTCGATCTGTTCCTCGGTCTTGGCGTAGGTGATCGGCATCATGCCTTCGGCGACGCCGACCAGGAACACGACGTCCCACTCCAGGCCCTTGGCGGAGTGGAGGGAGGCGAGGGTGACGCCCTGGACGGTCGGGGCGTGCTGGGCGCCGGCGCGTTCGTCGAGCTCGGCCACGAGGTCGCCGAGGGTGGCGTCGGGTTTGGCGGCGGCGAAGTCCTGGGCCAGGTGGGCGAGGGCGGCGAGGGACTCCCAGCGCTCTCTGACGGCGCCGGAGCCCGCGGGGGGCTGATGGGTCCAGCCGTCTCCTGACAGGACGGCTCGCACCTGCGAGGGCAGGTCGGGGGCGTCGTCGAGGAGTGAGTCGTTGCCCCCGAAGCGGGCGGCTCCGCGCAGGGCGTGGATGGCTCTCTTCACCTCGGGCCGGTCGAAGAAGCGCTCAGCTCCGCGCAGTTGGTAGGGCACCGCGACGTCGGCGAGGGCCTGTTCGTAGATCTCGGACTGCGAGTTCGTACGGAAGAGGATCGCGATCTCGCTCGCGGGGATGCCGGAGGCGATGAGGTCGCGGATGCGGCGGGCGGCGCCCTCGGCTTCGGCGGGTTCGTCGGTGTACTCGGTGTAGCCGGGTTCGGGGCCCGCGGTGCGCTGGGAGATCAGCTCCAGGCGGTGGTCGGCGGCGCGACCGCGGGCCTGGGCGAGCAGGCCGTTGGCGAGGTGGACGACCTGGGGGGTGGAGCGGTAGTCCCGGACGAGTTTGACGACCGTGGCTCCGGGGTGGCGGGTGCGGAAGTCGAGGAGGTGGTCGGGGGTCGCGCCGGTGAACGAGTAGATGGTCTGGCTGGCGTCGCCGACGACGCAGAGGCTTTCGCGCTCGCCGAGCCACAGTTCGAGGAGGCGCTGCTGGAGGGGGCTGACGTCCTGGTACTCGTCGACCACGAAGTGCTGGTACTGGGCGCGGACCGCTTCGGCGATGTCGTGCTGGTCCTGGAGGATGGCGACGGTCAGCAGCAGGACGTCCTCGAAGTCGATGACGCCGCGGTCGCGTTTGAGATCCTCGTACGCGGCGTAGAGCTGGGCGATCTCGGCGCGGTCGCGGGGGGCTTCGCGGCCGGCCTTGGCCGCGACGGCGGCGTAGTCGGCGGGGACGGTCTGGGTGACCTTGGACCATTCGATCTCGGCGGTGACATCCCGCAGCTCGCCGCGGTCGAGGCGGACGCGGCAGGTGGCCGCGGCTTCGGCGACGAGCTGGATCTTGCGGTCGACGATCCGCGGCAGGCTGCCTCCGACGGCTTTCGGCCAGAAGTACTGGAGCTGGCGCAGGGCAGCGGAGTGGAAGGTGCGGGCCTGCACTCCGGTGGCGCCGAGTTGGCGGAGGCGGCCGCGCATCTCTCCGGCGGCGCGGTTGGTGAAGGTGACGGCGAGCACGCTGGAGGGCTGGAGGATCCCGGCGCGTACCCCGTAGGCGATGCGGTGGGTGATGGCGCGGGTCTTGCCCGTACCGGCTCCCGCCAGGACGCACACCGGGCCGTGCAGGGCGGTGGCGACCTCGCGCTGCTCGGGGTCGAGCCCTTCCAGTACCGCGTCGGCCGTGTCAGGGGCCTGCGGGAAGAGGGTGGAATGCGTTGCTGCTGTCACCCCGCCATGCTGCCAGGTCGGCGGAGACGGGTGCGCCGGTTGTCCACAGGGAGGCGCACGCAGTCGTACTAATGCGGCAGTCGCTCGGCTCGGCACTCGTGGCACCGCCCCTTTCGCGAGGCCGTCCTCCGCCGTGTGTACCGGCCCTCTCCCTCGCCGCGTACGGGAATGGCGGCCAGGTCGAGTACGTTCCATCACTGCGAACACGCACTCCCCTGCAGCGAAGGAGCATGAGAGACATGCCGGGCACTGTGACGATGTACAGCACCACGTGGTGTGGCTACTGCCGCCGGTTGAAGGGCCAGATGGAGCGCGAGGGCATCACGTACAACGAGATCAACATCGAGCAGGACCCGGCGTCCGCGGCCTTCGTGGAGAAGGCGAACGGCGGGAACCAGACGGTTCCCACCGTCCTCTTCCCGGACGGTTCGACGCTGACCAACCCTTCGCTGGCGCAGGTCAAGCAGAAGATCGGCGCGTAGTCGGTACGTGCCTCAGGCGGCCGCTCCGCGCGTCGGCAGGGGCTTGCCGTACCAGAGTTCGATCAGGCGGGCCGCAATCGAGATGCCGTACGGAGGCAGGACCTCCCCGGACTCGAAGGCGGCCCGCAGGTCTTCGCGGGAGAACCAGCGGGCTTCCTGGATCTCCTCGCCGTCGACGTTGATCTCCGCCGAGGTGGCGCGGGCCATGAAGCCCAGCATGAGGCTGGAGGGGAAGGGCCAGGGCTGGCTGGCGATGTACTCGACGTCGCCGACGGTGACGCCGGCCTCTTCGAAGACCTCGCGGCGGACCGACTGTTCGATGGACTCGCCGGGCTCGACGAATCCGGCGAGGGTGGAGAAGCGGCCCTCGGGCCAGTGGACCTGGCGGCCGAGGAGGATGCGGTCCTCGTGGTCGGTGACGGCCATGATCACGGCGGGGTCGGTGCGCGGGTAGTGCTCGGCGCCGCAGGCGGGGCAGCGACGGATGTGACCGGCCGCGGCGATCACCGTACGTTCGCCGCAGCGGGAGCAGAAGCGGTGCAGGCGCTGCCAGTTCTCCAGTGCGACCGCGTGCACCATCAGGCCGGCGTCGCGCTGTGAGAGGAGCAGGCCGGCTTCGCGCAGGCCGGCCGCGCGCGCGGACTGGTCCATGCGGCCCGGAAGGGCGTCCTTCTGGAGTGCGAAGTAGCTGACGCCGTCGTCGTCGGTGCCCAGGAAGTAGCGGTGTGCTTCGGTGAGGGGCGCTTCGAAGGACGGGGTCATGACGAGCTCGGTGGTGCCGTCCGCCGTCTCGTCGATGAGGACCTGACCGCCGGAGACCACGAAGGCACGGGTGGTGGGGTGGCTCCACGCCGCGGCGAGCCAGGCCTCGTCGAGCCGGTGGTGGGCGGCCCGGTCGATGCCGCTCGGGGCGGTGAGCGAGATGGGACGGTCGGCGGTGTGATCGGTCCAGGTGGTCACGGGTGCTTCCAACTCCCCCGGTGGAACGGTTGTTTCGGCGGGTGGTTCAGCGGCTGTACGGCAGGACGTGTGCGACGGGGCCTCTTCAGTGTGCATCGCGCCAGTTCTCGGCCAGGTCGCCCCACAGGTAGGCGGTGGTTTCGACGCCCTTGAGGAGCAGGTCGAGTTCGACCTTCTCGTTGGGTGCGTGCCAGCCGTCGGACGGGACCGAGATGCCGAGGAACAGCACCGGTGCGGCGAGGACGTCCTGGAGGTCCGCGGCGGGCCCGGATCCCCCCGAGCGGGTGAAACGGATCTCCTGCTCGAAGGCGCGGCCCATGGCGCGTGCGACGGACTGCAGCGCCGGGTGGTCGAGCGGTGTGAGGCACGGGCGGGTGGCGGGGGCGAAAGTGATCTCGTGGCGGATGCCGGCGGGTATCCGCTCCGCGGTCCAGGCGCGGACGATCTTCTCGATGTGGTCGGGGTCCTGTCCGGCGACGAGCCGGAAGGAGAGCTTCACCATGGCCGAGGACGGGATGATCGTCTTGCTGCCGGGGCCCTGGTAGCCGCCGCCGATGCCGTTGACCTCGGCGGTCGGGCGGGCCCAGACCCGCTCCAGGGTGGTGTGTCCGGCCTCTCCGTGGACGGCCGTCGACCTGGCGGTGCGCAGCCACTCCTCCTCGTCGAAGGGCAGCTCGGCGAAGAGTTCGCGCTCGCGGTCGGTGAGTTCGGTGATGCCTTCGTAGAAGCCGGGGATCGCCACGCGCGCGTGCTCGTCGTGCAGGGCCGCGACGAGGCGGGCGACCGCGGTGGCCGGATTGGGGACGGCACCGCCGAAGGCGCCGGAGTGTATGTCCTGGTCGGGCCCGTACAGCGTGATCTCGCACTCGGCGAGGCCGCGCATGCCGGTGCACACGGTGGGGGTGTCCTCGGACCACATGCCGGTGTCGGAGACGATCACGGCGTCGGCGGTGAGGCGGTCCTGCCGCTCTTCGACGAGTGCGCGGAAGTACGGGGAGCCGGACTCCTCCTCGCCCTCGATGAGCAGCTTCAGGTGGACGGCGGGGGCGGTGCGGCCGGTGGCGGCGAGGTGGGCGCGGACGCCGAGTGTGTGGAAGAACACCTGGCCCTTGTCGTCGGCGGCCCCGCGCGCGTGGAGGCGGTTTCCGCGGACGACGGGCTCGAAGGGGTCGCTGTCCCAGCCGTCCTCGAGGGCCGCGGGCTGTACGTCGTGGTGTCCGTAGACGAGGACCGTGGGTGCCCGCGGGTCGTCGGAGTGCCACTCGGCGAAGACGGCGGGGGCACCTGGTGTCGCCCAGACCTCGCAGGTCGGGAAGCCTGTCTCCTGCAGTTTGGCGGCGAGCCAGTCGGCGCTGCGCCGTACGTCCGCGGCGTGTTCGGGCTGGGCCGACACTGACGGGATGCGCAGCCACTCGGCGAGGTCGTCGAGGAAGGCGGCGCGGTGCTGCTCGATGTACGCGCGGACGGCGCTGTCCGGAGTCTTGCTCATGGTCACGAGCCTAGCCGTCCACGCGCGCGTGCTGGTCCGGCGGTTCCTCGGGGACCCCATCGGGTGGTTCTTCGAGGAGGAGCCGCTCCAGTGCGGCCCGGTCGGGCAGGCTCCCGGGACGTACGACCTCGCCGCTGCGCACGTACAGGAAGGTGGCCTGTACGGATTCCAGGGGTACGCCGTGCTGCTCGGCCCAGGCGAGCCGGTAGAGGGCGAGCTGGAGGGGGTCGGCGTTGCGGGCGCGGTTGGTCTTCCAGTCGACGATCTCGTACGTCGTCCCGTCGCCGTCGTCCTCTTTGTAGACGGCGTCGATGCGGCCCCGTACGACGCGTCCGGCGATCGCGAGTTGGAAGGGTGCCTCGACGCGGTAGGGGGTGCGGTGGGCGTACGGGGTGCGCTCGAAGGCGTCCTTGAGGGCTTCCAGGTCGCGCTCGTCGGCGATCTCGGCCTCGCTGCCGGGCAGTTCCTCCGGTTCCAGCATCGGCAGTCGCAGCTCTTCGAAGCGGGCCTCGACCCAGGCGTGGAAGCGGGTGCCGCGGCGGGCGGCCGGCTGGGGCGGGCGCGGCATGGGACGGGCCAGTTCCTGCGCGAAGGCGTCCGGGTCGGCGGCCAGGCGCAGCAGCTGGGAGGCGGTCAGAGTGGCCGGCAGGGTGACGTCCGTGACGCTTTCGCGGGCGCGCAGGAGCTCGCCGGTGAGGGCGTCCAGGTCGCGGTCCCAGGAGGCGACGGTGCGGGCTTCCTCCGGGGTGAGGTGCCTGGTCTCGGAGGCGGGGCGCGTCCTCTCCGGAGGGTGCGGGCGGGCGTCCGGGGACGGGGTGGGGTGCGCATCCGGGGACGGGGTGGGGTGCGCATCGGGGGACGGGGTGGGGTGCGGAACCCTGGGGCGGTTCGTGGTCCGCGAGTCCCAGTCTCCGGAGTCTGCCTCGTCTGTGAGATCGGTCTCTTCGTGGAGGTCGTCCCCGCGGGGGGTCTTCCCGTGTGACGCCTCTTCGTAGGGCGCGTCCGTGAAATCGCCGTCCCCGTAGGGAGGCTCATTCGGGAAGTCGTCCTCCCCGTAAGGGGGCTCGTCGTAAGGCGGTTCGTCGTCCTCGGGCGGAGGCTGCCAGTCCGGGTCGTCGTAGGGCTCCGGGGCGTCGTGGGACGAGGGGTGGGCCGTCTCGTGGGAGTGGCCGGACTCCAGGTGGGCCAGGACCGTCTGTGCGGCCGCGCGTCGGCGGGCCATGGCCGCGTCGTCGAGCGGGAGCGGCCAGGCGTGGTCGCCGCCGGCCTCGTGCAGCGCGGGGTTCTCCTCGGTCTCCTCGGGTTCGTCCGCCCAGGCCTCGATCTCGCCGTGCCCGGCCTCGCAGTGCTCGTACAGGGACCGCAGGAAGTCGGAGGGGCCGCGGGGCTTCTTCTGGGAGGGGCCCCACCAGTGGCCCGAGCCGAGCAGCAGGGAGCGGGGGCGGGTGAACGTGACGTAGCCGAGGCGGAGTTCCTCGGTGTGCTGGTGCTCCTTCATGGCCTCGTGGAAGGCCTTCATGCTGCGGGAGTCCCAGGCGCCGATGTCCGGCAGGGTGTCGGCGTCGCCGCGGAGTTCGTGCGGCAGGACCTTGCCCTGTGCGGTCCATTTCTCTCGGCCCTGGCCGCTGGGGAAGGTGCCGGTGACGAGGCCCGGGACCGCGACGACGTCCCATTCCAGGCCCTTGGACTTGTGCGCGGTGAGCACCTTGACGGTGTTCTCGCCGCCCGGCAGGGCGTTGTCGAGGCCTTTCTCGTACTGGGCGGCGGTGCGCAGGAAGCCGAGGAAGGCGAGGAGGGATGCCTCGCCGTCGTTGGCGGCGAAGGACGCGGCGATGTCCAGGAAGTTGGAGAGGGTCTCGCGGCGGCGGGCGGCCAGGGCGTGCGGGGACGCGGAGAGTTCCACCTCCAGACCGGTGGTGGCGAGGACCCGGTGCAGGACGTCCATGAGCGGGTCGGAGAGCGAGCGGCGCAGGTCGCGCAGTTCGGTGGCGAGCCGTGCGAACCGTACGCGGGCGTCGGCGGAGAACGGCAGGCCGTCGTCGTCCCCGTGGCCTCCGAGAGGCGTCTCCAGGAACGTGTCGAGGGCGTCCGCGAGCGAGATGATCTCGGCCGGGTCGATGCCCTCGACGGCGGCGGCGAGCCGCCGGTCGGGGTCGTCGTCGGCCCCCACGCGCGCGTGGGACACGAGAAGGCGGGCCCTGCGTCCCAGGAGGGCGAGGTCGCGGGCGCCGATACGCCAGCGGGGGCCGGTGAGCAGGCGGACCAGTGAGGCGTTGGCGCCCGGGTCCTGGAGGACCTCGCAGACGGCGACCAGGTCGGCGACCTCGGGCAGATGCAGCAGCCCGGAGAGGCCGACGACCTCCACGGGGATGTCGCGGGCGACGAGGGCGCCCTGGATCTCGGCGAAGTCGGTTGCCGTACGGCACAGGACGGCGATCTCGCCGGGCGCCTTTCCGGTGCGTACGAGGTGGGCGATGGAGTCGGCTAGCCAGTCCATCTCCTCGGCGTGGGTGCGCAGCAGGGCACAGCGCACCATGCCGTCCCGCTCGGCGCCCGGGGCCGGGCGGAGGGCCTCCACGCCCGCGTGCAGGGCGCGCAGGGGTTCGGCGAGGCCGTTGGCGAGGTCGAGGAGGCGGCCGCCGCTGCGGCGGTTCTCGCTGAGCGACTGGCGGGTGGCGGGGCTTCCGTCGGCGTGGGCGAAGTGTTCGGGGAAGTCGTCGAGGTTGGCTACGGAGGCGCCGCGCCAGCCGTAGATCGCCTGGCAGGGGTCGCCGACGGCGGTCACCGGGTGCCCGGTGCCGCTGCCGAACAGGCCCGCCAGGAGGATGCGCTGGGCCACGGAGGTGTCCTGGTACTCGTCGAGCAGGACGACTCGGAACTCGTCGCGCAGGATGGCGCCGACCTCGGGGCGTGTGCTGGCGAGGGTCGCGGAGAGGGCGATCTGGTCGCCGAAGTCGAGGAGGTCGCGTTCGCGTTTGGCGGCCCTGTAGCGGCTCACCAGTTCGGCCAGTTCACGCCGGGCGGCTGCCGTCTCGGGGACCTTGCGCAGGTCTGCGTTGGTGAGCTTGACGCTCTCCAGGTCGCGCAGCAGTGCGGCGTCGTAGGCCCGCAGGTCCTGGGGTTGTACGAGGTGTTCGGCGAGCTCGCCGTCGAGCGTGAGGAGGTCGCTGACCAGGTCGGGGAAGGAGCGGGTGAGCGCTGGGTAGGGGCCCGGTGCCTCGCGCAGGACGCGTGCGGCGAGCTGGTAGCGGGTCGCGTCGGCGAGGAGACGCGCGGTGGGTTCGAGCCCGATGCGCAGTCCGTGGTCGGTCAACAGGCGGCCCGCGAAGGCGTGGTAGGTGGAGATGACCGGCTCGCCGGGCGGGTTGTCCGGGTCGATCACGTCCGGGTCGGTGACGCCCGCCCTGATGAGGGCTTTCCGTACGCGCTCGGCGAGTTCGCCCGCCGCCTTGTTGGTGAAGGTCAGGCCGAGGACCTGCTCGGGGGCGACCTGTCCGGTGCCGACCAGCCACACCACGCGCGCGGCCATCACCGTGGTCTTGCCGGATCCGGCGCCGGCCACGATCACCTGCGGGGCGGGCGGTGCGGTGATGCAGGCCGTCTGCTCCGGGGTGAACGGGATGCCGAGGAGCTCCTTGAGCTGCTCGGGGTCAGAGATACGGGCTGGCACGTCAGAGAGGCTAGCCGCGCCCACTGACAGTCGGTGCCGAATCGGTGGCCGGGCCGAAGGATGCGCTGGTCAGCACGCGTGGTGCCGTACGTCACTTCACGTACGGCCGGAGCCCTCCCAACGGCGGAGCCCCCGCTACGGCGGATGCCCGCGCGCCCTTCGGGAGCCCACGCCCTGTCACTCGACCGTGGCCGTTCACTCGGCCAGGCCCATCACCCGAACAGGCCCGTCACTCGACCACGCTCGTCACCCGCCCCTGCCCGTCACGCGACCGCGCTCGTCACTCGACCACGTGCCGCCCTTCCGGCCGTGCGCTGCACGAGGCCCGGAACGCGCAGTGGGTGCAGTGCTGGCCGGTCGTCGGTGTGAACCGTTCGTCGAGGACCTTGCCCGCCGCGGTGGCGAGGAGGTCGCCGACCCACTGCCCCTCCAGCGGCTCCTGGGCCTGCACCTTGGGCAGGGTCTCTCCGCCGTCCTTCTTGGGGGCACCCTGACGGAGTTGGACGAGTTCGGCGCCGCCCGAGTCGGGGCGTTCGCCCTCGAAGGCCTCGTCCACGGCGCCTTCGCCGACGGCGAGCTGGTAGACGGCGAGCTGCGGGTGGTGGGCCACGTCGGCCGCGCTCGGCGCCTGTTTGCCGGTCTTGAAGTCGACTACGTAGGCGCGGCCTTCGGCGTCACGCTCGACGCGGTCCATGGAGCCGCGGATGCGTACTTCGTAGGAGCCCGCTTCGAGGGTGACGTCGAAGTCGTGCTCACTCGCCACCGGTGTGCGGCCCGCGCGGGCGCCATTGGAGTCGACATGCCACTTCAGGAAGCGTTCGAGCGCCACGCGCGCGTGCTCTTTCTCCTGCGCCGACTTCCAGGGTGCGTCGAAGGCGAGCGCGTCCCACACGGAGTCGAGGCGCTCCATGAGGACGGCGAGGTCCGCGGGGGTGCGGCCGGAGGCGACCTCGTCGGCCAGGACGTGCACCACGTTGCCGAAGCCCTGGGCGACGGTCGCGGGGGCGTCGGCCTTCACCTCACGGCCCAGGAACCACTGCAGGGCGCAGGTGTTGGCGAGCTGGTCGAGGGCGCTCCCGGACAGCACCACGGGATGGTCGCGGTCGCGCAGCGGCACCTTGCTCTCGGTCGGCTCGTACATGCCCCACCAGCGGTAGGGGTGGGCGGACGGCACGAGGGGGCGGCCGTCCTCGTCGCCGAGTGCGGCGAGCCTGGCCAGTCGGCGGGCCGCGGCCTCCCTGAGCCGGTCCGAGACGCGTGGGTCGACCGTCGTGGCGCGCAGTTCGGCGACGAGCGCGGCGACGGACAGGGGTCGACGGGGACGGCCCGTCGTGTCCTTGGGCTCCACTCCGAGTTCGGTGAGGAAGCGCGAGGGCTGGTCGCCGTCGTCGGCCGGGGCCTTCACGGCGGTGACGACGAGGCGCTCACGCGCGCGCGTGGCGGCCACGTAGAACAAACGGCGCTCTTCGGAGAGGAGTGCTCCGGGGGTCAGCGGCTCCGCGAGGCCGTCGTGTCCGATGCGGTCGGCCTCCAGCAGGGAACCGCGGCGGCGCAGGTCGGGCCACAGCCCCTCCTGGACGCCCGCGACGACCACCAGGCGCCACTCCAGGCCCTTGGAGCGGTGCGCGGTCATCAGGCGTACGGCGTCGGGGCGTACGGCCCTGCGGGTGAGCGTGTCGGCGGCGATGTCCTCGGAGTCGATCTCCTCCAGGAAGTTCAGGGCGCCGCGGCCTCCGGTGCGTTCCTCCGCGCGGGAGGCGGTGGCGAAGAGCGCGCACACGGCGTCGAGGTCGCGGTCCGCGTTACGGCCCGCCGCGCCGCCGCGCCGGGCGGCCCGCTCCAGGCGCTGCGGCCACGGCGTGCCGTCCCACAGCTCCCAGAGCGCCTCCTCGGCTGTACCGCCGCCCGCGAGGCGTTCCCGTGCCTTCCGCAGCAGGGCACCCAGGCGCTGGGCTCCGCGCGCGTAGGACGGGTCGTGGGCGACCAGCCGCTCGGGCTCGGCCAGCGCTCGCGCCAGCAACTCGTCGGAGGGCGGCGGCACATGGTTGCCCGCGGCGCGTTCCTCCTCGCGCAGGGCGCGGCCCAGGCGGCGCAGGTCGGCGGCGTCCATGCCGGCCAGCGGTGACGCGAGGAGGCTGAGCGCGGTCTCTGTGTCGAGCCAGGTCCTTTCGGGAGAGGGCGCTTCCGGCGCGGGTTCCTCGGAGGGGCCGGCGGCGCCATCGGGTTCCTCGGAAGGGTCGGCAGCGCCGTGGGGCTCCTCGTCGGGCTCGCCTGCTTCTTCGGCCGGTGCGCCGACGCCTTCGGGGGCTGCGTCCTGGTGATCCGCCTCCGCGGGTTCATCTGCCTCGGCTCGTACGCCCTCGTCGGGCCGCGCACCGTCGTCGGCTCGTACGCCCTCGTCGAGACGCGCACCGTCGTGGGCCCGTACGCCCTCGTCCGGCTGTGCGTCTGCCGCCGCGCCCACGGCTGCCGAGGTCTCGGCCGTACCCACGGGCCCCGTGCTCTCCGCCGCGGCCACCGCCCTGAGTGCCGTGAGAAGGGGCGACACGGCCGGTTCGTGCCGCAGCGCCAGGTCGTCGCCGTCGATGTCGAGGGGGACGCCGGCCGCGGTGAGGGTGCGGCGGATCGTCGGGATCGTGCGGGAGCCCGCGCGCACCAGGACGGCCATGTCGTTCCAGGGGACGCCGTCCTCCAGGTGAGCGCGGCGCAGGATGTCCGCGATGTTGTCCAGCTCCGTGCCGGGCGTCGGGTACGTGTGGACCTCGACGGTGCCGCCGCCCCGTACGGAGGCAAGCTCCCTGTGGGCGCGTACCTTCTCCGCGGGCAGGCGGGTCAGGGGCATGCGCTGGGTCAGCAGCCGGGTGGCCGCCAGGAGGCCGGCGCCGGACCGGCGTGAGGTCCTGAGGACCTCCATCGGTGCCGGTGTACCGTCCGCGCGCGGGAAGGCGTCCGGGAACTGGAGGATGCCGTTCACGTCGGCGCCCCGGAACGTGTAGATCGACTGGTCGGGGTCGCCGAACGCCACAAGGGTGCGGCCACCGCCCGCGAGCGCGTGCAGCAGCCGTACCTGTGCCGGATCGGTGTCCTGGTACTCGTCCACGAAGACGGCGTCGTACTGCGCGGCGAGGCGCTCGGCGACCTCGGGGCGCCGGGCGAGCAGCACCGCGCGGTGCACCAGTTCCGCGTAGTCGAGGACTCCTTGCATGTCGAGGACGTCGAGGTACTCGGCGAGGAAGGCGGAGGCGGCGAGCCAGTCGGGGCGGCCGATGCGCCGCGCGAAGGCCTGGAGGGCGTCGGGACCGAGGCCCAGTTCGCGGCTCCGGGCGAGGACCGCGCGGACCTCGTCGGCGAAGCCGCGCGTGGTCAGGCAGGCGCGGAGCTCGTCCGGCCAGCGCACATGGGCGAGGCCGAGCCGCTCCAGGCCGGGCTGGCCCGCGAGCAGTTCCCGTACCGCCACGTCCTGTTCGGGGCCGGAGAGCAGCCGCAGCGGCTCCACGAACAGGTCGTTGTCCTGGTGCGCGCGGACCAGGGCGTAGCAGAAGGAGTGGAAGGTCGTCGCCTGGGGCGCGCGGGCCGCTCCCATGCGCAGCGCCATGCGGTCGCGCAGTTCGACGGCGGCCTTGCGGCTGAACGTGAGCACCAGGACCCGCTCGGGGTCCGCGCCGCGCGCGATCCGCGCCGCTACGGACTCCACGAGTGTGGTCGTCTTGCCGGTACCCGGACCTGCGAGGACGAGCAGCGGGCCGTGCCCGTGGTCAACCGCCGCACGCTGCCCTGCGTCCAGCAGAGGGGGAGCCACCCTGGCCGGCGGGGTACGCACCAGTCGGTAAGCGCCACGGGTCCCCTGTCGCCCCTGGGGGTACGACAGGCGCCTGGTGGAGGAAGAGGAGCTCACGTGGTTCGCCGGTCCTGGTGGGTGTGCTTGGGTCTGTCTCTGTCGACGCGGAACGCCGTCATTCAGGGGTGGTGGTGGAGCGACGGGTGGAGGGCCCCTCGCGCGTTGAGGGCGGTGGCCGCGGGATGAACGGGATGCGCGCCGTCGACGCTACGCCGGTGGATGTGGTGGAAGCAGCGCTTCCTCCTGTTCCCACCAGGCACACGCGTCTCCCGCCCCACGAACGTACGGCATGTCACGGACGTGCCCCGCTTCCCCCGTACGGGCCACCGGTACCCCTCCCGGCAGCTCCATGCCGGAAGCTGTCAGGTGTGACCCTCCGTGCGCTCGCCGCCGTCCCACCGCGCCCGTTTCATGTCGACCCGCGGGAGATGGCCCTCGGAGGCCCTGCTCGCCTCCTTCAGGGGCGTGCCCTCGGCGCGGTAGTGGCCCAGCGCCTCCAGTTCGTGGCCGGGGAGCAGCAAGCCGTCCGCGCGTATGACCCGCCACCAGGGAACGGCTCCTCCGTAGAGGGCCATGACGCGGCCGACCTGTCGGGGTCCGCCCTTTTCCAGCCACTCGGCGACATCTCCGTATGTCATGACACGCCCGGGCGGGATCAGCTCGGCGACGTCGAGGACCCGTTCCGCGTACTCCGGCAGGGCGTCCGCCGGAAGGCTCTGCTCGCTCATCCGGCCCATCCTGCCCCAGAGCACCGACATTGTGACGCGGCGGCGACTGTGCGTATCCCTCGCCCCGGAGCAGCGGTTCAGGCAGACTGTGCGACCCCGCATTGCACCCTGATGCCCCCCTGTGTCGGCGGGGCATGCCACCATCGTGCGGGCGGTTACTGGTGATACGAGATCAAGAAGAGACGATGAAACAGCAGGGCGTGCACCCCGAAGACGCGGAGGGCACCTCTGAGGTTTCGTCGCGCCCGGACACCGGCGACGACACGGACGAGCGCGCTGCGAACGTGTCCGAGAAGGCCGATCCGGCCAAGAAGACGGACCCCGACGGGCGAGCCGACGGCCAAGCGGACGCGCACAAGGAGAGGGGCGACGAGGCGGCGGACTGCGCCGACGACGCCCACAGCGAAGAGGTCGAGGGCGACGAACCGTTGCTCCCCGCGCGCGTGCACCGCCCTTCCGACCTGATGCGTCTCCTGGTGGGCGTGCTCGCGATCGCCTTGTTGCTGGCGATCGCCGCGTTCGCGCACGGCACGACGTCGGGGCTGGCACAGGACATCAACAAGGGCACCGACGAGGCACCCGATCTGCTGATCAAGATCGCGGGGCTCGCGTCGAGCATCGCGATCCTCCTGGTGCCGGTCGCGTTCGCCATCGAGCGGCTGATCAAACGCGACGGACTGCGCATCGCCGACGGCGTGCTGGCCGCGGTCCTCGCACACGGAGTGACACTCGCCACAGACCTGTGGGTCGCCAAGGCCGCGCCGGGCTCGATCCAGAAGGCGCTCACACAGCCCTCCCCCGGCGACATCCACGCCCTCACCGACCCGGTGCACGGCTATCTCGCGCCGGTCATCGCGTACATGACGGCCGTCGGCATGTCGCGCCGGCCACGCTGGCGCGCGGTGCTGTGGGTCGTGCTGATGCTCGACGCGTTCTCCATGCTGGTCACCGGCTACACGACCCCGTTCTCGATCATCCTGACCGTACTGATCGGCTGGAGCGTGGCGTACGGGACGCTGTACGCGGTCGGCTCGCCGAACGTGCGGCCCACGGGGCGGACCCTGATGGCGGGCCTGCGGCACGTCGGCTTCCACCCGGTGAGCGCGGCCAGGGACGAGGCTCCGGAGGCCCTGGACGGCGACCGTGGCCGCCGGTACTTCGTGACGCTCCAGGACGGTCCACCGCTGGACGTCACGGTGGTCGACCGCGAGCAGCAGGCGCAGGGCTTCTTCTACCGCGTGTGGCGCCGTCTGACGCTGCGCGGCATCACCACGCGCCGCAGTCTCCAGTCGCTGCGCCAGGCCCTGGAGCAGGAGGCCCTCCTCGCGTACGCGGCCATCGCGGCCGGAGCCAACGCGCCCAAGCTGATCGCGACCTCCGAGCTCGGCCCCGACGCCGTGATGCTGGTCTACGAGCACACCGGTGGGCGCACGCTCGACTCGCTGCCGGACGAGGACATCACCGACGACCTGCTGCGGGACACCTGGCACCAGGTGCAGGCGCTGCAGTCCCGGCGCATCGCGCACCGCAGGCTCGCCGGCGACGCGATCCTGGTGGATCGTTCCGGCACGGTGATCCTCACGGATCTGCGCAACGGCGAGATCGCGGCCGGTGAGCTGCTGCTGCGCATGGACGTCGCCCAGCTGGTGACCACGCTCGGCCTGCGGGTCGGCGCGGAGCGCGCGGTGGCGTCGGCCGTCGGGGTGCTCGGCCCGGACGCGGTCGCGGACTGTCTGCCCATGCTGCAGCCCATCGCGCTCACACGGTCCCACCGCGCGACGCTGCGGAAGCTGGCCCGGGAGCGGTCGGAGCGCGAGCGCGAGGCGGTCCTGGAGGCGTCCCGGCAGGCCAAGCTGGCCCGCGCCGAGGAGCACGAGCACTCTCCCGAGGCGACCAGACCCGTCCTGGAGAAGCCCGACAAGAAGGCCGTACGCGCGGAACAGCGGGCCGAGAAGCGCGCCATCGACGACGCCCTGGAGGAGGCCCGCGAGGAGGATCTGCTCACCCAGATCCGTCACCAGGTGCTTCTGATCAGGCCGCAGGCACCGGTCGAACCGGCCCGTCTGGAGCGCATCCGGCCGCGCACGCTGATCAGTTTCATCGCGGGCGCGTTCGGCGCGTACTTCCTGCTGACGCAGCTCACGCACATCGAGTTCGGCACGCTCTTCGACGAGGCCGAGTGGGGCTGGGTCGCCGCGGCCGTGCTCTTCTCGATGCTGAGCTACTTCGCGGCGGCCATGAGCCTGCTGGGCTTCGTGCCCGAGCGGGTGCCGTTCATGCGGACCGTGGCCGCGCAGGTCGCCGGGTCCTTCGTGAAGATCGTGGCGCCCGCGGCGGTGGGCGGTGTCGCCCTCAACACACGGTTCCTCCAGCGCGCGGGGGTACGGCCGGGTCTCGCGGTGGCGAGTGTCGGCGCGTCG
Source organism: Streptomyces sp. NPDC020747 (assembly GCF_044334695.1). Taxonomy (NCBI): domain Bacteria; kingdom Bacillati; phylum Actinomycetota; class Actinomycetes; order Kitasatosporales; family Streptomycetaceae; genus Streptomyces; species Streptomyces sp. NPDC020747. The sequence goes on along the minus strand of NZ_JBIRTJ010000002.1, from coordinate 583,347 downwards.
CAGCTGTTCGGGCTGGGCTGCCACATCCTGATGCTGCTCTCCTTCGGCTATCTGACCGGTACTGAGAAGACCCCTTCCTTGTCGCCGTCCAGGACCGTCATCGCGGGTCTGCTGACCGTCGCGGTCCTCGTCCTCGTGGTGACCTCGGTGCCGTTCCTGCGGAAATTCGTCGTCACGCGCGTGAGGTCGCTTTTCGCGGGTGTCGTGCCGCGCATGCTGGATGTGCTGCAGCGGCCGCAGAAGCTCCTCACCGGCATCGGCGGCATGCTCCTGCTGACGGCCTGCTTCGTGATGTGCCTCGACGCGTCGGTCCGGGCGTTCGGGACCGAGGGCATGCCCTCGCTGAGCATCGCCAGCGTCGCCGTGGTCTTCCTCGCCGGAAACGCGCTCGGTTCCGCCGCGCCGACCCCGGGTGGCGTGGGCGCGGTCGAGGCGACCCTGACGGTCGGTCTGATCGCCGTCGGGCTCCCCAGCGAGGTCGCGGCGCCCGCCGTCCTCCTGTACCGACTGCTCACGCTGTGGCTGCCCGTGCTGCCGGGATGGCTGTTCTTCAACCACCTCACGCGCAAGGGCGCGCTCTGACCCTGAGGTGCCCCTGGGCTGCTCCCGGGCTGCCCCTGGGACACGAGAGCGCGCTCCACAGAGGGACGTAGAGGCTCTCACCCGCACGGCCCGTGCCCCGAGCGTCCCGCCCTGGGCGACCTCAGGATGGGAGCATGCCGAACCCTTCCCCGCTGCGGGCCGCCGCCCTGACCGCCACCGCCGTTCTGCTGTCGGCGGCCCTCGCCGGCTGCGGCGGCAACGGTGACTCCAAGGACGAGGACCTGTCGGCGCAGAAGCTGAGCTGGAAGGACTGCCCGCCGCCCTCCGAGGCCGAGGGCGGCGGGGACGCCCCGTCGCCCCTGCCGGACGGTGGCACGTGGAAGTGCGCGACCCTGAAGGCGCCCCTCGACTGGGACAAGCCCGAAGGGGACACGATCGGGCTCGCGCTGATCCGCGCGGAGGCGAGCGGCGCCAAGGACAAGCGCATCGGCTCCCTGGTCTTCAACTTCGGCGGCCCGGGCGGCTCGGGCGTGACCACGCTCCCCGCGTTCGGCCAGGACTACGAGCAACTGCGCACCCGCTACGACCTGGTCAGCTTCGACCCCCGGGGCGTCGGCCGCAGCGCCGGCGTCAAGTGCGAGAACAACGAACAGCTCGACGAGTACTTCCAGCAGGACGCCACCCCCGACGACACGGCCGAGCAGAAGACGCTGCTGGACAACACCAAAGGGTTCAACGCGGCCTGCGAGAAGAACTCCGGCAAGACCCTCCCCTACGTACGCACCACGGACGCGGCCCGCGACATGGACCTGATGCGGCAGGTCCTCGGCGACGACAAGCTGCACTACTTCGGCATCTCGTACGGCACGGAACTGGGCGGCGTGTACGCCCACTTGTTCCCCAAGAAGGTGGGGCGGGCCGTCTTCGACGCGGTCGTGGATCCGACACAGAACTCGGAGCAGGGGTCGCTCGGGCAGGCCAGGGGCTTCCAGCTCGCGCTCGACAACTTCGCCGAGGACTGCACGTCGAAGACGGAGGACTGCCCGCTCGGCGACAGCGCCCAGGACGTCAAGGACCGGATCGCCAAGCTGCTCACGGACCTCGACAGCCAGCCCATCTCGGGCGTCTTCCCCCGGCAGCTGACCCAGACCGCCGCCACCAGCGGCATCGCGCAGTCCCTGTACTCGAAGGACTTCTGGGAGTACCTCACCGAGGGACTCCAGCAGGCGTACGACGGTGACGGCAGGGTGCTGATGCTGCTGGCCGACTCGATGAACGGGCGTAATCAGGACGGCGAGTACAGCAACATCGCCGCCGCCAACGTCTCCATCAACTGCGCCGACGACAAGCCCCGCTACACCACCGCCGACGTGCAGGCGAAGCTTCCGGAGTTCCGCGAGGCCTCGCCCCTCTTCGGCGACTATCTGGCGTGGGGCCTGGTCGGCTGCACCGACTGGGCGGTGGCGGGCGCCGCGGATCACCCGGACGTCAGCGCGCCCGGCTCGGCGCCGATCCTCGTGGTCGGCAACACCGGCGACCCGGCGACGCCTTACGAGGGCGCCCGCAAGATGGTGGACTCGCTGGGCAAGGGCGTCGGGGTGCAGCTGACGTACAAGGGCCAGGGGCATGGGTCGTACGACAGCGGAAACAAGTGCGTGCGCGGCGCCGTGAACGGCTATCTGCTGAACGGAAAGGTCCCGCCGACCGGCCAGGTCTGCTCGTGAAATAGCAGGTCAGACGGTTATCCACAGGGCTTCACGGCGCTCGCGGCCATCTGCCTACTATTGCCTGACAGTCATCCGCGACATCCGGCGGAAGACGCCCGCGAGGGGGGAAGAGTTCATGGCGCGTATCGCACGGTGGACGGCCGCGGCCGCCGCCGCGTTGCTGGTGGCCGGCTGCAGCGGCTCGTCCGGGAGCGACGGGGACGAGAGCGAGGACGACGGAAGGCCGCCTGCCGCGGCGCCCTCCGACACCACTGGGCTACCCGCCTCCCTCACTTCGCAGAAGCTCGACTGGGACGGCTGCAAGGCCACGGAGACCGGCCCCGCGCCGGGCGCCGACTGGCGGTGCGCGACGCTCAAGGTGCCGCTGGACTGGTCGAAGCCGACGGGCGAGACCACCGGCATAGCGCTGATCCGCAGCGAGTCGAGCGGCTCCTCGGACGAGCGCATCGGCTCGCTGTTGTTCAACTTCGGCGGCCCGGGCGGCTCGGGCGTCGACTATCTGCCGCCGTACGGGCCCACGTTCGCCGAGCTCCACAAGCGGTACGACCTGGTGAGCTGGGACCCGCGCGGCGTCGCGGCCAGCGAGGGCGTGCGCTGCCGCGACAACAAGGAGATCCAGACGGCCGAGTCGGTCGACACCACGCCGGACACCTCCGCCGAGGAGACCACGTTCCTCAAGGACGCGGCCGACTTCGGCAAGGGCTGCCAGGAGTCGGCGGGCAAGCTCATGGATCACGTCTCGACGACCGACACGGCCCGGGACATGGACCTGATGCGCCATCTCCTCGGCGACCAGAAGCTGCACTACTTCGGCATCTCGTACGGCACGGAACTGGGCGGCGTGTACGCCCACTTGTTCCCCAAGAACGTGGGGCGTCTGCTCCTCGACGCGGTCGTCGACCCGAGCGCGGGCACGGTGGGCCACGCAAAGAACCAGGCCAGGGGCTTCCAGCGCGCCCTGGAGGACTACCTCAAGTCGACGGGCCAGGACCCGCAGGACGGCTCCCAGAAGATCGTGGATCTGCTGAAGCGGATCGACTCCGAACCCCTGCCGACGGCCAGCGGCCGCGACCTCACCCAGCAGCTGGCCCTCACAGGCGTCATCTACCCGCTCTACAGCAAGTCGTCCTGGCCCGCGCTCACCAGCGCGCTCGAAGCGGCCGAGGACGGCGACGGTACGGAACTGCTCGCGCAGGCCGACAGCTACAACGACCGTGACGCGTCGGGGCGCTACGGCACGACGACGCATTCGCAACGGGTCATATCGTGCTTGGACGACAAGGAGCGGCCGACACCCGCGGAGGCGAAGGCGCTGCTCCCCGAGTTCCGGAAGATCTCGCCCGTCTTCGGCGATTCGATGGGCTGGGACACGGCGGGCTGGTGTCACGACTGGCCGGTGGCCGGCCAGTACGAGACGGCGGAGGTGAGCGCGCCCGGCGCGGAGCCCGTCCTGGTGGTGGGCAACACCGGCGACCCGGCGACGCCGTACGAGGGCGCCCGCAAGATGGCCGACGAACTGGGCAAGGGCGTCGGTGTACAGCTCACCTGGAAGGGCGAGGGCCACGGGGCGTACGGCAGCGGGAGCGACTGTGTCGACAGCACGGTGAACGACTACCTGCTGGACGGGAAGGTGCCGGACGACGGCAAGGTCTGCGAGTAGCGGCCCGGGCGCTCCCGACGGGAGCAGTCCTGACCGAGGCAGTCCTGATCAGGGCAGTTGCGACCGGAGCAGACCTGACCTCGGCAGTCCTGACCGGGGCAACGGAAAGGGGCCCGGCACACCCGGTGCCGAGCCCCTCGCCGCAAGGACTGTGCCTGCGAAGCCTGCCCCTAGTAGATGGGCTTCTCCGGCTCGATCTGGTTGACCCAGCCGATCACGCCGCCGCCCACGTGCACGGCGTCCGCGAAGCCGGCCGACTTGAGGACCGCGAGGACCTCAGCGCTGCGGACACCCGTCTTGCAGTGCAGGACGATCTTCTTGTCCTGCGGGAGGGTCGCCAGGGCCGTGCCCATGAGGAACTCGTTCTTCGGGATCAGCTTCGCGCCGGGGATCGAGACGATCTCGTACTCGTTGATCTCGCGGACGTCGATGATCTCGATGTTCTCGCCGTCGTCGATCCACTCCTTGAGCTGCTTGGGAGTGATCGTCGAGCCGGCCGCCGCCTCCTGGGCCTCCTCGGAGACGACGCCGCAGAAGGCCTCGTAGTCGATGAGCTCGGTGACGGTGGGGTTCTCGCCGCAGACCGCGCAGTTGGGGTCCTTGCGGACCTTGACCTGGCGGTACTGCATCTCCAGCGCGTCGTAGATCATCAGGCGGCCGAGGAGCGGCTCGCCGATGCCCGCGAGGAGCTTGATGGCCTCGTTGACCTGGATGGAGCCGATGGACGCGCACAGCACGCCGAGGACGCCGCCCTCGGCGCAGGAGGGGACCATGCCCGGGGGCGGGGGCTCCGGGTAGAGGCAGCGGTAGCAGGGGCCGTGCTCGGACCAGAAGACGGACGCCTGGCCGTCGAAGCGGTAGATCGAGCCCCAGACGTACGGCTTGTTGAGCAGCACGCACGCGTCGTTGACCAGGTAGCGGGTCGCGAAGTTGTCCGTGCCGTCGACGATCAGGTCGTACTGGCTGAAGATGTCCATCACGTTCTCGGCCTCGAGCCGCTCTTCGTGAAGGACCACGTTCACGTACGGGTTGATGCCCAGCACGCTGTCCCGGGCCGACGCGGCCTTGGAGCGGCCGATGTCCGCCTGGCTGTGGATGATCTGGCGCTGCAGGTTCGACTCGTCGACCTCGTCGAACTCCACGATGCCGAGCGTGCCCACGCCGGCGGCGGCCAGGTACATCAGCGCCGGCGAGCCCAGGCCGCCGGCGCCGACACAGAGCACCTTGGCGTTCTTCAGCCGCTTCTGCCCGTCCATGCCCACGTCGGGGATGATCAGGTGGCGGGAGTACCTGCGGACCTCGTCTACGGTGAGCTCAGCAGCTGGCTCGACCAGGGGTGGCAGCGACACGGGGACTCCGTTGGTCGGTCAATCACTACAGTTGTTCTCCCCGTAACACTGCCACGCCCTTCTTCATTCCGAGACACCCGTTCCGATCCGCGAGACGATCTCGTCCCAGTAGCCGGGCATGCTCTCCCAGGGGTCGGCCGAACCCCCGCGATCCGTGCGGTCGGTGAAGTAGATCGTCGAGGCACCCTGCCAGCGCGCGATGCGCAGTGCCTCGTCGAGATGGCCGCGGGGCACGCTGTGCACGAAGTGGCAGAAGCGCTCGGGCGGGTACTCGGCGGTCCACTCGGCCACCTGCGACCAGCGGTAATCGCTCCAGGGCCCGGCGAAGGTCACCAACTGGTCGGCGGCCTCGGCATATCCGGGATACGGGTGGGTGCCGTGGCCGAGGACGATGTGGCCCTCGTGGCCCTCGCCGAAGAGCGCGCGCAGCGTGGTGGCCGTGCGACGGATCTCGGGCAGTGCTGTCCGCTCCGTGGGACAGCGGTCCAGGAGGAAGCCGTCGACCTGGTACCAGTCGAGATAGCGCTGCGCGTCGGGGACGAGCTCACCGAAGGCTCGTGCGCCGTACGTCACATCCAGGTGGCCCAGGACACGGACGCCCGCGTTGCGCAGGCGTCCGGCCGCCTCCAGGCAGCGGGGGTCGGGGCGGGTGCCCGGGCCGTCGGCGACGTTCAGGACGACCCAGTGCAAGGGGGTTCCGGGGCGGGTGAGTTCGCCCCACTCGACCGGGGCGACAAGGGGGTGCGCATAGCCGGGGATGCCGAATCCGGCCCGTAGGCCGGTGCTCGCGGTGCCCGTTGCGGTGCTGGTCAGATGCGGCATGCCGCCTCCATCCAGATGTCGGCGAGGGACTCCTCGAGGTTGATCCGGGGGCGCCAGCCGAGCCGGTCGCGTGCGGTGCGCACGTCGGCCTGCTGCCAGCTGCCGCAGCCGTCCGGGTAGGGGTAGGCGGCCGGGGCCGTGTGGTCCGTCTCCGAGCGGGGGTGGCCGATGGACGGCCTGACCGGGACGGGCGGCCCGTCGAGTTCGTGCAGGGCACCGCCGTAGCCGGCAACGCGTGCCAGGACGGAGGCGGCGTCGCGGAGGCGTACGGCACGACCGGATCCGATGTTGATGACGCCCTGTGCGGCGGAGAGGGAGGCGGCATGGACGGCACGGGCGACGTCGCGTACGTCGATGAAGTCGCGTTGGACACCGAGGCCACCGAGTTTGAGTTCGCCGTCGCCGGACTGCATGGCGCGGCGCATGGCCTCGGCGAGGCGGCCGAGGGGCGAGCCGGCCGGGGTGCCGGGTCCGGCGGGCGAGAACACCCGCAGGACGACGGCGTCGAGGCCGGACCCGAGGACCAGCTCGGTGGCGGCGAGCTTGCTGACGCCGTACGGGCCGCCGGGGCGGGGCACGGCGTCCTCTGCCGTGGAGGAGCCGGGCTGGCTGGGGCCGTACTCCGCGCTGCAGCCGATCTGCACGAGGCGCGCTCCGCAGCCGCTGCGGCGCAGGGCTTCGCAGACGGTGGCGACGGCGACGGTGTTGTGCCGGGTCAGCTCGCGGGCGCCGCCGCGGGTGGCTCCGGCGCAGTTGACGACGACGCCGGGGTGCACCGCGTCCAGGAAGCGGGTGAGCGCTCCCGGGCTGCCGCTGGCGAGGTCGAAGCGCACGTCCGCGTCGTCGCCCCGGCCGAGAGCGGTGAGCTGCACGGCGGGGTCGGCGAGGAGGCGGTCGGCGACGAACCGGCCCAGGTATCCGTTGGCTCCGATCAGCAGCACCCTCATCGGGCGGCTCCCGGGGCGGATTCTCCGACGCGGAGGGTGATCATCTGGCGTTCTCCTTCAGGGTGTTGCCGTGGGTCGTGCGGAAGGCCCGCGGTGTCGGCCGCGCGGGAAGGGCGCTCGGCACGGAGGCCGGGCGCCGGGGGCGGTTCACGGCGTGTCGCCGTGTGCCGCGTGGGCCGAGGCCCGGGTGAGGGTCCTGGTCGCGTGGACCAGGAGGACGAGTGCCGCGCCCCCGCACACGAGGGCGGGGACGGATCCCGGCCCCCAGGCGGCGGCCACGGTCCCGACGGGCCGGGCCAGGAGCGGGCAGCCGGGCAGGCGGCCGGCGAAGACGCTCACCAGTGCCAGCGCCTCGGCGGTGCCCGCGGCAGCGAGGATGACGGCCGGAGCGTGCGTGTAGCCGTGCACGGTGAGCAGCCGGGCGAGCAGCAGAAGCGCGCCGAGGGCACCGGCCGCGGCGTACGCGGGAGGCTCTCCCAGCCATGCCCCGCTGCCGGCGAGCAGTCCGCCGAGGGCGCAGAGGAACAGTCCGAACACGCCCAGGAGCAGGGGCCTCACGGAGGAGGCGAACTCCTCCAGGCCCCGGCTGGTGGCGAGTCGGCGCCGGGCGCGTACGGCGAAGAGGTGGGCGCACCAGGCCGCCGGGACGACGGCCAGGGTGAGAGCGAGGACGGACGCGAGGGCTACCGGCCAGGGGCTGTCGGAGCCGCCGGTGGGCGGTCCGTGGGGCCCGCCCTCGATGCCCGCGGCGAGCAGGCCGTCGCCGAGCAGCGCGTAGGCGAGGAGCCCGCAGGTCCACACGCGTGTGGACGTGGTCGGGTGCCACGCGCGTGCGGCGCGCAGCGGGCCGCGGCGTACTGCCGCGCGCACGCCCAGGGAGATGGCGAACACGCCCACGACTGCCACCGCGAGTCGCGGCCGTCCCTCCGTGAGCCGAAGCCCGGTCACGGTCGCCGCGCACAGGGCGCCCGGCAGCAGGGTGAGCAGCGCCCAGTCGGCGCGCACCCTGGGGCTGTCCGGCGCCTCGGACCGTGGTGCCGTGTCACCGGCGCGGGGCACGCGCGCGTACATCTCCTCGGCGAGCGAGAACACGTCCCGGTGCCGGAAACGCGTGGCGGTCCGGTCGGTCACACCGTGTGCCTCCAGCCCCGCGGCGATCTCCAGCGGGTCCACCGCGCGCTCGCACAGTTCGCGGTGGCGGTGCATCAGGGCCTTCACGGGGTCGACGGCACCACGCCGCGCGGAGGATTTGCGGTCCCTGGCAACACCTCCCGCGGCGTAGGCGGACGCCTCGCAGACGGAGCCGGCCGGTGCGCTCCCGTAGGCGGAATCCCCGCGGACGGCGGAACCGGCCCCGCTCGCGTGAGCCGACGGCTTCCGCCCGGAGCCCGGAGCCACGCCCGCACCGGCACCGCCACCCACACCAGCACCAGCACCAGCACGGGAAACGGCATCCCACCCGAGCCGGGCATCCGCCACGCTCGACGCCCCACGCCGGGCATCCGCCACCCTCGACTCCCCCAACTGCACGTCCACCACGCGGACTTCTCCCGGCTGGACGTCGACCACCCTCGTCTCGCCCACCTCGGCGTCCGGGGTTCCCGGCTCGTCGACGCCCATCAGCCACTCCTCGGACCTTGGGTCCCAAGCCTCGGGGCCTTCCGGCGCCCGGGTTCCGTCCGCACGCCCCGTCCGTCGCCGTCCGTTCACCGCGCCACCTCCCCCGCAGGCACGGGCTCGCCGGAAGCGGCCCCCGAGGCGGCTCCGAGTGGGACACCCCGGACCGGCGGTCCCGCGGCCCATCCCGGACCGGGTCTGCCCGCGACCAGTCGGGTGCCGGAGTCGGCCCACCGCCCGGGCACATGGACCTCGGCCGGTATGGCGAACGGCAGGGGCTCGCCCGAGGCATCGACGACGACCCGCCGGACCGGACAGCGCGAGACGATCTCCAGGTAAATGCCGTGAAATGCCGTGATGTTCTGCTCGACGGTGAACAGTTCGAGCGCACGCGCGCGTGCCGCCGCGCCGAGGCGCGCACGACGCTCCGGGGTGCGCAGCAGGGTGACGCACGCCTCGGCGAGCGCCCGTGGATTGCGCGGCGGCACCACGAGACCCGTGCCGCCGATGACCTCCACGACCGCGCCGACATCGGTGGACACCGTGGCGCGTCCGCAGAACATCGCCTCGACGAGGCTGATCGGGAAGCCCTCGACGACGCTGGACAGGACGACGACGGCGCCCGCCTCGTACGCCTCCGGGAGCGTCGGCACCTCCGGTCCGCCGATCTCCTCGAAGGAGACGGGGTTGTCGCCGACGGTGTGCACGCCGTCCGCCTCGTCGGGGAAGAGCTGCGCGGCCAGCGCCCTGCAGTGCGCGAGATAGGTCGTGCCCTCCAGCCCCTCGGCCGGCGCGCCGACGATGCGCAACCGCGTCTTCGGCTCCTCCTTGCGGATCTCCGCGAAGGCGTGCAGCAGCGAGATCAGGTCCTTGGCGGGCTCGATGCGCCCGACCCACACCAGGGTGTCCGCGTCGGCGGCCCCTTCGCTCTCGCCCACGTCCGAGAAGCGGGACGCCTCCATGCCGGGATAGACCGTACGGATCCTGGCGCGGTCGGCGCCGCAGCGTTCCTGCCAGCGGCGGGCGTGTGTGTTGCCGGGCGTGATGATCTCGGCCTGCCGGTACGCCTCGGCGGCGAGCCGGCCGTGGAACGCGGCGAGCAGCGCCCGCGCCGAGGACGAGGCCGCCCGGCCCTCCAGATCCTCCCGCGCACCCAGATAGTGCGCCCGCAGCTGCACGCCGTACTCGGTGACCAGCAGAGGCACGCCCGTGAAGTGCCGCGCCAGCAGCCCGGGCAGCGCCGCCGCGCCGCCGGACGTGGCGTGGCACAGGTCGACCGAACCGAGGCCGTCGTCCTCGTACCAGTCGAGGGACAGCGGTCTCAGCGTGCGCTCCACCTGGGCGGCGACGGTGAGCAGATCGGGTACGCGTGCGCCGCGGGCGGCACGAAGTGCGCCGGGCGCACGGCAGGCGCGCTCCAGGGCGCGCACAGCGGTCTCGGAGCGCAGGGCGCCGACCAGTCCGCCCTCGTCCCGAGCGAGTTCCGCGAGCCCGTACAGCGCGCTGCCGAAACGGTCCGCCACAGCCGCGGAGGCACCCCCGGCCGCTCCTGCGGAACCGGCTGCCGCTCCAGCTCCCGCCGCTCCAGCGGCCCCGATCGACCCCTCGAACGCGGCGGACCCCACAGGCGCGTCCCCCGCGCACACGGCCGCCGCCAACTCCTCGTAACACTCGGCGAACCGGCGCCGCGCCCGTCGCCCGTAGCCGACACCGTCGTCCTCGGCGGTCCACAGCGGTGCGGTGCGTACGCGGCTGACCTGGGAGGGGAGCTCGATCCAGCCCTCGTCCTCCTGCTGCTCGCTGCGGCTGAGCGCGTAGATGTCGAACTCGTGCTGCCCGAGCCCGCGCACGAGCCGGTCGCACCAGAGCCTGGCGTCACCGCTCACATACGGATAGCCACCCTCCGTAAGCAGTCCGATGCGCACGAGCGCACCCCCGATCTCCCGTATGGGGAGCCGCCGTTGACCCGGCGGCTCGCAGCGGGACGAACGTATGCGGACATGACGGTGGCGCGATGGACGGTTGTCCATCGCACCACCAAAAGGGGTGAACGGTCGTAACTTTCCCGTGCGGGTCGCGTTCTGTCGCGCTAAGAGATCAACCGGACACGTCTCGTCATGGCACGGCCCCTACTCCCCGCGAAAGGCCGTCACTTCCCGGGGAACGCCCAGGGGTTGGGCCGGCAGCGGATTCCGTCGTGGTCGAGGAACTTGGTCTGCTGCTGCATGACGGGGGCGAGCGCGCCGTCGACACTGCAGCTCACATGGCCGAAGCCGAGCCGGTGGCCGATCTCGTGGTTGATCAGCATCTGGCGGTACGCGTACATCTTGTCGCCGTACGTCTCGGAACCCTGGGCCCAGCGGTACGCGTTGATCATCACGCGTTCGGTGGCGGCCGAGTCGCAGGAGACGTTGTCCTGGGTGGTGTCGAGGCCCGACTTGGCACACCAGAACGCCGTCGTTCCGGGACTTGCCAGGGTGATGACGAAGTCGGACTTCCCGGAGGAGACCCGCTCGAAGGTACGGCCGCCGTCGTGGGCCCAACTCCGGTCGTCGTTCAGGGTTTTCTGCACGGCCTCCGCGAAGAGCCCGCCGTCGAGGCCGAGGCCCTTCTCGACGTCGACGCGGTAGGTGTACTTCCGCCCGGTCCCGGGCGCCTTGTCGAACCCGGAGACCGCGTCGAACTCCCCGGAGCCCTTGAGATCGGCCGCCAGGGGATACTTCTTCGCCATCTGCTGGGCGTACGACAGCGTCACCGCACCCGCGCCCGCCGATGGGGACGGGACCGGCCGGCTGTCGGTGCGCGACGCCGAGTCCTTGGCCTCCCGGTCGGCGCCCTTCGCGGTCTGCGACCGTGCGGAGTCGTCCTCGCGCCCGCCGGTGACCTGTCCGGCCACGACGACGGCGAGGACGGTGGTGACGGCGGCGGCCGCGATGCCGGTGAAGGCCCGGCCCTTGCCTCCCCTGGCCTTCTCGGGCCGCTCGTCCGGGGGCTCCTGATCGCCCGGGGGCATCTTGCGCCCGCCCGGGGCCACCTTGTGCTCGACCTCGTCGTCCCAGTCGGTGACCGAGGCGTAGGGGTCCGCGCGAAGCGTCGCCGCGGCGGCCGAACGGGGCGCGAAGGAGCCGTCGCCCTGGTCGAAGGCGTCCACGTAGGCCTGCCGGGGTCCGCCGGATCCCGACCGGGGCGGCGCGAACCGCTGGCGGGGAACCGTCGGGCCGGGGCCGTCCCGCTGCGGCACGCCTTGACCCTGCCCTGGCCCGGGCCGCCCTGCCCCGGGAGGCCCTTGCGGGGACGCCTGGGGCGCTCCGTACCCGACGCCCGCCCGCGGCCCACCGCTCATCTCGCCCCAGGCACCGCCGGTTTCGCGCTGCTCGGGATGCCCGCCACGGACCCGGGGCACGCCGTGAGCGGGAGTGCTCTCGGGGTGACGCGGCATGCCACGGACCGGAGTCCCGTCGGGCAGCCGGGGAAACCCGTGCGCCGGAGTCCCGTCGGGCAACCGCGGAAAGCCATGGGCCGGGGTGCCGCCCTGCGGCCGCGGAAAGCCGTGGGCGGGAGTGCCGTCCTGCAAGCGCCCGTCCTGCGTCCGACCGTCATGCATCCGCGGAAATCCGTACGCCGGAGTCCCGTCGGGGAGGCGCGGAAACCCGTACGCGGGCGTGCCGTCGGGAAGCCGCCCCGCGGGCGCTCCCCCACCGGGCGTACCTCCCGCCTGCGGGCCGCCGGAGAACCGCGAAGGCCCCCCGGTCTGCGCGCCACCCGCGAATCCCGGGGCCCCGCCCGAGGTCCTGCCGGGGGCTCCGCCCGGAGGCATCCCGCCCCCCGACCGCGAAACTCCCTGTCCCGGCACGCCCTCTGGCCCTCGGGGTGCCCAGCCGTCGGGCAGCCGGGGCACGTCCTGGGCCGGTGTCCCGCCCGTCGGCGGCTGAGGAGCCTGCCGCTCGGCGGACCCACGTCGGCGCCCGGTCCGTTTCCTCTTCTCCGGCTCCGGTTCCGGCCGGGCGGCGGGAACCGCGTGTATGTCGGCGGTGTCGCCCTTGGGGGCCGGCCCGCGGCGGCTGTGACGTCCCACGTCCCGCCTCAGCTCCTCGCGCTGGTAGGGCCGGTGTCGGCCAACTCGCCGGTGTCCGCGAGGAGTTCGCGGAAGGCCGTGGCCACGGTCTCCGGGTACTCCATCATCGCCACATGTCCCGCGTCAGGCAACGTCAGCAACCGCGAGTCGCGAAAGGCGCATGCCGCGCGCTGGGCCATACGGTACGAGACGAGCTGGTCGCGCCCCCCGTAGACGAGGAGCGTCGGCGCGAGCACCCGCTCGGCCTGGCGCCACAGTCCGTGCTGGCCACCCAGTGTGTACGCGTTCACGATGCCACGTGCCGAGCGTGCCATGGCGTCCCAGAAGTAGGGGAGGGCGAGCCGCCGCTCCATCTCCTCGACCGCGTTGCGAAATCCCTCGGGCGTGACCATGCCGGGGTCGCCGTAACAGAGCGCCGTGACACCCCGTACGCGCTGTTCGGCCGACCAGTCCTTGGTGAACCTGGTGAACAGGCCCGCCACGCCGGGCAGGGCGAGCAGCGCCGTCGGCACGGCCGAGCGCTGCACCCGGATCTCCGGAAGTGCCGGCGAGACGAGGGTGAGCGTCCGGACGAGATCGGGCCGTACGGCCGCGACGCGCGTGGTGACGGCGCCGCCCAGCGAGTTCCCGAAGAGGTGCACGGGGCCGCGCTCGGCCGCGTCGAGAAAGCGGATGACCGCGCGCGCGTGCCCGGTCACCGAGTAGTCGCCGTCGTCCGGCGGCGGCGAGTCGCCGAAGCCCGGCAGATCGACGGCCTCGCTGTCCACGAGGCCGTCCATGAGGGGCATCAGCGCCGACCAGTTCTGCGAGGAACCGCCCAGCCCGTGCACGTACAGCGCCGGCGGCAGTCCCTCCCGCACCGGCGGTCTCGACCGGACCGTCAGCGTGATCCCGGGGAGCCCGACCGTGCGCAGCCGCTCCCCCGCGGCCACCCTGACGGTCCCGACCTTCGGAGCGACGGAAGTGGCCAGTACGGACGGCAGTTCGGTCGAAGACATGCGGCAATGTTACGAGACGATCACGCGCTGGATCGTGTGTTCGCAGTCACAGGGTCCGGTGTCGCGCGACGGGCCGGTCGACACCCCCGCGCGGCGGCCGGGGAACAGTCGGACGACGGCCCGATCGCATAGCGTCCCGATCTCGACTCTCATACGCTTCATAGACGAGGGCACTCGTTACTCGCACAAGAGCGCACTCGCACCCACTCGGGAAGAGGACACATGACCGTCGACCCCACCGACCCCGAGACCATCGAGGAATCCGACGACACCGAGATCGGTGTCGAGGCCCCCGAAGCCGACGCGGCCGAACAGCACGCGGACCTGGCACCCCACCGCGACGAATCACTGACCGACGCGGACACGGACAGCGCCAACGAGGCCGACCTCGCGGAACAGGCGAGAGTCGTCGAACTCGACGAGGACGACTACCGCTGAGCCGAGGCGAGGCGAACCGGGACAGGGTCGGAGAAGACCCGACCGCCCGGTATGCCCCTCCATGCAGGGTTATGCAGGGTTTTCACCGGCGTCCGGTCCGTGAAATTCTGCGCTCGCACCGCGCACACCACGGTTACCGAAAAGTACGATGGCCGCGCGGCGCTCACCGCAATGTGGACGATTTTGGGAGGCGGCGTGACAGCCATCGAGCAGACAGAGGCGGCACGCCCGCGGGGCACACGCCTGCCGCGCCGTGCCCGACGCAACCAGCTCCTCGGCGCTGCCCAGGAAGTGTTTGTCGCACAGGGATATCACGCGGCCGCGATGGACGACATCGCCGAACGCGCGGGCGTCAGCAAGCCGGTGCTCTACCAGCACTTCCCCGGCAAACTCGACCTCTACCTCGCACTGCTTGACCAGCACTGCGAGTCACTGCTGCAGGCCGTACAGGCCGCCCTGGCGTCCACCACGGACAACAAGCTGCGGGTGCGGGCGACCATGGACGCGTACTTCGCGTACGTGGAGGACGACGGCGGCGCGTTCCGCCTGGTCTTCGAGTCTGACCTGACGAACGAACCCGCGGTGCGCGAGCGGGTCGACAAGGTCACGTTCGAGTGCGCGGAGGCGATCTGCGAGGTCATCGCGGAGGACACCGGCCTGTCCGAGGCCGAGTCGATGCTGCTGGCCTCCGGTCTCGGCGGACTCGCCCAGGTGGTGGCCCGCTCCTGGCTGCACAGCGACCGCAGCGTGCCGCGCGACCAGGCGGTACAGCTGCTGACCTCGCTGGCCTGGCGGGGCATCGCCGGTTTCCCGCTGCACGGCAGCGAGTCCCACTGATCACGGGGATCACGGGGATCACCACGGGGGATCACCACCGACCGCTGCTTTGTTCCCGCCTGATGTTCGCTCCTGGCGTTCTCGGGCGGAGCATGTGCGTCCCCTCACCGGGCTAATGTGTGCTGCGTACGGCGCGGACGAACGCGCACATCAGTGACCGTCGGAGGGACATAGCCGTGGAGGTCAAGATCGGCGTGCAGCACGCGCCTCGCGAGATCGTTCTGGAGAGCGGTCAGACCCCGGAAGAGGTCGAGCGCGCGGTGTCCGAGGCGCTGGCAGGCAAGTCGCAGCTGCTCAGCCTCGTGGACGACCACGGCCGCAAGGTCCTGGTCCCGGCGGACCGCCTCGCCTACGTGGAGCTCGGCGAGCCGACGACGCGCAAGGTGGGCTTCAGCGCGCTGTAAGGCAACGGGAAGGGGCTCGGCGGCAGTTGCCGTCGAGCCCCTTTTCCATGCTCTCGCCCCAGGTGTCCGTGCTTCACGGATGGAGCACAACTCGCTCACAGAGGAGGATTGCATTCCGCAGGTCACGGGTATGACGGGCTACGACCGAAGTGCACACGGCCGTGCGGGAGGGACCCCCTGATGTTCTTGGAAGCGCTCGGCTCCGCGATCCTCGGTCTGGCACTGGCCTGGGCCGCCGCGTATCGCCTGCCGCACCGCCTGCCCGCTGGCCGCCTCGTCCTCGGGACAGGCGTCGCGGGAGGCCTGTTCGGCGCTTTCCTCACCCACACCGCCCTGGGCTCCGTCGGCTTCCTGCCCGTGATGCTCGGCGCTGTGGCGGTCTCGGCGGCGTCCGTCTCCCTGCTCCTGCGCCCCGCGGGAAGACTCGGCCGCCACTCGGCGACGGTGTGAGCGACGAGTCCGACGGTTCCGATTGGCTTTTAGGGGCGCGGGGCTGCGTCATATGCGGCTCCGCCGCGCACCCGCACCCGCAGAAACAAACGCCCCACAAAACGAGCCGGCGCCAAAAAGGCTAGGCGGCCAGCCCCAGCGCAGCCATCCGCTTGGTGTGCGCCTCGGTGATCCGCGAGAACATCCGCCCCACCTCGGCGAGGTCGAACCCGTCGGCCACCCCGCCGACGAGCATCGTCGACAAGGCGTCCCGGTCGGCGACCACCCGCTGGGACTGCGACAGCGCCTCACCCATCAACCGCCGCGCCCAGAGGGCGAGTCGCCCGCCCACGCGCGGATCCGCGTCGATGGCGGCCCGCACCTTCTCGACGGCGAACGACGCGTGCCCGGTGTCGTCGAGCACGGCCAGTACGAGTCCCCGTGTATCGGCGTCGAGCCGGGCCGCGACCTCCCGGTAGAAGTCACTGGCGATCGAGTCGCCGACGTACGCCTTGACGAGTCCCTCCAACCAGTCCGAGGGGGCCGTCTGCTTGTGGAAACCGTCGAGCGCGGCGACGAACGGCTCCATCGCCTGCGTCGGCTCCGCCCCGATCTCCGTGAGCCGGTCCCGCAGCTGCTCGAAGTGGTGGAACTCCGCCGACGCCATCTTCGCGAGCTCCGCCTTGTCCGCGAGCGTCGGTGCCAGCTTCGCGTCCTCCGCGAGGCGCTCGAACGCCGCCAGCTCCCCGTACGCCAGCGCTCCGATCAGGTCCACGACCGCGGCGCGGTACTGGGGGTCGACGGAGGCCTTGGCCCAGTCCTGGGCGGCGACTCCGGTGTGAGCGGCTGATGCGTCGGAAGCGTTGTCAGGCGTCGTCATGAAGCGCACAATAGCCCGCCCACCGTACGACGGAAGGCCCTGGTCAATCAGTGTGACGACGACTACGTGACCAAATCGGCCATCGCATATGCGCGATTCCGGGGTATGGTGGTAATGCGCTCGCTGAGTTGATCTACGTAACTCGACGGGCCGCACGAATGAGGATGCCCGGTCGGTGGCCCGATCGGCTCCGACCAGACAGCCCTCCACGTGGGTACGGCACATTGCGTACGACACCCGGAGGGAACCCTCAGCGGTACGAGAGCTCGAGCGTCGGCAGTGGTCCCATGCCACCCGGCCCGCTGGTCAAGAGCGGCCGACGTCCCCGGCACGGTCCCGACACGACCCCCGCGCTCGCCTCGCACCGCGTACACAGAAGAGGCAGCACCCTGACTACTTTCCGAGACCTCGGGATTCTTCCCGAGACCGCCGAGGCCCTTGAGGCGGTCGGCATCACGAGTCCCTTCCCCATCCAGGAGATGACGCTCCCCGTTGCCCTGACCGGCACCGACGTCATCGGCCAGGCCAAGACCGGCACCGGCAAGACGCTGGGCTTCGGCCTCCCGCTCCTTGAGCGCGTGACCGTTCCCGCGGACGTCGAGGCGGGCCGGGCCAAGCCCGAGCAGCTCACCGACGCCCCGCAGGCCCTCGTCGTCGTCCCGACGCGCGAGCTGTGCACACAGGTCACGAACGACCTGCTGACCGCCGGCAAGGTCCGTAACGTACGCGTTCTGGCCATCTACGGCGGCCGGGCGTACGAGCCTCAGGTCGAGGCCCTCAAGAAGGGCGTCGACGTGATCGTCGGCACCCCGGGCCGGCTGCTGGACCTCGCGGGCCAGCGGAAGCTCGACCTCAAGCACATCAAGTCCCTCGTCCTCGACGAGGCCGACGAGATGCTCGACCTGGGCTTCCTGCCCGACGTCGAGAAGATCATCAACATGCTGCCGGCCCGCCGTCAGACGATGCTGTTCTCGGCGACCATGCCGGGCGCGGTCATCGGCCTCGCGCGCCGCTACATGTCGCAGCCCACGCACATCCGCGCCACGGCGCCGGACGACGAGGGCCAGACGGTCCGCAACACCAAGCAGTTCGTCTACCGCGCGCACAACATGGACAAGCCGGAGATGGTCTCGCGGATACTGCAGGCCGACGGCCGCGGTCTCGTGATGGTCTTCTGCCGCACCAAGCGGACGGCGGCGGACCTCGCCGACCAGCTGCAGCAGCGCGGTTTCGCCTCCGGCGCGGTCCACGGCGACCTCGGCCAGGGCGCCCGCGAGCAGGCGCTGCGCGCCTTCCGCAACGGCAAGGTGGATGTGCTCGTCTGCACTGACGTGGCCGCGCGCGGCATCGACGTCGAGGGCGTCACGCACGTCATCAACTACCAGTCCCCCGAGGACGAGAAGACGTACCTGCACCGCATCGGCCGTACGGGCCGCGCGGGTGCCAAGGGCATCGCGATCACCCTCGTCGACTGGGACGACATCCCGCGCTGGCAGCTCATCAACAAGGCGCTGGACCTCGGTCTGAGCGACCCGCCGGAGACGTACTCCACGTCCCCGCGCCTCTACGAGGAGCTGAGCATCCCGGCGGGCACCAAGGGCGTCCTGCCGCGTGCCGAGCGCACCCGCGCCGGTCTCTCCGCCGAGGTGGTCGAGGACCTCGGCGAGACCGGCGGGCGTGGTGGCCCGCGCGGCCGCGGTGGCCGTTCCGGCGCCCCGGCCGCAGCTTCCGCCCCGGTCGCCGAGCGCGACCGCGAGCGCCCGGCTCGTACGCCGCGTCGCCGTCGCCGTACCCGTAACGGCACGCCGCTCGACGCCACGGAGCAGCAGACCACGCAGCAGATCACACCTGAGACCACCGAGTCGGCACCGGCCGCCGCAGCAACGGAGCCGCGCACGCCGCGTCGCCGTCGTCGTACGCGTGCCGGTGGCGGGTCGGAGGCGGCCGAGACGGCCGTCGCCACGGCCGAGGGCACGGTGGCGGACGCCGCGGAGCCGATCGCGTCGGCCGAGCCGGTCGCCGCGGAGCCCAGGTCGCGTCGCCGCCGTTCGCGCCGGACCGCGGAAGCCGCGCAGCCCGAGGTCGCCGTCGTCGAGGAGGCCCCCACGGCTCCCGCGGCCCCCGTCGCCGAGGCGGTCGAGGTGTCCGAGCCGGCGTCCGAGACCAGGCCGCGCCGCCGGACCCGCAAGTCCGCGACGGCCGCCACGGCTGCCGAGACCGCGGTGGACACCGCCGAGAGCACGGTCGTCGAGCCGGCGGAGGCCGTCGAGACGAAGCCGCGCCGCCGTACGCGGAAGGCCGCGCAGGCTCCCGAGGCCGTGGTGGAAGCCACTGTCGAGCCGGTGGAGGCCGTCGAGGCCAAGCCGCGCCGCACCCGCAAGGCGACGACCACGGCCGCCGCGGAGGCCGCCCTGGACACCGCCGAGGCCGCGGAGGCCAAGCCGCGCCGCCGTACTCGTAAGGCCGCCGCGTCCGTCGAGGTCGCCGCAGCCGTCGAGGCCGTCGAAGCCGCCATCCCGGCCCAGGTGGCCGAGGAGGCCCCCGTCAAGCCGCGCCGCACCCGCAAGGCCACCACGGTCGCGGAGGCCGCTGTGGCCGCTCCGGCGGACGAGGCGCCCGCCGCGGAGGCCAAGCCGCGTCGGCGTACGCGCAAGGCGGCCGAGGTCGCGGTGGACACCGCCGAGGGCACGACGGTCGAGGCGCCGACGGCGACGAAGCCGCGCCGCACCCGCAAGACCGCGGCAGCCGCGGAGGCCGCCGTGGACACCGCGGAGGCAGCCGAGACGAAGCCCCGCCGCCGCGCCCGCAAGGTCGCCGTCGCCGAGGCCGACATCCCGGCCCAGGCCACCGAGGCCGCCCCGGCCGAGGCCCCGGTCAAGCCGCGCCGCACCCGCAAGACGGCGGCCACGGCCACCGTCGCGGACGCTGCCACAGCCGAGGCCTCCCCCGAGGCCAAGCCCCGCCGCCGTGCACGCAAGACGGCAGCGGCCGCCGAGACGACGGAGAGCTGACGCTCAGCTCACACCTGACGGCCCGGTCCCCCTTCGGTGGGGCCGGGCCGTCGGCGTTCCCGTGCGCGGTCGCGGACCCGGCGTCGGGGTTCCCGGGCGGGGTCGCGGTCGCGGGCCTGTCGTCGATGCTCCGGTGCACGGTTGCGGGGCCCTCGTCGGCGCTCCCGCACACGACCGCGCGCCCGTCATCGACGTTCCCGTACACGACCCGCGCCCGTCGTCGGCCTTCCCGTGCAGGTCGCGGGCCCGTGTCCCCGGTCCGTCGTCATCCGGCCGCCGCCCGGCATGCCGCCCGAAAGGTTCCCCGGATAGCCTCCTCCTCATGAGCAGGCCCGCCACCTTCGTCCCGCCCCCCGGAACCCGCGCGTATCGGCTCGGCACCGCGCGCGGGGAGTTCGCCGTGATCGAGGCGGGCAGCCCCGAGAAGGGCACCGCGCTCCTGCTGCCGGGGTTCACCGGCAGCAAGGAGGACTTCATCTCGCTGCACGAACCGCTGGCCGCGGCCGGGTACCGGACCGTCGCCGTGGACGGGCGGGGCCAGTACGAGACGCCGGGCCCGACGGACGACGAAACGCCTTACGCGCAGGCCGAGTTGGCGCAGGACGTCCTCGCACAGATCGACGCGCTGACCGGCACCCCGACCGGCGGCCCGCAGGAGCGCGTCCACCTCGTGGGCCACTCCTTCGGCGGGCAGGTCGCCCGGGCGGCCGTGCTGCTGGATCCGCCCCGTTTCCGGTCGCTCACCCTGATGTCGTCGGGGCCCGCCGAGATCTCACCCTCCCAGCAGCAGCGTGTGAAGCTCCTGCGGGACGCGCTCGCGGTGATGGACATGGGCCAGGTGTGGGAGGCGATCCAGGCACTTGAACCCCCGGAGGACGCCGAGGGCGGCCTGGACGCCGGCCTGGACGCCCAGGACGACCTGAAGCACCGCTGGCTCGGCAACAGCCCGGCCCAACTCATCGCCGCGGGGCGCCAGTTGTGCGAGGAACCCGACCGCGTGGCCGAGCTGGCCGCCGTCCGGCTGCCCGTGCACGTCCTGTCGGGCGAGAGCGACGACACCTGGCCGGTGCCGCTCCTCGACGACATGGCCGTACGCCTCGACGCGCACCGCTCGATCGTCGGCGGGGCCGAGCACTCACCGAACTCGGACCGTCCGCGGGAAACGGCGGAGGCGCTCGCGGCGTTCTGGGACAGGCTGAGCTGACGCCCCACAAGCGGCGCGGGGCTGTGTCGGTATCCGCCTCCGCGCCCGGGCACGACCAGCCGCAGCCGGCCGCAGAGCTCCAGTACTGCCCGGCCGCGGCTCTAGTACTGCCCCTGCAAGTGCTCCCAGAAGCCGTCCCGCAGTGACCGTCGCAGGTCCGCCTGCCCCCGCAGCGAGTACTGCAACAGCCCCTCGGCCTCCACGAGCAGGTCCTGGTCGACGGGACCCGGCAGGTAGGGATGCCCGGGCAGCAGCTCCGCCAGCGCCTCACGCCCCCGCGAGGCCAGCCACTTCGCGGCGATCTGCGCGCCCACGAACCGCACGTCCTCGCGCGTGGGCCGGCCCGCCGCCGAGGTGTCGTACGAGGCGGCGGTGCGCCGGGCGACGTACGGCTTGAAGAACTCCAGGTCGAAGGTGCGCTGGCTGTCGACCTCCCAGAGCAGCGGCTCCGCCTGGTTGCGCCCCTCCGGCGCCTCGATGCCCCACAGGTGCACGCGGGCCCCGTACCCCTGCGCCGCCTCGACCGCCGAGACCAGGTCCTCGTCGCCGCCGATGAGCGCCGCGTCGCTGATGGCGCGGTGCCGGGCCAGTGACTCCAGATCGGTACGGATCAGGGAGTCGACGCCCTTCTGCTGGTTGTTGGCGTTGAGGTTGCCGAGGCGGACCTTCACGTCGGGCAGCTCGGCGATGGACTGCTGCTCCGCGGTGTGGATGCGGCGCCGCGCCCCGTCGTACCAGTAGACGCGCAGCAGCCTGCTGTCCGCGAAAATCGTGCGGGCCCGGTCGATGAGCGCCTCGATGAGTCCCTCGGCGTCCAGATCGAAGGCCCGGCGGTCCTCCGTCCCGGCGGCGAGCCGGCCCGCGGCCGCGTAGAGATACCCCGCGTCGACGAAGATCGCGTGGGTCGACGGTGTCTTCGCCACCTCGGCGAGCATGCGCTGGAGCAGCTCGTTCGTGCGGTCCATACGCGCACCGAGCACCGCTGGATCGAGGTCGTCATTCATATACGCCTCATTGTCGCAGGCGGTCACGGGACGAACACAACCGGTCCGGAAATCGATCTGAAGACTGGTCTGGTTACCGGTCGGATACCAGTCAGTAGTTAGCCGTTCGAAAAATTTCCTTAGCGTAGGGAATGTTTGTAACACGCATGCCGTTGGATCCCTATGTAACCAAGTAGTTCTCCTCAGGAGGATGACCAGACGAAGGGAGAAGCCTGTGCGCTTCGAAATCATGCGCCTTGACGACGTCGACGGAACCCCCGTGGACAGCACCGTCGTGGACGCCGCCTCCGTCAACCGGATCGTTCAGCAGGCCGCAGCCATCGGGCAGCGCCTCTGGATCCGCCCGGCCGACACCTCGGCTTCATAACACCGAAACGCTCGGCAGACCGGCACCGACCGGCTGACCGACAGACTTCAGAACCCCCGTACGGCACGACGCCGTACGGGGGTTCTGCGCTGTACGACGCGTACGACAACGCCGCGGAGAGCGCGGGTACGAGGGCCTTCAGCTGCTCTGGACGACCTGAGTGACGCCGTTGATGATCTGCTGCACGGCGATCGCGGAGAGCATCATGCCCGCGAGCCGCGTCACCAGTACGACACCGCCGTCCTTGATGACCCGGATGATCAGCAGCGAGTACCGCATCACCACCCACAGCACGACATGGATGGCGACGATCGCGGCCCACACGGACACCTGCGACGCCACCCCGTCGGCCTTCTGCACGGCCAGGATGACGGAGACGATCGCGCCCGGCCCGGCGAGCAACGGCATGCCCAGCGGTACGAGGGCGACGTTGACGTCCTTCGTCTGCTTGGGCTCGTCCGTCTTGCCCGTGAGCAGGTCGAGCGCGATGAGCAGGAGCAGCAGCCCGCCCGCGATCATCAGCGCGGGGACGGACACGTGCAGGTAGTTCAGGATCTGGTGCCCGAGCAGCCCGAAGACGGTGATGACTCCGCCGGCCACGCAGACGGCCTGGAACGCCATCCGCTTCTGCACCTTGGCAGGCCGTCCGGCCGTCAGCGCGAGGAAGATCGGGGTGATCCCGGGGGGATCCATGATGACGAAGAGGGTGAGGAAGAGAGAGCCGAAGACGGCGAGGTCGAACATGGTGAGCCTTGCGAGAAGAGGGACGCGACGAGGGAGTGGAACAACGGGGACGGGCCGTACGGCCTACCGTGCGTCGCTCTGGGCAGGCGTTACCGGGCAGGCGTTACACAGCCCGGGTGGGGTGGCCGCAGCGTAGTGGAAGGTGTTGGCGCGGCCCGGAAGTGTCCGGAAGCGTTCGGCACAGCCCGGAGCAGGCGCATTCAAAGCGACCCGAGCGGAAACCGGGCGGGGCCACTCACGACCGCTCGCCACCTACTGCCTACTGCCTACCGCTCGGCGCCTCCGCCGGCCCCCGGCACGGGAAACGCGCCGGTGGCCCGCCGGGTGATCTCCCCGTAGATCTCGGGATCCGTCGTGAACTCCCCGAGCACACACGTCTTCCGGCTGCCGTGATAGTCGCTGGAGCCGGTCGGCAGCAGCCCCAACTCGCCCGCGAGGCCCCGCAGTCGGGCCCGGGTGGCCGGTTCGTGGTCCATGTGGTCGACCTCGATCCCGTCGAGCCCGGCCGCCGCGAGCTCCGCGATCGCGGACTCCGGCACGGTCCGCCCGCGCTTGGAGGCGGCGGGATGCGCGAAGACGGTCACCCCGCCCGCGGCCTTGACGAGCCGGATCATCTCGAAGGGGTCCGACTCGTGCTTCTCGACGTAGGCACGCCCGCCGTCGGCGAGCCACTCGGTGGTGAACGCGTCGGAGACGCTGCGCACGAGGCCCAGCTCGACCAGCGCGGTGGCGATGTGCGGCCGCCCCACGGAACCGCCGGCCGCGATCCGCTCCACCTGCTCCCAGGTCACCGGCACGCCCAGTTCCTGGAGGTTGCCGACCATCGCCCGGGCCCGCGGCACCCGGTCGTCGCGTACGAGCTCGCGCTCGCGCAGCAGCTCGGGCTCCTCGGGATCGAAGAGGTACGCCAGCATGTGCAGCCCCACTCCGTCGAGACGGCAGGAGAGCTCGGCTCCCGTCACCAGCGTCAGCCCGGCGGGCAGGGCCGCGAGGGCCTCCGCGTACCCGCGGGTGGTGTCGTGATCGGTCAGCGCGACGACGTCGAGTCCGGCGGCGCCGGCGTTGCGCACCAGCTCGGCGGGGGTGTCCGTACCGTCGGACGCCGTGGAGTGGCAGTGCAGATCGATGCGCACGACACGAACTCCAGACAGGGACGGAACGAGAGGGACCGCTCAAGGATAACGGGAGCGGGAACCCCCTCTGTCACACCCGCAGTAGGGGGTCACCCCCTACAGACACCCCACTCCCATGGCCGCCCGCCCCATCAGCGGAGCGCTACGGTTCCAGAATCCGCGGAGACAGCGCCCCGCAAGGCAACAGGTCCACTTCCGCCCCCGCGTCCCGCAGATCCGTGAGCACCAGCTCGTCGTACATCAGCAGCCCCGACTGCTCGGGCCACACGACGGCCCACAGCCACAACCCCCGCGCCTCCCCGGCGAAGACGGCCCGGTCGTCGGGCGTCCCGGCGACGTGCCACAACGGCGTGGGCCGCCCGGCGGCGAGCAGCTTCGCCTGGGCGGGTTTCTCGACGCTCATGTAGGGCCCCGGATCGGGCCCGTCGATCCCCGCGTACCGCGCGCCGAGCCCGACGCCGAGTTCCTCTGCGATGAGCACCAGCTCCCCTATGCCACCGAGCGGCCCCGGCCCGGAGCAGGCCACCGCCGTGGCGCGACCGCCACTGCGGTCGTCCCCGGCGAACGCGGCGCCCGTGAAGAGCCAGCCGACGGGCAGCGGCCACGGCATCCACACCGGTACGCGCGCACGGTGCACGACCACGCCGAGGGCTTCGACGCTGGGCGGGATCACGGGCTGCAGCGGATGCACGATGCCGTGCACATCGCACTGCCAGGAGTCGGCAAAGAGGCCGGGAGCCCTGACCCGGCCACCACACTTCGGGCAACTGGGTTCGCCCCTCATAGGGCCCAACGGTCCTCCCCGTATTTCGTCGCGTCAAGGACGATCACCCGTCCGGCGTGTGCCTGTCACCTTCCCCTCACCTCGGATCACCTCCGAAAATTAGATGTAGCTTGCATTTATTAGTCGAGCTAACTTATTATGTGCATACGCCAACGATCTCGACGCGAGGAGTGAGGGAGCCGGCATGAACAGCGGTACGGCAGAGCACACAGGAGGTCCCACCGAAGGGGACACGTTCGACGCGGGTGCCGGCGGCCTCCTGCGTCAGCCGAAGGCGGTGTGGGCGACCGCCGGGGCATCCGTCGTCGCCTTCATGGGCATCGGCCTCGTCGACCCGATCCTGCCCTCCATCGCCAAGGGGCTGGACGCCACCGCCGGTCAGGTCTCGCTGCTCTTCACCTCGTACTTCCTGATCACGGCCGTCGCGATGCTGGTCACGGGCTTCGTCTCCAGCCGTATCGGCGGCCGCAGGACCCTGCTCCTCGGCCTCGCCCTGGTCGTCGTCTTCGCGGGCCTGTCCGGCACGTCCGGTTCGGTCGGCGAACTCGTCGGATTCCGGGCGGGCTGGGGGCTCGGCAACGCGCTGTTCGTCTCGACGGCCCTCGCCGTCATCGTCGGCGCGGCGGCCGGCGGCAGCGCCGCAGCGATCCTGCTGTACGAGTCCGCCCTGGGCCTCGGCATGGCCTGCGGGCCCCTGCTGGGCGCGCTGCTCGGGGACGCCAGCTGGCGCTATCCGTTCTTCGGCACCGCGGTCCTGATGGCGATCGGGTTCCTGTGCATCACGGCGTTCCTGAAGGAGCAGCCGAAGCCCGCGCGCAAGACGGGCCTGCTCGACCCGATCAAGGCGCTCGGCCACGGCGGGCTCGCCTCGGCGGCGGCCTCCGCGTTCTTCTACAACTACACGTTCTTCACCGTGCTGGCCTTCACGCCGTTCGTGCTGGACATGAGCCCGTACAAATCGGGTGCGGTCTTCTTCGCCTGGGGGCTGCTGCTCGCGGTGTTCTCGGTGCTCGTGGCACCGCGCCTGCAAGCGCGGTTCGGGTCGCTGAAGGTGCTCGGCGGTTCGCTGGTGCTGCTCGCGGCCGACGTGCTCGTCCTCGGCTACGGCAGCCACACCACGGCCGTCGTCTGCACGATCCTGTCCGGCGCGTTCATCGGCGTGAACAACACCGTCTACACGGAGCTGGCCCTCGGTGTCTCGGACGCCCCGCGCCCGGTGGCGAGCGCCGGCTACAACTTCGTCCGCTGGTTCGCGGCCGCCGCCGCCCCCTTCTTCGCGCCGAGGATCGAGGGGTGGACCGACATCCACATCCCCTTCGTGGTCGCGGCGGTCACCGCGGTACTGGGCGCGCTCGTCGTCCTCGTACGCCGGAAGTCCCTCACCCACGACGCCGAGGAACTGGAGACGCGGCACGCGAGCGAGGACAGTGTCGCCGTGTTCGCCAACTGACGGATTCCGGCCACGGGTTGGTGACGTTACTCACCCCCGGGCCGCCCGGATCAGTCCAGCGGTACGGACTTGCGTGAGGGATCGCGCAGGTCCGTTCCGCTCGTGAGCCAGCGCTCCTGGAGGGCCCCCGCGCCGTGCACCCGCTTCCACGCGGCCTCGTTCGGCGTCATGGGGAGCAGCGGCAGGAAACGTACGGGATCGAGGGGCGCGTCGAGCTCCAGGTCCTCGATCAGGCCGCCCGCCTCGGCGACCAGTACGGAGGTGAAGGGGGCGCCCGGCCACAGGGGCTCGCCCACGTCGAGCGAGGCGCCCGGGGCCACGACCAGGCCCTCGACCTGCGGGGACGCGGCCAGTACGGCGAGCGGGCGGAGCACCTTGTCCGTGTCGACGGCGCCGGCCCGTACCGAGAGGACCAGCTCCGCGCGCGGGCCCGCGACCGGGTCGGCGACGACCGCCGTGGGGTCGGCCATCGGCTGGGCGGACATGCCGAGCGTCGCGTAGCGGACGATTCCCCGGCCGGCCTCCGCGTCGCTGAAGCGGAGCACCTCGATGCGGTCCGTGCCGAGGAACGTCACCGCGGCACGCGCGTCCGGTTCGCCCAGCGCGGTACGCAACCGGGCCTCGACCAGAGGAAGAACATCAGCCATGCGCCGAGCATAGAACTCGTCAGTGACGGGCAAAGCGACGGCTTGACACTTCAGTCGGCTGATAGTCTTGGCCGCTGGCCGGGGCAGCACGCAGAAGCGTCGCTCTCGAGTCCCGGCCCAAGTCTCGACAGTCTCGACGCATGAGACTCCCCTACGGGGGATGGACCTCCCCTACGGGGGACCGGCCGGAGGAGGTGGGGCTCCATGGATCGAAGTCGACCAGGTAGTACCACCCGCTCTTCCGGCTGCTGAGCTCGTCTCGGCTTCCCGAGCTCACGCTCTACTGGCTGCCACCTCTCGCACTCGCGTCATGGCCGGTCCGGTACACAACGGAAGAGCACTTCGTTTTCCCTGATCTGTCTGAATTTTTCTGATCTGTATCAGTAGCGAAGCCGCCACCGTGACGGTGCGGTGCTCCCCGCTTTGTGGACGTGCCAAACATCCGCAGTCAGGACGTCCCCATTCCGGGCAGTTCCAACCGTCGTCGGCGGCCTTCGTTCGCGAAGGAGCCACCCATGTCGATGATCCACAACCTGCGTGCCGCGGTCCGTCCCTCGCTGCGCAAGGACGGCGGCGCGTACGACACCACCCGCGCGGCCGGGGACAGTTCGGCCGTCGTGGACTGCGCGGTCTACCGCGACGGCGTCCGCCTCCCGTCCGACGACGGCCTCACGCCGCGTGCGGCGATCCGTCAGGCGCGGCGGGACGGCGGGTTCGCCTGGATCGGCCTGCACGAGCCGACGGAGGCCGAATTCGCCGGTGTGGCCGCCGAGTTCGGGCTGCACCCGCTGGCCGTCGAGGACGCCGTCCACGCCCACCAGCGGCCCAAGCTGGAGCGGTACGACGACACGCTGTTCGCCGTCTTCAAGACCATCCACTACGTCGAGCACGACGAGCTCACCGCCACCAGCGAGGTCGTCGAGACCGGCGAGGTGATGTGCTTCACCGGACGGGACTTCTTCATCACCGTGCGGCACGGCGGCCAGGGCTCGCTGCGGGCGCTGCGGCACCGGCTGCAGGACGACCCCGAGCTGCTCACCAAAGGCCCCTCGGCCGTGCTGCACGCCATCGCCGACCACGTCGTCGACGGGTACGTGGCGGTCGCGGACGCCCTCCAGGACGACGTCGACGAGGTCGAGACCGAGGTGTTCTCGCCCGGGCCCCGCGGTGGGGTGTCGCGCGGCGTGGACTCGGCGCGGATCTACCAGCTCAAGCGTGAGGTGCTGGAGTTCAAGCGCGCGGTGTCGCCGCTGATGCGGCCCATGCAACTGCTGAGCGAGCGGCCGATGCGGCTGGTCGACCCCGACATCCAGAAGTACTTCCGCGATGTCGCCGACCACCTCGCGCGGGTCCAGGAGCAGGTCGTGGGCTTCGACGAGCTGCTCAACTCGATCCTCCAGGCCAACCTCGCGCAGGCCTCCGTCGCGCAGAACGAGGACATGCGCAAGATCACGTCCTGGGCGGCGATCATCGCCGTGCCGACGATGGTGTGCGGGGTGTACGGCATGAACTTCGACCACATGCCTGAGCTGCACTGGCGGTACGGCTACCCGGTGATCATGGGTGTCACCGTGGTGCTCTGCCTGGGCATCCACCGGACCCTGAAGCGCAACGGCTGGCTCTGAGGGCCCGGTACCTGGCGGGAGCCCGGCAACTAGGCTGACCCTCATGACGGATCAGCTGCTCGACCAGGCCCTCGTCGAGGAGGCCACCAAGAAGTCCGGGCTCGTCTGGGTGCGGGGGCTTCCCGTCCAAGGTCCCGTGCAGGGTCCCCTCCGGGGGGACGGGGCGTTCTCCCAGGCCCTGTGGCACGTGTGGCACAACGGGGCGATGTGCCTGGTCGGCGACGGGCCCGGTGAGCAGCCGTTGCCCGGGCTCGTGGACGGGGGCGAGGCGGTCGTCACCGTACGCAGCAAGGACAAGGGCGGTCGCCTTGTCTCCTGGTCCGCGAAGGTGGTGGAGCTCGCTCCCGGGTCCGAGGAGTGGGACGCGGCCGTCGGCGAGCTGAAGGGCAAGCGGCTGAACGCGCCGGACGGGGAGGCCATGACCGGGCGGTGGGCCCGGGAGTGCCGGGTGGTTCGGCTCGCACCGACGGGGGCGACCGCGTCGCTGCCGGACGGGTCGTTGGCCGCACCGCCGTTGCCTACGTCTGCGACTACGCGGCTGCCGATTCCTGCGGGGTTGCCTCGGCTGCTTTTCAAGAGGCGCAAGCGCGGCTGAGCGCCCCGCGGGGGCGGGGTACGGCAGGTCGCTTTTCGGGTGCGGGTGAGTCGGAGCGGGGGTGCGCGGTTCCCCGCGCCCCTGAAAAGCGGGGCCGGGCTTTTAGGGGCGCGGGGAACTGCGCCGACAAGCCCCCGCGCACCCGCAAGCCGACACACGACCCCGTAACCCCCTCAGGACGAAGGCAGTTGCTGCCCGTAGTCCACCGTGGCGTCCTTGTCCGGGGCCTCCAGGGCAAACCCCTTGCCCCAGTCCGTCAGGCGGAGCGTCCCCGCGCCGCCTGCGCGGACGAGGAGGAGAGGGTACGGCTTGCCCTCAAGGGAGACGTCCAGCTCGCCGCCGGAGCCCTTGTCACCGGTGATGCGGATCGTGCGGAGCCCGCGCTGCTCGTGGTGGCCGTCGGTGGCGAGCTCGCCGTGGAGGGTGAGGAGGCCGTCGAGGAGCACGTCCTTGTCGGTGAAGACGCTGAGCTGCTTGTAGGCGGGATCGCCCTTGGGGACCTTCACGTACTTGCCGTCGAGCTTGCCCGCGGCCGTCGCGTCGGACGTACCGTCGTCGCCCTTGCCGTCCTGGTGGTCCCAGAAGTCCGCGTCGGCCTTGATGAAGAGGTGCTCGTCGACCCGCAGCAGCTGGAACGTCACTCCCTTCGAAGTGACCGAGCCGGTGCCGCCGTCACCCTTCAGCTGCATGTCCAGCTTGTAGGTGCGCTCGCCGCTGATCACGGCACCGGACAGCCGTACCGTGTCCGCGGCCTGGGCGGCCGACTGCGTTCTGCTCTGGATCTTGGCCGGGGGCAGTTTCCCGACCCCGTTCGTACCCGCGTCCGGGTCGTCCCCGCCACACCCCGTCACCCCTGTCCCCGTCACGACCAGCGCACACACGGCGCTCGCCAACGCGGCCCTACGGGTACGTCCCTGGGGAATCGCAGTCACAGGTGGCGCTGCCTCTCATGCGGGTGACCTCAACGGCGTACCGCAGCGTACCGGGGCCGCCCACGCCACTCGGAGTCAGTCCGTCCGCACCGCTCACCAGGGCGTATCCGACCGGGACGGGCTAGCCTGAAGCCCACCCGAGCGGACATGACACATCAAAACAACCCGTAGTGGAGCCCGTACGAAGAAGGAGGCGCGGGCATGGCGGCAGGCGCCCCCAGGATCTACGTCTCACACCTCTCCGGCATCGCCGTCTTCGACCCGAACGGCGACCAGGTGGGCCGGGTGCGCGACCTGGTCGCCATGCTGCGCGTCGGGCGCAAGCCCCCTCGGCTGCTCGGCCTCGTCGTCGAACTGTCCACCCGCCGCCGCATCTTCCTGCCCATGACCCGCGTGACCGGCATCGAGTCCGGTCAGGTCATCACGACCGGTGTCCTCAACGTCCGCCGCTTCGAGCAGCGGCCCACCGAGCGGCTGGTCATCGGCGAACTGCTCGACCGGCGGGTCACGCTCGTCGAGACGGACGAGGAGGTCACCGTCCTCGACATCTCCATCCAGCAGCTGCCCGCCCGCCGCGACTGGGAGATCGACCGGGTCTTCGTACGGAAGGGCCGGGCCGGCAGCACGTTCCGGCGGGCCAGGGGCGAGACGCTGACCGTCGAGTGGTCGTCCGTCACCGGGTTCTCGCTGGAGGAGGACGGGCAGGGCGCCGAGAGCCTGCTCGCCACCTTCGAGCAGTTGCGGCCCGCCGACCTCGCGAACGTGCTGCACCATCTGTCCCCCAAGCGGCGCGCGGAGGTCGCGGCCGCCCTGGACGACGACCGGCTCGCGGACGTCCTGGAGGAGCTCCCCGAGGACGACCAGATCGAGATCCTCGGCAAGCTCAAGGAGGAGCGCGCCGCCGACGTCCTGGAGGCGATGGACCCCGACGACGCGGCCGACCTGCTCGGCGAGCTGCCGGAGGAGGACAAGGAGCGTCTGCTCGCGCTGATGCGCCCGGACGACGCGGCGGACGTACGGCGGCTGATGGCGTACGAGGAGCGCACGGCGGGCGGTCTGATGACGACCGAGCCGATCGTGCTGCGTCCGGACGCGACCGTCGCGGACGCGCTCGCGCGAGTGCGCAACCCGGACCTCTCCCCCGCGCTGGCCGCCCAGGTGTACGTGTGCCGCCCGCCGGACGAGACACCGACCGGCAAGTACCTGGGCACGGTCCACTTCCAGCGGCTGCTGCGCGATCCGCCGTACACGCTCGTCGGCTCGATGATCGACGACGATCTGCAGCCGCTGGACCCGGAGGCCGTACTGCCCGTCGTGGCGGGCTTCTTCGCGGCGTACGACATGGTCGCGGCGCCCGTCGTCGACGAGAGCGGCTCGCTGCTGGGCGCGGTCACCGTGGACGACGTACTCGACCACATGCTGCCCGAGGACTGGCGCGAGACGGAGTTCCACCTGGACGGGGAGACACCGGCGGAGACGGCCGGTGAGGGGGCTTCTGATGGCTCCTGAGCGCGAGGCCGCCCGCGAACGGGCCGCCACCGGGGCGACCGCCGCCCCCCGGCCGCGCACCCGGCTCGACCAGCCGCAGCCGCCGCGGCGCCGGTTCCTGCCCGAGTACGACCCGGAGGCCTTCGGCCGGCTGTCCGAGCGGATCGCCCGTTTCCTCGGCACCGGGCGGTTCATCGTCTGGATGACGGTCGTCATCATCCTGTGGGTGGTGTGGAACGTGTCCGCGCCGCGTGACCTGCGCTTCGACAACTACCCGTTCATCTTCCTGACGCTGATGCTCTCGCTCCAGGCCTCGTACGCCGCCCCGCTGATCCTCCTCGCGCAGAACCGGCAGGACGACCGCGACAAGGTCAACCTCGAACAGGACCGCAAACAGAACGAGCGGTCCATCGCGGACACCGAGTACCTGACGCGGGAGATCGCCGCGCTGCGCGTGGGCCTCGGCGAGGTCGCCACCCGTGACTGGATCCGCTCGGAGCTGGAGGACCTGGTCAGGGAGCTGGACGAGCGGCGTCCCGGGGCGCGCGGCGACTCTCGGGTCGTATTCCCGGCGGAACACCCTCGGGGACGTGACGTAGACGACCGGTGACAGGCTTTCCGGGGCCGGTGGGAAGCGCCGTACCATCGACCCATGGCTACGGAAGACGCGGTGCGTGAAGCACTGGCGACAGTGAACGACCCCGAGATCCATCGCCCGATCACCGAGCTCGGAATGGTCAAGTCGGTGGAGATCGGTGCGGACGGTGCTGTCGCGGTCACCGTCTACCTCACTGTCTCCGGCTGCCCGATGCGCGAGACCATCACGAAGAACGTCACGGACGCCGTCGCGGCGGTCGAGGGCGTCACCCGGGTCGACGTGACGCTGGACGTGATGGGCGACGAACAGCGCAAGGAGCTGGCGGCCGCGCTGCGCGGCGGCCAGGGCGAGCGGGAGGTCCCGTTCGCCAAGCCTGGTTCGCTGACGCGTGTGTACGCGGTCGCGTCCGGCAAGGGCGGCGTCGGCAAGTCGTCCGTGACGGTCAACCTCGCGGCGGCGATGGCCGCCGACGGCCTCAAGGTCGGTGTCGTGGACGCCGACATCTACGGCCACTCCGTGCCCCGTATGCTCGGCGCCGACGGCCTCCCGACCCAGGTCGAGAACATGATCATGCCGCCGTCGGCGAACGGCGTGAAGGTCATCTCGATCGGCATGTTCACCCCCGGCAACACACCTGTCGTGTGGCGCGGCCCGATGCTCCACCGCGCCCTCCAGCAGTTCCTCGCGGACGTCTACTGGGGCGACCTGGACGTGCTGCTCATGGACCTCCCGCCGGGTACGGGCGACATCGCGATCTCGGTCGCGCAGCTCGTCCCGAACGCGGAGATCCTGGTCGTGACGACTCCCCAGCAGGCCGCCGCCGAGGTCGCCGAGCGGGCCGGCTCGATCGCCGTCCAGACCCACCAGAAGATCGTCGGCGTCGTCGAGAACATGTCGGGCATGCCGTGCCCGCACTGCGACGAGATGGTCGACATCTTCGGCACGGGCGGCGGCCAGTCGGTCGCCGACGGCCTGACCCGCACCACCGGCGCCACCGTCCCGGTCCTCGGCTCCATCCCCATCGACGTCCGCCTGCGCGAAGGCGGCGACGAGGGCAAGCCGATCGTCCTCACCGACCCCGACTCCCCCGCCGGCTCGGCCCTGCGAGCCATCGCGGGCAAGCTGGGCGGCCGCCAGCGGGGACTGTCGGGCATGTCCCTGGGAATCACCCCGCGGAACAAGTTCTAGGACGTCACGTTCGGCACCGCGGCTGCTTCTTGTAGGGCGGCTGCGGGTCCGTCGGGGCTGGTCACGCGGTTCCCCCGCGCCCCTAAAAACGGGCCCGTCTCCTTTTAGGGGCGCGGGGAACCGCGCACTCGGCCACGACTCACCCGCGCTTGTATCCACCGGTCTCAGCAACCCCCTTCAGGGGCGCGGGGAACCGCGCACGCAGCCCCGACGGACCCGCAGCCGACGAACGACACCGGGGAGGGCACCGCCAACAGACGGTGCCCTCCCCGCTCAGCCCGCCGCTAGGCGTACGTGGCGATGTCCTTGATCACGGCGAAGCCCAGACCGTACGCGCTCATCCCCCGCCCGTACGCCCCCAGGTGGACCCCCTCCTGCGTGGACCCCGCAAGGACCCAGCCGAACTCGGACTCCCGGTAGTGGAACGGCGTCGGAACGCCGTCCACGGGAAGCGAGAGCGTGGTCCAGTCGGTGCCGTCCAGATCGTCGGCCAGGACCCACGCCGTCTCGGTCTGCTGGTCCAGCCAGTCGTCCCGCAGCGTGTGGTCCATCTGCCCGGGCCAGGTGAAGGACAGCAGCCCCACCCCCGCGAGCCAGGCCGCGGAGGACACCGAGGTGGCCTCCAACAGCCCCGTGCCGTCGGCACTGCGCCGCACCGGGCTGGCCGCCACGGTCACCACGACCGCGAACCGCTCCTTGTCCTCCGTCGTCTCGCCACGTACCGAGGGCTCGTCGCCGTGCCCGATCGAGCCGTGCTCGATGGCTCCGTCGGCCGAAGCACCGACCTGCATCAGCCAGCGCGGTCCCGTGAAGGCCTCGTCGAGGCCGTACCACGGGAAGGGCGCCAGCAGGTAGCCGTCGACCGTGCGCCGGGCGGAGGGGACCTGTTGTCCGCCCTCCGCAGCCGGCGCCTGCGCGCCTACCCGACTTGTCGTCTCCATCGCCCGGACGCCTCCTCGCTCTAGTCGAACCGGGCGGCCCGCCCCCCTTCGGGCGTCCTTCCGGTCCGCACAACAACTAGGCAGGATAGCCACAGGTCCGCGGCGACCCGGGAAACCGGTCGGCCGACGGGTCGCGTACGCGTCAGCTCCGGCCCGCTCTGAGCAGGCAGAACGCAGGCGGCGTACGGGGGAAACGGGTGCGGGCGACCGGGCAACCCGGACGAAGCGCGTTCCGGACGGCGGGCGTGCCGCATGTCGAAGGCCCGCGGGCGTACGCCCAGGACTCGGGCCGTGCCAAGCGGCCCGAGTCGGCCCAGGTCAGAGCCGGTCGGCCGAGCGGCCGGGGCCGGATCAGGTCGCGTCGGCGTCGAACGGCGGGCGCTCGTCCTGAGCGAGCTTCTCGCGCTTCTTCGTCATGTCGACGGTGCCGCCGGTGGAACCGGACGAGGAGGAGGACGACGAGGAAGAGGAGTCGGCGGCTGAGGAGTCGGACTCGCGGCCGTGCACCGCGTCCGTGACGTCGGCCATCTCCTTCTTCAGGTCGAAGCCGTTACGGATCTCCTTGAGCCCCAGCTCGTCGTTGTCCAGCTGCTTGCGGAGGTACGTCTTGGGGTTGAGGTCCTCGAACTCGAAGTCCTTGAACTCCGGGCCGAGTTCCTCGCGGATGTCCGCCTTGGCGCTCTCCGAGAACTCACGGATCTTGCGGATGGTGCGCGTGACGTCCTGGATCATCTTCGGGAGCTTCTCCGGGCCGAAGACGAGCACGGCAAGGACAACGAGCGTCACGAGCTCGAGCGGTCCTATGTCATTGAACACCTTCAGCTCCTTGCGATGTCCTCGGCCCTCGGCAGGTCTTTCCGTGGTCCGGGCCGGGTCCACGGTACCCGGCGATCCTGTCCGTCCGGTACTGTCCCGGGCCCTCCGACCGCGTGTAAACGCCGGGTTTTCCAGGATGTTTGCCTGATGGGACCCGGGTTCGGCCCGCTTCCTGTGAAGTTCCTGTCGGTTGCCGCGCGCGATCGGCCCACTCGTGCCGTCCGTCCGCCCATCCGCCCGTCCGCCCCCGCTCAGCCGTTCCGTCAGTCACCGTCGGCGGAGCCGAGTACGAGCGTGACCTTCTTCTCCTTGCCGTCGCGCTCCAGCGTCAGCTCCAGGCGGTCGCCGGGGCGGTGGGCCCGGGTCTTGACGATGAGCTCCTCGCCGGAGTGCACGCGCTGTCCGTCGACCTCGGTGATGACGTCGCCGGGCTTGATGCCGGCCCGTTCGCCGGGCCCGTCCTGGTTGACCGGGGGGCTGCCGTCGTTGCCCTTGGTGCCGACGCGGGCGCCGTCGCCGCTGTAGTCCATGTCGAGCGTCACGCCGATCACCGGATGGGTGGCCTTGCCGGTGTTGATGAGCTCCTCGGCGACGCGCTTGCCCTGGTTGATCGGGATGGCAAACCCGAGGCCGATCGAGCCGGACTGGCCGCCCTCCAGGTCCGAGCCGCTGTCGGCGGAGCGGATGGCGCTGTTGATGCCGATGACCCGGGCCTTGGAGTCGACCAGCGGGCCGCCCGAGTTGCCGGGGTTTATCGGGGCGTCCGTCTGCAGCGCGTCCACGTACGAGATGTCGCTGCCGTCGCCCTCCTCGCCGCCCGCCGTGATGGGGCGCTCCTTGGCGCTGATGATGCCGGCGGTGACGGTGTTCTCCAGGTCGAAGGGGGCGCCGATGGCCACGACCGGGTCGCCGACCTGGACGTTGTCGGAGTTGCCGAGGGCCAGGGGCTTGAGGCCGCTGACACCGCTCACCTTCACGACGGCGAGGTCGTAGCCGCTGTCGTTACCGACGACCTCGGCCTTGGCGGTCTGGCCGCCGCTGAAGGTCACGGTTATCTCGCCGCTGCCGTCCGCCGGGTCGACGACGTGGTTGTTGGTGAGGATGTGGCCGCGCTGGTCGAGCACGAACCCGGTGCCGGTGCCCTGCGCCTCCGACCCGCTCACATGCAGGGTCACCACGCTGGGCAGCGCGCTGGCCGCGATCCCGGCCACGCTGTCCGCGGCCCGTCCCTTGGCCTCGGTCCCGGCCTGCGGCAGCTCGACGTCGTCGATCCCGCCGTTGCGCTCCAGATACGCCCCTACGGCCCCGCCGACGCCGCCGGACACGAGGGCGAGGAGCGCGGCCCCGAGGACCAGCGCCCGCCTCGTACGCCGACGCCGCCCGGTCGTGCTCTCGACGGCCGCCCCGTTCTGCTGGAGGGGTGCGGCGGCCCAGGGGTCGTAGTTCTGCCAGGGGGCGTGGGGCGCCTGGGGGTGGGTCTGGGGATGCGCCTGGGGGTGGGCCTGAGCGTCGGGGTGGGGCACGGGGGCGGGCGCCGCCAGGGCGTGCGGGGCCGAGGGGTGGGGAACCGGGGCCGGCGCGGGGGCGCCGTGGTCGGCGGGGCCGTGGTCGGGAGCGCCGTGGAGAGGGGCCGCCGCCTGGCGGTAGCCGGAAGGCAGCGCCGGTCCGAGGATGCCCTGCGTGGCGGCCGGCCGCGGGGCGGAGTCCTCGGGCCCGGCTCCTGCCGGAGTGCCCTGGGGCGGAGTCACGGCATGGACGGCCGTGCCCTGCGCGGGAGTCGTCCCCGGGTGCTGGACCGGGGGCGCGGGCGCCCAGGGACCGGGCCCGCCGTAGGGCGGCGTGCTGTAGGGATCCGGATCGTGCAGAGGCCTGGGCCGCTCACCGAGAGGCTCAGGCCGCTCGCCGGGCACGTCGGCGCCACCGCTCGCGTCGGCCGGCACCTGGCTCGGTACCCGGCCCGCTGCCTGGCCCGGCACCCGGCCCGGCGCCGCGGTGGAACCGGTCGGGACCTCGCCGCCCAGGGTGTCCGCGACGCCGGCTGCACCCGCACCACCGGAAACGCCCGCGCCATCCGGGACACCAGCACCACCGGAGCCACCTGAAGCACCTGAAGCACCTGAAGCACCTGAAGCACCTGCAACGGCACCGGCACCGATCGGCTTCTCCAGCTCGAAGTCGCCGTCCATGTCGCCCCCGTGGAACCCACTCGTGCCGTCCCCCGTGGAAACCGGGTCCGCCGGAGCGGATTCCGGCACGTCGGTCCGGGGCCGGCTCCACCACTTCGGCTTCGTGGGCTTGCCCTCGTCCATGCTCTCCCCACACCTGACCCGCGGCTCGACGCGTCGGCGGTCACCGCGGTTTGTCCACTCCCCGCCCGGGTTCCTACCGCGGGCGCGGCCCATCCCTGGATTCAACCAGGTTCACGGGCCGCCGCGCAGAGGGCCGGTTCAGCCGGGAGAGGAAGGCGAAGGTGAGGCGGACGAGTCGGACGGCGGCAGCAGTGGCAGCAGGGACGTCTCCAGCTCCGACGCCGTCGAGAACGCGGTCAGCGCGACCGGCGGGGCGGGGCTGAAAGGACGTATGAGCGGGGACATCGCGGCGGCACCGGCCACCACGGGGGTGGTCAGCGCGTGCAGCGTGCGCGCACCGTGCTCGGCCGGCGAGGGCGTGAGGGGCGCGGGCACCCCGGGCAGCAGCGGCGCGGACAGCTCGGTCTGCGCGCCCCCCTCCCCGGTGAAGGAGCGCTGTCCCTGCGCGAGCAGCGGTGTCAGGGACCGGCGGCGCTGCGAGTCGGGGTTGGTCGCCCCGCCCGCGTTCGTCGTCCGCATCGGGGTCACATTGCTTCCGGAGCCCGACCCGCCGCGCGCGTCCGTGGTGTCCGTCGGCATGCCGGTCGACACCCCGCCGAGCGCGATCGCGGCGAGCGACACGGCACCGGCCGCGGCGGCCGCGAAACGCAGTCCCCGTGAGGCCGACCGCTCGGCCTCACGCCGGCTTATGTCATGGATGCGGAACCCGCGCTGCTCGGAGGGCAGCACGGCGGCGTGGGGGCCGGACGGCACATAGCCGAAGGAGTCCGGCTTCATGCCGAAGACTCCGGACGTGCCGAACCCTCCCCCGCCCAGCGCGGAACCGTCGCCGTCCGAGTCGCCTCCTCCGGGGAGCCCCTGCAGACGGGCCAGGAAACTCTCCGAGGGGGGCGGCGGGGCGACCTCCGCGAACACGTTCTTCAGTCGTCGCTGCTCGTCGGCCTCGGCTTTGCACCTCGCGCACGTGGCGAGGTGTGCCAGGACACGCTCGCGCGCCTCGTGACCGAGCTCGCCGTCCACGAGGGCGGAGAGCCGGTCGCCGAGGTGCTGCTCGGTAAGGGGCCGATCGGCAGGATTAAGCCGTGATCCACTCACGCGCTCGCGCCCCCTCCTCCCAGAGCGGGCACTCCGCTGACCGCGAAACCGCGGCGCTCGGCACGGGCCTCGGGAGAGCGGTGGGCGAGCGCCTTGCGCAGCTGGGATCGGCCGCGGTGGATGCGGCTGCGGACCGTGCCGAGCTTGACGCCCAGGGTCGCGGCGATCTCCTCGTACGAAAGCCCTTCGATGTCGCACAGGACGACCGCGGCGCGGAACTCCGGGGCGAGTGTGTCGAGGGCCTGCTGGACGTCCGCGTCGAAGTGCGTGTCGTTGAAGACCTGCTGCGGGGAGGGCTCGCGGCTGGGCAGGCGCTCGGCCGCGTCGTCGCCCAGGGCGTCGAAGCGGATGCGCTGCTTGCGGCGGACCATGTCCAGGAAGAGGTTGGTGGTGATGCGGTGGAGCCAGCCCTCGAAGGTGCCCGGCGTGTACGTCGACAGGGAACGGAAGACCCGGACGAAGACTTCCTGGGTCAGGTCCTCGGCGTCGTGCTGGTTGCCCGTCAGACGATAGGCGAGACGGTAGACCCTGGCGCTGTGCGTGCTGACGATCTCCTCCCAGGTGGGCGGAGTCCACGCCTGCGAGTCCGCCTCGGACGTGAAGGTCGCGGTCTGAGCGGAGTCAGCAGTACGGGAATGGTCAGCGGTGTTGTTCACAGATTTCGGCTCACCCGCCGATCTGAGCAGGCGCCTCAGCACCCCTCCTCGATCCACAGGCGCAGCCGCACCTCCCCTGTCGGCTCTGGTGGTGTCCGGTGGAGCCCCTACCATAGCCACCTCGCCCGTTAGCTCCGGATAAGCGGTTTTACGAGAATTTGATACGCGCTCATATGGGCGCGTCAGCACTTGCTGTGTCGCTGTCCCTGCGTCCTGATCCATCTGCCACCCCCCGCGTAGTTCCCCACCCCCTCTAAACGCCCGGTCCCATCTGCGGGTTCCCGGCGGCAACGGATACAGTCACGCCCAGGCAACCACGGGGACGGGAGAGGGCCATTACCGGCAACCGGCTGACGAGCTGGGCGTTCGCCGACGCCTTTGTCGCCGAGGACGAAGCACTGCACTGGGCCCGGGACCGGGCCCGGGACGCAGGGCTGCGCTCTGTGTCGCCCGGCACCGGCGCCGCGCTGCGACTGCTCGCCGCCACCGTGGACGCCAAGGCGGTCGCGGAGATCGGGACCGGTACCGGGGTCTCCGGAATGCATCTTCTGCACGGCATGCGGCCGGACGGTGTACTGACGACCGTGGATCCGGAGCCGGAGCACCAGCAGTTCGCCCGCCAGGCCTTCCGCGCGTGCGGCTTCGCGAGCAACCGGGCCCGCTTCATCCCGGGCCGTGCGCTGGACGTCCTGCCCCGGCTCGCGGACGCGGGATACGACCTCGTCTTCTGCGACGGCGACCGTCTCGAGAGCCTCGACTACCTCGCTGAATCGTTGCGCCTGCTCAGGCCCGGTGGCCTGGTCGTCTTCGAGGGTGTCTTCGCGAACGGCCGGACCGTGGAGTCGGGCCCGCAGCCCACGGAGGTCCTGCGGCTGCGCGAGCTGCTGCGCGCGGTCCGCGAGAGCCAGGAGCTGATCCCCTCGCTCCTGCCCGTCGGCGACGGCCTGCTGTGCGCGGTCAAACGCTGATCCGGCCCTACGCCGGACCGCCCCTAAACCCCTGCTGACCTGCACGAACACACACGGCATACGTCACTGACGTACCCCTGAAAACCCACTGCCCCGGCATCACTTTGGATGCCGGGGCAGTGGACAGGTATGGTCGCGTTCCGCGTCAGCCGACGACCTTCTTGAGGGCGTCGCCGAGCGCGTCGGCCTCGTCAGGGGTCAGCTCGACGACGAGCCGACCGCCGCCTTCGAGCGGAACGCGCATGACGATGCCCCGCCCCTCCTTGGTCACCTCGAGCGGGCCATCGCCCGTCCGCGGCTTCATGGCCGCCATGCTCGTTCCCCTTCCTGAAACCAGCTCATCGTCGCCGACGGCCCCACTGAAGGGCACGCATCCTCTCGTCGGACACGCGTCACCGGCATCGAACACATTGCTTCCAGGCCATTATCCCGCATCTCAGGACCCGATGACCAACATCAGTCGGCATCGCTTGCGCAACGCGCTTGAGCAAAACCACTCAATTCGCCGAAGTGGCTGCGATACTGCGCCGCCGACGCGCCGCCGCATGGACTTTCGGACCCCGGAATTCTTTGACGCAGGTCACATGTCCGAACCCCTCCGTCGCTCGTGATCTCCGCCATGCTGTCCTCAGACCAGGACGTACCGATGGGTACGACGGAGCCGCGAACCGGAGGGGACCCCCATGGCCGACACCGTGCTCTACGAGGTGAGCGACGGACTCGCGACGATCACGCTCAACCGCCCCGAGGCGATGAACGCGATGAACACCGAGACCAAGGTCGCCTTCCGCGAGGCGGCACAGGCGGCCGCGGCGGACGACTCCGTACGGGCCGTGCTGCTCACCGCCGCCGGAGACCGGGCCTTCTGTGTGGGCCAGGACCTCAAGGAGCACATCGGCGTGCTGCTGGCGGCGCGCGAGCCGGGCTCGGGCAAGCGTGTCATGACCACCGTCAAGGAGCACTACAACCCGATCGTGCGAGCCCTGACCGGTGCGGCGAAGCCGGTCGTGGCGGCGGTCAACGGCGTCGCGGCCGGTGCCGGCTTCGGTTTCGCGCTCGCGGCGGACTATCGCATCGTTGCCGACACGGCCGCCTTCAACACGTCGTTCGCCGGAGTCGCGTTGACCGCCGACTCCGGGGTCTCGTGGACGCTGCCCCGGGTCGTCGGGCCTTCGCGGGCCGCGGATCTGCTGCTGTTTCCGCGCAGCATCACCGCCCAGGAGGCGTACGAGCTGGGGATCGCCAATCGGATCGTGCCGTCTGCCGAGCTGGCGGCCGAGGCGGTGAAGGTGGCTCGGAGTCTGGCCGAGGGGCCGACCTCGGCGTACGCCGCGCTCAAGGAGTCTCTTGCGTTCGGCCTCTCGCATTCCCTGGACGAGACGTTGGAGAAGGAGGACGAGCTGCAGACGCGGGCCGGGGCCTCCGAGGATCACGTGATCGCTGTGCAGGCGTTCGTCGACAAGGAGAAGCCGAAGTACTTGGGGCGGTGACGCTTCGCTGGATCGGGCCGGTTCAGCTGGATCGGGCCGGTTCAGAGGGTGCGGGGCGGTGGGCCCTCGCCACGCAGTCCCGCAAGTGGTCGTTGACCAGGCCGCAGGCCTGCATCAACGCGTAGGCCGTGGTCGGGCCGACGAAGCGGATGCCCTGCTTCTTGAGGGCCTTGGAGAGGGCTGTCGACTCGTCGGTGACCGCGGCGACGTCGGCGAGGGCCTTCGGGGCCGGGCGGGTCGTCGGGTCCGGGGCGAAGGACCAGATCAGTTCGTCCAGCTCGCCCGGCGCCCATTCCGTGAGTACGCGCGCGTTGGCCACCGTCGCCTCGATCTTGGCGCGGTTGCGGATGATGCCGGGGTCGGCGAGGAGGCGCTCCTTGTCGGCGTCCGTGAACGTGGCGACCTCGGAGATCTTGAAGCCCGCGAAGGCGGTACGGAAGCCCTCGCGGCGACGCAGAATCGTGATCCAGGAGAGACCCGACTGGAAGGCCTCCAGGCACAGCCGCTCGTACAGCTCGTCGTCGCCGTGGACCGGGCGGCCCCACTCCTCGTCGTGGTACGCCACGTAGTCCTCGGTGGACAGGGCCCAGGGGCAGCGCAGGGCGCCGTCGGGGCCCTTCAGGGCGTCGCTCACCGGTGGTCCTCCTCGGCGGGCTTCTCCAGAGAGGTGGACCGGGCCGCGTGGGCCGCTCCGGCCAGCGCGGCCTCCAGGTCGGAGATCCGGGCGTCCCGCTCGGCCAGCTCGGCACCGAGGCGGCCCAGGGCGTCGTCCACGTCCGCCATGCGGTAGCCGCGCATCGTGAGCGGGAAGCGCAGTGCCTCCACGTCACCGCGGTGCACGGGGCGGTCCAGGGGCAACGGGTCCTGGAGGCGCTCCGGCGGTGTCTCGGGAAGGGCTCCGCTCTCACCGCCGCCCACCACGGAGAGTGTCACCGCGCCGACCACGACGACGAGGGCGACGACCAGGAACAAGAACATGAACATCGCTGAGGTACCCCTTTTCCATTGTGCTGTGCCTCCGGGGCGCCTCAGCCGGTGCCGCCGCGCTCTGGTGCCGACGCGGACGCGTCGGCGCGGAAAGTGTCAGACCCCGATCGTGCCATGCGGCTCTGACAGTTAGGGTCGCAGGCGGCGGAACGGCGACATCCGCTGCCGACTACTGGGAGAGGTCACAGGGGATGCTCAGGCTGGGCAGGCGTGAGTTCGGGGCGCACGAGCCGGTGATCATGGCGATCGTGAACCGGACCCCCGACTCCTTCTACGACCAGGGCGCCACCTTCCGCGACGAGCCCGCGCTCGCGCGCGTGGAGCAGGCGGTGTCCGAGGGCGCCGCCATCATCGACATCGGCGGGGTCAAGGCGGGGCCGGGCGAGGAGGTCACGGCCGAGGAGGAGGCGCGGCGGACGGTCGGCTTCGTCGCCGAGGTTCGGCGCCGGTTCCCCGACGTGATCATCAGCGTGGACACCTGGCGGCACGAGGTGGGCGAGGCCGTGTGCGACGTGGGTGCGGACCTGCTCAACGACGCGTGGGGCGGGGTCGATCCGCGGCTCGCGGAGGTCGCCGGGCGGTACGGGGTGGGGCTGGTGTGCACGCACGCCGGTGAGACGCAGCCTCGGACCCGTCCGCACCGCATCGCCTACGACGACGTCATGGCCGACATCCTGCGGGTGACGGTGGGGCTGGCCGAGCGGGCCGTTGCGGTGGGGGTGGCGCGGGAGTCCGTG
Organism: Streptomyces sp. NPDC020747; assembly: GCF_044334695.1. Taxonomy (NCBI): domain Bacteria; kingdom Bacillati; phylum Actinomycetota; class Actinomycetes; order Kitasatosporales; family Streptomycetaceae; genus Streptomyces; species Streptomyces sp. NPDC020747. Next base: position 539,852 of record NZ_JBIRTJ010000002.1, on the reverse strand, counting down.
CTGATCGATCCCGGGCACGACTTCGGGAAGAACACGCGGCACAGTCTTGAGGCGACGCGGCGTCTTGGGGAGATGGTGGACACCGGTTGGCCCGTGCTGGTTTCCCTGTCCAACAAGGACTTTGTGGGTGAGACGCTCGATCGGCCGGTGAAGGAGCGGGTGGTGGGGACGCTCGCGACGACCGCCGTTTCGGCGTGGCTGGGGGCGCAGGTGTACCGGGTCCACGAGGTTGCCGAGACGCGGCAGGTCCTGGACATGGTGGCGTCCATCGCCGGCCACCGGCCGCCTGCCGTTGCCCGGCGGGGGTTGGCGTAGGGCTTTTTTCGCCCCCGCCGCCCCTACCCTCCCCCACTCTCGGCTTCTCCCCCAGCCTCCGGCCGGGAGGTGCCCCCAGAGCGGGGGGACCCCCATCGTCCCTTACTCAGGGGCTCCGCCCCCGAACCCCCGCTCCTCAAACGCCCGAGGGGCTGATTTCAGCCTGTCCGGCGTTTGAGGACGAGCGCGTCAGCGCGATAGCGGGGGTCTGGGGGCGCAGCCCCCAGGGACGGGACGGGAAGGGGCGGCGGGGGCGAGGGAAAAGCCCCCTACCTCCCCGCCTCCTTCGACACCAGCGCCACCGCCTCGTCCACGTCGTCCGTGAGGTGGAAGAGGAGGAGGTCCTTCTCGGAGGCCTTGCCCTGGGCGATCAGGGTGTTCTTGAGCCAGTCGACAAGGCCGCCCCAGTACTCCGTACCGAAGAGGACGATCGGGAAGCGGGTGACCTTCTGGGTCTGGACGAGGGTGAGGGCCTCGAAGAGTTCGTCGAGGGTGCCGAGCCCGCCGGGCAGGACCACGAACCCCTGGGCGTACTTCACGAACATCATCTTCCGTACGAAGAAGTAGCGGAAGTTGAGCCCGATGTCGACGTACTGGTTGAGCCCCTGCTCGAAGGGCAGCTCGATGCCGAGGCCGACGGAGATGCCCTTAGCCTCGCAGGCGCCCTTGTTGGCGGCCTCCATGGCGCCGGGGCCGCCACCCGTGATCACGGCGAAGCCCGCCTCGACGAGACCGCGTCCGAGCGCGACCCCCGCCTCGTACTCCGGAGAGTCCGCCGGCGTCCGCGCCGAGCCGAACACACTGATCGCGGGCGGGAGTTCGGCCAGCGTGCCGAAGCCTTCGATGAACTCCGACTGGATGCGCAGCACCCGCCAGGGATCGGTGTGGACCCAGTCCGAGGGCCCGCCCGCGTCCAGCAGCCGCTGGTCCGTCGTGCTCGCCTGCACCTGCTCCCGCCTGCGCAGCACGGGGCCCAGCCGCTGCTCCTCCGGTGGCCGCTTCTTGCCCTCCGGGTTGCCAGTAGCCATGTCCGCTCCCTTCAGACGTGCGGGTCGTTCCACCCCAGCGTAGATCTACGCGGGTTACGGAGGGGGGACGCCGACATGTCCGCCGTGAACCGCCGTCAGGTACGGGTCAGGCGGTCAGCCACGCCCTCAGCCGCTCCTCGCCCGCGAGGACCTTCGCGGTTTCCACCCTTTCGTCCCGCTTGTGTGCCAGATGCGGGTTTCCGGGGCCGTAGTTGACGGCCGGGACGCCGAGCGCGCTGAAGCGGGAGACGTCCGTCCAGCCGTACTTGGGCTGGGGGGTGCCCCCGACGGCCTCGATGAAGGCGGCGGCCGCGGGGTGGGAGAGGCCCGGCAGTGCCGCGCCGCTGTGGTCGTCGACCACGAACTCCTCGACACCGCAGTCGGCGAAGACCTCGTGGACGTGGGCCAGCGCTTCGGCCTCCGTGCGGTCGGGCGCGTAACGGAAGTTGACGGTCACCACGCACTCGTCGGGGATGACGTTTCCCGCCACCCCGCCCGAGATGCCGACGGCGTTGAGGCCCTCGCGGTACTCCAGGCCGTCGATGACCGGGTAGCGCGGCTCGTAGGCGGCGAGGCGCGCGAGGATCGGGGCGGCGGCGTGGATGGCGTTGGAGCCCATCCAGCTGCGCGCGGAGTGCGCCCGCTCACCCTTCGTCCTCAGCAGCACCCGCAGGGTGCCCTGGCAGCCGCCCTCGACCTGGCCGTCGGAGGGCTCCAGGAGGACCGCGAAGTCGCCCTCCAGCCACTGAGGGTGTGCCTCGGACACATGCTTCAGCCCGTTGAGGTGTGCGGCGACCTCTTCGTTGTCGTAGAAGACGAAGGTGAGGTCGCGGTTGGGGGCCGGGACCGTGGCCGCGATCCGCAGCTGGACGGCGACGCCCGCCTTCATGTCGCAGGTGCCGCAGCCCCACAGCACGCCGTCCTCGTCGAGGCGCGAGGGCACGTTGTCTGCGATCGGGACCGTGTCGATGTGGCCGGCCAGGATCACGCGCTCGGCCCGGCCCAGGTTCGTACGCGCGACGACATTGTTGCCGTACCGGTCGACCGTCAGGTGCGGCAGGGCCCTCAGCACGCCCTCGATCGCGTCCGCGAGGGGCTTCTCGGTGCCGCTCTCGGAGGGGAAGTCGACGAGCTGCGCGGTGAGCCGGGCGGCGTCCAGGGCGAGGTCAAGTTGGGTGTCGGCCATGCCGTCGACCCTAACGCGGCACGCGTCCCGGCCAGGTCGGTGGCCTGATACCTCTGCCGTCACTGGCTTGTCCACAGTCCCACGGATGGCCGACAGTACTCTCCAGTACCTTGTACGCGTGCCAGAGCCGTCCTCCACCTCCGCCAGGTCCGTACGCCGTGGCCGTCTCCTCCGCTCCGGAGCCGCCTTCGCCGTGCTGCTCGCCCTCGCCGGCTATCTCGCCGTGCAGTACCTGACAGGGAGCACAGGAGAACCGAAGTGCACGGTCGTCTCAGGCAAGGGCGACGGAGCGTCGTACGAGTTCACGGCGGAACAGGCGGTGAACGCGGCGACGATCACGGCCGTCGGCACCAACCTCGGCGTGCCCGAGCGTGCCGTCACGATCGCCCTCGCTACGGCTCTCCAGGAGTCCGCCCTGCGCAACATCAGCCACGGCGACCGTGATTCGCTGGGCCTGTTCCAGCAGCGGCCGTCGCAGGGCTGGGGCACCGAGAAGGAGATCCTGGACCCGGCGTACGCGGCGGGCGAGTTCTACGAGCACCTGGAGAAGGTGCCGGACTACACGAAACTCCCACTCACCGTCGCCGCGCAGCGCGTCCAGCGCAGCGGCTTCCCGGAGGCGTACGCGAAGCACGAGCCGGACGCCACACTCCTCGCCGCGGCCCTGACCGGGCGCGCGGCCGCCACCTTCACCTGCGAGGGGCGGATGAGCACGGCACCCGAGGGCCCGGACGCGGTGCGTGCCGCGCTCGTACGGGACTTCGGGCGCGACGCGTTCCAGGAGACGGGCGCCGAGGTGGCCGCCGCGCCGTCGACCTCCCCGTCGGCTCCGTCGGCCGTGCCGTCGACCTCGTCGACCGGTACCAACGGCCCCGGCGGCACGCGCACCGTGACCGTGACCGTTCCGAAGACCCCGGCCGCGGAGGGCGGGGAGCGGCGGCGCGGCTGGGCCCTGGCGCACTGGGCGGTGGCCAACTCGTCGGCGCTGCACGTCGAGCGCGTCTCGTACGCGGGCCGGGCATGGACGGCCGGGAACACGCGGAGCGAGTGGCGCGACGACTCGGGTGCGTGGAACTCCACGGGCGAAGTCCGAATCGTCACCGGACAGTAGTACGGGCCGTCACCCGTTGGGGGTACGCCCGGCGCGGCATGTCGACGGCCGGCCAGGTATTTCCTCCGACCCTTCCCACGCCTCCGGCGAATCCGCCAAATCCCTTGGGGTCAAAGGGCCGTAGCGATTCGGCAGACTTTCTCACCGTGCGTTCTTTGCCCGGGTTTCTCCACAGCCGATAATGCGACGCATTGCCAACTCTTTACGTTGGGCCACCGCAACCTTCGCGGACTTCGAGCGGTAGTCACTGCGTCCGAGCCCGGAACGATCAACAGCCGGTCGATCGACGGCAGACCGACAGCCAGTCGGTCAACTGCCGGGCACGGCACGACACTTCACCGTTCTCTTCCGTCAAAGGAGCATCATGTCCCTCCCCCTGACCCGCCGGATCGCCCGTGCCGCGCTGCTCGTCGCAGCGGGAGCGGCAGCCGGGGTCGGTGCGGCCGGCTCCGCGAGCGCGGCCGAACTCCCGGCCACCCCCGACCTCGGCGGACTGACCGCGCTGGACAACGCGGGCACCACCGTCGACGGCGCCACGCAGAACGCCACCGGGCTCGCGGGTGACGCGGGCAGCAAGGCCGTCAAGAAGGCCGTGCCGACCGCGGGCAAGACCGGCGGCAAGGCCGTCAAGACCACGACTCCCGCCGCGCAGAAGACCGCCGGCGATGCCGCCGGGACCGCGGGTGAGGTGCTCGGTGACGCCGCGGGGGCCACCGGTGGCGGGTTGCCCGGAGCGGGGCAGCTGCCGCTTCAGGGCCTGCCGCTCGGCTAAGCCCCCCGGGGGCTTTACGGAGAAGGGGTCCAGGGAGTTCTTCCCTGGACCCCTTCTCTTGTGTTCCCTCTTGCCCGGTGGGTGGGCGGGTGCGGGTTGTGTCAGGTCAGGCGGGCTACCGCTGCCCCCACCCGTTCGTCCGTTGCCGTCAGTGCCACGCGGACGAACCGGTCGCCCGCCGGGCCGTAGAAGTCGCCCGGGGCCACCAGGATGCCGAGGTCGGCCAGGTGGGCCACCGTGTCCCAGCAGGGCTCGTCCCTGGTGGCCCAGAGGTAGAGGCTGGCCTCGCTGTGTTCGATGCGGAAACCGTGGGCCAGGAGGGCGTCGCGCAGGGCGGTGCGGCGGGCCGTGTAGCGGGCGCGCTGTTCCTGGACGTGGGTGTCGTCGGAGAGGGCGGCGACCGTAGCGGCCTGAGTGGGCGCGGAGGTCATCATGCCGCCGTGCTTGCGGATCTGGAGGAGGTCGCCGAGGACCGCGCCGTCACCGGCCAGGAACGCCGAGCGGTAGCCCGCGAGGTTCGACCGCTTCGACATCGAGTGGACCGACACGATCCCCTCGTACGAGCCGCCGCACACCTCGGGGTGCAGGACCGAGACCGGGTCGGCCTCCCAGCCCAGTTCGAGGTAGCACTCGTCGGAGAAGACGAGGATGCCGTGCTCGCGCGCCCAGGCCACGATCCGGGTCAGTTCCGGGAGGGACAGCACCCGGCCGGTCGGGTTCGACGGGGAGTTGAGCCACAGCAGCTTGAGGCCGGTGGGGTCCAGGTCCGTCCCCTCGGCGGCAGCCGCAAATGTCTCCGTGTCGTAGGCCACGTGGTCCGCGCGGGCCAGGCGTGCGCCGACCTCGTACGTCGGGTACGCCAGGCGCGGGTAGGCGACCCGGTCGCCGGGGCCGAGGCCCAGCTGCGTCGGCAGCCAGGCCACCAGTTCCTTGGAGCCGACCACCGGCAGGACGTTGCGGTGGGTGAGGTCCCGTGCGCCCAGCCGTCGCTCGCACCAGCCCACCAGGGCGTCCCGCAGCTCCGGCGTGCCCCACACCGTGGGATAGCCGGGCGAGTCGGCTGCCGCGACCAGGGCTTTCTGGATCAGGTCGGGCACCGGGTCGACCGGGGTGCCGACGGACAGGTCGACGATGCCGCCCGGGTGAGCGGCGGCCGTCGCCTTGAAGGGCTCCAGCTTGTCCCAGGGGAAGGTGGGAAGCCGGTCGGAGACTGCGGACACGGGTTCTGGCTCACTTTCTCGCACGGACGGGGGCGTCCGTACGGACAGGTGGCACGTACGGCAAACGCCTCGGTCCCGTACGGCGGCAGGCCGTACGGGACCGAGGCGGCGTTCTGCCGCTGGGGCGGGGCCGCAGCGTCGCTGGGCGGGCCCCGGCGTACGTACCGCTTACTGGTTCTGCGGCGGCAGCGCTGCGACGAAGGGGTGGTCGCGCTCGATGAGTCCCAGCTTGCTGGCACCGCCGGGCGAGCCGAGCTCGTCGAAGAACTCGACGTTCGCCTTGTAGTAGTCCTTCCACTCCTCGGGAGTGTCGTCCTCGTAGAAGATCGCCTCGACCGGGCAGACCGGCTCACAGGCACCACAGTCGACGCATTCGTCCGGGTGGATGTACAAGGACCGGGAGCCCTCGTAGATGCAGTCGACCGGGCACTCCTCGATGCACGCCTTGTCCTTGACGTCGACACAAGGCTGCGCGATGACGTAGGTCACGCTGTCGTTCCTCCTCGATAGGGCGCTGGCGAGCCGTCTTCAGGCTCCGCCACCTGGCGCGCGGGAGCGCGGCGTCGTCGATGCCCGCACCTAGTATCTCCGTTCCTGGGCATGATCCGAACAGGAGGGTTGGACTGAGCTGTGGAATTCTCCGCACACTTCCGTCTCGAAGTCCGTGTTACCCCCGCTGACGTGGGGAAACGCGTCTCGGTGCGACGGTTGCGCGAAGACCCTCCTGAGAGTGAGAAGTTCACCGACACGGTTGGCGTTCTCACATCATGGGACGACGGTGTGCTGCTGATCACACGACGGTCCGGGGAGAGCGTCCGCATTCCGGAATCAGCGCTGGTGGCGGGCAAGGTCGTGCCGTCCGCGCCGGCCCGACGCAGAGGCCCGGCCGCCTCGTACGAGGAGCTGGCGCGGGTCGCCGCCCGGGCCTGGCAGCCGGTCGAGCGGGAGCGGCTCGGCGAGTGGGAGCTGCGGGCCGCCGCGGGGTTCACCCGGCGTGCCAACTCGGTGCTGCCGCTCGGCGCCCCGGGCGTACCGCTTGACGACGCGTTGTCACTCGTACAGGAGTGGTACGCCACCCGGGGGCTGCCCGCGTACGTGCAGACCGCGACCGGAGCCGCGGGCACGCAGGAGCTGCTGTGCGCGGAGCTGGAGGCGCGGGGGTGGAGGCGCGAGGTGACCGCGGAGATGTGGATCGGCGCTCTGGCGCCGATCGGTGATCTCCCGGACCCCGGCCCGGACCGGCCCGTCGTGCTGGCGCGCGAGGCGGACGAGGCGTGGCTCGGCCGCTATCAGCGCAAGGGCGTGAGCGGGGTGGCTCTGGAGGTACTGGGAGGGGGGTCCCCCCGCTCGATCGAAGCCGAGAGTGGGGGAGGGCCCTCGGTGTGGTTCGCGACCGTGCCTGGAGCCGAGCCGGGCGTACCGGCGGCGATCGGCCGCTGTGTGATCGACGGGCGCTGGGCCGGGTTCGCGGCGGTGGAGGTCGATCCGTCCCTGCGTCGCCAGGGTCTTGCCACCACGGTCATGACGGCCCTGGCCCGCCGGGCCCTTTCCGAGGGTGCCTCGGCGGCATGGCTCCAGGTGGAGGCCGACAACGCGGGCGCCCGGGCCCTGTACGCCGGCATGGGCTTCGCGGCTCATCACGCGTATCACCACTATCGCGGGCCCCAGGAAACGGGCGGCGGGAGCTCCACGGGCGCCGACGAACAGGTCGGCCACGCTTCCGGCGGCGAAATCCGTGGCGGGGCCACAGAGCGGTATCGATCGGCGTGAAAGGGCACGAGGCAGCTATGCGTCCTCTTCATCCTCCCGGGCCCGAGCGGAGCGCCGAGTGGCGGCGGCGGTTCGGCGACGAGGCGCGGGCCGAGCGGCCCGATCTGTCGGCGTTGTGTCTGCTGGTGGGCGCCCAGGCCGACGGGGAACTGGACGAGGCCGGGCTGGACGCGGCGCAGATCGAGCTGGACCGGCTGGCCGGGGAGCTGCCGTTCCGGCCCGGCGGACCGCGGTCCTGGGCCACGGCGCTCGCCGAGCACCTGGGCGGCCGCTGCGGGTTCCGGGGTACGCCCGGCGACTACCAGCGGCTGGACTCCTCGCTGCTGCACGAGGTGCTGCGGCGGCGGCGCGGGCTACCCATCCTGCTCTCGGTGGTGTGGATGGAGGTCGCGAGGCGGGCCGGCGCACCCGTGTACGGGGTCGCCCTGCCCGGGCACTTCGTCGTCGGCTTCGGTCCGCCGGAGCAGCAGGTGCTGGCCGATCCCTTCGACGGCGGCCGGGTGCTGACCGGGACCGACGCCGAGTTGCTGGTGGCCGGTGCGACGGGCGCGCCGCTGGATCCCTCGATGCTGTCGCCCGCCGATCCGCTCGATGTCGTGCTGCGGATCCTCAACAACGTCCGTGCCTGGGCCACGGCCCGGCCCGAGCGGTCCGATGTGGCCCTCTGGGCCGTCGACTTCTCCCTGCTGCTGCCCTCCCATCCCGCTCGGCTTCGGTACGACCGGGCCCAACTGCTAGTCGAGCGGGGCGACTTCCTCACGGGGGCGACGGAACTCGATGCGTACGCGGAGGTCGTGGCCGCCGTCGACGAGCCTGCCGCCGATCGGGTCCGGCGGCAGGCCCGGGCGGCCCGGGCCATGCTCAACTGAGTCCGGCCCCTGCCGGGGCCCTACAGCCAGCCCTTCTCCCTCGCGATGAGGACCGCCTCCGCCCTGTTCCGCGCTGCCAGTTTCTGGATCGCCGTGGAGAGGTAGTTGCGGACCGTGCCCGGGGAGAGGTGCAGGGCCGTCGCCAGGTCGGCGTTGGTGGAGCCGTCGGCCGCCGCGCGGAGGATCTCGCGTTCGCGGTCGGTCAGCGGGTTGGCGCCCTCCGCCAGGGCTGCCGCGGCCAGGGCGGGGTCGATGACGCGTTCGCCGGTGAGGACCTTGCGTATCGCCTCGGCGAGTTGGGCGGCGGGGGCGTCCTTCACGAGGAACGCGTCGGCGCCCGCCTCCATGGCGCTGCGCAGATAGCCGGGGCGGCCGAAGGTCGTGAGGATGACCAGCTTGAGCGCGGGGAACTCCCGGTGGAGCTCGGCCGCCGCCTCGATGCCGGTGGCGCCCGGCATCTCGATGTCCAGGAGCGCCACATCCACGTCGTGCCCGCGTACTGCGGCCAGCACCTCGTCGCCGCGGGCGACCTGCGCCACCACGTCGATGTCCGGTTCGAGGCCGAGCAGGGCGGCCAGCGCCTCGCGGACCATCGACTGGTCCTCGGCGAGCAGGACCTTGATCGTTCGGCTCATGCCCCGGATCCTACGGCGGCCGCGGCCGCCGGGACGCGGGCCACCAGCCGGAACCCGTGCCGTCCGCTGCCCGCCTCCAGCTCTCCGCCGACCTTCTCCAGCCGCTCCCGCAGTCCGGTCAGCCCGTTGCCCGGACCGTTGTCCGCGCCGCCCCCGTCGTCCTCCACGCTCAGCTCCAGCACCGGCCCGTCCAGTGTCTGGCGCCGCACCAGCTCCACCGCGCAGCGCCGGGCCCCGCTGTGGCGTACGACGTTGGTGACCGCCTCGCGCAGCGCCCAGGCCAGCGCGGACTCGGTCTCCGAGGTGACACCGGTGAGGTCCGGTTCGGTGGGCAGCTCGGCCGTGATGCCCGCCGCCGTGAGGGCGACCCGCGCGCCCGCCAGTTCGCCGGGCAGCCGGGGCCGCCGGTAGCCGGTGACCGCCTCCCGGACGTCGACCATGGCCTGCCGGCTGACGTTCTCGATGTCGGCGACCTGCTGGGCCGCCTTGTCGGGCTGCTCGGGCAGCATCCGGCCCGCGAGCTCGCTCTTCAGCGTGATCAGCGAGAGCGAGTGTCCGAGCAGGTCGTGCAGGTCGCGAGCGAGCCGCAGCCGTTCCTCGTTGGCGGCGAGCTGGGCGACGGTGGCACGGGCCTCGCGCAGTTCGATCGTCGTACGGATCAGGGCGCGGACGCCGACCATGGAGAAGCCGCCGAGGAGCGCCGGGAGGAGCAGCGAGGCCAGGTACTCGTTCCCCTCCGGTACGGAGAGGGCGATCACCGTCATCAGCGCGGACACGGCCGGGATGGTCACCCGGGCGAACCTCGGCGGCAGTGCGGCGCCGGACGCGACCGACACGTACACGAACAGGACGAGCCACTCGCGGCCGAGGGAGAGGGAGAGGATCGAGGACTGGGCCGCGAGCACGACCAGTGAGCCGAGTACGACCCCGTCGGCCGCTCCGCGTCCGGCGCGGAAGACCAGGGCGAAGTACCAGGCGACGAAGACCACCAGGCCGACGGCGCCCAGGACGCGGACGCCGTCGCTGTGCCCGCCGTGCAGCAGGTCGCTCACGGGCGCGCTCAGATAGGCGAGCCAGATACCGGTCCAGAGGAACTTGACCGCCCGCTGCCTGGTGTTCTGCGGGCGCTGCCCGATGCCGATCTCCACGCCGCTCACGCCTTCAGCGTGTCCTTCCTGTACAGCCAGGCCGCGCCGCCCGCGAACAGGACGAAGGAGACGGCGAGGATGGCGAGGTCCGTCGCGTGCGGGGCCCGGCTCTGCTCGATGGCCTGCCCGAGGGCAGCGTACGCGTGCGTGGGCAGCCACTTCGCGATGTCCTGCAGCCAGTCGGGGAAGGTCGTCGTGGGCATCCACAGGCCGCCCAGCATGGACAGGCCGAAGTACACGATCATCGTGATCGGGCGGACCGCGTCACCGCTCGCCAGGTAGCCGATGGCGACTCCGAGCGCGGCGAAGACGAGGCTGCCGGCCCAGATCGCGCCGGTGAGCGCGAGCCACTGCCAGGCGTCCAGGCGTACGTCCTTCACGGCTGCCGCGACCACGAAGACGACGACGATCGACGGCAGGCTGATCACGGCCGCGCTCGCGGTCTTCGCGAAGACGTAGCCGCGCCCCGGCAGCGTGGTGAGCCGCAACTGCCGTACCCAGCCGCTCGCGCGCTCCTTGGCTATCTGCTCGCTGTTGCCCATGAGGACGGCGGTCAGCGCGCCGAAGGACGCCATGGAGACCATGAAGAACGTCGGCAGGGTGAGCCCGGTGTCGTCGACCTTGGTGGTGCCGTCGGCGCTGCCCGCGATCAGCAGGAACAGGGCCGAGGGGTAGATCACCGAGAAGAACAGGAACTTGCGGTTGCGCAGGGCGCGGGTGATCTCCAGCTTGATCAGACCGCGCATACCGGACATGCCGTTCATGGCCTTCATGGGGTTCGTGGACTTGATGCCGTTCATGGCGTTCATGAGGTGCGCGCCTCCTCGGCGGCGGTGATGGCGACGAAGGCCTGCTCCAGACCGAGCCCGGCCACTTCGAGGTTGCGGGGGTAGACGCCGAGCCCGTACAGGGCGTGGACGGTCGCGTCGGCGTCGGAGGACTGGACGCGGACCGTGTGGCCCGACACGTCGAGCGAGGTGAGGAAGGGCAGGGCGTGCAGCGCGGGCTCGTCGATCGGCCCCTCCAGGTCGAACGCGATCCGCCGGGCGCCGGCCTTCGCCTTGATCTCGGCGGCGGTACCGTCCGCGAGCAGCCGCCCCCGGTGCAGGACGAGCACGCGGTCGGCGATGGCGTCGGCCTCCTCCAGGTAGTGCGTGGCGAACAGGACCGTCCGCCCCTGGTCGGCCTGTTCGCGCATGGTGGCCCAGAATGCCTGGCGCGCGGAGACGTCCATGCCGGTCGTCGGCTCGTCGAGGACGACGAGGTCGCTGTCCCCGGCCGTGGCGAGCGCGAAGCGAACGCGCTGCTGCTGGCCGCCCGAGAGCTTGTTGACCTTGCGGTCCGCCAGCTGCGTGAGGCTCGCGCGGGCGAGCACCTCCGGTACGGGGAACGGTTTCGGGTGCAGGTCGCAGGCCAGCCCCACCAGTTCGCCGACCGTGACCTCGTCCATCAGCCCGCCGCTCTGTAGCATCGCGCCGACGCGCCCGGCGACGATGGCGTCCCGCGGGCTGCCGCCGAACACCCGCACCGAGCCGCTGTCCGGGTGCTTCAGGCCGAGCAGCAGGTCGAGCGTGGTGGACTTGCCCGCCCCGTTCGGCCCCAGCAGGGCCACGGTCTCGCCCGGGTGCAGGGCCAGCGTGAGCCCGTCCACGGCCCGTACGCTTCCGTAGGTCTTGGTCACCTGATCGAACCCGACCACCGAGCCGGTGGCCTCCGCTGTCGCAGTCGCTGTCATGTGTCCCAGCGTGGCGCCGGGCGGACCCCGCCCGGCAGTGCCGGCAGTCGTCACTCCCGGATGACAGATGTCATGTGCGGGTGCGCGGAGGTCATCGGCAGGGGTGACCCGCTGAGGCGATCCGCGGGTCACATGAAACTCACCTCTTGGCCCCCAGCACCTCAAGTGCGTCCGCCACCGAGCGGAGAAAGGCGGCGTACGCGTGGGCGCTGCACGGTAGTTCCGGGTTCCAGGGTTCCACGGTGGCCGTCGAGGTGATGGTGTGCCAGGCGGGCACGGAGTCCAACTCCCCCGCCGGTACGGCGTTCCCGCGGGCGTCCGCGAGGACCAGGTCGGGGGCGAGACCGACGGCGTGCTCCCAGGTGGTCGTGGCCCAGTTCGCGCCCCCGGCGCCGGGCTCGACCAACTCCACGCCCAGTTCGGCCAGATGACGCAGTTCGGGCCAGGTCCCGGGCCGGGCGAGATGCACCTGGCGGGCTCCGGCTGCCGACAGCGCGAGCACCTTCAGCGGAGCGGAGGCGGCGGACCGTACGGCGTCCTCCGCGGCGGCCAGTTCGCCCTCCCCGCCCGCCGGTTCGCCGCCGAGGGCCACCGCCAGTTGCGCGAAGCGCGCCAGGATGCCGGGCAGCGAGGTGTCGCCGCCGACCGCGAGGGCGAGGACGGGTGCGCCGGCCCGTTTCGCCGCCGCCTCCGGGACGGCGTACGGCTTCTCCCGGTCGTACGTGACATCGACGACGAGGTCGGGCCGTACGGAGCGAAGCGATATGGGGGTCCCCCCGGCCGAAGGCTGGGGGAGAATGGCGCTGTCGTCGAGTGCCTGGCCCGCGCCCAGGTACGGGACGTCGGCCAGGGCGCCGGACTTGGCGCGGTCGGGCTCGTCGCCGTCGTGGCCTGATCCGTACACCCCGACGGGCCGCACCCCCAGATCCCACAGTGCCGCGCCCGCGCGGACGTACGCGGCCACCCTCTCGGGCCGCCCGACACGCCGTAACGTGATCCCCCGGTCGTCCGTGAACTCCCAGCCCATACGGCACCCGCCCCTTCGGCACCCGCCCGGCGCGGGCCACTCGGGCCACGATGAGCCGGACGCAGGAACGAGACAAGGGGGCACCCGGCCATCACCGGGTGCCCCCTTCGACCGGTCCGCTCAACCGGTCGCCGACTAGCTGGGGTTGGTCTCGATCACTCCGACACGGTCCGCCGCCGTCTTGCCGAGGAGCGCCGGGCGCATCGCGCCGACCACGTCCTGGGGCGTCACGGGGGTCTTCTTGCCGTTGCCCCGGGTGATCAGTACGCCGTCGAACGCGCCGCCGTACAACTCCTTCAGCGCTTCCAGGTCGTAGTACTCGACCAGCTTGCCCTGGGCGTTGGCCTTGACACCGAGGAACTTCCACAGGGAGTTCTCCGGGCTGAACGGGAGCTCCACCCCGCCGGCCCTGATCGTCACGTTGGCCGACATCGCCGGCTGCGCGAACGCCTTCATCATGCGGTCGACCTCGGCCTTGGTGACCTTGGGCTCCTTGGCCGTGGTGGGGACCTTGACGGTCGCCGCCTTGCCGGTCTCCACCTGGGCGCGGTACGCCTCCTCGACGGCCTCCGTCGACTGTCCGGTGTCGATGCCCTTGCCCGCCTTGCCGTAGACGGCGACGGCCTTGCCCGACTCGAACTTGATCGTGCCCTCGGTCGCCGAGCCGGAGCCGCCCGCTGCCCGCTCCAGGGCGGCCGTCAGCTTCTCCTCGTCGACGGGCATCGCGGGGTCGACGACCCGGTGGTTGCCGAACAGCGAGCCGATCACCGAGACGGGGTTGTAGTCGCTGCCCGCCGCGGACCGTACCGTCGCCTGGCTGTCGAGCTGGAGACCGGCCTGGTCCGGCCTGAGCGCGACGGTGTCGCCCTCGACCGAGAGCTGCAGCGGCTTGGCCGCCCGCTCCTTGAAGGCGTCGTCGAGCTTCTTGACGGCCTCGTCACGGGTGCCGCCGCCGATGTCGACGCCGAGCACGGTGGTGCCCTTGGGCACGTCGGAGTGGTTCATGAGCAGCCCGGCTCCGTACGCGATGCCGCCCAGGGTCACCACGCCGGTGACCAGGAGCACCAGCTTGTTGCGGCCCTTTTTCTTCTTGGTCCGCGAGGCGGCGGGCGCCGCCGGCGAGACCGGTTCGGGCAGCTTCGGGGGCTGGTGCGGCAGCGGTCCGTCGGTGTGCGCGCCCGGTCCGAACGGGGAGTTCGGGGCGGGCGACACGACGGGGATGCCGCTGGTCAGCGTGTGTCCGGAGACGTTCTCACCGGGGGTGCCGTAGCCCGGCGTATCAGGTTCGGGGGCGGGCTTCTGCGGGGTGAGGATCGCGGTGTCGTCGCTCATCCCGCCACCAGGTCCTCCGGAGAAGGACGAGCCGTGCTGGGCGCCCTTGCCACCGGGGAAGCCGGAGGCGCCGGGGCCACCCGGTCCGCCGCCCTGACCGCCGGGGGCTCCAGGACCGCCGGGACCACCAGGTCCACCGGGGAAGCCGGAGCCGTTCTGGGCACCGTTGGAACCCGGGAAACCCGAGCCGTTCTGGGCACCGTTGGGGCCGGGGAAGCCGCTCTGACCGCCAGGTCCGCCGGGTCCGCCCGGGAAGCCGGAGCCGTTCTGGGCACCGTTGGGGCCGGGGAAGCCCGAGCCGTCCGGTGCTCCGGGTCCGCCGGGGCTGCCCGGACCGCCCGGTCCCGCGGAAGCGCCGTGGAACGCGGCGGCACCCTGACCGTTCTGGTCGCCCATGCCACCACGGGCACGCGGACCGCCAGGTCCGCCCTGACCGCCGGGCCCACCGGGAACGCCCTGTCCACCGGGCCCACCCGGACCGCCGGGGAGACCCGGACCGCCGGGACCACCAGGTACTCCGCCGCGCACAGCGCCGGGCGGTGTCAGGAGGCCGTCGCCGGTGGCCGGACCGCCGGTCGGGCCCGAAGGTCCGCCCTGGCCGCCGCCGGAGAAGTAGGGAAGCCCGTCGCGCCGCTGCTCACCGCCGCCGTCGCCCGTGCCGTCCGTCGGATACGGCGAGTTGCCGGGGCCGCTGCCCAGCGGCCCCGCCGCCAGTGCCGCGGACACGTCGAAGGAACCGGTACCGCCGCCGTGGCCGGGAGCCACGGGCCCGGTACCGCCCGCGCCGGCCAGCCCCGCGCCGTTGGTGCCGCCGGGCCGGGAGCCACCGGGCCTGGCCGCGCCACCGGCACCCTTGGGCGCACCTGAGCCGGAGGGCCGCGCACCGGAGCCGCCGATTCCCGCTCCGGCACCCATGCCGGGGCCCGGCGCACCCGAACCGCCGGGCGTCCCGGCGCCGTTGGTGCCGCCACCGCCCGGACCGCCCTTGGGCGCACCGGACTTGCGTGGCGCGAACCAGTCGCTGGTCTTGTCCTCGGCTGAGCCCGTGGGCATGGGATGGGACCCGGTGTCGGAGTCCACGGGCCCGCCCACGCCGGTGCTCGGCCCGGTGTCCACGGGGGCCGGTCCGGGCACACTCGTGCTGTCGGAGGACTCTCCGCCCGCGACGGGCGTGCGTACGACGACCGGTGGAATGGGCCGGGATCCGGGGATGTTGATGCGGATCCGTGTCGTCAGCGTGGTCTCGGTCTTGGGCTGTTCCGGCCGGTCACCGGCGGAACGCCCATTGTCGGCGGCGCCGTCGGAAGCCTTGGGCGTTCCGTACGGCGGAGTCCCCGACGGGTATGCGGTTCCGCCACGCCCGTTGGGCCCGGAGGACGGACTGTCAGTTTCACGACTCAAGGCAGGTTCTCCTGGTTGGCTCCACCGCCCGTGTACTCGACCTCGCTTCGGGCGGCTCGGCGGCGCGCACCACCATACTGGCCACTTGTCGCCCGCAACCTTCGGCCGTAGGGGAAACCCACACCGGACTTGCACCTGCGCACCGCGGCGAAGTGGTACGTCACTTGCCAAGTCGGGCGGCGGGCCCACCTGGTTGCCGCCCCGGGCCAAGGGTGGCGCACATCACAGCCACGGCCATTCCGCCGAGCAGGAAGAGGTAGGAGCCCGCTCCCGCGGCGAAGAGGAAGTCTCCCTCCGGCCGGCTCGCGGTGAGCAGGACGACGGCGATCATCCAGCCGGCGGCGGGCGCGACGGCCCCGCCCCGGCCACCGGTCGCGCGTCCCCCGCCGACGAAGAGCCCGGCCGCGCCGACCAGCGCGAGCAGCAGCCCGCCCGGGAACAGGCCCGACTGGACCAGTGCGCCGGCCGCCCCGACCACGGCGCCCAGCACGAAGAGCCCCAGGTGGACGAGGATCCGTCCGACCGAGGGCGCTCGCAGGGGCTCGGCGAGCATGCTGCCCGCACCCGGCCTGTTCGCCGTACTCATCAGCCACTCACTTCATTACGTGTCGGACATCCACGACGACTCATCGGACACCCTCATCCTTTTCGACCGTCCCGGCGAACAGGTCCGTCTCCCGGGCCGGTCCTTCGCGCTCGCCACGTACCAACTCGTAGTACTCCACGACGAACAGCGGCTGCGCGAGCTCGTTGGAGAGCGCGAACCACGGCTCGACGACCTCGATCTGGGTGGCGTGCGCCCGCATCGCGGCGGCCTTGGCCGCGGCGAAGGGCGTGCCGTCGATCTCCGTGGTGATCCGGGAGTCGTCCGCCACGCCCGGCACGTCGTCGACGGCGGCACAGGCGGGGAACGGCAGTTCGTCGAGCATGTCCTTCAGGCGGGCGAAGCCCTCCTCGGCGACCGTGCGCGGTACGCGGTTCCAGTAGATCTTTGCGATCGCCCACGGTTCGCCGAGCTCCGGACGGAAGCCGGGCTCCGCGGCCAGGTCGGCGGCGCGCATGGCGACGCGGTGGGTCTGGATGTGGTCCGGGTGGCCGTAGCCGCCGTTCGTGTCGTACGTCACGAGCACCTGGGGGCGCACCTCGCGGATCACGCGGACGAGGTCCACGGCCGCCTCGTCGACGTCCGCCTGCCAGAAGCAGCGCGGGTCGTCGTTGTCGGGCAGGCCCATCATCCCGGAGTCGTGGTAGCGGCCGGGGCCGCCGAGGGAGCGGAAGTCACTCACCCCGAGCTCGCGCATCGCCTCGGCGAGCTCGGCCCGGCGGTGATCGCCGAGGGCCTCGCCCGACAGGTGGGCGAGGCCGGGCGGGATGACCTCGCCCCGCTGGCCCAGGGTGCAGGTCACGAGCGTGACGTGGGCGCCCTCGGCCGCGTACCTGGCCATGGTCGCGCCGTTGTTGATCGCCTCGTCGTCCGGGTGCGCGTGCACCAGGAGAAGACGCCGGGAGGGCAGTTCCGTCATGGACCCCACCCTACGAGGCGGGTCAGAACTTGATGCCTCCGACCATGTCCGCGATGTTCGTGGTCACCTCGCTGATCGTCGGGGCCATCGTCGAGCTGGCTAGATAGAAGCCGAACAGGACACAGACGATGGCGTGAGGCGCCTTCAGCCCTGATTTCTTGATCAGGATGAAGACGATGATCGCCAGCAGCACCACCGCCGAAATCGAGAGTGCCACGGCGGCTCACCTCCAAGGATCCCAGGGACGCGGGGGGTCGGACTATGGGGGCAGTAAATCCGTACAACGGCCAGCAGGTTGATACCCACGCAGCAGTAGTGATCATAACTATTCGTACGTGCGCATTGATCGGCGCACGGCCGCACAAGGGGGCGCATGGCCAATATGGTCGGAGCATGACGACCGAGCCTCTCTCCTTTCCGCGCCGGCAGGCGCGCACCCTGCGCTTCACGCTCGGCGCACCCCGTGCGTTCACCGTGGCGCCCGACGGTTCCCGTGTCGTGTACCTGCGGTCCTCGTCCGGTACGGACCGGGTGAACCAGCTGTGGGTTCTCGATGTGGCGGACGGCGAGGAACGCCCCGCCGCGGATCCGGGGGCGCTGCTCGGAGGCCGCTCGGAGCGGTTGTCGGTGACGGAGCGGGCCCGGCGCGAGCGCAGCCGTGAGGGCGGGGCGGGCATCGTCGGCTATGCCACCGACGCGGCCGTGGAGTTGGCGTCCTTCGCCCTGTCGGGAAGACTGTTCACCGCGGAGCTGCGGGCGGGCACGGCACGTGAACTGCGGGTTCCCGGGCCGGTGTTGGACCCCCGCCCGTCCCCCGACGGACGGCTCGTCGCGTACGTCTCCGGGGGTGCCCTCAGGGTCGTCGGCGCCGAGAGGGAGGACGACCGGGCGCTCGTGGAGCCGGAGTCCGACACGGTCACCTACGGTCTCGCCGAGTTCATCGCGGCCGAGGAGATGGGCCGTTCGCGCGGTTTCTGGTGGTCGCCGGAGTCGGACCGGCTGCTGGTCGCCCGGGCCGACGACGCCCCCGTACGCCGCTGGTGGATCTCCGATCCGGCGCATCCCGAGCGGGATCCGCAGCAGGTCGCCTATCCGGCGGCCGGGACGGACAACGCGGAGGTGCGGCTCTTCGTGATCGGCCTCCAAGGGGCGCGCACGGAGGTCGCATGGGACCGGGCGCGCTACCCCTATCTCGCGCGGGTGCACTGGTCGGCGGCCGGAGCGCCGCTGCTGCTCGTCCAGGCGCGCGACCAGAAGAGCCAGCTCTATCTGGCCGTCGACCCGGACACCGGGGCGACCCGGATGGTGCACGCGGACGAAGATCCACAATGGCTTGATCTTTTCCCCGGGCTGCCGAGCTGGAGTCCGAGCGGACAACTCGTGCGGATCGCCGACGAGGGCGGGGCGCGCGTGCTGGCGGTGGGTGAACGCCCGCTGACAGGACAGCAGTTGCATGTGCGAGCGGTGCTCGACGTGTCGGACGACGACGTGCTGGTCTCCGCGTCGGCCGGCGAGGCGGCGGCCGCCCCGGAGATCGGCGAGGTGCACGTCTACCGGGTCAACGACCTTGGTGTGGAACGGATTTCACAGCAACCCGGCGTCCACTCGGCGGTGCGCGCGGGCGGTGTGACCGTGCTCGTGTCGGCCGTGCCGGGCAAACCGGGCGCCGAGGTGCAGGTGCTGCGGGGCGGCGACCGAAGGGAGATGGGGGTCCCCCCGGCCGGAGGCTGGGGGACCGCGGCGACCGTGGCCTCGTACGCCGAAGACCCCGGCCTGAGCCCGCGCGTGACGCTCACGGAGGCGGGCGAGCGCCGTGTGCCGTGCGCCGTTCTGCTCCCCACGGACTACACCGACGGTCCACTGCCGGTGCTGATGGACCCGTACGGCGGACCGCACGGGCAGCGCGTGCTGGCCGCGCACAACGCGTATCTGACCCCTCAGTGGTTCGCCGACCAGGGGTTCGCCGTGATCGTCGCGGACGGGCGGGGCATGCCGGGCCGCTCGCCGGCCTGGGAGAAGTCGATCAAGGATGATCTCGCGGCGGTCGTCCTCGACGACCAGATCCACGCGCTCCGGGCGCTCGCCGAACGCTTCCCGCTGGACCTGGGCCGGGTGGCGATCCGCGGCTGGTCGTTCGGCGGCTATCTCGCGGGGCTCGCGGTGCTGCGCCGCCCGGACGTCTTCCACGCGGGCGTGGTGGGCGCGCCGGTGACGGACCACCGGCTGTACGACACCCACTACACCGAGCGGTATCTGGGCGATCCGAACACACAGCCGGAGGTGTACGCGGCGAACTCGCTGATCGACGACGACGGCCTGGTGGGGGCCGCCGAGCCGGTCCGGCCGATGATGATCGTGCACGGTCTCGCCGACGACAACGTGGTGGTCGCGCACTCGCTGCGGCTGTCCTCCGCGCTGTTGGCCGCGGGCCGTCCGCACGAGGTGCTGCCGCTGTCGGGGGTCACGCACATGACCCCGCAGGAGCAGGTCGCGGAGAATCTGCTGCTGCTCCAGGTGGACTTCCTGAAGCGGTCCCTCAACCTGGTGTAGAGACTGGTGCGGAGATGCGACCGGCCGGGGAGACATGGCGCGCCCCGGCCGGTCTACGGCACCCGCACGGCCGTACGCTGTTCAGACTGACGCGTCCGTATATCGGTATCGGGTCGGCCAAGTTGCCTGCGTGTTAACGAAGTTGATGCGCATTTGTCATGCTATTTCATGCCGTCCGTCGGCTCGTCAGGGGTCTCGTCCGTCGGCTCCTCCGGTGGGACCACCTGCTTCTCCTCCGCGAAGTGGCACGCCGAGTCGTGGGCCGCGGCACCGGCCGCCTCGTACCGGAACTCCGCGGGCACCGCGAGCAGCGGCACCTCCAGGGCGCAGCGCTCCTGGGCCTTCCAGCAGCGGGTGCGGAAGCGGCAGCCGGAGGGGATGTTCGCCGGTGAGGGCACGTCGCCGAAGAGGATGATCCGCTCCCGGTGCTCGCGGGCCTCGGGGTCCGGGACGGGCACGGCGGACAGCAGGGCCTGTGTATAGGGATGCGTCGGGTGGTCGTAGATCTCGGCGTCCCTGCCGATCTCCACGATCCGCCCGAGGTACATCACGCCGACCCGGTCGGAGATGTGCCGCACGATCGAGAGGTCGTGCGCGATGAACACGTACGACAGGTCGAACTCGCTCTGGAGCCGGTCCATCAGATTGATGACCTGGGCCTGCACCGACACGTCGAGGGCGGACACCGGCTCGTCGGCGACGATGATCTCGGGGCGCAGGGCCAGGCCGCGGGCGATGCCGATGCGCTGGCGCTGGCCGCCGGAGAACTGGTGCGGATAGCGGTTGATGTACTCCGGGTTGAGCCCGACCACGTCCAGCAGGTCCTGGACCTTCCGGCGCCGGTCGCCCTTCGGCGCGACCTCGGGGTGGATCTCGTACGGCTCCCCGATGATGTCGCCGACGGTCATGCGCGGGTTGAGCGAGGTGTACGGGTCCTGGAAGACCATCTGGATGTTGCGGCGCACGGCTTTCAGGGCGCGGCCGGAGAGCCTGGTGACGTCCTCGCCCTTGTACGCGATCTCGCCGGCCGTCGGCTTCTCCAGGTTGACCAGCATCTTGGCGACCGTGGACTTGCCGCAGCCGGACTCGCCGACGATGCCCAGGGTCTCGCCCGCGGCGAGTTCGAAGTCGACGCCGTCGACGGCCTTCACCGCGCCGATCTGTTTCCTGAAGACGATGCCCTGGGTGAGCGGGTAGTGCTTGACCAGGCCCCGTACCTGGAGGATCGGCTCAGCCATGGAGGCACTCCCGCCAGAAGTGGCAGGCGCTCACGCGGTCCGTGCCCGCCTCGGTCACCTCGTACAGCGGCGGTACGTCGGTCCGGCAGACGTCCTGGGCGAGCGGGCAGCGCGGGTTGAAGGCGCAGCCGGGCGGGATGCGCATGAGGTTCGGTGGCAGGCCCTTGATGGCGTACAGCTCCTTGCCCTTCTGGTCGAGCCGCGGGATCGACTCCAGGAGGCCCTTCGTGTAGGGGTGCGCGGGGGCCTTGTAGATGTCGTGGACCGGGGCGGACTCGACGATCCGGCCCGCGTACATCACGGCGATCCGGTCGGCGACGTCCGCGACCACGCCGAGGTCGTGGGTGATGAGGATGAGCCCCATGTTGAGCTCGCGCTGGAGCTCGGCGAGGAGGTCCATGACCTGGGCCTGGACGGTGACGTCGAGGGCGGTGGTGGGTTCGTCGGCGATGATCAGGTCCGGTTCGAGGGCCAGCGCCATGGCGATCATGATGCGCTGGCGCATTCCGCCGGAGAACTGGTGGGGGTAGTCGCCGACGCGGGCGGCCGCGGCCGGGATGCGCACCCGCTCCATCAGCTCGATCGCCTTGGCCTTGGCGGCCTTCCTGGACATGCCCTGGTGGACGGTGAACATCTCGCCGAGCTGGGCGCCGACGCTGAGCACCGGGTTCAGGGACGACAGGGCGTCCTGGAAGATCATCGCCATCCGGGCGCCGCGGACCCTGCGCCGTTCCTCCTCCTTGAACTTCAGGAGGTCCTCGCCCTGGAAGAGGATCTCGCCCGCGGTGATCTTCCCGGGCGGGGTGTCGAGGATGCCCATGATGGCCTGGGCGGTCACGGACTTGCCGGAGCCGGACTCGCCGAGCACGGCGAGCGTCTCGCCCTCGTCGACGCTGTAGGAGACGCCGTTGACGGCCTTGGCCACTCCGTCCCTGGTCCTGAACTCCACGTGCAGATCGCGCACTTCGAGCAGCACGGCCATCACCTCAGCTTCGGGTCGAGGGCGTCGCGCACCGCGTCGCCGAGCATGATGAACGCGAGGACGGTGACAGCGAGGGCCCCGGCCGGCCACAGGAGCGCGTGCGGCGCCGTGCGGATGTACTGGGACGCCGATGAGATGTCGATGCCCCAGCTCACGGTGGGCGGCTTCAGACCGACCCCGAGGTACGAGAGAGTCGCCTCCAGCGAGATGTACGTACCGAGCGCGATGGTCGCCACGACGATGACCGGGGCGATGGCGTTGGGCGTGATGTGCCGCAGCAGCATCCGCGAGTTGGAGGCGCCCAGCGCCCGGGCCGCCTGGACGTAGTCGTTCTGCTTGGTGGTGATGACGGACCCCCGGGCGATACGGGAGATCTGCGGCCAGCCGAGCAGCACCATGAACCCGATCACCGGCCAGACCGTGGAGCTGGTGACCACGGACAGCAGCACCAGACCGCCGAGGACGACGGGGATCGCGAAGAAGATGTCGGTGATCCGGGACAGGATCGCGTCCCACACCCCGCCGAAGAACCCGGCGAGCCCGCCGAGCACCGAGCCGAGGATCGCGACCCCGAGCGTGGCGCACACACCGACGGTGACGGACACCCGGGCCCCGTACACCGTGCGGGTGTAGACGTCGCAGCCCTGGCCGTTGAAGCCGAAGGGATGTCCCGGCTGGGAGCCCTCCTGGGCCTTGGCGAGGTCGCACTTGAGCGGGTTCTGGGTGGCGATCACCCCGGGCCACAGGGAGATGAAGAGCAGGAACAGGATGATGAGCGCCGAGATGATGAAGACGGGGTTGCGGCGCAGGTCGCGCCAGGCGTCGGACCAGAGGGAGCGCGGCTTCTCCCCGGGGCCCGTGCCGTCCGGTCCGTCCGGTCGCTTCTCCAGGGTCTCGGCCTCCGCCGTGGCCAGGTCCATCGCGCCGCCCATGCCCGTCGCGGCGATGGCGCCGTCCTCCGGGGCCCGGCCCCCGCCCGACAGGTGCGGCTCACGCGGCATCGGTTCAGGCATAGCGGATCCTCGGGTCGAGTACGGCGTAGAGGAGGTCGACCAGCAGGTTGGCCACCAGGAAGACGAGCACGAGGACGGTCACGAAGCCGACGACGGTCTGGGTGTTCTGGCGCAGGATGCCCTGGTAGAGCTGGAAGCCGACGCCGTGGATGTTGAAGATGCGCTCGGTGACGATCGCGCCGCCCATCAGCGCGCCGATGTCGGTGCCGATGAAGGTGACCACCGGGATCAGCGAGTTGCGCAGCAGATGCCGGGTGATGACCCGGTGCCGGGGCAGTCCCTTGGCGACGGCCGTACGGACGTAGTCGGCGCGGCGGTTCTCCGCGATGGAGGTGCGGGTCAGCCGGGTCACGTACGCGAGGGAGACGGACGCGAGCACCAGGCCCGGCACGATCAGCTCGTCGAAGGGGGCCTCCGGGGAGACGGACGGACTGATCCAGCCCCACTCGACGCCCAGCAGCAGCTGGAGCAGCAGACCGGTGACGAAGGTCGGCACGGAGATGACGACGAGGGTGACCAGCAGGACGCCGGTGTCGACGGGACGGCCGCGGCGCAGTCCGGTGACGACGCCGAGCGTGATGCCGATGACGATCTCGAAGAGGATCGCGACGATCGTGAGCCGGATGGTGACCGGGAAGGCGGACGCCATCAGCTCGGTGACCTCCTGACCGTTGAACGCGGTGCCGAAGTCCCCGGTGAAGACGTTGCCCATGTACGTCACGTATTGCTGCCACAGGGGCTTGTCGAGGCCGAACTCCTTGCGCAGCTGGGTGGCCGTGGCGGGGTCGCACTGCCGGTCGCCGCACAGGCCCGCGATGGGGTCGCCCATCACGTTCACCATCAGGAAGATCAACAGGGTGGCGCCGAAGAAGACCGGGATCATCTGCAGCAGACGCCGGATCACATACCGTCCCATGAGGGCTCCGGAGGTAGGCGAAGGCACCCGTGTGTCGACGGGTGCCCCCGCGGCTCAGCTGACCTTGATCTCGTTGTAGACGGGGACGCTGAACTGGTTGAGCGCCACGTCGGAGACCCGCTCCGA
This sequence comes from Streptomyces sp. NPDC020747, assembly GCF_044334695.1. NCBI lineage: Bacteria > Bacillati > Actinomycetota > Actinomycetes > Kitasatosporales > Streptomycetaceae > Streptomyces > Streptomyces sp. NPDC020747. The sequence goes on along the minus strand of NZ_JBIRTJ010000002.1, from coordinate 515,955 downwards.
GTAGCCCGCGCTGCCGTTCTGGTACCAGAGCGGGATGGCGCCCATGTCGTCCCGCAGGACCTCCTCGGCCTGCTGGAAGAGGTCGACGGCCTTGGCCTGGTCGGTCTCCGCGTTGGCCTCGTCGACGAGCTTGTCGAACTCGGCGTTGGTCCACTTGCCGTCGTTGGACGAGGCGTTGGTGTAGTACAGCGGCTGCAGGAAGTTCTGGATCAGCGGATAGTCCATCTGCCAGCCGGCCCGGAAGGGGCCCGACATCTTGGACTGGGTGATCTGGTTGCGGAAGTCGGCGAAGGTGCCGATGGGGTTGCCGACGCAGGCCTTGTCGTTGTCCAGCGCGTTGTTGACGGAGTTGCAGACGGCGTCCACCCACTCCTTGTGGGAGCCGGTGTCCGCGTTGTACGAGATCTTGACCTGGCCGCCGGGCAGCCCGCCGCCCTCCTCGATCAGCTTCTTGGCCTCCTCGGGGTCGTACTCGCAGGCGTCACCGCACAGCCCCTCCTTGAAGCCGCCTGCCTCGCCGAGGACGGGCGAGGTCCAGTCGGTGGCGGGCGTGCGCGTCTTCTGGAAGATGGTCTCGGTGATCTGCTCGCGGTCGATGGCCCGGGACAGGCCCGTGCGGACCTTCTCCATGCCGGCCTTGTCCCAGGCCTTGTCGTAGAACGGGAAGGCGAGGGTCTGGATGATGCCGGCGGGCGTGTTGATGTACCGGTCGCCGAGGTCGCTCTTGGCGTTCTTGAGCTGGGAGGCGGGCACGTCGTCGACGAGGTCGAGGTTGTCGGCCATCAGGTCCGTGTAGGCGGTGTTGTTGTCGGTGTAGACCTTGAGGTCCACACCGCCGTTCTCCGCCTTGTCCTCGCCCGGGTACTGCACCCACTGGCGCATCTTCATCACCGAGCCCTTGGCGTACGAGTCGATGGTGTACGGGCCGTTGCCGACCGGCTTGCTCAGCCAGCCCGCGTGGTCGTCGAAGAACGCCTGCGGCAGCGGGGAGAAGGCCGAGTAGCCGAGGGTGTCGGGGAAGGTCGAGAACTTCTGGTTGAGCTTGACCGTAAAGGTGTTGGGCCCCGTGACCTTGAGACCGGAGAGGGTGTCGGCCGTCTGCTTGCTGCCGTCCTCCGGGTGCGTCTTGTCGTAGCCGTCGATGTACCCGAAGAAGTACGCGTTCTTCTGGTTGTTCTTGAGGCTGGCGCCGTAGTTCCAGGCGTCCACGAACGACTTGGCGTCGACGGCCTCGCCGTTGCTGAACTTCCAGCCGGTCTTGACGGTGACGGTGAAGTTCTGCGAGTCCGAGCTCTCGATCTTCTCGGCGAGCATGTCGTTGGCCTTGCCGGTCTTGGCGTCGTAGCGCTTCAGACCGCGGAAGAGCATGTCGAGGACCTTGCCGCCCTGCACCTCGTTGGTGTTGGCCGGCTCCAGCGGGTTCTGCGGGTCACCCCACGAGGAGCTCACGATCCCGGAGCCGTCGCCACCGCCGCTGTCGCCGCCCCCGTCGTCCCCACAGGCCGTCGCGGCGAGAGCTACCGCCGCCGCGCATGCGGCCCATCTGGCGTGCGTGGCTCCACGCATGGAGTGCCTCCTCTTCGTGCGCTGTGGCTCCGGCGCGGGAGCGCTGTGCCTTCAGCGCCCAATATCGGGGCATAAAGTACTTAACGCCCATTCATCCCACTCTTACGAGTGGGAACACCCTCCGAATGCACGTATGCCGAAACATGGCGAACCGCATATCGGACCTCGCTTTGGTCATGGCAGTACCAAGCCACACCAAGCGGGCGGCCACCCTCAGGTCAAACGGCAAAAGACCAGATCAAAGCCGTCAACGTTCCATTGACGCTGCCTGAACGGCGTTGAAATGGTCGCGCTAGCCCGTGGGTCGCATCCCGCAGACCCGCATGACAGTTCGGGCCAGGAGCACGATGACCTCGCCTACACCCTCTGCCACGACCGCACCCATGGTGGTGGCCGAAGACGCCGTACCCACGGCGCCGAAGACCCCGCCCAGAGGCGGTGACAGCCGCTCCCCCGGCCGGCTCGCCTGGCTGCGCTTCAAGCGCGACCGCACAGGTGTGGTCTCGGCCTACGTGGTGGTGGTCTTCTTCGTCGCCGGAATCGGCGCCCCGCTGATCGCCAGGCTGTACGGCAAGAATCCGTACACGACGTACGGCCAGAACACGGCGGGTCTGCTCAACGACTTCGGTTTCCCCGTCCGGCCCAACGGCGGTATCAGCGGCGACTTCTGGTTCGGCGTCGAACCGCAGCTCGGGCGGGACGTCTTCACGCTGCTGCTCTACGGCATCCGCAACTCGCTGCTGATCGCCACGGTGACGACCGTGCTGGTCACCCTGCTGGGCATCGTCGTCGGGCTCACGGCCGGCTATCTCGGCGGCCGGACCGACTACCTGGTGGGCCGGGTCATCGACATCCTGCTGGCCTTCCCCTCCACGCTCTTCTTCATCGCCTTCTGGCCCGTGATGATCTCGATCCTCGTCTCACCGGAGGACGCCACCCCGACCTGGCTCACGGTGGTCAGCCTGATCTCGGTGATGACCGCGTTCGGCTGGGCGCCGATCGCCCGGCTGCTGCGCGGCGAGGTACTGGCCCTGCGCGAGCGGGAGTTCGTGGAGGCGTCCAAGGTGACCGGTGCGTCGCCGGCCCGGATCATCTTCAAGGAGCTGCTGCCGAACCTGTGGACGCCGATCCTCATCCAGGCGACTCTCGCGCTGCCGATGTACGTCACCACGGAGGCGGCGCTCGCCTTCCTCGGGGTGGGACTGAGCGACCCCACCCCCGACTGGGGCGTGATGATCCAGCGCGGGGCGCAGGTCTATCAGAACGACATCACCTACATGCTCTTTCCCGGACTGACGATGGTGATCTTCGTGATCGCCTTCAACCTTCTCGGCGACTCCGTTCGGGACGCGCTGGATCCGAAGACCCGCCGCCGATAGCTCCGCCGGTCGCCGTCACGTACCTGCGGGTCCGTTGTGGCCGATCGCGGCCACGCGGCGGAGCCGCACATCGATACATCCCCGCGCCCCTCCCTTTTCAGGGGCGCCCCCCTCTCCTCTCCTCCCCTCTCCCTGATTCAGGCAGGACACCCATGTCTATCTCGCGCAGAAACTTCGTCATCGCCACCTCGGTCGCGGCCGGTGGGTCGATGGTTCTCTCGGCCTGCAGCAGTGGTGGGGGCGGTGGCGGTACGGGTGGTGGTGGCTCGACGAGCACCGCCAAGTACTCCGCGGTGACCGTCGGCACGGCGGACGACTCCAAAGGCCCCGCCCCCGAGATCACCGGGGCGCGCAAGGGCGGCACGATCCACCCGCTGGGGCCGGACGACTTCTCCCACCTCGACCCGCAGCGCATCTACTTCGCGTGGAACTCCACGGTCGGCAACCTCTACATCCGCTGTCTGACCGGCTACAAGATCGCCTCCGGCGGCGCCATGAAGCTGGTCGGCGACCTCGCCACCGACACCGGCACCATGTCCGACGGCGGCAAGACCTGGACCTTCACCCTGAAGGACGGGCTGAAGTGGGAGGACGGCAGCGAGCTCACCGTGGACGACGTACGCCACGGCATCGAGCGCGGCTTCGCGAGCTTCACCACCGAGGGGGCCACCTACCTCCAGTCCGCGCTGACCGGCACGAACGACTTCCGCTCGGTCTACAAGGGCCCGTACGGCGGCAAGCACCTCAGCTCGGTCGTCACGGACACCGCGAAGAAGACCATCACCTTCCACCTGAAGGAAGCCCGGCCGGACCTCAACTGGACGCTGGCGATGCAGTCCTACGGCGCGGTGCCCGTCAAGCACGACACCAAGGAGAAGTACGACAAGGACCCGGTCTCCTGCGGCCCGTACCGGATCAAGCAGCACTCGGTCGACAAGTCCCTGACGCTGGTGCGCAACACCCACTGGGACCCGGCGACGGACGCGATCCGCAACGCCTACCCGGACTCCTTCGTCTTCGAGTTCGGCCCCGAGGCGCTCCAGGCCACGGACCGCCTGATCGCCGACTCCGGGGACGACCAGTACGCGGTCATGGCGTACAGCGGGGTGCCGGCCGAGCGCATCCAGAAGGTGCTCGGCACGGCCGACCTGAAGGCCCGTAGCGTCAACGGACTGCTGACCGGCCTCTACTACTACGCCATCAACTGCAAGCGGATCACCGATGTGAAGGTGCGTCAGGCGCTCAACTACGCCTGGCCGTTGGAGCAGATCCGCCGGATCTACGGCGGCCCGTCCGCGGGCGACTACGCCACCACCGTCCTCTCCCCCGACATCGCCGGCCGGGTGAAGTTCGACATCTACGGCAAGCTGACCAAGCCGCAGGGTGACACGGCGAAGGCGAAGGCCCTGCTCAAGGAGGCCGGAAAGCTCGGCCAGAAGATCGTCTACACCTATCCGCAGGGCGCCGACGACGCGTACGACAAGACCAAGGTCGTCATCGCCGCCGCCCTCAAGGAGGCAGGCTTCGACCCGGTCGTGAAGCCGGTCGAGTCGACCAGCTACTACGACCAGGTGCAGCAGATAGACAACCAGTTCGACGTGATGTGGTTCGGCTGGTCCCCGGACTGGCCCACCGGCTACACCCTCCTCCAGCCCCTCTTCGACGGCACCACGATCGCCAACGGCGCCAACAACGTCTCCCAGCTGAACGTGCCCTGGGTGAACGCGGCGATCAAGAAGGACGCCGTCATCCCGGACGCGACCAAGGCCAACGCCGCCTGGGCCGCGCTGGACCGGCAGATCATGGAGAAGGAGGCGCCGATCATCCCCGAGACGTACAAGCGCCGCTACTACCTGTACGGGGACAAGGTGGGCGGGGCCGAGTTCGACCCGCTGTTCTCGGCGTTCATCCTCTACAAGCTGTACGCCAAGGCCTGAGGCCACCAGGGAATCGCATCGCCATGTTCCGCTTCCTCGTCCGTCGGACGCTCGGCGCGCTGCTGATCCTCCTGATCATCAGCGCCCTCACCTTCGTGCTCTTCTACGTCGCCCCGCGGGACCCGGCCCGCGCCGCCTGCGGCAAGCTCTGCACGCCCCAGACACTCGCGCTGGTCCGGCACAACCTCGGGATCTCCGACCCGCTGCCGGTCCAGTACTGGCACTGGCTCGTGGGCGTGTTCGCCGGCCGGGACTACTCGGGGCTCGGGCACTGTCCCGCCCCGTGTCTCGGCTACTCGTTCACCAACCACGAGCCGGTGCTCGGCCTGATCACCGACCGTTTCCCGACGACGCTCTCGCTCTCCATCGGCAGCACGGTGGTGTTCGTCGTCTTCGGTGTCGGTACGGGCATGATCGCGGCGGTCAAGCAGGGCAAGGCGCTGGACAAGATCGCGTCCTCCGCCTCGCTGGTCGGTTCGTCGCTGCAGATCTACATCGTGGGTGTGGTCGCGATGTACTACCTCTCCGACCAGTGGCATCTGCTCCCCCGGCCGCAGGACAGCACGGGGTTCACCCAGGATCCGGCTGCCTGGTTCAAGGGGCTGCTGCTGCCGTGGCTGGTCCTCGCACTGATCTTCACGGCCAACTACACGCGGATGACCCGCTCCCAGCTCGTGGAGACCCTCAGCGAGGACTATGTGCGCACGGCCCGCGCCAAGGGCCTGTCCCGCCGGACGGTGTTCTTCCGGTTCGCCTGGCGGGGTGCGATGGGCCCGATCGTCACGATCTTCGGCCTCGACATCGGCTATCTCCTCGGCGGCGCGATCATCACCGAGGAGACGTTCGGACTGCACGGCATCGGCGCGCTGTCCATCAAGGCCGTACGGGACAACGACCTGCCGCTGCTGCTCGGTGTCGTCCTCACCGCGGCCGCCGCGATCGTCGTCGCCAACATCGTCGTCGACGCCGTGTACGCCCTCATCGACCCGCGGATCCGGCTCGCCTAGGAGAGGTCGACCTCATGAGCACCCCCTTCCTCTCCGTACGCGACCTGCGGGTCGCCTTCTCCACCGAGGACGGCCTCGTCAGGGCCGTCGACGGGCTCTCCTTCGACCTGGCCGAGGGCAGGACGCTGGGCATCGTGGGCGAGTCCGGCTCGGGCAAGTCCGTCACCAGCATGGCGGTCCTCGGCCTGCACGACCGCGAACACACCGACGTGGACGGCGAGATCCTGCTCGCCGGGAAGGATCTCCTGACCGCGACCGAGCGGGAACTGGAGCGGCTGCGCGGCAACACGATGTCCATGATCTTCCAGGACGCGCTGGCCTCCCTCTCGCCCTTCCACACGGTCGGCAAGCAGATCGGCGAGACGTACCGCAAGCACACCGGGGCGTCCCGGCACGAGGCGCGGGCACGGTCGGTCGAGATGCTCCGGCGGGTCGGCATCCCGCAGCCCGACCTCCGGGTGGACGACTATCCGCACCAGTTCTCGGGCGGTATGCGCCAGCGCGCGATGATCGCCATGGCCCTGGTCTGCGACCCGCAACTGCTGATCGCGGACGAACCGACCACGGCCCTGGACGTGACGGTCCAGGCCCAGATCATGGACCTCCTCAAGGACCTCCAGCAGGAGTTCGGCACGGCGATCGTCTTCATCACCCACGACCTGGGCGTCATCGCCAACATCGCCGACGACGTACTGGTCATGTACGGCGGCCGCTGCGTGGAGCGGGGTACGCGCAACCAGGTGCTGCGGACGCCCCAACACCCGTACACCTGGGGTCTGCTGGGTTCGATGCCGAGCCTCGACGGACCGGTCGACGTGCCGTTGTCGCCGATCCCGGGTCTGCCGCCCTCGCTGCTCAACCCGCCCTCCGGCTGCCGCTTCCACCCGCGGTGCGCGTTCGCGGAGAAGGTCCACGGCGGGCAGTGCGCCACGGACAGCCCGCCACTGGAGATCAACGGCGGCGGTCGCGGCACGGCCTGCCACCTCACCGCCGACCAGCGCCGCGAGTTCTTCGTCGACTACGCGACGCCGCAGCCCCACTGACACACACGTCCAACTGACGCACACGTCCAACCGGCTTACGAGAGAAGGTATTTCACGATCATGATCAGCACGGACCCGGACCCGGTGCCCCTCCTGGACGTCACCGGGCTCACCAAGCACTTCCCGGTACGGGGCGGCTTCCCCGTCCGCCGTACGGTGGGCGCGGTGCAGGCGGTCGACGGGCTCGACCTCCGCGTCGCCGAGGGAGAGAGCCTGGGCCTGGTCGGCGAGTCCGGCTGCGGCAAGTCGACGACGGGCCGGCTCATCACCCGCCTCCTGGAACCGACGGCGGGGAGGATCACGTACGCGGGCCAGGACATCACGCACGCCTCGCGCAAGGACCTGGCGCCGGTCCGCTCCGAGATCCAGATGATCTTCCAGGACCCGTACGCCTCGCTGAACCCGCGGCACACGGTCGGGAAGATCGTCTCCGCCCCCATGGAGATCAACGGCATCGACCCGAAGGGCGGCCGCGAGACGCGCGCCCGCGAACTCCTGGAGATCGTCGGTCTCAACCCGGAGCACTACAACCGCTTCCCGCACGAGTTCTCCGGCGGCCAGCGCCAACGGATCGGCGTGGCAAGGGCGTTGGCTCTGAACCCGAGGCTCATCGTGGCGGACGAGCCGGTCTCCGCCCTGGACGTGTCGATCCAGGCCCAAGTGGTGAACCTCCTCCAGACCCTGCAGAGGGACCTGGGCATCGCGTTCGTCTTCATCGCCCACGACCTTGCGATCGTCCGCCACTTCTCGCAGCGCGTCGCCGTGATGTACCTCGGCCGCATCGTCGAGACGGCCGACCGCGACGACCTGTACGAGAATCCGCGGCACCCGTACACACGGGCGCTCCTGTCCGCGGTCCCGGAGGCGACGGCATCACACATCCCGGCCGCCCGCACACGCATCCGCCTGACCGGAGACGTCCCCTCCCCCCTCAACCCACCCTCCGGCTGCCGCTTCCGCACCCGCTGCTGGAAGGCGACGGAGAGATGCGCGACGGAGACGCCGACGCTGGCGCGGGTCGAGGGGGATGGGGTGGGGCATCTTACGGCTTGCCACTATCCGGAGGTCAGGGACGAGGCTCCCGAACCCCGGCAGACGCTCGCGGCGAATCCGTAGGGCGAGGCAACTGTCGCGAGAGTCCCAGCGACACGCCGGGTTCACGGTGTGTCGCTGGGACTCAGCGCACACTTGATGAGGGCCCGAGATCGAGCACCCGTCGATCGGCCGCATGCGGCGCCCGGACGCGGTCGTCATCCCCGAAGACGTGCTCGACGAGGAGGGCCTCGCCGTCGACGCCACTCAGGTGCTGGCGGTCGTCGAGATCGTCTCGCCTTCCGACCCGGACAACGACTACACGGAGAAACTGGCCGAGTATCCGGCTATGGGCATCGGCCATTACATGATCGTCGACCCGCGCACCGGCACCATCGAAGTGCACTCGGCCCCCTGCAAGGACCGCTACCAGGTCAAGGACCCGTACATCTTCGGCGATACGGCGCCCTTCGGCCCGTGGAGTGTGGAGACCGGAGCCTTCCGCCGTTACGGCAAGGCGGGGTCGAGCTGAAGGGGTAGCCCTCGAACGTCAGGTCCCCCAGAGTGAAGATCCCGTCGGGCCCCTCTGGAGACGCACGGGCCATCGTTCTCGGGCCTCTCGGGCGCACTCAGCTCGTGGGCAGGTCCAGTTCACCGACGACCTGGTCTCCGCTCATCTCACCGGTGCGGCGGAATCCGAGCTTGACGTAGAACCGCTCCGGTCCTCTCTCCCCCTGCGCCCAGGTCACCGTGACGCGCGACTGGCCACGCCTGCGGATCTCCTCGCGCACGGACTCCACGGCGAAGCGGCCGTACCCACGCCCCTGTTGGCCGTCGGCTATGTTCAGCCGCCAAAGGCCGGAACGGGGACGGTCGTCCGAGTTCTCCGGGTCAAAGCGGACATCGAAGAAGGCCATCACGAAGCCGACGAGTTCCTCGCCGGCGAAGACCAGGCGAGGCCAGGCGACCTCCGGCTGCACATAGGCCTCGGCCAGCGACTTCACCACCGGAGCCACGAACCGCTCCTGGTCGGAGCGCACCGCGAGGCGGCACGCGGCGTCGACATTGTCCGGTGTCACCTTCTCCAGGCGGAGATCAGGCACTCAGCCCAACTCCCCTCGCTCCACACAGAATTCATTGCCTTCGGGGTCAGCCATCATGACCCAGCCCCCACCGTCCGGCCGTGTGTGGTCGGCAAGTTGGCGGGCGCCGAGGGTAAGAGCCCGCTCGACCTCCTCCGCCCGCGTGCGTCCCCTCGGCCTGAGATCGAAGTGGATGCGGTTCTTGGCCGTCTTGCCCTCCGGGACCCGGACGAAGAGCAGCCTCGGGCCGCCGTCGGGGTCCTGGATGAGCGCCTCCGGGTCACCGGGCTTGTCGTCGTCGGCCAGTGGCCGGCCTAGCAGTTCGCTCCAGAACAGCCCGAGGTCGTACGGGTCTCCGGTGCAGTCGAAGGTGAGGCTGTGGATGCTGGGGTTCAGCCGGCTCAACTGGCTCCTCCAGGGGCCTCGTCGCGAGTCATCGCGAGGAGCATCGCCGACAGTCCTGGGAATGTCGAACGGTTTCCGCCCCCGCCGCCCCTACCCGTCCCAGCCCTTGGGCTCCACCTCCAGACCCCCGAATCGGCCTGGACGGCCTCGTCCTCAAACGCCGGACGGGCTGAAGATCAGCCCGTCCGGCGTTTGAGGAGTGGGGGTTCGGGGGCGGAGCCCCTGAGTAAGGGACGGGAATGGGTAAGGGCGGCGGGGGCGAACACCTTCAACCCCTCCCTGCTCCGCGCGGCCGAAGGTCGACTACTCCGCGTCCTTCTCCAGCGCCACCAGCGCCGGGTCCAGGACGATGTCTTCTTCGCGGGCCTCCGTCGTCGGGTCCTCCGGGAAGTGGCAGGCCGTCAGGTGGCCCGCGCGGTTCCCGGAGATCTGGACCAGCGGGGGCTCCTCCGTGGCGCACTTGTCCTGCGCCTTCCAGCAGCGGGTGCGGAAGCGGCAGCCGGACGGCGGGTGGATCGGCGAGGGGACGTCACCGAAGAGCCGGATCCGCTCGCGGTCAAGGGGCTCGTCGTCGAGGGCGACCTCCGGAACCGCCGACAGCAGGGCGTGAGTGTACGGGTGACGGGGCCGGTTGTAGATCGAGTCGCGGTCGCCGACCTCCACCACCTTGCCGAGGTACATCACCGCGAGCCGCTGAGTGAAGTGCCGCACGATCGCCAGGTCGTGGGCGATGAAGAGGAAGGCGATGCCCATCTCTTCCTGGACCTTCTGGAGAAGGTTCACGACCTGCGCCTGGATCGACACGTCCAGGGCGGAGACCGGCTCGTCCGCCACGATCAGCTTCGGGTTCAGTGCCAACGCCCGTGCCACGCCGATGCGTTGACGCTGACCGCCGGAGAACTCGTGCGGGAAGCGGTTGTAGTGCTCGGGGTTGAGGCCGACGAGTTCAAGCAGCTCACGTACGCGCTTCTCGACGCCGCCCTCCGGGTTGATCCCGTTGACATCCATCGGCGACTTGATGATGGTGCCGACGGTCTGCCGCGGATTGAGCGAGGAGTACGGGTCCTGGAAGATCATCTGGATCTCGGACCGCACGGGTGCCATCTGCCTGCGCGATGCATGCGAGATGTCCTGGCCCGCATAGGTGATCTTGCCGGCGGTCGGCTCCAGGAGGCGGGTGATGAGCCGGCCCGTCGTCGACTTGCCGCAGCCGGACTCGCCGACCAGGCCGACGCTCTCGCCGACGCCGACGGTCAGGTCGACCCCGTCGACGGCCTGCACCGCGCCGACCTTCCGTTTGATCGGGAACCCACCGTAGATGGGGAAGTGTTTCGTCAGACCCTCGACCTTGAGCAGCGTTTCCTTCGCCGTGTCGGTAGGACCCTGCTGTGCCGGGAGGGTGAGGTTGTCGCTCATGTCTCGGTTCTCCCTAGCGCAGCCGGGGCTGGATCTGGTCGATGAAGATGGTCTGCTTCTGCTCGGCCGTGAGATGGCACGCGGCGGCACGGCCGTCGGCCAACGAAGGACGGTCGTCCGTGCAACTGGTGCCCGGCACCTCGTCCTTGAAGGCGCAGCGCGGGTGGAAGGGGCACCCCGAGGGCGGGTTGAGCAGCGAGGGCGGCGAGCCGGGGATCGGCGTCAGCATCTCGTGGATGTCGCCGTCCAGGCGCGGCATCGAGCTGAGCAGGCCCCACGTGTACGGGTGCTTGGGCGAGCGCAGCACGTCGCGCACGCTACCGCGCTCCACGGCCCGGCCCGCGTACATCACGAGCAGGTCGTCTGCCATGTTCGAGATGACGCCGAGGTCGTGGGTGATGAAGATGATCGCGGTGCCGAACTCCTGCTGGAGGTCTCTGAGCAGGTCGAGGATCTGCGCCTGCACGGTCACGTCGAGCGCGGTGGTCGGCTCGTCGGCGATCAGCAGGTCGGGGTCGCACATCAGCGCCATGGCGATCATCGCGCGCTGACGCATACCGCCCGAGAACTGGTGCGGATAGTCGTCGAAGCGGGTCTTGGGCTGCGGGATGCCGACCTTCTCCAGCATCTCGACGGCCCGGACCTTGGCCTCCTTCTTGGAGGCGCCGGTGTGCTTCATGTACGGCTCGGAGAGCTGGCGGCCCACGGTGTAGAACGGCGAGAGAGCCGTCAGCGGATCCTGGAAGATCATCGCCATCTTGTTGCCGCGGAGCCGCTCCAGTTCCTTCTCCGTGGCCGTGACGAGTTCCTTGCCGTCCAGGACGATCTCGCCCTCGACGGTGGTGCTCCTCGGGTTGTGCAGGCCGAGGATCGTCAGGTTGGTGACGGACTTGCCGGAGCCCGACTCGCCGACGATGCCCAGGGTCTTACCGCGCTCGACGTCGAAGGAGAGCCCGTCGACCGCCTTGACGATGCCGTCCTCGGTGGAGAACTGCACCTTCAGATCGCGGACCGAGACGAACTTCTCCGGGCCGGTCGGGGCCGGTGAGCCCTCGGTCTTGGTCAGTGTGGTCACGGTGGTTCGTTCTTCCTAGGAGAGCCGGACGCGCGGGTCGACGACGGCGTACACGATGTCGACGAGGATGTTCAGGATCAGGATGAAGAAGGCCCCGAACAGCATGACGCCCATCGTCAGCGGGAGGTCCTTGTGCTGTGCGCCGTCCACGGCGAGGCGGCCGATCCCCTGGAGGGAGAAGGTCAGTTCGGTGACGACGCCACCACCGAGCAGAGCGCTGATGTCGATACCGAGGACGGTGACAATCGGGATGAGCGAGCCGCGCCAGGCGTAGCGGAAGAACACGTACTTCTGGGCCATGCCCTTGGCACGGGCGGTGCGGACGTGCTCCTCCTGCAGTTGCTCGATCATCGAGGAGCGTGCCATACGCGTGTACTGCGCGGTGAAAATGGTGGCCATCACGACCATGGGGATGGACAGCCCGACGAGCCAGCCGACCGGGTCCTCGGTGATGGGTACGTACTTGGGGTCCTCCATCCAGCCTGTGCTGTAGACGAGGACCGTCAGCGCGATCGGGCCCAGGAAGTAGATCTGGAACGAGCTGAGCACCATGGACGCGCCCGTGGCGACCTTGTCCACCGTGGAACCACGCTTGTACGCGGCCAGCATGCCCGCGCCGACACCGACGACCAGGAAGACGACCATGGAGCCGATGGTCAGCGAGACGGTCAGCGGGAAGCGGTCCATGATGGTGTCCCAGACGAAGTCGCCCGAGTAGAAGGACTGGCCGAGGCAGGGAGCGGCGCAGTGACCGTCGGGGAAGTCGCGGCCGACGATGATGCCGGACATGAAGTCCCAGAACTGCTGCGCGATGGGCTGGTCGAGCCCGAGCGCGTGACGGATGTCTTCCAGTCTCGCGGGCGAGCAGTCCTTGCCACAGGCCAGGGAGGCGTAGTCGGACGGTGCGGCGACGAAGAGGAAGAACGTGGCGGCGCCGATGAGGAACAGGGTGATGACGGCACCGGCCGTGCGCCGGAGGATGAACTGAAACATGGCGGGAGGGCTGCTCTCTGCGGAGACGGTGGGGGCGGTTTCACGGAACCGCGGGGGTGCGCTCCGCCTGGTGCGCACCCCCGCGATCAGCCGTACAGAGTTACGACTTCAGGAACAGTCGGGTGACGTCGATGTAGCTCGACTCGGTGCTGTAGCGGGCACCGCCGATGTTCGAACCGTAGAGCTGGAACTGCTTGGTGTACCAGAGCGGAGCGCCCGGGAGGACCTTCTCCAGGGTGTAGTGGTGCGCTTCCTTCCAAGTCGCCGCAGCTTCTGTCGGCTCCTGGGTCAGCGCCTTCTTGATGAGGCTGTTGACGTGCGAGTCGTTCATGTGCGAGTAGTTCGGCGAACCGTCGGCGACCTGGTCACCGTCGTAGATCGGCGTGACGACCGTGGCCGGCGACGGCCAGTCCTGGCCCCAGCCGTTGATGTACATGTCGTACGGGTTGTCGAGCTTGCCGACCTGCTCGCTGTAGCTGGCGGCGTCGACTTCCTTGGAGACGACGTCGATGCCGATCTTGCTCAGCGCGTCCTCGATGGCGACCTTGCGCTTCTGGCCCTGCTCGTTGTTGCTGTAGGCGAAGACGAGCTTCTTCTCGGCGGCCGGAACGCCCTTCAGGAGTTCCTTGGCCTTCGCGATGTTGCCACTCGGCGTCTTCAGACGGCCGTAGGGGTCGTACTTGGCCTCGTAGCCCGGCAGGGTCGGGGCGAACAGGTTCGGGGCCACGTCACCGCCATAGGCACCGCCCTCACCGGCGATGAGCGACTTGGAGTTCACACCGTAGGCGATGGCCTCGCGGACCTTCTTGTTCTTGACCCGGTCCAGGTTGAAGTTCAGCGCCATGACGTAGGGCTGGTAGCCCTTGATCGTGCGCTTGTTGACGGACGCGGTCTTGATGACGTCCTGGATCTTGGTGGCCTCGACGCTGCCGGTCAGCTGGATGGCGTCCTTGCTGTCACCCTGGTCGGCGATCAGACGGCTGGTCTGAGTCGACTCGGTCACACCGAAGTCGAAGTTGAAGCCGTCCACGTACTGCTGGCGCACGGAGTCGGTCTTCGGGTCCCAGTTCTCGTTCTTCACGAGCTTGAGGGTCTTGCCGACCTTGTACTCGGCGATCTTGTACGGGCCGGTCGAGACCGGGGCCTTGTCGTACTTCGCCTTCGTGTCGGTCTTCTCCGGCACGATGGTGTAGCCCGGCATGGCCAGCGTCTGCGGGAGGTCGGTCTGCGGCGTCTTGAAGTGGAAGACGACCGTTTTGGCGTCCGGAGTCTCCAGCACGTCGTCCGGCAGGTGCTTCTTGCCGAAGCCGCCGTCCGGCAGTGCCTCGCGGTACTTGGGGCCACTCAGCCAGGTCTGCAGGTAGGTCGGACCGTCGAAGATGAACGACGCGTACTGGCGCTCGACGGTGTGCCGGACATCGGCCGAGGTGATGGCGGTGCCGTTCTCGTCCTTGACGCCGTCCTTGAGGGTGAACGTCCAGGTCTTGCCCCCGTCGGAGGACTTGCCCGAGTCGGTCGCGAGGTCACCCACGACCGAGACACCGCCCTTGCCGTCCTCCTCGAAGTTGGTCAGACCGCGGAAGAGCAGGTTGGCGACCTGACCGGCGTCCGAGACGTAGATCTGGCCCGGGTCCAGGTGCGTGAGGCCCTGCTCCTGATAGACCTGAATGGTCCCACCGCTCTTGGCCCCGGCAACCGGCTCTGCGGGGCCGGTCGACGCGGCGGCGTCGCCGTAGGTGACGGCCTTCGACTGGACGGCCGCCTCCTTCTGATCCTTCTTGGAGTCCTTGTCGGAGCTGCCGCCTTTGTTCTCGGAGCAGCCCGTGAGCGCGAGCGAACCGGCCGCTATCGCGACGACCATGGCCCGCGTTCTGCGCGAGTTGAGGGACTTCATGAGGCGAATGCACCTACCTGTCGGTTGATATCCATGAGTACTGCCTGACGCGGCTGGTAGGCCGACGCGGGGGCGGCAGTCACCCCCCACCAATGGACGATTACCGCCCGGACTTGGGGTCGAAAGCGTCCCGTACGGAGTCTCCGAGGAGGTTGAAACACAGGACGAAGATCACCAACGCCACGCCCGGGAAGAACATGAACGCAGGGTCCTGCTCGGCGTACTTGGCACCGGCGGCGAACAGTCGCCCCCAGTCCGGGGTCGGTTCGACGAAACCGACACCGGCGAAGGACAGGAACGCGATGGACAGGATCGTGCTGGGCAGCTGATACGTCGTCTGCACCAGGATCGGCGTCACGACGTTCGGCAGGATCTCCTTGCGCACGATCCGCCAGGGCGAGGCGCCCGACACCTTGGCGGCTTCCACGAACTCCCGCTCCCGCAGGGAGAGCACGGTGGAACGGACCAGCCTCGACATACCCATCCAGCCCAGCAGCCACAGCACGATCAGGATCGCCAACGCCCGGAAGTACGTGGGGGTCTCCTCCCGGGGGTCCACGAAGAACGCGGTCACCACCGGCATGAAGGCGATGAAGAACAGCTGCTGCGGGAACGAGAGGAAGAAGTCGGTGAGGCGGCCGAGCCAGTAGTCGGTCTTGCCGCCGAGGTAACCGCCGACGAGTCCGACGATCACACCCGTGATCATCATCAACGTGGTCACGCCGAGCGCCATGAACAGCGAGGTGCGCATGCCGTACAGCAGCATGGTGAAGAGGTCGCGACCGTACTGCGGCTCGACACCGAACCAGTGATCCGCCGAGACACCGCCGAAGTAGCCCAGGGGAAGCCCGAAGTCGTCCAGCACGGGCGAATCCGCGTACGTGGAGTCCTGGCCGTACAGCGTGTACGGGTCCTTGCCGTACACCGCCGCGATCACCGGCGCCAGCAGGGCGATGACGAAGTAGAAAATAACTACGCCGGCACAGAACATCCCTGTACGGTCACGCTTGAAGCGCTGCCACATCAACTGCCCAGGCGAACGCCCTTCGAGCTTCCCGCTCTTGGCGGCCTCGGCGTTCGTCTCAAGCTCGGGGTCCAAGGCGATCGACGGCCCGGAGCCCTCGGCCTTGGTTGGACTGGTCATCTTTGTTCTTCCCCCGGGGGATGGAGAGTTGAGCGCAGCACAGATACCGGCAGGTTCTGTGGTTTCAGGGAACTTTCACCAAGTGGGTCAACGCGCGTCAAGGGCGGAAGACATAGGGATCTCCCTACCGTCGAAATTTTGAGCAAAAATTGCAAAGATTGACACCTGGTCGCGCTTGACAGGTGAGACGAGAATCCGGCAAATCAGACATGATTGACGATAATTTCGTTTACGTGTCCGAAACTTGATTGGCCAATGCCCGATATGCGAACGCCGCCGCTTCCAGTGCACCGTTGTCCGAACTGACACGGTTTCGGCGTCCGGGCACGCCAAAGGCCCGGCTCCCCACCTTTGAGCGGAGAACCGGGCGTTCAGCAGCCCTGAGGAGGCGTCAGCCGTGCTTGGCGCGGCTCGCGGAGCGGGCGCGCTCGCGGGCGTCCAGGTTCACCTTGCGGATGCGGACCGACTCCGGGGTGACCTCGACGCACTCGTCGTCGCGGCAGAACTCCAGCGACTGCTCCAGGGAGAGCTTGCGCGGCGGGACGATCGCCTCGAACGAGTCGGCCGCGGCCGACCGCATGTTGGTGAGCTTCTTCTCCTTGGTGATGTTCACGTCCATGTCGTCGGAGCGCGAGTTCTCGCCGACGATCATGCCCTCGTACACCTCGGTGCCGGGGTCGGTGAACAGCACACCGCGCTCCTGGAGGTTCGTCATCGCGAAGGCGGTGACGGCGCCCGCCCGGTCGGCGACCAGCGAACCGTTGTTACGGGTCGTCAGCACGCCGAACCAGGGCTCGTGGCCCTCGTGGATGGAGTGCGCGATGCCGGTGCCGCGCGTGCCGGTCAGGAACTCCGTACGGAACCCGATGAGGCCGCGGGACGGCACGACGAACTCCAGACGCACCCAACCCGAACCGTGGTTGGACATGTTGTCCATCCGGCCCTTGCGGACGCCCATGAGCTGCGTGACCGCGCCCATGTGCTCCTCGGGCACGTCGATCGTCATGCGCTCGACCGGCTCGTGCACCTTGCCGTCGATGACCTGGGTGACCACCTGCGGCTTGCCGATGGTCAGTTCGAAGCCCTCGCGGCGCATCTGCTCGACCAGGATGGCGAGCGCGAGCTCACCACGGCCCTGGACCTCCCAGGCGTCGGGGCGCTCGGTGTCCAGGACCCGCAGCGAGACGTTACCGATCAGCTCGCGGTCCAGACGGTCCTTGACCTGGCGGGCGGTGACCTTGCGGTCCTTGACGGCGGCCTTCGCGGAGGCGCCCTTGCCGGTGCCGCCACGGCCGACCAGCGGCGAGGTGTTGGTGCCGATGGTCATGGAGATCGCCGGCTCGTCGACCGTGATGAGCGGCAGCGCGATCGGGTTCTCGGGGTCGGCGAGGGTCTCGCCGATCATGATGTCCGGGATACCGGCCACGGCACAGATGTCACCGGGGCCCGCCATCTCGGCGGGCTTGCGGGTGAGCGCCTCGGTCATCAGCAGCTCGGTGATGCGCACGTTGGACATCGTGCCGTCGCGCTTGATCCACGTGACGGTCTGGCCCTTGCGCAGCTCGCCCTGCTCGACGCGGAGCAGCGCGATACGGCCGAGGAAGTTGTCGGCGTCCAGGTTGGTGACGTGCGCCTGGAGCGGGGCCTCGGTGTCGAACTGCGGAGCCGGGACGTGCGACAGGATCGTCGAGAAGAACGGCTCCAGGCTGTCGCTGTCGGCCGGGACCGTGCCGTTCTCCGGCTTGGTCAGCGAGGCCACACCGTCCCGCGCACACGCGTAGACGATGGGGAACTCGATCTGCTCCTCGTCCGCCTCCAGGTCCAGGAAGAGGTCGTACGTCTCGTTGACGACCTCGTCGATCCGGGAGTCCGGGCGGTCGGTCTTGTTGATGCAGAGGATGACCGGCAGACGCTGCTGGAGCGCCTTGCGCAGCACGAAGCGGGTCTGGGGCAGGGGGCCCTCGGACGCGTCGACGAGCAGCACGACCGCGTCGACCATCGACAGACCGCGCTCGACCTCGCCGCCGAAGTCGGCGTGGCCCGGGGTGTCGATGATGTTGATCGTGATGACGTCGCCGCCATCCTTCGGGTGGTACTTCACGGCCGTGTTCTTGGCCAGGATCGTGATGCCCTTCTCACGCTCCAGGTCGTTGCTGTCCATCATGCGGTCGTCGAGCGACTCGGCGGCGTGCGCGGCGAAGGCACCGGCCTGCTTGAGCATGGCGTCGACCAGGGTGGTCTTGCCATGGTCGACGTGGGCGACGATGGCGACGTTGCGGATGTCGTGGCGCGTGGCCATATTGAGGCGCTTCTCCCGGAGTGAGTGAACGGCCTCCGCTGCGCGGGGCCCTGCCGGGCTGAAACGTGCCACGGCCTTACCCCATCGTACGGGCACGCCGCCGCTCGGGCTCCGCGGGGCTGGGCGGGCCGGCTCTCACAGTGCGGGCTGTGGGGGCCGATCGCGCAGTTCCCCGCGCCCCTTACGGGGCCGCGGCCCCGCTCAGGACGACGGGCTCGCCTGCGGCTTTGCGCCCTTCTTCAGGAAGCCCATGTCCTCGTAGAGAGGGGTCTGGAAGCCGAAGGCGCCCGCGTTGGCGAGGTTGGTCCGGGCGGCGGTGAGCTGGGGGCGCTGGTAGAGGGGGATCGAGCCGGCGGCGGCCCAGATGCGGGCGTCCGCCTTGCGGACCAGGGAGCGGGACTCGCCCGGGTCGAGTTCGGCGATCGCCTGGTCGAACAGCTGGTCGACCTGGTCGGTACCGACCCGGGTGTAGTTCTGCTCGACGTTCAGGGAGCCGTCGGCGGCCGGGACCGGCTTGGAGTAGATCGGGCGGGCGTCGGTCGCGGGGAACGCGGACGCGGGCCAGGAGTACAGCGCCAGGTCGTACTGGCCCGAGGCGATGTGGTCCTTGAAGTAGCTCTCGTCGGCGACCTTGGAGATCTCCGTACGGATGCCGATACGTTCCAGCATCCGCGAGATCCGCTCGCCGACCGCCCGCAGCGACTGGGAGCCGGGGCCGGACGGAAGCACGAAGCGCAGCGTCAGCGGCTTGCCGTTCTTGGCCAGCGGTCCGGCCGCGGCACGTCCCGGGGCGGCCGTGCCCTTCGGCGCGTACGCCCCGGGGGCGCCACCGTGCTGCAACTGCGACTTGCCCTCGCGGGCGAGATTCTTCTCCACCTTGCCGGACGTGCCCGGCCCGTCCTTCTTGTACTTCTTCTCCGTCTCGGCCTTCTGCTTCTTGCCGGCCCGCTGCTTCTTCCCGGCCTTCCGCTGCTTGTCCTTCTTCGCCTTGCTCGCCTTCTCGGCCTGGCCGCGTACGCCCAGGACGTAGGCCTGGTCGAGGAGCGCGACCCGCTGCAGTTCGGCCAGGGGCGCGGGCACGAGCAGGGCCGGGGCGCGGCTGTCGCCCGGCTTGTCGTCGCCCGGCTTCCCGTCCTCACCGACGATGTACGTACCGTCGTCCCCGGAGCTGTCGGAGCTGTCCGAGCTGCCGGAACTCGTGGAACTGTCGGAACTGCCGGAGCCGTCGGAACTGCTGGAGCTTCCGGAGCTGCCGGAGCTGCCGGAATCCTCGGAGCCGGCCGAGCCTTCGTCGGAGCCGGAATCCGAATCCGAATCCGTGTCCGAGTCCGAGTCCGCTGGGGTCCCCGACGCCTCGGACGCCTCCGAGTCGGCCGTCTCCTTCGAGGTCCCGGTGCCGGCCGCCTTCTCCTTCTGCTCCTCCTTGACGGGACCGCCGGGCAGCCATCCGGCGTCGGCCAGCAGGGCCCGCGCCTCCTTGGTGTCCTGGCCGCCGAGCGCTCCGCTGTTGTCGGCGTACGCGTGCTGTCCGGAGAGCGCGAGATGGCTGCCGACCGGTTCGGCGGGCAGGCCGAGCGGCCGCAGGACGACCCTGGCGAGCTCGTCCCGGTCGAGGGCGCGGGCCACGGCCCGGCGGACCCGCTCGTCGGCGAGCGGCCCCTCCTCGCCGTTCAACGCGAGCTGGGTGAAGGCGGGTTCGAGGGACTTGCGGACCTCGAAGCCGCGCAGGGAGGACTGCTCGTCCGCGTACTTCGCGACGGCCTTGCCCCGCTTCTTGCGGGCCAGGATCTCCTCGTCGGCCGCCTCCTCGTCGGAGCCGTGCGCGATCGCCCAGGAGCGCAGGGACCTGCCGGGCGTGAGGGCGGCGCCGGGGCCGTGGGCGAGCGGCGCCCCGTTGCCCTTGTCCTTGTCGCGGGCCGCGAGCGTGATCCGGTGGGCCTCGGTGGAGTCGATCTCGGCCAGGTCGACCTTGCCCTCGGCGAGCGCGGCGGTGCGCTTGTCGCGGGGTACGGCGCGCAGGACCAGCTCGGAGAGCTTGGCGGGGCGGCCCCACCAGCGCGGGTTGCGCTTCAGCGTGACCTCGCCGGAGTCCTTGTCGACGCTGTCGAGGGCGAAGGGCCCGGCGGTGACCTTCAGCTTGCGGCGGGCGCCGTCGTTGAAGGCGTCCGGGGTGCCCATGACGTCCTTGGGGTACAGCGGCGAGAAGAGCGACTGCCAGTCGGCGTACGGCTTGCTGAAGGTGACCCGCACCTCCAGGTCGTTGGCACCGCGTTCGATCTTCTCGATGCGGTCGTAGCCGGCGTTGCGGGCGGTCCAGTACGCGGTGTCCTTGCCGGACAGGGCGCGCCACTGGGCGGCGAAGTCGGCGGCGCCGATCTCCCGGCCGTCGCTCCAGACGGCCTGCTGGTTGAGCTTGTAGAGCACGACCTGTCTGGGCTCGCGGTCGACGACCTTCGCGGACTCCAGGTAGTCGGGGTTGCGCTGCGGCCGGCCGTTCGCGTCGAGCCGGTACATGGAGGGCAGCACGGCGCCGGCGACCTTGGAGGTGGCGGCGTCCGCGTCGGCCTGGAAGGCGTTGAGGGTCTCCGGGAGTGCGTCCACGGCCCAGCGCAGGGTGCCGCCGTCCGCGATCTGTCCGCGCTCGGCGGGGGCGATCTCCTGACCCGCGGTGGGCTTGCCCGCCGGGTCCTTCTCGCTGCATCCGGCCAGGGCGGGCACCGCGAGCACGCCCGCCGTGAGGAACGCGACCGAGCGCATCACCGCGCGGGGTCCGACGCCGTCGTGGGACATGACTGGTACCTCCGGGGCGGTGCTGATCACGATGAGCAGTACGGACAGGACGGGGCAGGTCAGACACTGTGATGTAGATCACTTTTGGCGGTATAATGGAGTTGATCTGATCTATCGCCCCACTGAAGGGGAGAGTCGCCGCCTCCGGGCGGCGACACGGCGACCGGCCCACGGAAGCCCACCCGTGCGGCCCAACAGCTCCGTGTCACCGGGCGCGCACCCTCCCGGCAGGGGGCGCGCGAGCGGGGCGCGGGGAGCGACACGATCCGGTAATCCATGCAGATCCCTTCACAGGGGCCGATGTGACGCGCGACACTCGCAGGCGCATGAACGTTGCCGCCTTGGGCCGGAGGTCCGCGGAAGTGAGGGCAAGTCATGTCCGTGCACGATGACCTGACGTCAGTCCAGCGCTGTCTCGACGACCTGGTGAGGTCCGTGAAGCGTCTGGAACAGCAGATGGGTGGCGGCGGCCTGGAGATGCGCAGGGTGCGCACCGACGCCGACCACCTCCGCGAGAGCGTTGCGCTGCTCCGCGAGGCCGCACCCGGCCTCGGCAAACCGCGGCGCCCCGACCTCGTGTCCATCCCCGACACCCCGTACGACAACACCCTGTGGACGGACTCCGACGACGAGGGTCTCGGCGCCCGCGACCGCCACGCACCCTGAACCCGACCGGAGCTTTCCTTGGCCACTGGTACGGAACCCCAAATGAACAGCGGCGGCGTACGGACCCGTACGCGCGCCGCGATCGCCGCCCCGCATCTGCGGACCGACCGCTGGTGGCTGGCGCCCGCCGCCACCGCGGCCGGGCTGCTGGCGTTCGTCGTCTACTCGACCTGGCGGGCGTTCGCGAACAGCGACTACTACGCGGCCCCGTACGTCTCGCCGTTCTACTCGCCTTGTCTGGCGGAGAACTGCGAGCCGATGCGGAGCGGGCCGAACTGGGAGCTCTTCGGCAGCTGGTGGGGCCTGTCCCCCGCGCTGATCGTCCTGATCTTCCCGCTCGGCTTCCGGCTGACCTGCTACTACTACCGCAAGGCCTACTACCGCGGCTTCTGGGCCTCGCCGCCGGCCTGCGCGGTCGCCGAGCCGCACAAGAAGTACACCGGCGAGACCCGCTTCCCGCTGATCTTCCAGAACATGCACCGCTACTTCTTCTACGCGGCGGTGCCGGTCGCCGGGATCCTCACGTACGACACCGTGCTCGCCTTCCGTGACGAGCACTACGAGTGGGGCCACATGGGGCTCGGCACGGTCGTGTTCCTGGTCAACATCACGCTGATCTGGGCGTACACGCTCTCCTGCCACTCGTGCCGGCACATCGTCGGCGGCAAGCTCAAGCACTTCTCCAAGCACCCTGTGCGCTACAGGACCTGGCAGCTGGTCGGGAAGCTGAACGCCCGTCACATGCAGCTGGCCTGGGCGTCGTTGGTGAGCGTGGCGCTCGCCGACTTCTACGTGTACCTGGTCGCCTCCGGCGCTTTCGACGATCCGAGGTTCTTCTGATGTCCGTGGTCGACCGACAGGAGTGGGACGTCGTCGTGGTCGGTGCCGGGGGCGCCGGCCTCCGTGCCGCCATCGAGGCACGTGAACGCGGGGCGCGTACGGCGGTGATCTGCAAGTCCCTGTTCGGCAAGGCGCACACGGTGATGGCCGAGGGCGGCATCGCGGCAGCCATGGGCAACGTCAACTCCGGGGACAACTGGCAGGTCCACTTCCGCGACACCATGCGCGGCGGCAAGTTCCTCAACCAGTGGCGGATGGCCGAACTGCACGCCCAGGAGGCCCCCGACCGCGTCTGGGAGCTGGAGACCTGGGGCGCCCTCTTCGACCGCACGAAGGACGGGCGCATCTCACAGCGCAACTTCGGCGGGCACGAGTACCCGCGGCTCGCGCACGTCGGCGACCGTACGGGACTTGAGCTGATCCGCACGCTCCAGCAGAAGATCGTCTCCCTCCAGCAGGAGGACTTCAAGGAGACCGGCGACTACGAGTCGCGCCTGAAGGTCTACCAGGAGTGCACGGTCACCCGGATCCTCAAGGACGGCGACAAGGTCTCCGGGGCCTTCTGCTACGAGCGCGAGTCCGGCCGTTTCTTCGTGCTCGAAGCCCCCTCGGTCGTGGTCTCCACCGGCGGCATCGGCAAGTCCTTCAAGGTGACGTCGAACTCGTGGGAGTACACGGGCGACGGGCACGCGCTGGCGCTGCTCGCGGGTGCGCCCCTGCTGAACATGGAGTTCGTGCAGTTCCACCCGACGGGCATGGTCTGGCCGCCGTCCGTGAAGGGCATCCTCGTCACGGAGTCCGTGCGCGGGGACGGCGGGGTCCTCAGGAACTCCGAGGGCAAGCGGTTCATGTTCGACTACATCCCCGACGTCTTCAAGGAGAAGTACGCGCAGTCGGAGGAGGAGGGCGACCGGTGGTACGAGGACCCGGACCACAACCGCCGCCCCCCTGAGCTGCTCCCCCGGGACGAGGTGGCGCGGGCCATCAACTCCGAGGTGAAGGCCGGCCGCGGCTCCCCGCACGGAGGCGTCTTCCTGGACGTGTCGACCCGGATGCCCGCCGAGGTCATCAGGCGCCGACTGCCGTCCATGTACCACCAGTTCAAGGAACTCGCGGACGTCGACATCACCGCCGAGGCGATGGAGGTCGGGCCCACCTGTCACTACGTGATGGGCGGGATCGCGGTCGAGTCGGACAGCGCGTCGGCGCGTGGCGTGCCCGGTCTGTTCGCGGCCGGGGAGGTCGCAGGCGGCATGCACGGCTCCAACCGGCTCGGCGGCAACTCCCTCTCCGACCTGCTGGTGTTCGGACGGCGGGCCGGGCTGCACGCGGCGCAGTACGCCACAGGGTTCACCGGGGCACGCCCCCTCGTGGACGAGGTCCAGGTGGCCACGGCGGCCGCGGAGGCCCTGCGGCCCTTCTCCGCCGAGGGCCCCGAGCCCGGCGCCGAGGTCGGCCGGCCGCCGGAGAATCCGTACACCCTCCACCAGGAACTCCAGCAGACGATGAACGATCTCGTCGGCATCATCCGCCGCGAGGCGGAGATGGAGGCGGCCCTGGAGAAACTCGCCGACCTGCGCGTACGGGCCCGGCGGGCCGGGGTCGAGGGGCACCGGCAGTTCAACCCCGGCTGGCACCTCGCGCTGGACCTGCGGAACATGCTCCTCGTCAGCGAGTGCGTGGCACGGGCCGCGCTGGAGCGTACGGAGTCGCGGGGCGGCCACACCCGGGAGGACCATCCGGCGATGGACCGGGCCTGGCGGCGCGTGAACCTGCTCTGCCAACTGGTCGATCCCACCGGCGGGTTGGCGGCTACCGACCCCGTGCGCGGGCAGATCGACCTGGTCCGCGAGACCACCGAACCCATCCGCCCCGACCTGCTCGCCCTGTTCGACAAGGAGGAGCTGGTCAAGTACCTCGCCGAAGAGGAGCTCTACGAGTGAGCAGCTATGAGGCCCGCTTCAAGGTGTGGCGCGGGGATGCCGAGGGCGGCGGCCTGGAGGACTTCGGGATCGAGGTCAACGACGGCGAGGTGGTGCTCGACATCATCCACCGCATCCAGGCGACCCAGGCGCCCGACCTGGCCGTGCGCTGGAACTGCAAGGCGGGCAAGTGCGGTTCGTGCTCTGCGGAGATCAACGGACGCCCGCGGCTGTTGTGCATGACGCGGATGTCGGTGTTCACCCGCGAGGAGACGATCACCGTGACCCCGCTGCGGGCGTTCCCGGTCGTACGGGATCTGGTGACGAACGTCGGCTTCAACTACACGAAGGCGCGGGAGGTGCCCGCGTTCGTGCCGCCTCAGGACCTGGGCCCCGGTGAGTACCGGATGATGCAGGAGGACGTGGACCGGTCGCAGGAGTTCCGCAAGTGCATCGAGTGCTTCCTGTGCCAGGACACCTGCCATGTGGTGCGCGACCACGAGGAGAACAAGACCGCGTTCGCCGGCCCGCGCTTCCTGATGCGGGTGGCAGAACTGGACATGCATCCCCTGGACGCGGCCGACGAGAGCGGCCTGGACCGCAAGAAGACCGCCCAGGACGAGCACGGCCTCGGCTACTGCAACATCACCAAGTGTTGTACGGAGGTCTGCCCCGAGGGCATCAAGATCACGGACAACGCGCTGATTCCCTTGAAGGAACGGGCGGTTGACCGTAAGTACGATCCGCTGGTGTGGCTGGGCGACAAGATCCGCAGGCGGCCGTCCGGGTCGGTGTAGTGGGGCGGGACCCGGCCGGGGTCAGAACAGGCTCAGTAGCGCCTCTGCCGGGTCCGTGAGGCCTGTCCCGCCGTTGGGCAGGGGCAGGTCGAACCACACCGTCTTGCCGCGGGGTGTGCGGCGGGAGCCCCAGCCGGCGCTCAGGAGGCCGACGAGCTGGAGCCCGCGGCCGCCCTCGTCCGTGTCGCGGGCACGGCGGCGGCGGGGCTGCACGAGGCCGGCGTCCCAGACCTCGCAGACCAGGGTGCGGTCGAGGAGGAGACGCAGGCGGATCTCGCCCTCGCCGTAGCGCAGGGCGTTGGTGACGAGTTCGCTGACCAGCAACTCGGCCGTGTCGACGAGGGGTTCGAGGTCCCAGCTGAGGAGCTGGGCCCGGGCGTACTCCCGGGCGCGGCCCACGCTGCGCGGCTCGCGCGGCAGCGTCCAGTCGCCGACGGAATCGGCCGGCAGCCCCTGGACACGTGCCATCAGCAACGCGATGTCGTCCTCGCCGTGATGCGTGTCGAGCGTGTTGAGGATGTGGTCGCAGACGTCCTCCAGAGGGCTGGAGGGGTCGGTTAGAGCGCCCACGAAGGCCTGTAGGCCCTCGTCGAGGGGGTGGTCGCGGGACTCGACCAGTCCGTCCGTGTAGAGCGCCAGCAGGGCGCCCTCCGGCAGCTCCACCTCCACCTCCTCGAACGGCTCGCCGCCGACGCCCAGCGGCATCCCCGGCGGTACGTCGAGCATGAGCGCGCTCTCGCCGGGTTCGACGATGACCGGCGGAAGATGGCCCGCGTTGGCGAAGGTGCAGCGACGGGTGACGGAGTCGTAGACCGCGTACACACAGGTGGCGAGGTAGACCTCGGAGAGGTCGGCGTCCCGGGACTGGCGCGCACCGCGCGTAGACTGCTGGACCCCGCCGGGTGTTCCCAGCCCGCGGGCGATCTCGTCCAACGCGGAGAGGACTTCGGCCGGTTCGAGGTCGAGCAGCGCCAAGGTGCGTACGGCCGTGCGGAGTTCGCCCATCGCGACGGCCGCGCGCAGACCGCGGCCCATCACGTCTCCGATGACCAACGCCGTGCGGTGGCCGGGGAGTTCGATGACGTCGAACCAGTCGCCGCCGACCTCCGTGGCGGCGTTTCCGGGGAGGTAGCGGCAGGCGATGTCCAGGCCGGAGGCCTCCGGGTCGCCCGGGGGGAGCAGGGAGCGCTGCAGTATCAGGGCGCGCTCGTGCTCCCGGCGGTAGAGGCGGGCGTTGTCGATACAGACCGCGGCGCGCGAGGCCAGTTCGACCGCGAGGGAGCTGTCGCGTTCCCCGAACGGCTCGCTCCCCTTCGTACGCGAGAACTGGACCAGGCCGACGACCGTGTCGTGGGCGACCATCGGTACCGCGAGCGTGGACTGGATCAGGCCGCCCTCCTCGGCGGCGACGCTCTGCGGGCGGGCGGTGCGCAGGGCGTCCGCGAAGGGCGAGTTGAAGGCGTAGTGGTGGACCGCGCCGACGTTCACGGGCTCCGGACCGCCCATGAAGGGGGCGTCCGACACGGCGCTGGCGTAGGCGACGCGGCGCAGTTCGGCGCTGCCGTCGGCGAGGCCCGGCGGGGTCTCGTCGCCGGCCAGGAGGCCCTGGTAGAGGTCGACGGAGGCGAGGTCGCAGAAGCCGGGGACGGCCACGTCGAGGAGCTCGCGGGCCGTGGTCTCCAGGTCGAGCGAGTTGCCTATGCGCGCGCCCGCCTCGTTCAGAAGGGCGAGATTGCGCCGCGCCTGCGCGGCCTCGCGGGCGGCGGCGCGGCGCGAGGTGATGTCGGTGCCCAGCCAGGCGATACCGATCGGACGGCCCGAACCGCTGTGTACGCGATAGAGGTTGATGGACCAGTGGCGGCGCTCGCTGGAACCGGGCACGGTACCGGTGACCAGCAGCTCGTTGACCGAATCACCCGTCTCCAGGACCCGGCGCAGTATCGCGGAGACCCGCTCCGCCTCGCCCGGTGCCAGATAGTCCTTGACAGTGCGTCCGCGATGGTCTTCGACGGTGCCGCCGAAGACCGAGGCGAACCGCTCGTTGGCCCGGCGGATGCGCAGGTCCGGGTCGATCAGCAGGAAACCGAAAGGAGATTGGCCGAATATGGCCTGCGAGGCGGCAAGATCGGTCTCGATCCTGCGCAGAATGCGTACGTCCACCACTATGCACACGGCGGCCCGCTCGCCCTCCTCGGTCCGCGTCGGCATGACGTAGACCTCGGCGAGTCCTTCGGCGGCCAGGCCGGTGCCCTCGGGGTCGGGCAGCCGGAAGGGGACCACACCGGTCCACTCGCGGCCGTCGAGGACTTCGGCCATCTTCCGCTGGCCCAGCTCGCGCTTGTCCTCGGCGACGAAGGCCTCGATGGGATCCATGCCCACGGCACGCTCGGTCGAGATCCCGAAAAGCTGCTCGGCGCGCAGACTCCACTGGTCGACGAGGCCGTCGGGGCCGATGGAGAACGAGGCGACCTTGATGTAGTCGTAGATCGATCCGGGCGGACTGCTCTGCCACACGACCTCGCCGGGCACCTCGCCCGGCGCCTCGACGGGCACACCGGATATTCCGCCGCGCCCCGCGCCCCGCGCCCCGCCCGGCACCGGCAACGCGCCATCGCCTGTCGTCGCATCAGCCATCGCGCCGCCCGACGGGTCCTCGGACTCCGTGGCCTTCGCTGGTATCTCGCTCACGCGAACCGTCCCCTCCAGCTCACCGCGCCCGGCACCGGTCACCGGAGGCGGCTGCCCGCAGTATCCAGCACTACGGTGCCGCACAACACGGTGTTCACGATCACAGCACGGTCCCGATGCTTTTAGGACCGGCCACGACAAACACTCCCAGTCTTCTAACCAAGTGGGACCCCGTCGAACCCCGGACTTGGGGGTGGCTCGTGTGTCCGAGGTGACGGGGGTGGTTCGGGGGACGCTTGGGGCCGACTGGGGAACGGCTGCGCAACGACTGCGCAAGGACTGTGGAATGGCTTGGGATTGGCTGCGGAGCCGCTGCCTGTCAGCTCGGGAGCGCCAGTTCGAACCACACCGTCTTGCCCTTGCCGCCCGGTCGGGTGCCCCAGCGGCGGGAGGAGTTCGCCACGAGCTGAAGGCCCCGGCCGCTCTCGTCCTCGGGCTCCGCGTCGCGTTCCCGCGGTGGATCCGGGAGGGGGTCGGAGACCTCGACGAGCAGGACGCCCATCGGTTCCGGGGGGCGTACGAGGCGAACCCCGATGGGGCCCGTGGCGTGCCGCAGGGAGTTGGTGACCAGCTCGCTGACCAACAGCGCGGTCACGTCTCCGAGGGAGTCGAGGCCCCAGGCGTGGAGCTGGCCCCGGACGGCGGTTCGGGCGGTCCGGACGGCGCCTGGATCCGCGGGAAAGGTCCACTCGGCGATGTCGCCCTCGGTGTGGATCACGCAGATCACTCCCAGGCCAGAAGCGGACCGTGTCCGGTTTCATGGGGTTAATGGGCACATACCCGATATCCCGGGCGGAGTACCGTGCGCGAGGGCGCACTGTGGCACGAACGGCGTACTCGGCGCTCGTCTCAGCCGCCACATGCGCCTCGCGAGCCCGAGCGTCCCACGTACGGTGTGCGTCCCGCACCCCCCGCAGGTCCGAGTGCGCGAAGTTGTGATGGTCACACCTTTTGTTTCGCCCCCGCCGCCCTTACCCGTCCCGTCCCGTCCCGGGGGCCAGCCCCCGAACCCCCGCTCCTCAAACGCCGGAGGGGCTGAAGATTTCGCAGCCCGGGCCGACCCATTCAGCCCGTCCGGCGTTTGAGGACGAGCGCGCCAGCGCGATAGCGGGGGTCTGGGGGCGCAGCCCCCAGGGACGGGACGGGAAGGGGCGGCGGGGGCGGAAAAAGCCACTACCCCGCAGCCGCCCCGCTCCCCCAAACCCCCCGCGCAACCTCCATCACGGCCGGCACATCCTGCTCCAGCCACTCCACGTCCCAGAGCTCGTCGGGGGTCAACCAGCGGAGCTCGTCGTGGTCCTGGAGCGGCTTGGGCGCAGGCGAGTCGGACTGGAGCCGCACGGTCCAGACCTGGAGGGCGTAAGGCGACCTCAAGGGCCACTCCCCCGGAACCCGGTCAAGCACCTCGCACTCAACCCCGAGCTCCTCACGAAGCTCCCGCACGAGCGCCCCCTCGGGGGTCTCCCCGGACTCCACCTTCCCCCCGGGCAGCTCCCACCGCCCGGCCAACTCCGCGGGCGCACTGCGACGCGCGGCAAGGAGACACCCGTCGCTCAGCACGGCGGCTCCCACCACCACGATCCGTTCGGTCATGCGCCGGAGCCTACGGGAGCCCCACCGACACACCCGCACGCGTCACTTCGAGCCGTTCTGCCCGATCCGCTCGACCCAGTAGAGCTGCTTGTGCCCACGGTCGTCGAGGCTGTCCGCGATCTTCTGGGCCTCGGCCCTCGTCGCATACCTGCCGACGCGATAGCGATCGCCGTTGTCGTCCTGCCGTATGACGAGCCAGGGAAGTGTGATGGTGCCGTCGTTCATCGCGCCCCTCCGCTCCCCGCCCCCGGCTCGCGTCCTGCCCCGCCACATAAGGAAACCGCAATCCGCATATGCCCGAGCCTACGCCTAACCTTCACGCAGCGAATACGGCTTTTCACAAAGAGGTATGCGCGAGATGCCCGAGAGGTACGCAATCGGCCAGCACTAAGGGGGCGCATCCTCACGGACACGCCCCCTAGCCCCCCTCAGGCTCCCGCCGACAGCCCGGAGACCGCGCCGAACACCCCCGACGAGAACGACCGGATTCCACCGGCACGGCCCCCGGCAACCAGCAACCAGCAACCGACCCAAGTCACGGACAGTTACGGCAGTTACGTCGGCTGCGGCCTATTTCACCGGCAAGTGATAGGCGATCCGGTACCGGTCCGCCGGCACCACCACGTCCGCCGTCTCCACCGGCCGCCCCGACGCGTAGTACGTCCGCTGGATGACGACCACGACATGCCCGGGCACACCCCCCAGCGCCGACAGTTCCTCGGCGAGCCCGGGCCGCGCGCCCACCTCCTCCGTGACGTTGTCCACGATCACCTCGATGGCGGCCATGCGCTCGACGACGCCCATGCCGCCCAGGGGGCCCTCCTCGGGGAGCATCACCGGCGTGCGGCCCGTGACGGCGAGGGGCTCCCAGGAGGTGGAGAGCATCATCGCCTCACCCGCGTCCCGGAAGACGTACTTCGTGCACATCACGCGGTCGCCGGCCTGGAGGCCGAGCCGCTCGGCGATGGCACCGCTCGCCTCGGCCTGCGCGCTGTGCGACTCCCACGTACCGCGCGCGGAGGCGTCGGCCTGCTCCTGGCGGAACGGCGTCGCACCGCTGTCCGGCCGGTATCCGGAGCGGGCGACGCGGCGCGGCACCGGGCGCTCGCGCACATACGTCCCGGACCCGGAGCGGCCCTCGACCAGCCCCTCGGCCATCAGCACCTTGCGGGCCTCCAGGGCGACCGTGTCCGAGACTCCGTACTCCTCGCGGATTCTGGCCTGTGACGGGAGCCGTGTGTGCGGTGGCAGCGATCCGTCGGTGATCTTCTTGCGAAGATCACCTGCGACGCGCAGATACGCCGGCTGCTCACCGAATGTCACTGGCCACTCCCGTCAGGTTGTACAGACAGCTACAGGGTGGCAACCGTGGGTTGTGTCAGGCAAGTGCAGGCCAGAGAATCACTCGATGTGATGACTTGCGGCCGCTCAAGGCATTACGCAGGCACTTTCTCCCCGCTATGGCCGCCGTCACACCTCTGCGCCGCCGCCTCCTGTGCCGCCTCCCGTACCGGCGCCCTCACCGCTGTCGCCCTCGTACGACTCCGGCGACACCGAGGCGAGGCCCAGAGCCTTGCGTGTGGTGACCGTCTTCTTGGCGTCGGTGAGTGCCAGCGCGTTGTCGTAGTGCTCGTAGAAGACGTCCGCGTCGGCGGCCTTCGCCGCTTTCGCCCACTCCCCCTGCGCCTTGTCCAGGTCCCTGACCAGCGCGGCGACCGGTTCCTTGGCATCGGCGGGCCAGTCGTGGCCGCGCAGCATTCCGAGTTGCTCGGTGAGGGCGGCCGAGACCCTGTTCGCCCATTCCTTGTGGCCGGGCAGGTCGTCCTCGACGTACTCCTCCTCGGGCGCCGAGTCCATGGCCTCGTTGAGGACATGGGCCGCCTTCAGATAGGTGAGCTGGTCGGCGTCGAGGGTCGTCTCGTCCCGGCGCAGCGAGCCGGTCAGGCCGCCCCTCTCGTCCACGTTGCCGAACAGGCAGCTGATCTCGCGGTCTCCGAGACTCCAGCTGTCCCTGGTCGGCGTGAAGTAATAGATGTCGACGTTGTCCGGGATGGCCCAGGTGTCCATGGCGTAGGCGTACTGGAGTGTGTAGCACTTGTCGTCGGCGGCCTCGGTAATCTCGCTGTCACCGGGGTAACCGCCGCTCGCCATGCTGAAGTTCGCGAAGACCTCGCCGTCGTGCTCCTCGTCGCAGGGCACCGTGTCGACGTCGTACGCCATGCCCTCCAGCGAGCCGCCCGGCGTGTCGAAGCACTCGCCCTCGTCCACGGAGAAGGTGGTGCCGTTCTCGCGCGCCTCGCGCGCCCCCTCCTGGAAGCCGTCCCAGAACTCGGCCGCTCCGCCGGTGGCCAGCGCGAGGGCGAGGATCGCGGCGCCGATGCCCGACAGGATCATCCCGGCGATCGCCATGCCCTTGCCGCGCTCGCCCTTCTTCCTGATCTGCGACAGCGCGAAGAAACCGAGGATCAGGCCGACCAAGGGGAGGAAGCAGAGGATGCCGAGCACGAGTGCGGCGATGGCCAGGCCGTTGACCGGGGCCGGAGTGTTGTACGGGGAGTAGCCCTGCCCCCAGGGTTGATAGCCGTACGGGCCCGGCCCCTGGACCGGTCCCTGCGGCTGGCCCGGGTACGCGCCGTACGGGCCCTGCGGCCGGCCCGGCGGCGGGTACGGCCCCTGGGGGTGCCCCTGCGGCTGCTGGGGTCCGGAGGGCGGGGGTATCTCCACTAGTACCGTGCTCCTCGTCCGAGTGCTGTGTCCGGGTGGTGCGGTGACGTACGCCAGGCCGCATCGTAAGCGCGGCCCGGACAGGGACCCCATTTTCTTCGCCCCCGCCACCCCTACCCATTCCCGTCCCTTTTCGGGGGCCGGCCCCCGAACCCCCGCTCCTCAAACGCCGGAGGGGCTGATTTCAGCCCGTCCGGCGTTTGAGGACGAGCGCGTCAGCGCGATAGCGGGGGTCTGGGGGCGGCAGCCCCAGGGACGGGAATGGGAAGGGGCGGCGGGGGCGAAAAACCCCACGCCGACCACCAGCCGCAACGCACATCTCACCCCCGCCGCACGCCAGGTCGAAGACCATGAGCCGTGCCGCGGGGGCGAGGAGGACTACCGACAAGCCGCTACCGCCACGCGGCCGTCGGTCAGAACTGCAGCCCCCAGGAGTTGATGTACCCGGTGTCGAGGGACGCGTTGTCGCTCACTCGGAGTGTCCACGTCCCGTTGGCGACCTCGGACGAGGCGTTCACCGTGTACGTGGTGTTGATGTTGTCCGTCGAGCCACCGGTCCCGTACGCCTTCAGCGTGTAGGCACTCCCGTCGGGAGCGATCAACTGGACCTGGAGGTCACCGATGTAGGTGTGGACGATGTTCACCGGCACGCTCAGCGCGGCGGGCGCGTTGCCGGTGACGCCGCTCACCGTGACAGGCGAGTTCACGGTGGAGTTGTCGGCGATCGCGTAGTCCGCGGTGTTCTCGAAGAGGTCACCCGTCGGAGGCGGAGTGGTACCGCCGCCACCGACGTTCAGCAGACGGTTGGGCGAGCCCGTACCGGGGCTGGTGACGACTCCGGTGGTGGCGGAGCCGACCAGCGCCGTCTGGACGGCGGCCGGCGCCGCGGTCGGGTTGTCGGCCAGATAGAGCGCGGCGGCCCCGGCGACATGCGGAGTCGCCATCGACGTACCGGAGATGGTGTTGGTCGCGGTGTCGCCCGTGCCCCAGGCGGAGGTGATGGAGGAGCCGGGGGCGAAGAGGTCGAGGACCGTGCCGTAGTTGGAGTAGCTCGCCTTGGCGTCGGTGCTGGTGGTGGCGCCGACGGTGATGGCCTCGGTGACACGGGCCGGCGAGCGGGTCGAGGCGTTCGTCGTCTCGTTGCCCGCCGCCACGGCGTAGGTGACGCCGGAGGTGATGGAGTTGCGTACGGCGGTGTCGATCAGGGTGTCGACGGTCCCGCCGAGGCTCATGTTGGCGACGGCCGGCTTGACGGCGTTGGTCGTCACCCAGTCGATGCCCGCGACGACCTGGGCGGTGGTGCCGGAGCCCGAGTTGTTGAGGACACGCACGCCGACGATCTTCGCCTTCTTGGCGACGCCGTACGACGTGCCGGCGACCGTGCCCGCGACGTGCGTGCCGTGGCCGTGGCCGTCCTGGGCGGTGTTGTCGTTGTCGACGGCGTCGTAGCCGTAGGAGGCCCGGCCGCCGAAGTCGGTGTGGGTGATCCGGACACCGGTGTCGATGATGTAGGCGGTGACGCCCTCACCGGCGGTGTCGTCGTAGGTGTAGCTCTGGTTGAGCGGGAGGGCCGCCTGGTCGATGCGGTCGAGGCCCCAGGAGGGCGGGTTGGGCTGGGTCGCCTCGATGGAGAAGACGCGGTTCTGGACGACGGAGGCGACGGCCGGGTCGGCGGCGAACCTCTTCGCCTCGGCCTCGGTGGCCTCGACGGCGTAACCGTTCAGCGCCTTCTTGTACGTACGCTCGATCGTGGCGCCGTACTCCTTCGCGAGGGCCCTGCCCTCCGCCGAACCGGACGTCGCGGCGTCCGGGTGGAGCGTCACGATGTAGCTGTTCGCGATCGCGCCGGGTGCGCCGGCGTACTGGATCCGGCCTTCGGGGCCCGGGCCCGCGGCGGCCTGCGCCGGGAGGGCGGAGACGAGACCGGCGACGAGGGCCGCCGTACCGATGCCCGCGATACCGGCGAATCGGCGAGTACCGGTGAATCCGGTGATACCGGCGAGTCTTCGCCGGGCATGACGCATCACTGCCATCTGAGGATCCTCCTCAATCGGTGGTGCGCGGGTGGTGGGGGGTAGTGCGGTCGTACACACACAAAGGCGACAGGGTCATGTCAAGAAAAGGCCACATCACCCCTGCGCTCAGCCGAAAGATTGAGGCTTCCCCAGGAATTGCACAAGAGCCCTGCACACACGTAACGCAGGTGCCATATGCCAGTCATGACACTCCGTCACCAATCGGTGCATCTAACCTGCCGACATGACTCCCTTGCCGGATTGTTTCTGCCCGGTGGACGGCACGCGCGTCCCCATGGATTCGCTCGCGTGGTGCTGTCCGGTCTGCCGCGGCCCGCTCGACCTGGACTTCGCGCCCACGCCCGCCTCCCTCAAGTCCCTCGCGGGCAGGGTGAATTCACTCTGGCGGTACGCGGAGTGCCTGCCCCTGTCGTCCCCGTCGGTGTCGCTCGGCGAGGGCCGCACCCCACTGGTCCCGCTCAAGGACGGCGTCTCGGCCAAGCTGGACTTCCTGATGCCGACGCTCTCCTTCAAGGACCGCGGGGCCGTCCTGCTCGCCGAGCTGGCCCTGCGGCTGCGACCGGACCGGGTCGTGGCGGACAGCAGCGGCAACGCGGGCACGGCGGTCGCCGCGTACTGCGCCAGGGCCCAACTGCCCTGCACGGTCTACGTACCCGACGGTACGTCCGCGAAGAAGCTGGAGCAGATCGGGGCGCACGGGGCCCGCCTCGAAGTCGTCCCGGGCGACCGGGAGACGGCCGCGCGGGCGGCCCGGGAGGCGGCGGACGAGGAGGGCACCTTCTACGCCTCGCACGTCTTCAACCCGTACTTCCTGCACGGCACGAAGACGTACGTCCACGAGCTGTGGGAGGACCTCGGCGGACGGCTCCCCGAGGTGATCGTCGTCCCCGTCGGCAACGGCACGCTCCTGCTCGGCGCGTCCCTCGCGATCGCCGAGCTGCACGCGGCGGGAATGATCGACCGCCGGCCCGCCCTGTACGCGGTCCAGTCCGCGGCGGTCGCCCCGCTCGCCCATGCCTGGCACGAGGGCGCCGACGACCTGGTCGGGGTCACCCCGGCGGCCCCCACGTTCGCCGAGGGCATCGCGATCCCCCGGCCGCCCCGGGCCCGGCAGATCCTGCGCGCGGTCCGGGAGTCCGGCGGCACCTTCCTCACCGTGACGGAGGACCAACTCCGCCACGCCCAGAGAGACCTGGCCTCGCAGGGGCTGTACGTGGAGTCGACGGGGGTGGCGTGCTGGGCGGCGGTACGGGAGGGGGCGCTGGGGGCGCGCACAGCTGTCGTGCCCCTGTGCGGGGCGGGCCTGAAAACGGGGCTCGCGGATTCGTAGGGCTTCAGGTCGCCGCTCAGGTGCGGGGGGTGGGGGCTGAAACAGGGGCGCAGCCCCGTCTTTCAGGGGCGCGGGGAACTGCGCGAGCAACCCCGACCCACCCGCACCTGAAGATCAACCTCCGCCCAACCCCGACTCACCCCGCGGGGCGCCCCGCAGCCAACCTCTCCTGCTCCTCCTCCACGATCCGCCGAGCGATCGTCCCGTCCGACACGTCGACCGCGTCCGGCGTCGCCTCGGCGACATCGCTGCGACGGGCGTACGCGTCGAAGAGGCGGGACTTGCTCTCCAGGATCCGCAGCAGCCGGTCGTCCACGCTGTCCGTGGCGAGCAACCGGTGCACCTGGACCGAGCGGACCTGGCCCATGCGGTGGGCGCGGGCGACGGCCTGGTGCTCCAGGGTCGGCTTGACCTGCGGCTCGCAGAGGATCACGACGGACGCGGCCTGGAGGTTGAGCCCGACGCCGCCCGCCTCGATCTGGCAGAGCAGCACGGCGTGCCCGGACGCGGCCGTGAACTCGTCGACGAGCTGCTGCCGCCGGGTGGCGGGCACACCGCCCGCCAGCGGCCCCAACACCCCTTCGCCGACGGCCTGTTGGACGGTGGCGAGGACGTCCCGGAAGTAGGAGAAGACCACCACCTTCAGGTCGTTCACGGCGGCCTCCGCGACGAGCTCGCGCAGCCGCTGGAGCTTCGCCGACTTCTCGGCGTGCGCGTACGCGGCTCTGCGCATCGCCATGAAGTTCCCGGCGGCGACCGCCTCGCGGTAGGCGTCCTGGTCGGCGGCGCTGAACTCCTCCCACTCGTCGACCTGGACGAGCGCGGGCAGTTCGGTGAGCACGTCCTGCTGGTTGCGCCGCAGATAGGCGGGAGCGACGGACCTGCGGAAGGTGTGCGGGCCCGCGACGGCGTCGCTGCCCTGGATCCTCGGCACCAGCTCGGGCTGGAGGTAGCGGACGAGGGTGCGGAACTCCTCGACGCGGTTCTCCATCGGCGTACCCGTGAGGAACAGGACGCGCTCGCACCGGTCGGTCCAGCGCGCGACGGCCCGGGAGCGACGGGCGTCGGGGTTCTTGACGTAGTGGGCCTCGTCGACGACGAGCGCGGCGGGGGCGGCGGGGACCCCGGCCGGGCCTTTCGCACTCTTCCCGCCCCGCGCACCCTTCGCCGGGTCCGGGTCCGGGTCCGGGTCCGGGTCCGGCAGGCTGTGCAGCACGTCGAAGGTGGTGACCGCGACGCCACCGCGCTCGCGCCACTCTGCGTACGCGTCGAGCCGGTCGGGGCCGTGCACGGGGACCGCGCGCAGAGTGCTGCGGGAGCGGATCTCGCGCGTCCAGTTGATCAGTACGCTCGCCGGGCACACCACGAGGAAGTGCTTGTGCCCGTCGGCGGCGAGATGTGCGAGCACGGCGATGGCCTGGACGGTCTTGCCCAGCCCCATCTCGTCACCGAGGACCACCCGGCGCTGGGCGAGCGCGAACCGCGCGCCGAAGGACTGGTATCCGCGGAGCGAGACCCTCCGGTGGGTGTCGTCGAGCCCCTGCGCGTGCACCCGGTCCGCGACCTCGGCAGGCAGGAACCCCTCGGCGGCCTCGACATCGGGCGCGCTCCCGGCGATCTCGGCGAGCTGGCTGTAGTACTCCGGCGACCGCAGCTCGAAGTCCACCCACGCCTCGGCGTCGGACGCGGACTCCCGCAGCAGGTCGGTGGACGCCTGGGTGAGCAGCAGCGGTACGCCCTTGGCGACGGCGTCGCCCGTCAGCGCGCGGAGTTCCGCGACGGCGGCGAGGGCGCTCTCACGTCTGACCCGGCCCGTGAGGGCCATCCGCAGCCGCCCGGTGGCCGGACGGGCCGCCGGGAGAAGCGTCTTGAACCCGCGGTCGAGCTCCGTGGCGGCGTCCACGGCCCGGCGCAGTTCGGGTCCAGCCTCGACGAGCCGGCGCAGCGCGATGACGAGGGCGGTGGTCCGCGGTTCGGGGTGGTCGACGTCGATCCGTACGGACACGGTCTCCTCGACCGCGCGGGCGATCTGCCGGGCGGCGGCGAGCGCCTGGTCGGCGGTCTGGGCTCCGACGCCCGGTATCTGCCGCAGCTCGTACCGGCTCGCGTCGAACACGCCGCGCACCGATCCGAGCCCCGCCGCCTCAAGGGCCCCGAGCCTGAGCCGTCCCTCGGTGACGTCCTTCAGGCGGGAGACCGGGATGCCTTCCAGCTCCTGGGCGACCAGCTCGGCGAGGACCGGCGCGAGGGCCGTACGCACCTGGTCGACGGCCCGCGCGTGATCGTCGAGCACTCCTCGGGCGAGCCCGCGCAGCCGCTCGGCCCGCCCGACGACCGTACGGGTCCTCCGCCCCACCGGTACGGGGCTGTCGGCCGCCCCCTCACCCTCCGCCATGACGCCCCTCGTGTGCCGTACGCCGCGATGAGCGGTCATCCTTCCACGGGGGACCGACAGTCGCGCCGGACGTCGAACGGGCCGGTCGGCCGCCCGGTCCGCCGAGGCACTTCGGCTATGCGCGGGCTTCGCGAGGGCGGCGGAACACGAACGCCGAGGCCACCCCGCCGATGAGGCCGAAGAGATGCCCCTGCAAGCTGACTCCGGCCGTCGTCGGCAGGACGCCCCACAGGATCGAGCCGTAGACCGCGCCGACGACGAGCCCGATGACCACGTCACCGATCCGGCGGTCCACGAAGCCGCGGACCAGCAGATAGCCGAAGAGACCGAAGACGACGCCGGACGCGCCCGCGGTTATGGAATGTTCGGACGCGGTGAGCCAGACGCCCAGGCCGCTGACGAGGATCGTCACGGTGACGACGGCGAGGAAGCGGCGGATCCCGGACAGCGCGGCGAGGAAGCCGAGGAGGAGCAACGGCACGCTGTTCGCCGCGAGATGGTCCCAGCCGAAGTGCACGAAGGCGGCGGGCACGATGTCCCGCAGCTCGCCGAACTCGCGCGGCGTGATGCCGAACGTGTCCAGGGCGTGGCCCGTCGCCACGTCGATGGCCTCGATCACCCAGAGCAGGGCGACCCAGCCGCCCGTCAGCAGGGCCGCGTTCTTGACCCGCTCACCGCGCGACGCCGGAGCGGGAACAGCCACGCCGTACGGCCCGTACGCCATGAGAACCTCCTGGCTTCCCTCGTGTACTCCTCAACGCACGGAAGGCTCCGCCCGGTTCCCGCCCCGCGGCCGGCCGAAGCGGAATCACGACGACCACTCTCGGTCTCGTACTTTTTACGCATTGTGATCGTGCGCCCATGACCTCACTGTGATCTGCCATGGACAACGGATCACAGGCGTGGGAGACCCGCCTGGTCGAGCTGGTCGTGCCGGGCATCGGTCCGGTGGACCGCACGGAGGCGCTGGAGCCACCGGTCGTCCACCGGATCAGCGGGGACGAGGCCGCCGGCTGATACGCGGCGGTGGCGGAGGACGACACCGATCCGCCCGTCGAACGGCAGGTGTACGACTGGAACCGGCTCACGATCGGCGGCGCGGGCCGGGCGATGTGGCTGCTCCTGCTGCCCTTTCTGCTGATCAACCTGGTGACGTGGATGCAGCCCCGGCTTCCGCGGCACAGCAGGGTGTCGGGCTGGCTGTACGACTTCGGGGCCCGGCTGCTCGGACCATGGGGTCGGTGATCGCCGTGGCCGCGTTGTGGCAGATCCCGCCCGAACTGCGGCCTCGTATCGGCCTGTTGACCACGGGAAGCCCGATCGGCGCGGTGTTCGCACGCCACTACCCCGGCTATGTCACGGCCGAGTCCCTCGACGCCCTGGTCCACAACGAGGACGACGGCGACAGCGACAGCGACACTGACAGGACCCGCCTGCTCAGGACGTGGGTCAACATCCACCGCGAGACCGACCTGCTGGCCGGCCCGACCGGCGTCGGCGGTGTCGACCAGGAGTGGGTCGTCGGTGTCGACCAGGAGTGGAAGGACGGGGTGGCACCGATGGACCTCGACACCGGGCGGTCGCATGCCCGCACCCGCGCACAGCCCGTCTTCTGGCCCCTGGAGCGGCACAACGGATACCGCAGGGACCCCAGGATCGCGGCGGTCCGCAGAGCCATCCTGCACACCCTCGCCGAGCCGGCGCCTCCCCCGCCCGCTCCCCCGGTGACACCTGCTCCACGCCGGCCCACGCCTTCTCCCGCGCCTTCGCCCGCACCCGCACGAAGGGGGCCTGCCCCTGATCCGACCCCTGATCGGACCGGCCCCGTTTGACGCCCGCGGGGCTCCGGGGTGGGCCACCCGGGAAACCGGGGTGGCGCCGAACGAGTGGACTCGCCGGAACGATTACCGGACAGGGACCTCCGCGCGGGGTCCGGATGGTGACGTTGCCGTCCGAGCCCCTGACCTGGAAGAGGCGCCCCGAAATGCGACGTACCCCCTCCCGCCGGCTGTTCACCGCGGCCCTCCTCGTGGCGTCGGTACTGGCGCCGATGACGGCGATCCCCGCCACGGCGGTCCCCGCCACAGGCGTCGACCGGCACGACAAGGACGAGTGCCGGTCGGACGGTCTCGGTCACAAGCTGAACGCCCGGCTGGACAAGGCCATCGCGGGCGTCCGCCGGGAGGCCGACATCCCCGGTGTCATCGTCGGACTGTGGATGCCGGGCAAGGGATGCTACGTACGCGCGACCGGGGTCGCCGACACCGCGACCGGCAGGCCGATGACCACCGACCCGTACATGCGGATCGGCAGCGAGACCAAGACCTTCACGGTCACCGCGCTGCTCCAGCTCGTCGACGACGGACGGATCCGCCTGGACGACCCGATCTCCAAGTACATCCACGGCGTGCCGGGCGGCAAGCGGATCACGCTGCGCCACCTCGCCGAGATGCGCAGCGGCCTGTTCCCGTACAGCGCCGACCCGGACTTCGAGCACGATCTGCTGAGCGACCCGACTCGCTCGTTCACCCCGCGTGAGGTGCTCGCGTACGGCTTCAAGCACAGGAACACCTTCAAGCCGGGCAAGCAGTTCCAGTACTCCAACAGCAACCTCGTCCTCCTCGGCCTGGTGATCGAGAAGGTCAGCGGTCACAACCTCGTCGACTTCATCGACAAGCGTGTGCTCCGCCCGGCCCACTTGCGCCACACGCTGTTCCCCCTGGACGCCGAGTTCCCCGAGCCGCACCCGCGCGGCTACACCAACCAGACGCTGAGCGGCGAGGTCGAGGACGCCACGGACTGGAACCCGAGCTGGGGCTGGGCGGCCGGGGCGATGATCTCGAACCTGCACGACCTGCGCCGCTGGGCCAAGGTCGTCGCCACCGGAACACTGCTCAGCCCGCAGACCCAGAAGGAACGGCTCAAGACCCTGCCGACCGGCTTCCCCGGCACGAACTACGGCCTCGGCATCTTCGAGTCCGACGGCTGGATCGGTCACAACGGCTCCATCCCCGGCTACGAGAGCGTGACCGTCTACCTGCCGTCGAAGAAGGCCACCCTGGTGGTCCTCCTCAACACCGACATCTCCTACGAGGGCAAGGAGCCGTCCTCGGTCCTCGCCCAGAAGATCACCGAAATCGTGACCCCGAAGAACATCTACGACCGCCCGGTCCCGCCGCGCTAGTCCCGCGAGTCGAGAGCCCCGCGAGTCGAAGAGAACAATTCGAAGAGACTGGCACTTCAGGTCGGCCGACCCTGCTTGTCCGGGTCGGCCGACCCTTTACTTATGCAGGTCGGCCCGTCGAGAATGTCGTCTCACCCCCTGAACCAGACGAAACAGCGCGCCCCTCCCCCCACTCCCCTGACAGCACAGTCACCGGAGCTCCCGGAGAAAGGTGCGCGCCATGCGACGTACCACCGTCCTGACCCGCTTATGCGGCGGCTTCGCACTCGTCGCGGCCGCCGTCGCGATCGGTCTCACCCTTGTAGGGCTCGGCGTGCCCACTCCCCGGTGGGACGTCGTCGTGGCACTCGGGGTCGCCGCCCTGGCCGTCGGCGGATGGATACTGGCGTGCCGGGCGGCGCCCGCGGTGCGGGCCGAGTCGCCTGTGCCGGAGCCGGCCTCCATCCCGCGCTCGCTGCGCAAACCGCCCCATGACTGGGGACTGGCGGCGGGCGCCGCACTGACGATCGTCACTCCGATCGCCATGCTGCGATTCGGATTCTCCCTGCACGAGGGACCGCTGACGGGTTTCGTCGGCATCCTCGCCCTGGGCTTCGGCCTCTTTATGTTCGTCTACGTCGCGACCGACCTGCTGGGGCACCGGCTGGGGCCCCTCCAGCGCGTCCTGTTCGCGGACGCCGCCGAGGGGCAGGTGCACGCCGTGCGCGTACGGATCGGTGCACCCGTCTGGACACGGTACGAGAAGCGTGGCGACAAACCCGGCACGATCGAAGCCGAGCACTCGCAGTGGCTCGAAGTGTCATCGATCGAGGACGGCGTCCAACTGCGGGTCTACCCCATGTATCCGGCGGGCAACGGCACCGGCATTGGTCGCACCAGCACGGACCTGCTTCAGGCCGGACTCCAACTCGCCGGTCATGAGGCCTGGTTGTGCCTGCCGACGCGCTGGAAGCTGATCGAGAAGGGGCTTCCCGCAGCTCTCGTCGCCTCCACCGGGCACGTGGTGTGGGGCGAGCTCTCCCGCGACGCCGCCCGCCGGTACCTCACCGACCCCGTCAACGGCGCCGCCGTGAACCTGCACCCCACCTCCCCCGACCGGCCGAG
Source organism: Streptomyces sp. NPDC020747 (assembly GCF_044334695.1). Lineage (NCBI taxonomy): Bacteria > Bacillati > Actinomycetota > Actinomycetes > Kitasatosporales > Streptomycetaceae > Streptomyces > Streptomyces sp. NPDC020747. The sequence goes on along the minus strand of NZ_JBIRTJ010000002.1, from coordinate 473,614 downwards.
TGTCGCCCTGCCCGGCCGCGCGAAGTTCCGCCAGGACGTGCACGGACGCCAACTCCTGTGGCTGTCGGCCGCGTTCGCACTGACCGCACCGACCCTGCTCGGCCAAGTGACGGGCTTCCTGGGCTCCTTGCTCTGCCTCGGCTCGGCTTTCGCCGCAGCAGCCTCAGGCCTGGCCGTCACCCGCCGCGCCGGCGAACAGCCCGGCACGATCGGCTGGACGGTCCGCGAGCACCGGGACCCGGCGATCCGGTAGCCGAGCCGAGGGGCACCGGGTCCCGGTCACCGGAGTCTGCGGCTATCGGGGCCATCAGTGGGACGTCGGAGCGCGATGAGCGAGCAACGCACCGTCTTCCGGCCCGAGGTCCAGGCGGAGCCGCACAAGATCCCCCGTGACATGGCGCTCCACATCCTGACCAGGCCGACCGAGCTGGAAAGCGACCCACTCGGCTTCAACACCACCACACTCGTGTCCCAGCCCGAACGGCGCCGCCTACGCGTGGGTGACCACCACGTCGTCCACACAATCGACGACGGTGTGCGGGTCGTGCGGGTCGTGCACCTCGGGCACCGCTCCACTTCCATGACACCTGCCACTGCGCCAGGAGCACATGCGGTCGGTCAGAACCCGCCATGAGCACCGTGCACGAGACCGCCGCCCGCCCAGAATCAGCACTGGCGGCAGCGGTTCGGACGGCGCGGGGACAGGAGGGCGATTCCACCGTCGGCGATCTCGCGGCCCGGGCCTCCCCGAGTCGCTACGGTTGAGCCATGACCGCTCTGCCCGACTGGATGCGCCCGCCACGCGCGGAAGGCTGGTTCGCGGAGGACCTGGACCACCTCCCCGAGGCACCACGCCACACAGAGCTGATCGACGGAGCACTCGTCTTCATGATGTCCCCGCAGCGGTCGCGGCACGGCCGCCTCGTCACTGGCCTCACAGTGGCACTCACGGCTCAGGCCCCCGACGGCATCGAAGTCGAGCGGATCGTACGCGCCGGCAGGAATCTTCCGCCACACCCTCCAACGGCCCCTGCCGTTCGAGATCAGCCTTGATCTCGACAAGCTCGCGCCGGGCCGGTCGAACTGACATCGCGAGTCCAAGTCAGCACCAAGTCAGCACGGGAAGGCGGAAGGGGTCGGACTCGACAGAGCCCGACCCCTTCTGACCTGCACGCTTAACGAATCAATTAACGCAAAGCACGCGAGCGGTTACACATTGAAGCGGAACTCCACCACGTCCCCGTCCTGCATCACATAGTCCTTGCCCTCCATGCGGGCCTTGCCCTTGGAGCGGGCCTCGGCTACTGAACCCGTTTCGACGAGGTCTTCGAAGGAGATGACCTCCGCCTTGATGAAGCCCTTCTGGAAGTCGGTGTGGATGACTCCGGCGGCCTCGGGGGCGGTGGCGCCCTTCTTGATGGTCCAGGCCCGGGATTCCTTGGGGCCGGCGGTGAGGTACGTCTGCAGGCCGAGGGTGTTGAAGCCGACGTGGGCGAGCGTGGCGAGGCCGGGCTCCTCGACTCCGACGGACTGGAGGAGCTCCAGGGCCTCCTCGTCGTCCAGCTCGGCGAGGTCCGCCTCCAGCTTGGCGTTGAGGAAGATCGCCTCGGCGGGGGCGACCAGTGCGCTCTGCTCGGCCTTGAAGGCGTCGTCGGTCAGCTCGTCCTCGTCGACGTTGAACACGTAGAGGAACGGCTTGACGGTGAGCAGGTGCAGGTCGTGGAGGAGGGCCTCCTGGTCCGAGTCCTGCTTGATGCCCGCGGCGAAGAGGGTCTGGCCGCCGTCCAGGATCTCCTTGGCCGCCTCGACCGCCGCCACCTTCGCCACGACGTCCTTCTTGATCCGCGACTCCTTCTGGAGGCGCGGCAGGACCTTCTCGATGGTCTGCAGGTCGGCGAGGATCAGCTCGGTGTTGATCGTCTCGATGTCGTCCTTCGGCGAGACCTTGCCGTCCACGTGCACGACGTTCTCGTCCTTGAAAGCACGGATGACCTGGCAGATCGCGTCGGACTCACGGATGTTCGCGAGGAACTTGTTGCCGAGGCCCTCGCCCTCGCTCGCGCCGCGCACGATGCCCGCGATGTCCACGAAGTCGACCGTGGCCGGGAGGATCTTCTGGGAGCCAAAGATCTCCGCCAGTTTGGTCAGGCGGCCGTCGGGGACGCCGACCACGCCTACGTTCGGCTCGATCGTGGCGAACGGGTAGTTGGCCGCCAGCACGTCGTTCTTGGTCAGGGCGTTGAACAGGGTCGACTTGCCGACATTCGGCAGACCGACGATTCCGATCGTGAGCGACACGTTGCGACTTCCCGGTACGTAAGGGTGGAGGACGATCCAGACGATCCACCAGTCTACGGCGTTCCGCGCCCCGTACCGGCGACGTATCGAACGCTTGGCCAAGGTCGGCCAAAGCGCGTGTCCCGGGACCTATTCCGCACATAACCCGACCTAAGTTGGACCTGTGGAGCAACACAGAACTCGTCCCCCTCAGTCACCGCCGCAGCGACGCGGCACGCCCCTTCCCCCGCAGGCCGGACGGGGCGGGACCCGCACGGCCCGACAGCCCGGGGCCGGGGCCGGTGTCCCGAGGACCGCGACGGCCGGGTCACCGCTGGTGCAGGCCGTACGCCGGTTCCCCAACCCCCGGCTCACCGGGCTGGGCAGCGGGCTGTTCTGTGCCGCGGTGATGTTCGCGCTGGCCTGTCTCGACGCACTGCTGTTCGGGTCTTCGCTCGTCGTCTACGGGGTGCTGTTCCTGCCCGTGTGCGCGTTGACGGCGGTGTGGGTGCGGCGGGCCGACCTCGTCACGGCGGTCGTCGCCGTGCCGATCGCCTTCGCCGTCGGGCTGCTGCCGATCGCGGACAGCAGTGGAGGATTCTTCGGGCGGGTGATGGGGCTGGTCACCGCTCTCGCGCTGCACGCGGGGTGGCTGTACGGGGGCACGCTGGTCGCCGGGCTCATCGTCACCGTGCGCAAGGTACGGATGATGAGCCGCCGTGCGGCGCAGCGGCGCCGGGCAGCCGCCTGAGGTTCCAGCCCCCTGGGTCCCCCCGGATCTCCCTGGATCCCCCTGGGGCGGTCGGCGCCCGGCGTCGCCGACGGTGGTCGCTAGTCCGCCTTCGCCGCCCGCATCGCCGCGCCCACGATCCCCGCGTTGTTCTGCAGCTGGGCCGGGACGATCTCCGCCTTGACGCCCTCGATCAGGGGCAGGAACTTCTGGGACTTGCGGCTGACTCCGCCGCCGATGATGAAGAGCTCGGGCGAGAAGAGCATCTCCACATGGGCGAGGTACTTCTGGACGCGGTGGGCCCAGTGCTCCCAGGAGAGGTCGTGGTCCTCCTTGGCCTTGGTGGACGCGTGCTTCTCCGCGTCGTGGCCGTTCAGCTCCAGGTGGCCCAGCTCCGTGTTCGGCACCAGGACGCCGTCCACGAAGACGGCACTGCCGATCCCCGTACCGAACGTGAGCAGGATGACCGTGCCCTGGCGGTCGCGGCCCGCGCCGAACTGCATCTCGGCGACGCCCGCCGCGTCCGCGTCGTTCAGCACGGTCACCGGCAGTCCGCCCAGCCGGTCGCCGAGCAGCGCGCGGGCGTCCGTGTCGATCCAGCCCTTGTCCACGTTGGCGGCCGTGCGGATGGTGGCGCCGCCGGTGACCACGCCCGGGAAGGTGATCCCGACCGGGCCCGTCCAGCCGAAGTGGCCGACGACCTCCTTCACGCCGTCCGCCACCGCGTCGGGGGTCGCGGGATGCGGCGTGAGCACCTTGTGGCGCTCCTCCGCCAGGTCGCCCACGTCCAGGTCCACGGGAGCGCCCTTGATCCCTGAGCCGCCGATGTCCACACCGAAGATCTGCATGGCTCTACGTTACGTCGTACGACGGACAGTCACTCCGCCGAGGGGGTGCCTGCGGTGCGCTCCGCCACCAGGGCGGCGGCCTCGGCGCGCAGGTCGCGGCGCAGTTCCTTGGGGAGGGAGAACGTGATCGACTCGTCGGCCGTCTTCACCGTCTCCACATCGCCGTAGCCACGCTCGGACAGCCACTCCAGTACGCCGTCGACCAGTACGTCCGGGACCGAGGCGCCGGAGGTCAGGCCGACGGTGGTGACGCCCTCCAGCCAGGCCTCGTCGATCTCGGCGGCGAAGTCCACCAGGTGCGCGGCGGAGGCACCCGCGTCCAGGGCGACCTCGACCATGCGGATCGAGTTCGAGGAGTTCTTCGAGCCGACCACGATCACCAGCTGAGCGTCCTCGGCGAGCTTCTTCACCGCGATCTGGCGGTTCTGCGTGGCGTAGCAGATGTCGTCGCTGGGCGGGGAGATGAGCTGCGGGAACTTGTCCTTGAGGGCGTCGACCGTCTCCATGGTCTCGTCGACCGACAGCGTGGTCTGGGAGAGCCAGACCACCTTGGAGGGGTCGCGCACCTCGACCTTGGCGACGTCCTCGGGGCCGTCGACGAGCGTGATGTGCTCGGGCGCCTCACCGGACGTGCCGATGACTTCCTCGTGGCCCTCGTGCCCGATCAGGAGGATGTCGTAGTCCTCCTTGGCGAAGCGGACGGCTTCCTTGTGGACCTTGGTGACCAGCGGGCAGGTCGCGTCGATGGTGGCGAGCTTTCCGGCCGCGGCCTCGTCGTGGACGACCGGGGCGACGCCGTGCGCCGAGAACATCACGATGGACCCCTCGGGGACCTCCGCCGTCCGCTCGACGAAGATCGCACCCTTCTTCTCCAGGGTCTGCACGACGTACTTGTTGTGGACGATTTCGTGGCGGACATAGATCGGGGCCCCGTACTGCTCCAGGGCCTTCTCGACGGCGATCACGGCACGGTCGACTCCCGCGCAGTAGCCACGGGGGGCGGCGAGGAGGACACGGCGGCCAGTCGAAGCAGTCATGTGTCCCATCGTAAGGCCGCGCCCTGCGCGTCAAAGATCGCCGCCTTGGGGAGACTGGTCGGGAGCTGGGAGGGGTGGGGCCAGGCGCGACTCTCGGGAGGTACGGATGTCCGGCACGGATGCCTCAGCCCGCGCGGCCGACGACGAACACGGCGACCGCGACGAACACAGCCTGCGGCGGAATCTCGGCTTCCGCGATCTGGTCGTCTACGGGCTGCTGTTCATCGCCCCCATGGCGCCGGTCGGCATCTTCGGGACCCTCGACGCCAGGTCGCACGGGGCGGTCGCGCTGGTCTACGTCGTCGCCACGGTCGCGATGGCGTTCACCGCTTTCAGCTACGCCCAGATGGTGCGCGTGGTCCCCCAGGCGGGTTCGGTGTTCGCCTACGCGCGCGCGGCGCTCGGAAAGGAGGCGGGGTTCGTCGCCGGCTGGATGGCGATGCTGGACTACCTCCTCATCCCCGCGGTGGCGTACCTCTTCTCCGGGATCGCGATGAACGCCCTGGTCCCGGAGGTCTCGCGGTGGGTGTGGACGGCACTCGCCGTCGTCGTCACGACACTGCTCAACCTGTGGGGCGTACGGGCCGCCGCGCGCGTCGGTTTCCTGGTGCTCGCGATGGAGATCGTGGTCCTCCTTGTCTTCGTCGTGTCGGCGGTCGTCGTCCTCGCGCGCGACGGGGCCCAGCGGGGGTGGCTGTCGCCGCTGTCGGGGGACGGCTCCCAGGGGGCGTTCGCGCTGTCCGCCGTCGTCGGGGCCGTGTCGATCGCCGTGCTCTCCTATCTCGGCTTCGACGCGATCGCCTCCTTCGCCGAGGAGGTGACCGGGAGTTCGGAGAAGGTGGCCAGGGCGGTGCTGTTCTGCCTCGCCCTCGCCGGTGTGCTGTTCATCGCGCAGACGTATCTCATCGCCCTGCTCGAACCACTGTCGTCCGCGCAGCTCGCCGCCGATCCGGGCAAGCAGGGGTCGGCGTTCTACGACGCCGTGGACGCCTCCGTCGGGACGTGGCTGCACGATCTGGTGGCCGTGAGCAAGGCGATCGGGGCGGCGTTCGCGGCGCTGGCCGGGCAGGCGGCGGCCGGGCGGCTGCTGTTCGCGATGTCCCGGGACCGGCGGCTGCCGCGGGCTCTGTCCCGGACGGACTCCGGGGTGCCGCGGGTGGCTCTGCTCTTCGCGGCCGTCATCACGATGGTGGCCGCGGTGTGGGCCGCTCGTCGGGACGACGGGATGGACCATCTGGTGTCGGTGGTCGACATCGGGGCGTTGACCGCGTTCACGTTGCTGCACGCGAGCGTGGTGGGGTGGTTCGCCGTGCGGCGGCGGGGTGGGGCTGTGGTGTGGTGGCGGCATGTGCTGATGCCGGTTGTGGGGGCGGCGATCACTGTGGCCGTGATCGTCGAGGCTTCGGGGACTGCGCAGGTGGTGGGGGCGGTGTGGCTGGTTGTCGGGGTGGGGGTGTTGGTGGCACAGCGAGGGCGAGCGCCTGCGGATCGCTGACCTGGGGATTTCGCCCCCGCCGGCCCTACCCGTTCCCGTCCCTTCTGAGGGCTGCCGCCCCCAGACCCCCGCATCGCGCTGACGCGCTCGTCCTCAGACGCCGGACGGGCTGGGTGGGACGGGGGTGGGTGGGCGATCGGGCTGAACGGCCTCGTCCTCGAACGCCGGACGGGCTGAAGGTGCTCGACCGCGATGTCCGAGGTGGCGGCTACGCTCGCCGCATGGCTCTCAACACGTCCTCGGACGCCCCCATCCCCGTCGGTGAGGTGTCGCGGCTCATCGGGGGGTGGATCGACCGGCTCGGGGCGGTGTGGGTGGAGGGGCAGATCACCCAGTTGTCGCGGCGGCCGGGGGCGGGGGTGGTGTTTCTGACGCTGCGCGATCCGTCGTACGACATCTCGGTGAGCGTGACCTGCTACCGCCAGGTGTTCGACGCGGTCGCCGACGTGGTGAGCGAGGGCGCCCGGGTCGTCGTGCTCGCAAAGCCCGAGTGGTACGCGCCGCGTGGGCAGTTGTCGTTGCGGGCCGCCGAGATAAAGCCGGTGGGTGTGGGTGAACTGCTCGCCAGGCTGGAGCAGTTGAAGAAGTCCCTCGCCGCCGAAGGGCTGTTCGCCGCCGAACGCAAGAAGCCGCTGCCCTTCCTTCCCCAGCTCATCGGACTCGTCTGCGGCCGTGCCTCCGCCGCCGAGCGGGACGTGCTGGAGAACGCGCGCCACCGCTGGCCCGCCGTCCGCTTCGAGGTGCGCAACGTCGCCGTTCAGGGCGTCCACGCGGTCCCCCAGGTCGTCCAGGCGGTGAAGGACCTGGACGCGCTCGACGGCGTGGACGTGATCATCGTGGCGCGCGGCGGCGGCAGCGTGGAGGACCTGCTCCCGTTCTCGGACGAGCAGCTCGTACGGGCGGTCGCGTCCTGCCGTACACCGGTCGTCTCGGCCATCGGGCACGAACCCGACAACCCGCTGCTCGACCACGTGGCCGACCTGCGCGCCTCCACCCCCACCGACGCGGCGAAGAAGGTCGTTCCGGACGTCGGCGAGGAGTACGAGCGCGTCCAGTTCCTGCGGGACCGCGCCCGCCGCAGCGTCGAGTCCCTCATCGACCGGGAGGAGAGAGGCCTCGCTCACGCGCTGGCCCGCCCCTCGATAGAGGATCCGCACCGGATGGTCGACGAGCGCGCCGACCATGTCGCCTCGCTGCTCGACCGCGGCCGCCGCACGCTCGGGCACCTCCTCGACCGAGCCGATTCGGAGCTGTCGCACACGCACGCGCGCGTGGTGGCCCTCTCCCCCGCCGCGACCCTCAAGCGGGGTTACGCCGTGCTGCAGACGTCCGACGGCCACGCGGTCCGGTCCCCGGACGAGGTGACGGCGGACGAGTCCCTGCGGGCGCGGGTCGCCGAGGGCGAGTTCACGGTACGAGTCGATGTCCGAGACAGACCCTAGGGTGGGCGCATGACCAGCAGTACGGACGAGGCGCTCGGGTACGAGCAGGCACGGGACGAGCTCATCGAGGTCGTACGACGCCTGGAGGCGGGCGGTACGACGCTTGAGGAATCGCTCGCCCTGTGGGAGCGGGGCGAGGAGTTGGCCAAGGTGTGCCGGCGGTGGCTGGACGGCGCCCGCGCCCGCCTCGACGCGGCTCTGGCGGGAGCGGGGGAGGAAGCCGGGGAGGAGTCCGGCGACTCCGACTCCGAGTAGCGCGGGGTCCCGCGGCTGGCTCCGGGTAGCTCGGGGTCCTGTGGCCGGCTCCGGCTCCGAATAGCTGGTGGCCGTCAGCCATGGGAAACCCCTCCCAAGAACACCCTTCGTGCTCACGTTCACAGCCGCTTCGCCAACCCTCGCGCCTGTGAATCGGATCACCATGCTCCAGTTTTGGTTGAACACTAAACTTCACCGACGTACCTTCGGGAGTGCAAGGCGATCCCCCGACGGGGTTCGACGCCCTCCCCGAAAAGGTTGATTCATGTCCCTCGTCCTTGACCCCACCGCCCAGGACCTGCTGTTCCGCGAGGCCCGCACCGCGAACGCCTTCACCGACGAGCCGGTCTCCGAGGAGCAGGTGCAGGCGATCTACGACCTGGTCAAGTTCGGCCCGACCGCCTTCAACCAGTCCCCGCTGCGCATCACCCTGGTCCGCTCCGCCGAGGCCCGCGAGCGCCTCGTGCAGCACATGGCCGAGGGCAACCAGCCGAAGACGGCCACCGCCCCGCTCGTCGCGATCCTCTCCGCGGACAACGAGTTCCACGAGGAACTCCCGCACCTCTTCCCGCACTTCCCGCAGGCCAAGGACGTCTTCTTCGCCGAGCGCCCGGCCCGTGAGGGTGCCGCCTCCCTCAACGCCGCGCTGCAGGCCGCGTACTTCATCATCGGTGTCCGCGCCGCCGGCCTGGCCGCCGGCCCGATGACGGGCTTCGACTTCGCGGGCGTCCAGAAGGAGTTCCTCGACGGCGACCACACCCCGCTGATGGTGGTCAACATCGGCCGGCCGGCCGAGGACGCCTGGTTCCCGCGCTCCCCGCGCCTGGAGGCCGACCAGGTCATCACGACGGTCTGACCCTCTCCACGGTCCGACCCCCTCCGTACGCATGACGACGGCCCCCGGCACGAACGCCGGGGGCCGTCGTCATGCGTACGGGCCCAGCGGGCCTACTCCGTCTTCAGGGCCTGGGCCATCTTCGTCAGCTGAGCGAAGGACGCCGTGCCTGTCACCACCGTCGTCGAACCCTTCTCCTGGAGGACGAGAGCGTCGTACTTCGGGCCCTCGTACCGCTGCCAGGAGTGCTCGCCGATGCGTTGCGTCTCGTTCGTCTCCTCGGCACCCTGGCTCGCGTCGTCGATGAACGTGACGGGCTTCTGAGTCGACTGCTCGATCGCCACGTACTCACCGTCGGGGTCGTGGAAGCCGAGGTGCCACGCGTCGAAGTCGGCGCCCTGGAACCGCACCGACGTCGCCTTCCACTCCTTGGACAGCCCCTCGGGCGCCGCCACCGGATAGGCGGCCGCGCGGCGTGCCGTGAGGAGTTCCACGCGGTAGTCGACCCGCTTGAGAGGGGGCTCCGAGTCGTCATTGGGAATGAAGACGTAGATGAATCCCGCGACCATGCCGATCAGGCCCAGGGACAACACCATGTCCCGGACCGACTGCTTGCCTTTCATACCTGCCACGTCCCCATCGTCGCAGGTGTACTGGTCTGCTCATCCGTGGGCCCCCCTGCTCATTTTGTCGGACTGAGGATAGAGTCGGGCCGAACCCTCATCCGGCCGTCGCCGTATCAGAAAGGTGCGCTCCGATGACCGAGCATCACTTGCCGTCCGAACTCGAGGTCCCGTCCGAGGCCCCCGACCGAAACCTCGCCCTTGAGCTCGTCCGGGTCACCGAAGCCGCCGCCATGGCCGCGGGCCGCTGGGTCGGCCGCGGCGACAAGAACGGCGCCGACGGCGCGGCCGTACGTGCCATGCGGACCCTCGTCTCCACCGTCTCGATGAACGGCGTCGTCGTCATCGGCGAGGGCGAGAAGGACGAGGCCCCGATGCTCTACAACGGGGAGCGCGTCGGAGACGGGACGGGCCCCGAGTGCGACATCGCCGTCGACCCGATCGACGGCACCACGCTCACCGCGAAGGGCATGACGAACGCGATCGCGGTGCTGGCCGCCGCCGACCGCGGCACCATGTTCGACCCGTCCGCGGTCTTCTACATGGACAAGCTGGTCACCGGCCCGGAGGCCGCCGACTTCGTCGACATCAACGCGCCCGTGTCCGTGAACATCCGCCGGGTCGCCAAGGCCAAGCGCGTCACGCCCGAGGACGTCACGGTCGTCATCCTCGACCGGCCGCGTCACGACGGCATCATCAAGGAGATCCGGGAGACCGGCGCCCGTATCAAGCTCATCTCCGACGGCGATGTCGCGGGCTCGATCCTGGCGCTGCGCGAGGGCACCGGCATCGACCTGCTGCTCGGTATCGGCGGTACGCCCGAGGGCATCATCTCCGCCTGTGCGGTGAAGTGCCTGGGCGGCACGATCCAGGGCAAGTTGTGGCCCAAGGACGACGAGGAGCGCGCCCGGGCCGTCGACGCGGGGCACGACCTCGACCGCGTCCTGTTCACCGACGACCTGGTCTCCGGCGAGAACGTCTTCTTCGTCGCGACCGGGATCACCGACGGTGAGCTGCTGCGGGGGGTTCGCTATCGCCCCGAGACCGCGACGACCGACTCGATCGTGATGCGGTCCAAGTCGGGGACGGTGCGGCAGATCAACTCGGAGCACCGGCTGGCGAAGCTGCGGGCGTACAGCGCGATCGACTTCGATCGCGCCAAGTAGGTTCGCCGGCTGCGCCGTTCACCGGCGCTGTACGGCAACGGCTGATTCTCGTACGCCGATGGGGCGCCCCTTGTGCGGAGGGGCGCCCCATCGGTGTGAGAGTCAGCCGGCGGCGGCTATCGGGCCTGTGGCACGGGCCGCCTTCTGCAGTTCGAGGTCGCGGCGGCGGCGCCGGGCCAGGACCACTCGGCGCTCGGCGGCGGTGAGGCCGCCCCATACCCCGTACGGCTCGGGCTGCAGCAGCGCGTGCTCGCGGCATTCGACCATCACCGGACAGCGTGCGCAGACCCGCTTGGCCGCCTCCTCCCGGGACAGCCGGGCCGCGGTTGGTTCTTTCGAGGGCGCGAAGAACAGCCCGGCCTCGTCCCGGCGGCACACGGCCTCCGTGTGCCAAGGGGCGTCCTGGTCCCTCTCGCGCACCGGCACCGACTGGGGCGGAACGGCAGCGACCTGCAGGGACTGATGCGGCGGATGCAGCACGGTCTACTCCTGACGACGGCTTCGCGAGCGAGAGACGATGCAGCAAGGCCTACCCGCTGTACGCGCGCCTATGCACTCAGTTCCGAAGCGCGGGAGATCCCGACCGGCACTGGACCGTCACTACTGGACCAATACCCTCCGCTCGCCGGGAAATTCGCGACCGTCAATGCCCGAGGTGTTTGCGCAACTTGGCGTTCACCCGGTCCCCGACCCGGTCGAGGATGTCCTCGATCAGCTTGCCGCGCTTGGGTTTTGCCTCGATATTTCCCAGTATGGCCAGCCCGTCCACGTACACCACGGGTGCGTCGTGGTCCGGCGAATCCAGCGTGTCCACCTCGAAGTTGCCGAGGACGCCGCCGCCGTTGCCGCGCAGCGACACGTTCTCCGGGACGCGGATCTCGACGTTGCCGAACACCGAGATCACCTTGATCACTACCTGCTGGTGCTCGAAGACCGCCTCGCTGAGGTCTATGTCCACGGTGCCGAAGATCGCGTACGCGTGCGTGCGGCGGCCTATGCGCCAGCGGCCCTTGCGGACCGCCGCGCTGAACACCGCCACCACGTTCTCCTCGGCGACCGGGGGGACCGTGCCCGGGGTGGGGCGGTTCGGCGCCGGGGCGAACGTCGCCGCCGGGTGGGACCGGTGGGCCACCGGCAGGTCCGCCACGAGTGGTTCCAGCTCGCCGACGGTCTTGGCGCGGAAGACGTCCTCGACCCGCTCGGAGTGCTCCTCCGCGGTGAGGCGGCCCTCGGCGAGGGCCTCGCGCAGGATGTCCGCCGTCCGGTCGCGGTCGGCGTCGGACGCCCGGAGGTCGGTCTGCTTCCGAAGGTCGGGTGCGGGTGAGGTGCGCTTCTCTAGGTCCACGACAGCAGCGTACCCAAACGCGATAGATCGCGACTAGAGGGTGTGGACGGCGAACTGAGCCTTACCTCACAAGCTCGGTGTCAGTAGCAGGTTCTACGCTGGTGGGCGCCCGCCAACGGAGGCCGGCCGCTGTCTGTCGATGAAGGAATGTGGGCGAGATGCCTGAGTTCGTGTACACCGATCTGCTCCCCCAGGGAGAGGACACCACCCCCTACCGGCTGGTGACCGCCGAGGGTGTTTCCACCTTCGAGGCCGACGGACGCACGTTCCTCAAGGTGGAGCCGGAGGCTCTGCGCAAGCTCGCCGCCGAGGCCATCCACGACATCCAGCACTACCTGCGGCCGGCGCACCTCGCCCAGCTGCGGCGCATCATCGACGACCCCGAGGCGTCGGGCAACGACAAGTTCGTCGCGCTGGATCTCCTGAAGAACGCGAACATCGCCGCCGCGGGCGTCCTGCCCATGTGCCAGGACACCGGCACGGCGATCGTCATGGGCAAACGCGGGCAGAACGTGCTCACCGAGGGCGGCGACGAGGCCGCGCTGAGCCGCGGCATCTACGACGCCTACCTGAACCTCAACCTGCGGTACTCGCAGATGGCCCCGCTCACCATGTGGGACGAGAAGAACACCGGGTCGAACCTGCCCGCGCAGATCGAGCTGTACGCGGCCGACGGCGGCGCCTACAAGTTCCTCTTCATGGCCAAGGGCGGCGGCTCGGCCAACAAGTCGTTCCTGTACCAGGAGACGAAGGCCGTTCTGAACGAGACCTCCATGATGAAGTTCCTGGAGGAGAAGATCCGCTCCCTGGGGACCGCGGCCTGCCCGCCGTACCACCTGGCGATCGTCGTCGGCGGTACGAGCGCGGAGTACGCCCTGAAGACCGCGAAGTACGCCTCCGCGCACTACCTGGACGAGATCCCCGCCGAGGGCTCCGAGCTCGGGCACGGCTTCCGGGACAAGGAGCTGGAGGAGAAGGTCTTCGAGCTGACGCAGCGGATCGGGATCGGCGCGCAGTTCGGCGGCAAGTACTTCTGCCACGACGTGCGTGTGGTGCGGCTGCCGCGGCACGGGGCGTCCTGCCCGGTCGCCATCGCCGTCTCCTGTTCGGCGGACCGGCAGGCCGTCGCGAAGATCACCGCCGAGGGCGTCTTCCTGGAGCAGCTGGAGACCGACCCGGCGCGGTTCCTGCCGGAGACGACCGAGGAGCACCTCGACGAGGCGTCCGACGTGGTCGAGATCGACCTCAACCAGCCCATGGACGACATCCTCGCCGAGCTCACCAAGTTCCCGGTGAAGACCCGGCTGTCCCTCTCCGGGCCGCTCGTCGTGGCGCGCGACATCGCGCACGCCAAGATCAAGGAGCGGCTGGACGCGGGCGAGGAGATGCCGCAGTACCTGAAGGACCACCCCGTGTACTACGCGGGGCCGGCCAAGACCCCCGAGGGGTACGCGTCCGGGTCGTTCGGGCCCACCACGGCCGGGCGGATGGACTCGTACGTGTCGCAGTTCCAGGCGGCCGGTGGGTCCAAGGTGATGCTGGCCAAGGGGAATCGGTCGCAGCAGGTCACTGACGCGTGTGACGCTCACGGTGGGTTCTATCTCGGGTCCATCGGGGGGCCTGCGGCGCGGCTCGCGCAGGACTGCATCAAGAAGGTCGAGGTCGTCGAGTACGAGGAGCTCGGGATGGAGGCCGTGTGGAAGATCGAGGTGGAGGACTTCCCGGCGTTCATCGTGGTCGATGACAAGGGCAACGACTTCTTCAAGGATCCGGCGCCGGCGCCCACGTTCACGTCTATTCCTGTGCGGGGGCCTGGGCTGGGCTAGCCGGTTGGTCACGGCAGGACTTTTTTCGCCCCCGCCGCCCCTACCCATTCCCGTCCCTTTTCAGGGGCTCCGCCCCCGAACCCCCGCCAAAAGATTGCGCAGTTCCCCGCGCCCCCAATTCAGCCCGTCCGGCGTTTGAGGACGAGGCCGCTAGGCCGATGCGTGGGTCTGGGGGCGGAGCCTCCAGGGGACGGGAATGGGTAGGGGCGGCGGGGGCGCTGTACGTCTCATGAGTGACTACCGGATCGAACACGACTCCATGGGTGAGGTCCGCGTGCCCGCGGACGCGAAATGGCGGGCGCAGACCCAGCGTGCCGTCGAGAACTTCCCCATCTCCGGGCAGCGGATCGAGCGGGCGCACATCGAGGCCCTCGCCAGGATCAAGGCGGCCGCGGCCAAGGTGAACGCCGGGCTCGGGGTGCTGGACAAGGACGTCTCGGAGGCGATCCAGGAGGCGGCCGCGGAGGTCGTGGACGGGAAGTGGGACGAGCACTTCCCGGTGGACGTTTTTCAGACAGGCTCCGGGACCTCCTCCAACATGAACACGAACGAGGTCATCGCCACGCTGGCGACGGAACGGCTCGGCAGGGACGTACATCCGAACGACCATGTGAACGCCTCGCAGTCCAGCAACGACGTGTTCCCCTCGTCCATCCACATCGCCGCGACCGCCGCCGTCACCCGCGATCTCGTCCCCGCCCTGGAGCACCTCGCGGACGCGCTCACCCGTAAGTCCGAGGAGTTCGCCGACGTCGTGAAGTCCGGGCGTACGCATCTGATGGACGCGACGCCGGTGACGCTCGGGCAGGAGTTCGGCGGGTATGCCGCCCAGGTGAGGTACGGGATCGAGCGGCTTCACTCGTCCCTCCCCCGGCTTGCCGAGCTGCCTCTCGGGGGGACCGCCGTCGGGACCGGGATCAATACCCCGCCCGGGTTCTCCGCCGCCGTGATCGCGGAGGTCGCGCGGAGCACCGGGCTGCCGCTCACCGAGGCGCGCGACCACTTCGAGGCGCAGGGGGCGCGGGACGGGATCGTCGAGACCAGTGGCCAGCTGCGGACCATCGCGGTCGGGCTGACGAAGATCGCGAACGACCTTCGGTGGATGGCCTCCGGGCCCCGCACCGGTCTGGCCGAGATCAGCCTGCCCGACCTCCAACCCGGTTCGTCGATCATGCCCGGCAAGGTGAATCCGGTCATTCCCGAGGCCGTACTGATGGTCGCCGCGCAGGTGACCGGGAACGACGCCACGATCGCCACCGCCGGAGCCTCCGGGAACTTCGAGCTCAACGTGATGCTGCCGGTCATCGCCAGGAACGTACTGGAGTCGATCCGGCTCCTCGCGAACGTCTCGCGGCTGCTCGCCGACCGGACCGTGGACGGGATCACCGCCGACCGTGAGCGGGCCCGGGAGTACGCCGAGTCGTCGCCGTCCGTCGTGACGCCGCTGAACAAGTACATCGGGTACGAGGAGGCCGCGAAGGTCGCCAAGAAGGCGCTCGCCGAGCGGAAGACCATCCGTGAGGTCGTCCTGGAGTCGGGCTACGTGGAGCGCGGCGACCTCACCCGGGAGCAGCTGGACGAGGCCCTGGATGTCCTGCGGATGACGCGCCCGTAACGTCATCCGGCCCGGCGCGCGAACCGTGACGCGCGCCGCAGCGTCGTATGCCATGGGCACCTAATATCTGTTCATGGCAGAGGGTGGAGCGGTGGCAGACGTGGAAGCGGGCGGGTCGGCGGCGTACTGGAAGCCCGGGAGTCGGATCCTGTGGCGTTACCGGGAGAACGCCGGCGAACGCTTCCACATCGTGCGTCCCGTGACCGTCGTGCGGGACGACAAGGAGCTGCTCGCCGTGTGGCTGGCCCCGGGGACGGAGTGTGTGAAGCCCGTCCTCGCCGACGGTACGCCCGTGCACGTGGAGCCGCTGGAGTCCCGCTACACGAAGCCGAGGACCGTGCAGCGCGGCCACTGGTTCGGCACCGGTGTGCTGAAGCTGGCGCGGCCCGGTGAGCCGTGGTCGGTGTGGCTGTTCTGGGAGCCGGGCTGGCAGTTCAAGAACTGGTACGTCAACTTGGAGGAACCGCTGGCCAGATGGGCCGGCGGGGTGGACTCCGAGGACCACTTCCTCGACATCTCGGTGAACCCGGACCGGACTTGGGACTGGCGCGACGAGGACGAGTTCGCGCAGGCCCAGCGGGACGGCCTGATGGACGACCGACTGGCCGCGCGGGTGCGGGAGGCCGGCCGGGCCGCGGTGGAGGTGATCCGCGCCTGGGGCCCGCCGTTGTCGGACGGCTGGCAGCACTGGCGCCCGGATCCGTCCTGGTCCGTACCGTCATTGCCGGACGACTGGGATCGTACGCCCGCGCACGTGTCCACATGAGACCCTTGATGTGCCCCCGTGGTAGAACCGTAGGATCGTCCTCCGCAACGAACAGTCACGGTCGGTGCGCAGCACCGTCGTTGAGGAGTGGTGGTCGGGTGGCGGGCGGGCGCGAGGCGACAACTCCCGGAGCACACGCTGGGCTTGACCGAACGTCACCGAGGGGCGGCAGGACGTGAGCGAGGGGTACGAGGGCCACAGCGGTACGGTCAGGAGACGGCCGGACGGGCTGTTCCCGCCGGTGCCCTACGGTCCCTCTTCTGAGAGGCTGTCTGACCACGCGGTGATTCCGTTCCCGGGGCACGCATTCCGGGTATCGGGATTTCTGCGGGACGAACTGCACGCACGGCGCGCAGCACCGGACGGATGGATTCGACACGCGTGACGGAGCACCCCACCTCCCACGAGCGCCGCCAGCCAAGCGCTGCCCGGCCCACCGCCCCCGCGGACCCCCGCGGGGCGCTTCTGCGTACCTCGGAGCCGACGCAGGGCTCCACCGGTCTACCCGCACAGGGACGGCCGGCCGAGGCCCCGACCTCGCCCGGGACCCCGGGTGCGCCCGCTTCCGACGGCCAGTGCCCGACCGGCTCCCCCACGCCCTCGGACGCCCTCGCCGCCGCCACGGGCACGCCCGCCGCGTCCGACACCCCGGCAGGCAGCCAGGGCCCGCCGGCGCCCTCCGGCGGTCACGGCCCGACCGGCGCTCCCGCCGGCTCGGGGGCCGAGCATTCCCAGTCGTCCGTCACCGAGCCGGACCCGCACCGCCCGCGGCCCGCGCCCGAGGCCGTCCCGGCCCAGCCGGGTGCCGCCCAGCCGGGTGCCGAGGCGGCCGTGGTCCAGAGCGGCAAGGAGCGGCGTACGGGGCAGGTGCCCGCGCCGGGCACTCCGATGCCCATGCGCCGGGACGGCGACCGGCTGCGCTTCGTGGGGGCCGCCACCCGGCGGATCGCCCGCGGCATCGACCTCGACGAGATCGTGATGGGCCTGTGCCGGGCCACCGTGCCGACCTTCTCGGACGCGATCCTCGTCTATCTGCGCGATCCGCTGCCCGTCGGCGACGAGCGGCCCACCGGGCCCGTCGTGCTGCGGCTGCGGCGCACGGACCGGATCCCGGAGGACCGGGACACCGAGGGCTTCCTGCTGCCCGCGCTCCAGCCCGAGCCCGACCTCGGCATCACCGCCGAGCTGTGCACCGTACGGCCCGGTGGCGCGCTGAACGAGGTGCTGCGCGGTGTGCGGCCCGTCTTCGCGGACGCGCCCGCCGCACGGGCCGCGCTGCCCGAGCTGATCGGCGAGGACCTGACCGTGCCCGGCGGCCAGCGGGCGATCCTCGCCCCGCTGCGCGGCCGTCGCCGCGTGATCGGCGCCGCGCTGTTCCTGCGCCGCCCGGACCGGCCCGCCTTCGAGACCGACGACCTGCTCGTCGCGGCCCAGCTCGCCACGCACAGCGCGCTCGGCATCGACAAGGCCGTGCTGTACGGGCGCGAGGCGTACATCGCCGACGAGCTGCAGCGCACGATGCTGCCCGAGACGCTGCCCCGGCCGACCGGCGTACGACTGGCGTCCCGGTATCTGCCGGCCGCGGAGACGGCCCGGGTCGGCGGTGACTGGTACGACGCGATCCCGCTGCCCGGCAGCCGGGTCGCCCTCGTCGTCGGTGACGTCATGGGCCACTCCATGACCTCGGCCGCGATCATGGGCCAGCTGCGGACGACCGCGCAGACCCTCGCCGGGCTCGACCTGCCCCCGCAGGAGGTCCTGCACCACCTGGACGAGCAGGCCCAGCGGCTCGGTACCGACCGCATGGCGACCTGCCTGTACGCGGTGTACGACCCGGTCGCGCACCGCATCACCATCGCCAACGCGGGCCATCCCCCGCCCGTCCTGCTGCACCTGGGCGGCAGGGCCGAGGTCCTGCGCGTACCGCCGGGCGCCCCGATCGGTGTGGGCGGGGTGGACTTCGAGGCGGTCGAGCTGGACGCGCCCGCCGGTGCCACCCTGCTGCTCTACACCGACGGTCTGGTCGAGTCGCGGCTGCGTGACGTGTGGACCGGGATAGAGCAGCTGCGTGAGCGGATCGCGGCCACCGCGGCGTTGACCGGCCCCGACCATCCGCCGCCCCTTGAGGCGCTGTGCGACGAGGTGCTCGACATGCTCGGCCCGGGCGACCGGGACGACGACATCGCGCTGCTCGCCGCCCGCTTCGACGGGATCGCGCCGAGCGACGTCGCGTTCTGGCATCTGGACCCCGAGGACGCGGCGCCCGGCCGGGCCCGCAGGCTGGCCCGCAAGGCGCTCTCCCGCTGGGGCCTGGAGGAGCTCACGGACTCCCTGGAGCTGCTCGTCAGCGAGGTCGTGACGAACGCCGTGCGCTACACGTCACGGCCGGTCACGCTGCGTCTGCTCCGTACGGACGTGCTGCGCTGCGAGGTCGGTGACGACGTGCCGCAGTTGCCGCGGCTGCGGCAGGCGCGGGCCACGGACGAGGGCGGCCGGGGGCTCTACCTGGTGAACAAGCTGGCCAGGCGGTGGGGCGCGACCCGGCTCAGCACTGGCAAGGTGGTCTGGTTCGAGTTGAACCACGGCTGAGTCGAATCACGGCTGGGTTGAACCACGGCCGAGGGGTACCCACGAGGGACGCCCCCCGGCAGCCGGATGAGGATCGAACCGGAATGTGACCGGAATCGGACCGCGTCCAAATGTTGCCGACATCCCGTCGGCGGAGTTGACTGCTGGGGTGGCCGAAGCGACCTGACGACTCTCTTCTTGACGGGAGGACGCTCGTGACGCAGGCACCCCAGAAAGCTCCGTACACCACGAACAACGTCGGAATTCCGGTGGAGAGCGACGAACACTCGCTCACCGTCGGTCCCGACGGCCCGATCCTGCTCCAGGACCACTACCTCATCGAGAAGATGGCCCAGTTCAACCGGGAGCGGGTCCCCGAGCGGGTGGTGCACGCCAAGGGCAGTGGCGCGTACGGATTCTTCGAAGTCACCAATGACATCAGCCAGTTCACCAGGGCCGATCTGTTCCAGCCCGGGAAACGCACGGAGATGCTGGCGCGCTTCTCGACCGTCGCCGGCGAGCAGGGCTCGCCCGACACCTGGCGCGACCCCCGCGGTTTCGCGCTCAAGTTCTATACCGAGCATGGCAATTACGACCTGGTGGGCAACAACACCCCGGTCTTCTTCGTCCGTGACACGATCAAGTTCCAGGACTTCATCCGCTCGCAGAAGCGCCACCCGGCGACCGGGCTGCGCAGCAACGACATGCAGTGGGACTTCTGGACGCTCTCGCCCGAGTCGGCACACCAGGTGACCTGGCTGATGGGCGACCGGGGCATCCCGAAGACGTACCGCCACATGAACGGCTACTCGTCCCACACCTACATGTGGATCAACGGCGCCGGTGAGCGGTTCTGGGTGAAGTACCACTTCAAGACCGACCAGGGCATCGACTACCTCACGCAGGACGAGGCCGACGAACTCGCCGGTTCGGACGCGGACAAGCACCGCCGGGACCTGTACGAGTCGATCGAGTCCGGGAACGCGCCGAGCTGGACGCTCAAGGTCCAGATCATGCCGTTCGAGGACGCGGCGGACTACCGCTTCAACCCGTTCGACCTGACGAAGGTCTGGCCGCACGGGGACTACCCGCTGATCGACGTCGGCCGGATGACCCTCGACAGGAACCCCGAGGACTACTTCGTCCACATCGAGCAGGCCGCCTTCGAGCCGTCCAACCTGGTGCCGGGCATCGGCCCCTCGCCGGACAAGATGCTGCTCGGCCGGCTGTTCTCGTACCCGGACACCCATCGGTACCGGATCGGCCCCAACTACGCGCAGCTGCCGCCCAACCGGCCGCACGCGCCGGTCAACTCGTACGCCAAGGACGGCCCGATGCGGTACGAGGCGTCCGACACGGCCCGCCCGTACGCGCCCAACTCCTACGGCGGACCCGCGGCCGACTACGGGCGGTTCGGCGACCCGGCGAGCTGGCAGACCGCCGGGGAGCTGGTGCGCGAGGCGTACAAGCTCCACCGGGAGGACGACGACTGGGGGCAGGCCGGGACGATGGTCCGCCACGTCCTCGACGACGCCCAGCGTGAGCGGCTGGTGTCGAACGTCAGCGGGCATCTGCGGGCCGATGTGTCCCGGCCGGTGCTGGAGCGTGCGCTGCAGTACTGGCGGAACATCGACAAGGAGATCGGCGACCGGATCGCCCACTCGGTCAACGGGGACTGAGGACCGTCACCGCGATGCCGGTGGGGAACCGCAGGCTGTTCGTGGGCGGTCGCGCCCATGCGGCGGAGCCGCAAATGTCACAGCCCCGCGCCCCTCACCGGGGCGCGGGGTCCGCGTGGTCGCCGGTTTACGGATCCGACTGTGGGTCGTCCGGGTCCGACGGCAGTTCTATGCCGCCCGGGTCGCCCGATGACGTCGGTGCGCTGATCGTCGGATCCGGCGGATCCTCGCTCTCCGTCGGGGTGTCCTCTGGACTGGTCTCCGCCGACGAACTGGTCGTCGGCGGCGTCGTCGTCGGGTCCTCGCTGCTCGGCTCCTCGGACGGGGTCGTCGGCGACTGAGTGAGCGTCGGCGTGATCGTCGGCTGGACGGCCGCACCCTGGTCGGTGTCCAGGTCGAACTTGGAGACGCTGCCCATCGCACCGAAGGTGTACGCCGCCCAGATCCGGGCCGGGAAGCCACCGCCGTTGACCCGGCCGCCGCCGGCCGCGCCCTGCAGCGTGACCTGGCTGAACGCCTTGACCTTCACCGGCTTGTCCTTGCCGCACCGGGTGGTGCCCGCCTTGGCCGCCTCTCCGAAGACGCCCACCGAGGTGACGAGCTTGGGCGTGTAACCGCTGAACCAGGCCGACTTGTTGCAGTCGGACGTACCGGTCTTGCCCGCGACCTGCTGGCCGTCACGGGCCGGGTTGTCCCGTACTGACGTCTTGGCCGTACCGTCGTCGACCACGCCGGTCAGCACCGAGGTGACCGTGTCGGCGGCCTCGCGGCTGATGACCTGGTCGCCGATCGGGTTCGAGAACTTGACCGCGCGGTCCTTGTGCTCGACCGACTTCACGATGGCCGGGGTGACCTTCCTGCCATGGTTGTCGAGCGTCGCGTAGACGCCCGCCATCTCCAGGGGGCTCGCGCCCATCGTGCCGAGGGTCTGGGCGGGCACCGACTTGGCGCCCTCGACGTCCATGCCGAGCTCGCCCGCGGTCTTCATGACCTGGTCCATGCCGACGTCGACGCCCAGCTGCGCGAACACGGAGTTGATGGACTTGTTCATCGCGGTCTGGACGGTGACGTCTCCGTAGTCGACGTCGTCCTCGTTCGGCGGGGCGAAGCCGACCTTCTTGCCGTCGTCGAGGACGGGACGCTTGCTGGTGCCGTCGTAGATCGTCTTCGCCGTGATCGGCGTGCCGTCCTGCGTCTCGGCGTCCTTGTCGACGGCCGCGGCCAGGATCAGCGGCTTGAAGGTGGAGGCGGACTGGTAGTCGCGGCGCGTCGCGTTGTTCGTGAAGTGCTTCACGTAGTCCACGCCGCCGTACATCGCGACGACCTTGCCGGTCTTCGGGTCGACGGACACGGCACCGGCCTGGACGTCGGCGTCGATGTTCCGCTCCTTGGCGTCCAGCTTGCTGGTCAGCTGGCTCTTGACCGACTTCTCCAGCTGGGCCTGCTTCTTCTTGTCGATGTTCAGCGTGATGGTCCAGCCGCCGGCCTTGACCATGGTCTCGGCCTCCTCGATGTCGGCGGCCACGCCCTCCGCGACGAGCTGCCTCTTCAACGAGTTGTCGGCGGCCTCCACCAGGTAGCCCGCCTGGCCCTGCAGACCGGGCGCGCCCTTGGGGTCCTTCGGCACGGGGAACTTCATGCCGTCGCGCTTGGCGGCGCTCAGCCAGCCCTCCTCGACCATGTTGTCCAGGACGTAGTTCCAGCGGGCGGTGACCAGCTTCCTGCCGGTGGCGCTCGCGACCGCCCAGTCGTACTGGCTCGGTGCCTGGAGCAGCGCTGCGAGATAAGCGCCCTGCTGGACGTTGAGGTCGTCCGCGTCGACGCGGTAGTAGGCCTGCGCCGCGGCCTGGATGCCCCACGCGTTGCGGCCGTAGTAGCTGGTGTTGATGTAACCCGCGAGGATCTCGTCCTTGGACTCCTGGCGGTCCACCTTCAGGGAGATGACCAGTTCCTTCAGCTTGCGCGTGACGGTCTGGTCCTGGGTGAGGTAGAAGTTCTTGACGTACTGCTGGGTGATCGTCGAGCCACCCTGCTTGCCCTTGCCGGAGAGGGTGTTGAGCAGTCCGCGGGCGGTGCCCTTGAAGTCGACGCCGGCGTCCTGGTAGAAGGACTTGTTCTCGGCGGCGACGAAGGTCATCCGGACGGGCTTGGAGACCTGGTCCAGGTCGACGAGCTCGCGGTTGACGGTGCCGTCGCGGGCGAGCGTATCGCCGTTGCTGTACTTGTAGATGTTGCTCTGCTGGACCGCGGCGGCGTTGCCCTTGGGAACGTCGATCATCAGGTACAGAGCGACGAAGGCCGCCATTCCGAGCAGACAGAGGCCGAAGAACGTACCGAGGAGCTTCTTCCAGGTGAAGAGGCGACGTATGCCACTCTTCGCACCGGCCTTGGCGCCACCCTTGGCGCCGGCTCTGGACGAGCGTTTCGGCGCGGCGCGGTGGCCACCGCGCTGGCGCGCTCGTCTCTCTTCCGCTCGTCCCATGGGTCCGATCCGCTCCGCTTCCGTCTCTCGTGTCTCACAGGTTCACAGCTCAGGTCAGCTCAGCAAACTAACACCGCGCGTGGGGACATAGGCCGGTCGATCCCGTCTTTTGCGGACGTGACAATCAGCACCTGTCCCGACCTGTCCCTATGGAACCGACGATTCGGATGCGTAGAAGGTTGCCGTGACGGTTAAAGTGATATCACTTGGATAGAACGAAGCTAGGGCGCCCGAACATCGGGCGGCACGATCGCGAAACGGGGGACCACCCATGTCCACACACGACAACACTCCACACACCGCCGACGTACCCGAGATGCCCGCACCGCGCGTGAGGGAGTCCGTCGCGCACAGCATCGGCGGCGGGCTCGCGCTGCTGCTCGGGCTCGTCGGACTGCTGGCGGGCGCCGGAATGATCGTCAGCGCCACCGCGGTGGGCTCCACCGGCGGCAAGGCCGCGCTGATCGTTTCCGGCATCCTGATCGGCCTCGCGGCCTTCATCGCCATGTGCGGTCTGAACATGGTGGCGCCGGGCGAGGCCCGCGTCGTCCAGCTCTTCGGCCGCTACCGGGGGACGATCCGCGAGGACGGCCTGCGCTGGGTGAACCCCTTGACGTCCCGTACGAAGATCTCGACGCGGGTACGCAATCACGAGACGGCCGTCCTCAAGGTCAACGACGCCTACGGCAACCCGATCGAGCTCGCCGCGGTCGTGGTGTGGAAGGTCGAGGACACCGCGCAGGCGAGCTTCGAGGTGGACGACTTCCTGGAGTTCGTCGCCACCCAGACCGAGGCGGCGGTACGGCACATCGCCATCGAGTACCCGTACGACGCCCATGACGAGGCCGGTCTGTCGCTGCGGGGCAACGCGGAGGAAATCACCGAGAAGCTCGCCGTCGAGCTGCACGCGCGCGTGGAGGCCGCGGGTGTGCAGATCATCGAGTCCCGCTTCACGCATCTCGCGTACGCTCCCGAGATCGCCTCGGCGATGCTCCAGCGGCAGCAGGCGAGTGCGGTCGTCGCCGCGCGGCGGCAGATCGTGGACGGTGCGGTCGGCATGGTCGAGGACGCGCTCGCCCGGATCGCCGAGCGGGACATCGTCGAGCTGGACTCCGAGCGGAAGGCGGCGATGGTGTCGAACCTGTTGGTGGTCCTGTGCGGCGACCGCGCCCCGCAGCCCGTCCTCAACACCGGGTCCCTCTACCAGTGACCTCACCTCCCGAACCTCCCGAGGGGACTTCCCCCAAGCGGCGGCCGCGGCAGCAGCGCAAGCAGGTGCTGCTGCGGCTCGACCCGCTCGTGTACGAGGCGCTCGCCCGATGGGCCGGCGACGAGCTCCGCTCCGCCAACGCACAGATCGAGTTCCTGCTGCGCAGGGCCCTGGCGGAGACGGGCCGCCTGCCGGGCGGGGCCGGCCCGATACCCCGGCGGGGGCGGCCTCCCGTTTCCGGGGAGCCCGAGGACTAGACGCTCACTGGGGGCTGCCGCGGCTGAGATGCAGGTGCGGGTCCGCTGTGGCTGGTCGCACAGTTCCCCGCGCCCCTTTAAGGGGCGCGGGGAACTGTGCAGTCTTTTGGGGGTTCGGGGGCGGAGCCCCTGAAAAGGGACGGGATTGGGTAGGGGCGGCGGGGGCGAAAAAGGGCGGCCGACGCCCCACCCGCCACTCCAGTAGCAGAACCGTGACAATCAACCCTGACCTGCGGACCCGTACGCCGCGAAAGCGACTATCCACGGTACGTATACACACGGTGTATACGCCCTGTGTACAGTGCTCCGCATGTCCATCGGTCACACGCTCCTAGGGCTCCTTGAGTCCGGGCCCCGCCACGGTTACGACCTGAAGCGGGCCTTCGACGAGAAGTTCGGTCAGGACCGGCCGCTCCACTACGGCCAGGTCTATTCCACGATGTCCCGGCTGCTGAAGAACGGCCTCGTGGAGGTCGACGGCATCGAGGCCGGCGAAGGCCCCGAGCGCAAGCGGTACGCGATCACCGAGGCCGGCGTCACCGACGTCCGGCGGTGGCTCGCCACACCCGAGAAGCCCGAGCCCTACCTCCAGTCGACCCTCTACACGAAGGTCGTCCTCGCCCTCCTCACCCACCGCGACGCGTCCGGGATCCTCGACACCCAGCGCGCGGAGCACCTGCGCATGATGCGGATGCTCACCGACCGCAAGCGCAAGGGCGATCTCGCCGACCAGCTGATCTGCGACCACGCACTCTTCCATCTCGAAGCCGACCTGCGCTGGCTGGAACTCACCGCCGCGCGCCTCGGCAAACTCGCAGAGGCGGTGACTCGATGACCCCCGCAGGCTCCCTGCTCGTGGCCCACGACCTGCGCAAGACCTACGGCCCCACCAACGCCCTGGACGGCGCCGAGTTCTCCATCCACCCCGGCGAGGTCGTCGCCGTGATGGGCCCCTCGGGCTCCGGCAAGTCGACCCTCCTGCACTGCCTCGCCGGCATCGTCACCCCCGACTCCGGCTCGATCATGTACAGCGGCCAGGAAATGGCCACCATGAACGATGCCGGGCGCAGCGCCCTGCGCCGCTCCCAGTTCGGCTTCGTCTTCCAGTTCGGCCAGCTCGTCCCCGAACTGACCTGCGTCGAGAACGTGGCACTGCCGCTGCGGCTGAACGGCGCCTCCCGCAAGGACGCCGAGCGCACCGCCCTGGCCCGCATGGAGCAGCTGGAGGTCGACGACCTCAAGGCCAAGCGGCCCGGCGAGGTCTCCGGCGGCCAGGGCCAGCGCGTCGCCGTCGCCCGCGCCCTGGTCACCGACCCCCGCGTCCTCTTCGCCGACGAGCCCACCGGCGCCCTCGACTCCCTCAACGGCGAACGCGTCATGGAACTGCTCACCGAAGCAGCCCGCACCTCCAACGCCGCCGTCGTCCTCGTCACCCACGAAGCCCGCGTCGCCGCCTACTCCGACCGCGAGATCGTCGTACGCGACGGAAAGTCCCGGGACATGGAGCGCGTCGTATGAACGCACGCCAGTGGTCGAAGGACCTGGCAATGGGCGCCAAGTTCGCGTTCACCGGGGGCCGCGAGGGCTGGGTCCGCGTCCTGCTCACGGGCGTTGGAGTCGGTCTCGGCGTGGCACTGCTGCTGCTCGTCACAGCGATACCGAACGCGATGCAGGCCCGGTCCGACCGCGAGTACGCGCGCATGGACATCACGATCGGCGTGGACGAGGCGCCCAAGGCCGACAACACGGTGCTCGTCGCGGACGTCGACACCGATTTCCGCGACCGGGACGTCCGCGGCCGCCTGCTGGAACCAGAGGGCCTGCGAGCGCCGCTGCCGCCGGGGTTGAAGAAGTTCCCCGCGCCGGGCGAGATGTTCGTGTCGCCCGCGCTCAAGGAGCTGCTGAAGTCCAAGGACGCCAAGCTGCTGCGCGAGCGGCTGCCGGACCGGATCACCGGCACGATCAGCGAGGCGGGTCTCATCGGTTCGGCCGAACTCGCCTTCTACTCGGGTGCCGAAAACCTGGCCCGGTACGGCGACGCCCCCGGCATCACGCGCATCAACACCTTCCAGGGGGAGGAGGCGCCCTCGGAGGAGATGGACCCGGTCCTGCTGCTGCTCGTCCTCACGGTCTTCGTGGTGCTGCTGATGCCCGTCGGCGTCTTCATCGCCGCGGCCGTACGCTTCGGCGGCGAGCGGCGCGACCGCAGGCTCGCGGCGCTGCGGCTGGTCGGCGCCGACAGCCGGATGACCCGCCGGATCGCCGCGGGCGAGGCGCTCTCCGGCGCGGTGCTCGGGCTGCTCTTCGGCACCGGCTTCTTCCTGATCGGCCGTCAGATCGCGGGCTCCGTCGAGGTCTTCGGCTTCAGCGTCTTCCCGAGCTACCTCAACCCGACGCCCGTACTCGCCGTCCTGATCGCCGTCGCGGTCCCGGCGGCCGCGGTCGCGGTGACGCTGCTCGCCCTGCGCGGTGTGGTCATCGAGCCGCTCGGCGTGGTGCGCGCGGCCAGGCCCGCGCGACGCCGCCTGTGGTGGCGGCTGCTGCTGCCGCTGGGCGGTGTCGGACTGCTCGTCCCGATGATCGGGAAGGGCACCGAGAACGGGAACTTCAACGAGTACATGGTGGCCGGTGGAGTCATCCTGCTCCTCGTCGGCATCACCGCGCTGCTGCCGTGGGTCGTGGAGGCCGTCGTGGCCCGGCTGAACTCGGGCTCGGTCTCCTGGCAACTGGCGGTCCGCAGGCTCCAGTTGAGCAGCGGTACGGCGGCCCGCATGGTGAACGGCATCGCGGTGGCGGTGGCCGGCGCGATCGCCCTGCAGATGCTGTTCTCCGGAGTCCAGAGCAGCTACACGGAATCCACCGGCAACGACCTCTCGCGCGCGCAGATGGAGATGTCCGTACCGAGGACCGCCCCACTCGCCGAGGCCCGGCAGGCCTTCGCCGAGACCAGCGGCGTGCGCCAGGCCATGGCGCTCTCCGACGGCTGGCTGGGCGCGGGCAGGAAGGACCCCGAGACGACCACGCAGCTGACCGTCGGCGACTGCGCCACCCTGCGCGAGGTGGCGAAGCTGCCCTCGTGCCGCGAGGGTGACGTCTTCGCGGTGCACGGCGCCGATTACGACACCGGCACCCCGAAGCTCGCCGCACCCGGCGAGAAGCTCTACATCGACCCCTCCTACAGCGGGGAGGAGAAGGGCAAGGAGGTCGCCTGGACGGTGCCGCGGGGCATCATGAAGGCCGCCCCGGGCAATGACCCGAAGGGCTGGGAGCGGGGCGGTTTCCTGTTCACCCCGAGCGCGCTGCCCACCGCGGCGGCCTCGACCCTCGACGGGGAGATCTATCTGCAGCTCGACATGACGGTCCCGGACGTGCAGGAACTCGTACGCAATACCGCGGCGAAGGTGGATCCGCTCACGAACCCCTGGACGTACACGTCGAGCGAGAAGTCCCAGACCTTCGGCTCCATCCGCACCGGACTGTTCGTCGGCGCGGCCTGTGTTCTCGCGCTGATCGGGGCGAGTCTGCTCGTCTCGCAGCTGGAGCAGCTGCGGGAGCGCAAGAAGCTCCTGTCGGTCCTCGTCGCCTTCGGCACCCGGCGCCGCACGCTGAGCCTGTCGGTGCTGTGGCAGACCGCGATCCCGGTCACGCTCGGCCTGGTCCTCGCCTCGGTGGTGGGCCTCACCCTGGGCGCGGTCCTGCTGAAGATGACGGACACCAAGGTGACCGTGGACTGGCTGAGCGTCCTGGCCATGACGGGCATCGGCTCGGCGGTCGTCCTCGTGGTGACGGCCCTCAGCCTGCCGCCGCTCCTGCGGCTGATGCGCCCGGACGGGCTGCGTACGGAGTAGCGCACCTGTCGGGCGCGCCCCGAGAGGGAGGGCGCCGAGCCGTTGCCGGTACGGGTCACCACACCCCCGTACCGGCAACGGCGTGCCCGCGTCCACTCGGGCTGCTCCGAGTGGGCCACCGATGCCATCACCCGGCTTGCCTCGACTTGGCCTACTCCACCGGCCAGTTGCTCCATGGCAGTCTTGGCGGCGTCCAAGCCGCACGGAAGGCCGCGAATCGGTCTTTCCGTCGCCCAGGAGGAGCCCGCATGCTCACCGTAGGTGACAGTCCGCCCGCCTTCGAACCGGCCGGTGGGTGACCCATGTCCCTCGACGCGCTGAAGTCCGCGATCCCGGACTACGCCAAGGACCTTCGGCTGAACCTAGGTTCGGTGATCGGCGACTCCGGGCTTCCGCAGCAGCAGTTGTGGGGGACGGTGCTCGTCTGCGCCATCGCCTCGCGGTCTCCTCGTGTGCTCCGTGAGCTGGAGGAGGAGGCCAACGCGAAGCTCTCGCCGGAGGCGTACACGGCGGCCAAGTCCGCCGCGGCGGTCATGGCGATGAACAACGTCTTCCACCGCACGCGGCATCTGCTCTCCGATCCGGAGTACGGAAACCTGCGGGCCGGTCTGCGGATGAACGTGATCGGCGACCCTGGTGTGGAGAAGGTCGACTTCGAACTGTGGTCGCTCGCCGTCTCCGCGATCAACGCGTGCGGGCAGTGTCTCGACTCCCACGAGCAGGCGCTCCGCAGGGCGGGGGTCGACCGGGAGACGATCCAGGAAGCGTTCAAGATCGCTTCGGTCGTCCAGGCCGTGGGGGTCACCCTCGACGCGGAGGCGATCCTGGCGGAGTAGCTCCGCCGGTTTCCCTGAGTTTTTCGCCCCCGCCGCCCTTACCCGTCCCGTCTCGGGGGCAGCCCCCGAACCCCCGCTCCTCAAACGCCGGAGGGGCTGAGTTTCAGCTCAGCCCCCAGTGGACGGGAATGGGTAAGGGCGGCGGGGGCGAAAGAGGTCCCCTACGACGACGCCCCGTCCGCCGGGCGGTGTTCCACCGGTGCCACCCCCGTGGCCGTCGCCCCCCGCGGCACGGGCGACGTGCGCAACGCCGGCTCCTGGGAGTACGAACGCAGGTAGCCGACCACCGTGTTGGTGACGGCGACGAGCGGGACGGCAACGACCGCGCCGCCGATCCCCGCGACCACCCCGCCCGCCGCGACGGAGAGAACGACGGCGAGCGGATGAACCCGCACGGCCCGGCCGAGGATGAACGGCTGGAGGATGTGGCCCTCGATCTGCTGGACGGCGAGCACGACGATCAGCGCCATCACCGCCGTGAAGACCCCCTGCGTCACGAGAGCCACCACGACCGCCAGCGCGCCCGAGACGACGGCACCGACCAGCGGGATGAACGCGAACAGGAAGATGAAGACGGCCAGCGGGACAGCCATCGGGACGTCCAGGAAGAAGATGCCCAGGCCGATGAAGATGGCGTCGATCAACGCCACTATCACCGTCCCGCGGACATAGGCCGTGAGCGTGCGCCAGGCGCGCGGGCCCGCCCCGGCCACCCCGGGCCGCGCCGCCGCCGGCACCAGCTTGAGCGTCCACTGC
Source organism: Streptomyces sp. NPDC020747 (assembly GCF_044334695.1). Taxonomy (NCBI): domain Bacteria; kingdom Bacillati; phylum Actinomycetota; class Actinomycetes; order Kitasatosporales; family Streptomycetaceae; genus Streptomyces; species Streptomyces sp. NPDC020747. The sequence goes on along the minus strand of NZ_JBIRTJ010000002.1, from coordinate 443,718 downwards.
CAGATGCGCTTGCCGTCGTAGAGGAGGAAGAGCGTGGAGAACATCGTGAGGAGGATGCCGGTGAGGGCCTCGACGATGACGGTGACGCCCTCCAGGCCCGCCGACGTGATCTCGTCCGTGTTGGCGCCGACGGCTTCGCGCAGGCTCTTGGCGATGTTCTTGATCTGCTCCTCGGTGACGTGGAACGGGCTGTTGAGCAGCCAGCGCTGCAACTCGTCGATGCCGTCCTGGATCTGGGTGGAGAGGTTGTCGATGTTCTCCATGACCTGCCAGACCACGAACCAGCCGACGAGCCCCATGACCACGAAGCCGAGGGTCGCGGTCAGCGCGGTGGCGAGCCCGCGCGGCACCCCGTACCGCCGCAGCCGCGCCACGGTGGGCTGGAGCAGCGCGGTGATGAGCAGCGCGGCGACGAAGGCGAGGACGACGAGCTGCACGGCGCTGATGACGCGCATCAACACCCAGACGGTGCCCGCGAGTACGAGCAGCCGCCAGCCGGCCTCGGCGGCGACCCGCATGCCCCAGGGCACGGCCGCGGCGGGATCGGGGCGGGTGGAGGCGGGCGAGGAGGCCACGCGAGCGTCCGAGGGAGGGACGGGAGACGGGAGTGTGGCTGTCCCGGTGGACGAGGCCGGGGCGTCGGCCCCGGCCTGGCCGCCCCGGTCGATGCCGTCAGCTCGGCCGAAGTCGCCGTCCCGGCGGAACTCCTCGTCCTGGCGGAAGTCGTCGTCCTCCTCGGCCTGCGCGCGGCGCGCGCTCAACCGGTCTCCGAGTTCGGTGAATCCGGCGCCGAGCCGGTCGAGCCACCCTGGCACTCGCGACATGATCCGTCCCTTTTCCCCGTCGTGCCCCACCACTCCCCCCTGGAGTCGTCGGCATCGACCGTACATGGCAGAAGCCCCTCACCGTAGGACGGTGAGGGGCTCTGAAAAGGTTGAGAGGACCGAGTGGCTGTCGGCTCAGTAGTAGTTGTTGGACTGCCAGAAGTCCCAGGCTCCGCACGGGCTGCCGTACCGGTCGTTCATGTAGCCGAGGCCCCACTTGATCTGGGTGGCCGGGTTGGTCGCCCAGTCCGCGCCGGCGGAGGACATCTTGGAACCGGGCAGCGCCTGCATCAGACCGTAGGCGTCCGAGGTGGGGTTGTCCGCCTGGTAGTTCCAGCTGGACTCGTGGTCCACGATGGTGCTGAAGCACTGGAACTGGTCCGCCGGGACGATCGCGCGCGCCATCGCCTGGATCTCCGCGACGCTGTACGAGGACTTCGTCGGGAAGCTGGAGGCGTCACGCGTGGAGGAACGGCTGGCAGCCTTGAGGGCGTCCTTCCGGTCCTGCGCCTCCTGCTCGGCCTTCTCCGCGGCCTTCTGCTTGGCGACGGCGTCCTTGGCGGCCTGCTTGCGCGCGGACTCCTCGGCGTCCTTCTTGGCGGTCGCGTCGGCCGCGATGGCCTGCGAGTCGGCCTGCTGAGTCAGGGATGCGGTCTGCACCTGCGCCTGCGCGCCCGCGGGTATGTCCGCGAGGAGCGTGGCGCCTGCTGCCGTTGCCTCCGCGTCGTCGCTCGAGGACGCGGTGTTGCCCGAGGCAACACCGGTGACAGCGCCGACAGCGGTGACCGCGGTGGCCGAGGCCACTGCGAATCCCCGGACCGAAATCCGGCTCACACGGTTTCCTTCCAGCATCGCCCGCTACAGGTGACCCTCGCGGACGCAATCGTGCCCCTTGGCGCTGGCCTCCCAACTGCGGGGTCACGGGAGGCGCGGGCCCGATGGGCAACTCCCTTGACGGGAGCGCCGCGTGGTGCTCGGGCGGCATACGACGGCTTTATGGAGTTCTGTTACTTCTGTGGTGCCGTACCGCTGGGGGCACAGGTGTGTCGTATGCGGGGCCTGACAGGAATGAGACTCTGCCGCACCCCGCCACCGGAGGGCAATTCTGTGCCGGGTGTGAAAGCTCACACCTCGTTTGCCCCAGGAGTTTTTCGGAAACGAGCACACGCCAGGACGCCGCCCGGCTAGGCTCTTCAGCCTTTGCCGGACGGCGTCAACTACCGTGTAGCCACCACCTGTTGGACAGATGCCCCAGCTGGTGGCAGGTGGGATCAGATGTGCCCGTCCTCCAGCATTTCGGTCACAAGTGCCGCAATCTGGGATCGCTCGGACCTTGTGAGTGTGACGTGCGCGAAGAGCGGATGGCCCTTCAGCTTCTCCACGACGGCCACGACACCGTCGTACCGGCCGACCCTGAGGTTGTCCCGCTGGGCCACGTCATGGGTCAGGATCACCCGTGAGTTCGCGCCGATTCGGGACAGAACGGTCAACAGGACGTTCCGTTCCAGGGATTGGGCCTCGTCCACGATCACGAACGCGTCATGGAGGGAGCGGCCTCGGATGTGCGTGAGCGGCAGGACCTCCAGCATGCCTCGCGCGGTGACCTCTTCGATGACCTCGCGGCTGGTGACCGCGGAGAGCGTGTCGAAGACCGCCTGCGCCCAGGGGCCCATCTTCTCGGACTCGGAGCCTGGCAGATAGCCGAGCTCCTGCCCGCCGACCGCGTACAGCGGACGGAAGACCATCACCTTCTGGTGCTGGCGCCGTTCGAGCACGGCCTCCAGGCCCGCGCACAGGGCGAGCGCCGACTTTCCGGTGCCGGCCCGGCCGCCCATCGAGACGATCCCGACGTCCGGGTCGAGCAGCAGATCGAGCGCGATGCGCTGCTCCGCGCTGCGGCCCTTGATGCCGAAGGCCTCCCGATCACCCCGTACGAGCCGGACGTTGCCCTCGGACGTCACGCGTCCCAGGGCCTTGCCGCGCTCGGACTGGATCATCAGACCCGTGTGGACGGGGAACTCGGACGCCTCGGGGACGTACAGGGTCTCCTGGTCGAAGAGGAGGTCCACCTGCTCGCCGGAGAGCGTCAGTTCGGACATTCCGGTCCAGCCGGAGGAGCCCGTGATGGCGAGCTCGGCGCGGTACTCCTCGGCGAGGAGCCCGACCGAGGAGGCCTTGATCCTGAGCGGCAGGTCCTTCGACACGACTGTGACGTCGAACCCCTCGGCCTGCAGATTGCGGGCGACCGCGAGGATGCGGGAGTCGTTGTCCCCCAGGCGATACCCGCTGGGCAGCACACTGGGGTCCGAGTGATTGAGCTCGACACGGACCGTCCCGCCCAGCTCCCCGGTGGGGATGGGGGCATCGAGACGGCCATATTTCACCCGGAACTCGTCCAGCAGGCGCAGGGCCTGCCGGGCGAAGTAGCCGAGTTCGGGATGGTGCCGCTTGGCCTCCAATTCCGTGACCACGACGATCGGCAGCACTACTTCGTGCTCGTCGAAGCGGTTCATGGCGTGCGGGTCGGCCAGCAGGACGCTGGTGTCGAGAACATAGGTGCGCCGGTCTGGCATACGGCGCTTTGTGCTGGTCACCACGGAAGGACGTACCCCCTCGGATGAGGTCGGGGAGCGACGGAGGAGAGCTGGACCGGTGTGCGGCCGCGATGCACGGGCCGACTACCGGCCCTCTCCGCTTCGTCCGTACTGACCGCACGGTCGGGCTGGTGCAAAGGGCCTCCCGGGCGGACGGCCCCGTGCCGTCCGCTGAGATACGACACCCGTGGTTCGGGTGTCGACCTGCAAGGCTTATGCCCTCGAACGCGCGATGCCATGCCAAAGGCGATGACGGCGCGTTCGTTAACACCAGATGACGTACGTCCCTGCCGGCGCCCCCTGCGTGCGGGGCGCGCGCCCGGCGAGTGAGCCGAAGGGGCGCCCCGGAGGCGAACCGAGCCGTGAAAAGGGGGGGGGAAGCTCAGCCTCCGTAGCGCCTGTGCCGCGCCGCGTAGTCGCGCATGGCGCGGAGGAAGTCAACCTTGCGGAAGGCCGGCCAGAAGACCTCACAGAAGTAGTACTCCGAGTGGGCCGTCTGCCAGAGCATGAACCCGGACAGCCGCTGCTCGCCGCTCGTACGGATCACGAGGTCGGGGTCGGGCTGGGCGCTGGTGTAGAGGTGCTTGCCGATCATGTCGATGTCGACCCTGTCGGCGAGCTCCTCCATCGAGGTGCCCTTCTCGGCGTGGTCGAGGATCATGGAGCGCACGGCGTCGGCGATCTCCTGGCGGCCGCCGTAGCCGATGGCGCAGTTCACGAGTATTCCGTCGACGTGCGCGGTGGACTCCTCGGCCTCCTTCAGGACGGTCTGCATCCGTGCGGGCAGGATGTCCGGCGTGCCGACGTGGTGCACGCGCCAGCGGCCGTCGGCGGCGAGCGACTTCACGACGTTCTCGATGATGTCGAGCAGCGGTACGAGTTCTTCCGCGGGGCGGTCGAAGTTGTCCGTGGACAGCAGCCAGAGGGTGACGACCTCGACGTCGGTCTCGGAGCACCAGCCGAGGAACTCCTCGATCTTGTCGGCCCCGGCCCGGTGTCCCTGGGCGGCGGTGTTGCCCGCCGCCTTCGCCCAGCGCCGGTTGCCGTCCACGATGACGCCGATGTGCTTGGGCACCTGGTCGTGGTCAAGGTGGCCTTCCACCCTGCGCGCATAGACCCTGACCAGCAAGCGGCGCAGGTTGTCCCGCAGGTTCACGTGTTCGTCAGCCTCTCCGTGCAGATAACGGTCCCCCGAGCGCGACACCATACCGCTGCTGGAGCGCCTCTCCCCCTTGGGGTGCAAGGCCTTCTGCTCTCCGCGGTACGGGGCGAGGGCGGGCCGTGCCGGGACGACGGCATCGGTGCCGGTGCGGATGGCGATACCGGCCATGGCACCGGCGACGGCCCCTCAGGGGCGTACGCCGGGCGCGTACGAGAGCACAAAAAACGGGCCGGTCCGTGGGGGGGAGACGGACCGGCCCGAGGGGGGGTTTCCACCATAACCCTTCGTAAGTGATGCTGCGTGCATCGGCGTGCCACAACTACTCTCCGCAGTCGCCCGACAACGCCCGAGTGGGTGCGGAAGCGTTCATTCACGGGCAGAACATGGCCGAATCACAGCGGATTCCAAGGCGGTGGAGGCGAATCCGGAGGGAACCAGGGGGTTTGCGAGCGGTTGTGGGGCACTGGGCCATCCGCCTCGGACGTACGCCCCAAGGGTGACGCACCCGGGAACGTCCACTTGACGCCAAGATGACTTCGCGACCCCGGGCCGCTTCGCGACTCCGCCCGCACCGGAACCCCGTACCGGACTCCCGAACGCGCCCCCCGGCGGGTGTCGTCGGCGCCGCCGCCGGCCCTGTCGGCAGGGCACCGCGCGGCCCCCTCCTCCGCGCGGTACCGTCCGCGCAGCTTTGCTTGCGCGAATTACCTGGCTTCGAACTTACGTGAGCCGGAGAGGTGCCACGGACCATCCGGGGTAACGATGTGGAAACTCTGTGAGCGTTTCCGGGATTTTCGTGAGGGCTCTCACCCGGACTGCGCGGCGACTGTCGACTCTTTGCTCTGCCCTGGGTGTTTACGGGCGACAATTTCCTTCATGTGCAGATCACCCCATTCGCCCAGCGGCAGGAGCGCGGTGTTCAGCGCCTTGCCCAGCTCGGTGAGCGAGTACTCCACACGGGGCGGCACCTCGCCGTACACCTCCCGGTGCACCACTCCGTCGGCCTCCAGCTCGCGCAGCTGCCGGCTCAGCACCTTCTCGCTGATTCCCGGGGAGTGCCCGCCCCCCATGTTCCGGCGCAGCTCCCCGAAACGCAGGGTCCCTCCCACGTGCAGCGCCCAAAGGATCATCGGCTTCCACTTGCCGCCCACGATGTCCACGGCCGCGTCCAGGCCACAGCTGTAGGGCCCCTTGCTCTTCGACGTGCCCTTCGACGTGCCCTTCGACATGGTCGACTCTCCTCCCGAGACCGGGGCAGCGGCCAGGATCCGACCCCGTTCGGGCCCGCCGTCGCCGCCATGACATCGAGGATCACATGAAGCGGGCCGGTGAAGTTCCTTGGCCGGGGCCGGAGTTGGCGATCGGGAAGACGAGGACGGGCCCCGCACGCGTAACCCGCGGACGTCAATTCCCCCCAGCCCTCGGGGACTTGTTCGCGCCACGCGCTCTACGGCCGGCGGGCCTCGACGAGGTGGCGGGAGCTGTGGGCCACGAACGGGCCCTCGTCCGCGATCCGCTCGTGCAGGTCCAGGAGCCGGGTCCGGTACCGGTCCACGGTGAAGCCGGGCACCATCCACACCACCTTCCGCAGGAAGTGCACGACCGCCCCGATGTCGTGGAACTCCATCCGCAGCCGCTCCGCGCGCAGATCGACGATCTCAAGACCGGCCGCCTCGGCTCCGGCCCGCTCGCGGTCCGGGTGGCGGGCCTTGCGGTTGGCCTCCGGCTGCGGACCGAGAAAGTACTCGACGAGTTCGTACGCGCTGCTGGGGCCCACATGCTGGGCGAAGTAGGTGCCGCCGGGGGCGAGGACGCGGGCGATCTCCGTCCAGTGTGCCGTCACCGGGTGCCTGCTCACGACGAGGTCGAACGCCGCGTCGCCGAACGGCAGCGGGGCGTCCTCCGGCGAGGCGACGACCACCGCGCCGCGCGGGTGGAGCAGGGCGGTGGCCTTGGCGACGTTCGGCGGCCAGCCCTCGGTGGCGACCGTCAGGCGCGGCAACTCCCGGGCCGACGCCAGGACTTCGCCGCCGCCGGTCTGGATGTCGAGGGCGGCCTCCGCCGTGGCCAGGCGCTCCCCCATGGCCCGCGCGTATCCCCAGGAGGGGCGCTCCTCGGTGGCCCGCCCCTCGAACCACGAGAAGTCCCAGCCCTCGGTGGGGACGGCTTCGGCCTCGGCGACGAGCTCTGCGAAGGAGGGGGCGGAGGCCACTGCGGAGGAGGAGGCCGAGCCGGAGGGGCTGGTCGGGTTCATCGGGCGATGGTGGCAGGCGGGGCTCGTGTGCCGCGAGTGAATTCTCCGGGGCGGGGGCGGGGGCGAGGTCGGGGGCTGCCGGGCGCTGTCCCGCTCGCGGGTCATCGGCCACCGACGAAGCGGGGAGCCGACTCCGGGTCGTGCTCCTGCTCGAAGAACACCTCCAGGTCGGCTTCCGCCACGTCTCTCAGCTGTACGTGCCGTGGCTCATGCCGAGAGAGTCGGCCCCGGTACTGAGCCCTGGTACTGGGCCCGGCATGAGCGACGACGGCTCGGGACCGCTACGGGACGAGGGGGCGTACGTCCTCGGCGGTGAAGCGGACGAAGCCCTCGGGGTCCGGTTCGTCGGCGGTCGGCTGGAGGATCACGGTGTCGGCACCGGCGTCCGTGAGACGGCGGACCGCCTCGGCGACCGCTTTCGCGCCCCCGGCGACCCCGAGGTCCGGGACCGACGCCATGCCCTCCGTCTCCAGTTCGGCGCGAAGGCGGGCGGCGGCGCCTGGGCCGGTGGCGGTGAGGAGGTAGACGACGGTCTCGTGCGTGCCGTCACGGGAGCCCGACTTCCGCCCCTCGCCGATGAGTTGACACGCCTTGCGTACGCCCTCCGGTGGCGTCCCGGAGGTGAGGATGGTGCCGTCCGCGAACTCGCCCGAGAGCCGGAGCGTACGCGGTCCGGTGGCTCCCGCGAGGATCTTCACCGGTGTTGGCGGGGGCCAGTCGAGGGCGACGTCGTCGAGCTTCACGTACCGGCCGTCCGTGGTCACGCGCTCGCCCCGCAGCAGCGCGCGCAACGCCACGAGGTACTCACGCAGCAGCGTCACGGGCGACTCGGCCCGCGCCCCGACCTGCCCCATCCAGCCCTGTACGCCGTGCCCGACGCCGACGATCGCCCGCCCCGGGAAGAGCCGGTGCAGGGTGGCGGTCTCCATCGCCGTCACGGCCACGTTCCGCAACGGCACGGGCAGCAGCCCCACTCCCACCCGCAGCCGCTCCGTCCAGGCCAGCGCTGCCGCCGCCGCGGAGATCCCCCCTTCCAGAAAACAGTCCTCCCACAACCACAACTCCTCCAGCCCCGCACCCTCCGCCGTACGGACCATCGCGCGCAGACGTTCTGGGGGCAGCTGAGGCCGGAACACGGCACCGAGGACAGTCATGAGGTCTCCCTACCCACCACCCACACGGCACACAACGCCCTCAAGCCTCACAGATCGGCGTGCCCCGGACGAGGGCGCGAAGTATTTGGCCCCACCGTCCCAGGAGGGTCGTCTGCGTTTTCTCGTAACCCCAGGTCAGAGGTCCTCGTGTCGGTCGGTGTCTGGGACTCGGAAGACATTCACTTCCCCTCTTCGCCGACTTGCCCGGGGTTATCCACAGGGTCGGGCCCGAGGAGGGGGGATGCGGGAAGGTTGGGGGGTGCGGGAGTTGCGGGATGTGGCTGTGGGTGGGGTGTTGGTTACGGCGTGGGCCCTGGGCGAGGGGTGGTCTCGGTCCGGGCTCTATCGGTGTCTGAAGGAGGAGGGGTGGACCGCGCTCGGGGAGGGTGCGTGGGCGGAGCCGGGAGTGGGGGTGGGTCTCCGGACGCGGCTCAGGGGTGTGCAGTTCGCCGCTCCGGGGTTCGTCGTCAGTCACCGGGCGGCAGCCTGGCTCTGGCGGATCGAACTGCTGCGGGTGGAAGCGGAGTTCACCGATTCCGAAGGGGTACGGAAGCGGAAGGGGGTGCGGGTGCACCGCAGTGCGCTGGTCGCTGGTGACGTGGTCGAGCGTGACGGGTTGCGGATCACGAGCGTCGACCGCACGCTGGCCGACCTGTTGCTGTCGGGGCCGCGGGACGAAGCGGTGGTGGCCGTCGACTCGGCGCTCGCCCGCCGCTCGGTCGGCGTGGGTGACCGCGAGCGCGAGCGGCGGATCCGGCGTGCGCCGCTCACCCGTCTCGACACGGTCGCCACCGCACTCGGGCCGCGGAGGCGTGGTGCCGTCCGGGCCCGGGGGTGGCTCGCACTCGCCGACCCGGCGTGCGGTTCACCTGCGGAGACGATGGCCCGGCTGCGGATACACGACGCCGGCCTGCACCCCGAGACGCAGGCCGAGGTCGTCACCTTCACCGGACGCGTGCTGCGCCCCGACTTCCTGTTCCGGGCGCAGGGCGTCGCCGTCGAGATCGAGGGGTACGCCTATCACGGCAGCCGCGAGGACCACCGTCGCGATGTCGCCCGTTTCAACGACCTTCAGCAGTGCGCCGAGGTGCGGCTCGCGCTGCGGTTCACGGCGGAGGAGGTGTTCCACACTCCCGGGGCGATGATCGCCACGATCCGGCGGGCATTGAGGGCGACAGCAGGGGGTGCGGGGGTCACAGGAGGTGGTCCGCCTTGCCTGCCTTGATCTCCTGGATGAGGGTGCGGAGGGCTTCGCGGGTGTCGGTGAGGTACGTGTCCTCTGCTCCGGCGAGGGCGATGTAGGCGTTGCCGGAGGTGTCGGTGCCTATGCGGAAGCAGTTGGCGCCCTCGGCGCAGAAGGGCTCTTCCCATTTGATCTCGGTCATCGTGGCTTCCTTCAGAGGTGGCGGGCGGTGGTGTGGATGAAGTCGCGCGACTCTGCGGGCGAGAGCGAGGCGCTTCCCATCCAGTCCAAGTGGGCCTGGTACTTGTCGAGTTGGGCTTGTCCGTGCGCGAACTCCGGACCATGGGCCGAGTCGAGCTCCACCGTGTCGAGCTGGGGCACGACGCCTGCGGCATAGACGACCGGCTGTCCCGCGCCAGGGAGCGCTCCGGCCTTGAACGGGGTCACGCGTACTTCGATGTTGTCGCGCTCGGACAGGTCACAGAGGTGGTCGAGCTGTGCCCGCATGACCTTGGGCCCGCCGAACTCGATGTGCAGGGCGGCCTCGTGCACGTACCCGACGTACGTGATCGGGTCGTCGCGGTGCAGGACCTGCTGGCGCTGCATGCGGAGGGCCACGCGTAGCTCGACCTCCGCCGCAGACAACGGCGGGAGCGCGGCGGCGAAGAGGGTACGAGCGTAGGCGTCGGTCTGGAGGAGGCCGGGCACGTGCACTGTCACGCCCGCGCGCATGGCTCGTGCGTGCCATTCCAGTTCCGCGATGTCGATGATGCCTGCGGAGAGTTGTCCGCGGTACACCTCCCACCAGCCTTGCGTGCGATCGCCTGCCATATGGGCCAGGGCATCGACGTCCACCTCGTCGCGGCAGTTGTAGTTGCAGGCGAGGGTCCTCAGCCGTTCCGGGGTGATGGTGCGTACCCCGGCCTCGATGTTGGAGATCTTCGCCCGGTCGAGTCCGAGGAGCCCGGCGGCGTACTCCGACTCACCGCACGGGAGTTCCGCATGCCCATTTCCCTCTGCGCCGTTCAGGGCGACCACTCCGCCCCCGCGCCCGAATCCCTCGCCTACAGCCTCACCCTGCCCGCCGCGCTCAGATCGCCGGCGATCGCCCGGGTGGCGACCCGTACCGTGCTGGTCGCGCACGGGCTCGGTGCGCTGGTCGACCCCGCCGAGCAGGCTGTGGGCGAACTGGTCGCCGAGCGTCGTTGCGCCTGCTCGGCTGTGTCGTGCGGGGCTGCGAGGGCGACTGGGGATTCGGTGAGGCACGGGAGCCGGGAGGGGGCGGGAGGGGGTACGCGGATGTGGGCGGTGTTGCCGTGCGGTGGGGCCTCGGCTTGGGGGCACCAGGCCTCGGAGCCGGTCATGGAAGCCGGGGAGCACTTCAAGGGCTAGTCGCCCTTCGGGAACGTCACCTCCACGCGGCGGTTCTTGCGGCGGCCCTGTTCCGAGGTGTTGTCGGCGATCGGGTAGTCCTCGCTGTAGCCGCGTACCGCGAAGGTGACGTTCGTGCTGCCGAGAGCGGAGGCGAGTTCCTCGTGGACGACTTCGGCGCGGTTCTTGGAGAGGGTCAGGCCGTGGGCGTACGAGCCGAGGTTGTCGGTGAAGCCGAAGACGCGGACGTTCGTGGCGTTCTGGGCCTTGATCTCGTCCGCGATCGCCTGGATGCGGGAACGGGCCTCGGGGTTGAGCTTCGAGCTGTCCTTCGGGAAGAGGACCTCCGCCTGGAGTGCGAACGTCACGTCCTCGTTGGTGTCCACGCGGCGTTCCTCGCCACCGAGGTCCTCGACGACCGACTTGATGTCCAGCACCCGCGCGGGCGCGAGCGTGGCGCCGTCGGCGAGCTTCAACCCCGGGCTGTTCGCGTCCACTTCAGGGGGTGGGGAACTGCTCACGCTGCCCGGCGGAGCACTCGGGTCCTCGTCGTCCGCCTGGGCCGGGGTGAGGGGCGTCAGGAAGACGAGCGTGGTGAGGGCGGTGAAGGTGATCGCGGTGGTGCGGAGGGTGAGGGGCATGGTCACTCGCCCTCGGAGAGTTCGACGGCGGCGGGGGGCATGGAGCCGACCTGGAAGGAGACCTTGGTGGTGTCCTCGGGTGGGGCGGGGAACTGGGCGAACCAGTCCGCGGTCTTACCCGACAGCACACCCCCGGTGAAGCGGGTGCACAGGCAGCGCCCTTCCGTGTCGCGCAGGACGAGGTACTTCTTCTTGCCCGACTGGTCGACCAGGCTCGCGCCGGCGATCGACCCGCCGTTCTTGGCCAGTTCACTCTCGTCGCCCCGCCAGTCCGCGGCGACCCAGGGCTTGCCGCTGGCGTTCGTCACCGTTCCCTCGACGGTGACGAAGCCGCCGTCGTCGCGGACGGCCGACGTGACAGCCAGGGTCAGACCGCCGGCCTTGACCTCCGCCAACGTCTGCTCGGCGGGCGGGGCTTGGGATTCCTGCTTGTCGTCGTCCCCGTCGTCGTTCTTAGCGGGCGACGAGGACGACGTCTTCTTGTCCGAACCGCCGTCGTCTCCCCCGCCGCCGCAGCCGGCCACCGTGAGGACCAGCCCAGTCGTGATCGCCACCGCGGTCATTACCGTGCGGCCCTTCGTGGTGCGCCGAATGTTCATTGGTACGGCTTCCTTTCACTCGGCCAGTTGCACTGAGAACAGCACGGACGCGTCCGGAAGGTCGTCCAAATCGAAATCTTCGGGGTCTATGTCCACGAGTTCGCCGTCGCAGTCGAGTGTGACGAGCTTCGTGGGATCGGCGTCCACGGGGACGTCGCACCGCGGTTCGATGACGGCCGTGGCATGCGCGTTGGCATGCTTGGTCTCCGTGCCCGGGATGATCGACTCACCGACCGTGAAGTTCGTCTGGATGTCCACCGCATAGCCGGGGTACCCGGCCACGGTCGCGCCCCCGAACTCCGTGACGGCAGCGTCGTTCTCGGCGGCCAACGCGGCGGCCGCGGCGGCGGCTTCGCCGCCTTCGAGCTCTTCGGGATCGAGCCAGTCCAGCCAGTCGGCGTCCCCGCCGACGACGCCGTCCCCCAGGCCCTTGACCAGTTCGTCCCGAGCGCTCTGTGCGGCAGCCAACGCGGCGGCGTCCGCCGCGGATTGAGCTCCGTTCCGGGCGGACGCCGCTTGAGCGAACGCGAAGAACGCGAACGCGGCGAAGAGCAGGATCCCCGTCAGCCAGATGTAGATGGGGAGGGTCGATCCTCGGTCGCTTCGCAGAGCTGCGGGAATCAGCCTCCGACCACGGAGTTGACCGCCGCGAGGATCGCACCCGAGATCAGGCCGTCGAGCCCGAGCCCGTCGATCAGCGTGAAGATTCCCGCGATGAGGATCATCAGGCCCGCGTACTCCACGAAGCCCGCTCCCGCGTCCCGGTCCCGTCCCCGCGTTCGGGAGGCCACGGTGCGGGCCCACCCTCGAACCGCTCGCTTCGTCCTCATGGACGTCTCCGGCTGCAGGCTCTTGGTCACAGTGATCCCTTCCCTCCCACCCAAAACCACTACCTTCCCGCGCACCGTACGTGAGAATCCGCCTACTACGGGTGGGTCCAGGGGCCCAACTTGTCGAGTTCGGAGTCACCGGTTCCACCCCCCGTGGGCCGTGCCCAGCCAGTGGGCGATCGCTTCGCTGCGGGTTGAACTGTGCAGCTTTGCGAAGATGCGATTGATGTGGTTCTTCACGGTCTTCTCGCTGATGAAGCACGTGGCGGCGATCTGCCGGTTGTTCATGCCGGCCGCGATGAGATCCATGACCTCCACCTCTCGTGAACTCAGCCCGAATTCCAGTGGGTTGCGGCTGCGGCGGTGGAGCCCCGCCGCGGAGGCGGGTCGAGCCTTCGACGACTGTGCCACAATCGATTGCAAATGCGAAGAGATTCCGTTCGGTTCGTATGAAACACCGAGCGAATCCGACACGGCGGTGGCCTCGGCGGCGGAGGCCGAGAAAGTGGCCCTTCCGTCACTCAAGTCACGGACGGCGGTGATCAGTTCGTCTGCGGTGAACTCGCCGTGCACGAGGTAACCGACGGCTCCCAGGCGCAACGCCCGTGCCACCACCTCGGGTTCACGGCTGTACGTCAGCATCATCACGGGAGCCAGCCCGGCCAGCGAAGGCAGGGCCGTGAGGCCGTCCGTGCCCGGCATGCGGACGTCGAGGAGGATCACGTCGGGGCGGTGGCGGGTCGCGGCCGTGAGCGCCTCCGCGCCGTTCGACGCCCGGGCCGTGACCCGGATGTCGGGGTGGGCGTCGAGCAGGGCCGCGAGCCCCGCCCGGACGACTGGGTTGTCGTCGGCCACGAGCACTCGTAGGGGCGGGCCGGGAAGTGCCTGGTCAGGCATGTGCGGCCTCCTCTTGAGGAGTGTGTGAGGGGGATACCGGCAGGGCGGTGACCAGCGGAAGGTCGACCTTGACCTCCGTGCCGCCCTGCTCGGCTCGGTGCAGTTGGAGGCCCGCGCCCATCGAGGCCGCGCGCTCCAGCATGCCCAGCAGACCGAAGTGGCCGGATTTCGCCAGGTGTTGTACGTCATCGAGGGATACGGACGTGCCTGTTCCGTCGTCCCGCACGGTCAGGTGGAGGGCGGAGGGCGAGGCGTCGAGGGTCACGTCCACCCGGGTCGCGTCGGTCGCGTGGCGGTGCGTGTTCTCCAGTGCTTCCGAGACGATCGCCAGGAGGTGGCGGGACGCCTCGGGCGGGAGTACCAGCGCGGGGGGCGCCGTGTAGTCGACGCTCGCCCTGATGCCCGTGCGTGATGTGAAGTCCGCCGCCCTCGACTTCAGTTCCGTCCCGAGGTCCATCGGTGGCGTCGACATCGCCGTGTGGTGGCGGAGGTCCGTCAGCAGGTCGCGGGACTCCGCCGCCGCTCGACGGGCCGCGCCCGCCACCGCGGTGGCCTGGGACTTGAGGGCTCGGGGGTCCGTGTCGTGGTCGGCGGCGACCGCTAGGGCCTCGGCGGCCAGGGCCAGGCCGTGCAGGGTCTTCGCCACGGAGTCGTGCATCTCGCGGGCCAGGCGGGCCCGTTCGGACTCGACGGCCTCCGCGACGGCCAGGCGGGAGTTGGCCTCGGCGAGGGCCTGGCTGGCCGTGCCGAAGTGGAACATCAGGTTGCGCAGGGTGACCCCGACGATGCCCGCCGCGACGCAGAAGCCGGCGACCAGGAGGGTGCTGGCGCCGGCGCCCGGGCGGTGGTCCCAGGCTCTGAACACCGTGAGCAGCACGACGAGTTGGAGACCCGTGAAGACTCCGGAGCCGCGCCAGCCGTACAGCAGGCCCGCCAGGAGCGGGGTGCAGACGGCCGCGTACGCGAGCGGGGAGGCGGGGGACGCGGTCAGCAGGAGTATCGCGCCGAAGACCAGGTCCACCGCCATGAGGGTGGGGTGGGCGAGGAGGCGGGGGGCGAAGCGGTCCCAGTCGCGGAGCATGGCGTACGAGCCCATGACGCCGAGGACCGCCGCGGCGAGGACGCCGTAGCGGGGCGGGCCGTCCGTCGCGTTGGCCGTCGCGAAGGGGGCGCCGACCGCGATCAGGGTGAGCCTGACCGCGAACGCCTGGCGGCACAGGGCCTGGAGGGCGTTGAGCTGGAGGCGGACGCTGCCGGGCGCTGCCGCGTCGTCTGCGAAGTAGCCTGTGGCCCACCTCCACTTGGCTGAGCCGCCGGGGGGAAGGGTTGGTCGTTGGCTCCGCGTCCGTCGTGGCTGGGCGCGCAGTTCCCCGCGCCCCTGAAGGCGCCCCTTGAAGGGGCGACTTGCCCAGCGGTGCCTCCACGTCCCCGTCATCTCTCAGCGCCCCAGGATCGAGCCGAAGTTGGAGCCCGAGCCCAGGAACATGCCTGTGGCGATGAGGATCATCGTGGCCGGGAGCATGAAGACCAGGGTGACCATGGTGGCCTTGGGGATCGTCTTGGCGGCTCGGCGGCGGGAGTTCTGCGCGTCGGTGCGGCGCATGTCCGTGGCGAGCTGGATGAGGGTGTCCGCGATCGGGGAGCCCAGCTCCTCGCCCTGCTGGAGCGCCGAGACGAACTGGGCGACCTGTTCGGAGGAGTTGCGCCTGCGCAGTTCGTCGAAGGCCTGGCGGCGGCTTACGCCCATGTCCATCTGGCGCAGCGTGATGCGCAGTTCGTCCGCCCACGGGCCCTCGTAGTGGTCCGCGACCCGGTCCAGGGCCTGGCGGAAGCCGAGGCCCGCGGACACCACGACCGCCAGGACGTCCAGGAAGTCCGGGAGGGTGCGGTCGATGACCTCCTTGCGTTCGCGGATGGCCTGCCAGATGAGGGCGTCGGCGGCGAGCAGGCCGAAGGCCAGGGCCATCAGGGAGAAGAGGGGCTGGCCGTTGCTGAGGAAGATCAGGCAGAGCAGGACGCCGAAGACCCCGTAGACCGCCCGGCGGGCCGCGTAGCGGTTCAGGGTCAGGCCGCCGGGGTTGCCCGCCATGTCGATGCGGCGGCGTTTGGCGTCGACGCGGCGGGGGCCCATCAGCCGCAGGACGAGCGGGGCGAACCGCATGCCGAGGCGGTCGACGGCCGAGTCGGACTTCGAGACGCGGGTGGCGCCGACCTCCAGGGCGAGCGCCATGTCGCCGGGGAGCTTGGCCTCCGCGCGGTACATACGGATGCCGAGGAGCATGCCCCCGACGGCGAGGCCGGTCAGTGCGGCAAGGAGCAAGGCCAGCAACGTAATCCCCTCCCCCTCATACTTCGATCTTGCCGAGGCGGCGGATGGCGAAGAAGCCGATGGTGTAGAGGCCCATGGCGATGAGCACCAGGGTCTGGCCGAGCGGGGAGCCGGTCACCTTGGCCAGGGCGCCCTCGTTCGAGGAGTTGATGAGGAGCAGGGAGCCGACGCCGAGGAGGGGGACCGTGAAGGCGGTCGCGTTGACCTCGGAGAGCATGGTGCGGACCTCGCGGCGGGTCTCCTTGCGGTCCTCGAGGGTCTGGGTGAGGTTCCGCAGGGAGTTGACGACCGAGCCGCCCGCCTTGTTGGACAGCACGAGGGTCGTGACGAGGACCACCAGTTCGCGGGACGGGAGGCGTTCGGCCAGTTCACCGAGGGCGTCGTCGACCGAGCGGCCCAGGGCCAACTGGTCGGCCACCCGGGCCAGTTCCTCGCCCGCCGGGGCCTCCAGCTCCTCCGCCGCCATCGCCAGGGCCGTGCGCAGGGCGAGGCCGGCCGCCGCCGCGTTGGCCAGCAGGCGGGCCACGTCGGGGAGTTGGTTGATGAAGGCCTCGATGCGCTTCTGGCGCTGCCAGTTGAGGAAGATCGCCGCGCTCCAGATGCCCGCCAGACCCGCGATGGGGCCGAAGAAGGGGGCCAGGGCGGCAGCCGCGATCAGCCAGAGGCCGGCGACCACGGCGGCGACGTACGTGAAGAACTCGCCCGCGGTCAGGTCGAGTCCCGTCGCCGAGAGGCGCAGCTGGATCGTGCGGCCGAGGCGGGTGCGGCGCAGCCGACGGTCGACGGCGGCGAAGCGGCGGGCGCGGCCGGCGGCTGTACGCAGGGGGCCGCCGCCGGAGAGGCGGTCGACGAGGGCCTGGCGCTGGGCGCGGCCCGACGCGTACGTGTGCACGCCCGCGACGGCGAGTGTGCCGCACAGGACGGTGCCGCCGAGGGCGAGCAGGGCCTGGTTGTTCACGGCTCGCTCCTCTCATCGGTCTTGTCGGTCTCGGTGGTGCGGGTAGTCCGGCGATGCGTCCGGGCGGTCATCCGATGGCCTGCCTCGTGTTGAGGACGTCGAAGGCCTCGGCGACCCCGAAGGCGGGTGGCAGGGGCTCGTTGGCGACGTACAGCTTCTCGGCGACCGAGCGGGGCAGCGGCAGATGCTCGAAGTGGCCGTGGACGACGCGGTCGGGGCCCGTCGGGCGGGGCACGAAGCGGGTGACCGGGACGACGCGGAACTGTTCGCGGCCGTGCGAGACGAGCAGGGCGATCTCGGTGACCTTGCGGGAGCCGTCGGCATGGCGGGTGAGCTGGACGACGACGTCGACCGCGGAGTTGATCTGGTCCTTGAGCGCCTCGAAGGGGATCTGCACCTCGGACATCGAGCCGAGGGTCTGGAGCCTCATCAGGGCGTCCTCGGCGGAGTTGGAGTGGACGGTCGCGAGGGAGCCGTCGTGGCCCGTCGACATGGCCTGGAGCATGTCGAGGGTCTCGCCGCCGCGGACCTCACCGACGATGATGCGGTCGGGGCGCATACGCAGCGAGTTGCGGACCAGGTCGCGGATGGTGATCTGGCCCTTGCCCTCCACGTTCGGGGGGCGGGATTCGAGGCGGATCACATGCTCCTGCTGGAGCTGGAGTTCGGCGGAGTCCTCGATGGTGATGATGCGCTCGTGGGACGGGACGAGGCCGGAGAGCGCGTTGAGGAGCGTGGTCTTGCCGGAGCCCGTACCGCCGCTGACGATGACGTTGAAACGGGCGCGGACGAACGCGGCGAGCAGCATCAGCATCTGCTCGTCGAGCGAACCGAGGCCGATCAGCTCCGGGAGTGTGTACGCGCGGGGGAAGCGGCGGATCGTGAGGGTCGGGCCGGTGAGGGCGAGCGGCGGGATGATGACGTTGACGCGCTCGCCGGTGGGCAGGCGGGCGTCGACCATCGGATTCGACTCGTCCACGCGGCGGTTGACCGTGGAGACTATGCGCTCGATGGTCTGCATCAGCTGCTCGTTCGAGGCGAACCGGAGCGGGAGCTGCTCCACGCGGCCCGCCCGCTCCACGAAGATCGAGTCCGGTCCGTTGACCATGATCTCGGTGATCGACGCGTCGGCGAGGAGCGGTTCGAGGACGCCGAGGCCCAGTGCCTCGTCCACGACCCTTCTGATCAGCTGGGAGCGCTCGGCCGACGACAGGACCGGGCCCTCGCGGCTGATGATGTGCCCGAGCACGCGCTCCAGACGCATCCGCCGCTCGGCCGCCGCGAGGCTCGACATCTCGGCGAGGTCGATCTCTTCGAGCAGCTTGGCACGGTAGACGGCGACGAGGTGGCCGTCCTCGCGGCCTGATCCGCCCTCTTCGGGGGCGGCGATACGGGCTCGCAGGCTCATGCGGGTCGCCTCCTCTCGGTTCTCGGTTTCTCGGTCGGTCGGTCAGTCGTCGGTGGGCATGGTGGCGTCGCGTTGCACGGTCACGGCGGGCAGGAGGGGGATGACGGCGGGCACCTGGAGCGTGACCGTCGCGGTGGTGAGGTCCGGGCCCTCGGCCGGCGACACCGTCAGGTTGTCGAACCACCCGCTCACCGCGGCCTGGCCCGCCGCGGCTCCGTCCTCGCCCTGCGAGGCCGCCCGCGCCGCCGCTCGCGCGCCCGTACCGGCCTGGTTGATGCCGTAGCCGATCAGGCCGAGCTGGATGGTCGCCATGCCGACGAGGAGAAGGATGGGGAGGAAACCGGCGAACTCCAGCATGGATACGCCCCGGTCGTCGTCCCGGAGACGTTTCACGAGGCGCCTCAGGAGGCGGGTCGGGCGGCGTGCCGGGAGGCGCTTCATTCGTCGTCCCCTTCCAGCGCGGCCCCCGCCTCTGCGTTGACGGTCCAGTTCACGTCGAAGCCCGGGAAGAACAGGGGTACTTGGGCTATGACCCTGGCTTTCATGACCGGCCCGTCGGGGGCGCAGCCGATCGTGGTGCCGTCCCAGGCTCCCGGGAGGTTCTTGCTTCCCGCGTCCT
This sequence comes from Streptomyces sp. NPDC020747, assembly GCF_044334695.1. Lineage (NCBI taxonomy): Bacteria > Bacillati > Actinomycetota > Actinomycetes > Kitasatosporales > Streptomycetaceae > Streptomyces > Streptomyces sp. NPDC020747. Next base: position 424,895 of record NZ_JBIRTJ010000002.1, on the reverse strand, counting down.
GACAGGCACCGCCGTACGCCCCCGGAGTCACCGAGTTCGCCGCCGTCGCGGCCCGCGCCGCCTCGTCCGCCGCGTTCCCCGCGAGGGAGTACGTGTAGCCGTACAGCACGCACTGCCACAGGATCGTCATCACGACCAGCAGGATGGGGAACATCCCGGCGAATTCGAGGGTGACCGCCCCTCGGTCGCCGCCCTTGCGGCGCAGGGCCAGCGCCCCGCGGTCCGACGACGCCTTACGACGCCGGCCGCCGCCCCCGCCCTCCTGCTTGACCACCAGGTCCAGCTCGCCCGCCAGGGCCCACAGCGCCTGCTTGACGGTGGAGCGGGCGTCCAGGTCCTGCATGCGGCCGGCGTCCACCACCGACTGGAGCTCCTTGAAGGCGGCGGGCACCGTGGAACGGGCGACCTTCGTGCCGGTGACGCGTTCGACGAGGGAGGGCTGTATCTCCGTACCGCGGGAGAAGCGGTTGACGACGGTCAGGGTCTCCTCGGCCTTGCGGATCTGGAGGCGGTCCCACATGCGGACCATGCGTTTGGCGGCGCGGACGGCGACGACGTCGGGGGTCACCAACAGCAGGGCCTGGTCGGCGAGTTCGACGGCCGCGGCGTTCGCGGCGTTCAGCTGGGCGCCGCAGTCGACGACCACGATCTCGTAGCGGGAGCGCAGGGCGGCGAGGACCTGGCGGGCCACCCGGTCGGTGATCTCCTCGCCGCGTTCGCCCTCGGCGGGGGCGAGGAGGAGGCCGAGTCCGGTCTCGTGGGTGTAGACGGCGTCCTGGAGCACGCGCGGGTTGATGTCGCTGATCCCGGCGAGGTCGGCGATGGAGCGGCGGAACTGCACGTCCAGGTACGAGGCCACGTCCCCCGACTGGAGGTCCAGGTCGAGCAGGGCCACGGAGCGGCCCGACGCCTGGGCGGCCAGGGCGAGCTGGACCGCGGCGACGGTCGCGCCGACGCCGCCCTTCGCCCCGGTGACGGTGACGACGCGGCCGCCCGGTCCGGCGTACAACTCGGGTGTGCCGCTGCCGAGATGGCGCCGCATGCCGATGGACCAGGCGGCGGCGGCGTGGACGCGTTCGGCGAGGGCGTCGTAGCCGAGGGGCAGGCCGATGATGCCGCGGGCGCCGGAGTCCATGGCGGCGGTGAGCACGTTGGTGCTGGTGTCGGCGGTGATCAGGACGACGCCGACGGCCGGGAAGCTCAGCACCAGGTCGCGGATGACGTCGAGCGCCGGGACCGGGCCGATCCGCTCGTGGACGAGGACGACCTCGGGCAGCTCGTCCAGGGACTCGGCGGCGAGGCGGGCCAGGGTGTCCAGCAGGGCCGTGCTGTCCGCGACGGGCGGCGCGGGTTCGGCGTCGGCGAGCTGGCTCAGCAGTGTGCCGAGCGCGCGGGCCGAGTCGATGTCGCCGACGGCGGGCAGGATGCGGATGGTCATCGGCCGGTCCTTCGGCCTCGGCCTGGCACGCCGTTCCCTCGGCCTGGCCACGTGGGGGCTGAGCGCATCACGGCCTCCTACTTGTCCTCGTCGAGGGTGTACGTGCGGTCGCCGGGGGCGACGGTGGCGTCGGTGCCGCCCGCGACCAGGGCCAGGCGGACGTGTTCGGCGAACGACTCGGCGTACGCCACGCGTTGGGCGTCGGCGGTGTCGAGGGCGAAGGTGATCGGGACCGCCTCGTTCGCGGTGCGACGGCGGTCGTTGCTGGACTGGCCCGGGTCGAGGGCGGTCAGCTTGCCGACGTCGATGACGCGGGCGTTCTCGACGATGACCTTCGACTGGTCCTTGCCGTTGTCGGTCTCGTCCTTGAACGTGGCGTAGATGTTGACCCGTGAGCCCGGGTTGATCTTGCCCGCCACACCGGTCGCCGCGTCGATCATGATCGCGATCTCCTGCTGGCCGACCTCCAGCTCGGGCCGGTCCACGATCATGTCCCGCTGGAGCAGCGAGCCCTTCTCAAGCCGGGTGACCGCGATCTTGCCGCGGATCTGGGCGAGATCGGTGACGGCGGTGGACGACAGCCACCGCTTGGGCATCGAGACCTTCTCGAACTGGTCGGACGACAGCTCCCGGTAGGGCGCGACATCGTCCTTCAGGCGGTACGCCGCGACCTCGGGGCCGACCTTCGAGTCCACATCGCGGATCACCGAGAGCACTCCGGCGAAGGCGCCCAGGGCGCACAGGGCCGAGAGAACCAGCAGGATGACGCCGCGGCGCTGGCGTGAGTTCACTAAATCTCACCTCGTGGAGCGGTACCGGTTGGTTGAGCGGGCCTGCTGTTCTGCTGGGGGTCCGGGGGTCGCCCCCCGGGGTGATGCAGCATGACGCGGACAACCTCGATCGGGGGGCGGGGGACAGCGGGGTCGAGCGGTTGTGCCTGGTGCTGGGTTCCGGCGTTTCGTTCAACGTGCCTGTTGTGCACCGTTATTCAGGTGTACGTACATGACTTACGTGGTTTACGAAGCCCCTCGGGGCAGGGCACGTACCGAAGAAGCTGCCCGCACCGTGGCCCTCGGAAGCTCCTGGGGCGGTGGCAAAGGCGCCGCACAGAATCCGCAGCGGTCGCCGATGAGCTCCAGGCCGCACCAGTGACACTCCTCGCGCCGCACGGACGAGACGAGTTGGTACAGCACGGACACGTCGTAGAGCCCGGTGGCGAACTCGGCGACCTTGCCCGTGCCCCACCAGCGGGTGGACTCGGCGGGCAGGGGCACGGTCGTGACGCCCTGGACGCGCCAGGCGGGCGCGAGCGTCCCGGTGAGCCACTCGGCGGGCAGCTGTCCGGCCGCGACGAGCATCCGTGTCCCGAACTCGGGCCCGGTGAGCTCCTCCTGGCCGACGCGGACCAGCTGGGGCCGCGGATTGGCCAGTACGGCGAACTGGGCGCCCGGCACCCATGACTTGGCGTGCGACTTCAGGGACACGGGGATGCGGTCCAGCTTGGCGACCGAGCCGAGCAGGGCGCCCGCGTAGATGTAGTGGGCGAGCAGCCGCGCGGAGGAGGCGAGCACGCCGGGGCTGAAGTCGCAGACGGAGAGCTGGCGCAACTGCTGGGCGAGCAGGGCGAGTCCGAGCGGCGGCAGGTCCACGCCGAGCAGCGCGATGCGGTCGCTCTCCAGGACGGAGCGCACGGCGTGCAGCCGCCGGGTGACGTCATCCGTTGTGGAGGCCGGGTACAGCGCGATCACGTACCCGTGCTGCTCGATGAGCGCGTGCATCCCGGTGAGGGAGCTTTCGAGGCTTTCGAGGGGCTGTACGGCGGCGGGCGGGGTCTGCCGGTCGTGCGGTGGGAGCACCAGATCGGAACTGGTGACGGCTATCGCGGTCGGCACGCTGCACACCACCCCGTTCACTGCGGCGGGGTGGTCAACCACCGCCTCAGATCGCCCTGATTTCGCCATCGAACTTTCACGGAAGAACGCGAATTCGTCACTGTGCGCCCTTCCGCAACTGCACCTTATCCACGGTATGGGCCGCTCAACACCGGATCAGCGAGATCACCTCACACAAGGTGCGTAGGTGATCCACACAGAGTGAGGCGCATATGCCTCAACTCGACAGTACGGCAAGGGTGTTGACCTCCGTCGACCTCTGCCAGGGGTCTTGACAACCGGATTGGTCTGGACCAACTTGGTCCTTCAGCGGTGGCCACCGTAGTCATCCCCCACTTTTGACTCCCACTCCCCCACCGGAGGCCCCAGTGGACCGCGTACCAGGCATGCCCAGACGCAGACGGACCTGGGCGGCAGCCCTCGCCACCGCACTCGCCGCGTCCGTTCTCTCCCTCGCCGGAGCCGGCCAGGCCTCGGCCGCCGACGTCAACAACACCAAGAACGCCGGCTACGAGTCGGGGCTCTCCAGCTGGACCTGCTCGGCGGGCAGCGGTGCCGCCGTCTCCTCTCCCGTGCACGGCGGTGCGTCCGCCCTCAAGGCCACGCCCGCCGGGCAGGACAACGCCAGGTGCAGCCAGACCGTGGCGGTGAGGCCCAACTCGACGTACACGCTGAGCGCTTGGGTACAGGGCGGGTACGCGTACCTCGGCGCGAGCGGCACGGGTACGACCGATGTGTCGACCTGGACCCCGGACTCCTCTTCCTGGAAGCAGCTGACGACGTCCTTCACGACGGGCTCGTCCACGACCTCCGTGACGGTCTACACGCACGGCTGGTACGGACAGGCGGCCTACTTCGCCGACGACGTGTCCGTGTTCGGTCCCGACGGGGGTGGAGGCGGCGACCCCGATCCGGTCGTCCCCTCGACGCCGGCCGGTCTCAACGTGGCGTCCACGACCTCCTCCTCGGTCTCCCTCGCCTGGAACACGGTGTCGGGCGCGACCGGCTACAACGTCTACCGCGCCGGTACGAAGGTCCTCGCGGTGACCGGCACTTCGGCCACGGTGACCGGCCTCGCCGCCTCGACCTCGTACTCCTTCCAGGTCACCGCGACGAACGCGGCAGGTGAGTCGGTGAGGTCGACGGCGGTCACCGGGACGACCAGGGCGAACTCGGGCGGCGGGACCGCGCTGCCCAAGCACGCGGTGACCGGCTACTGGCAGAACTTCAACAACGGCGCGGCCGTCCAGAAGATCTCCGACGTCCAGTCCCAGTACGACATCATCGCGGTGGCCTTCGCCGACGCCACGACCACGCCCGGGGCGGTGGCCTTCAACCTCGACTCGGCGGGCCTCGGCGGCTACACCGTCGACCAGTTCAAGGCGGACGTCCGGGCCAAGCAGGCCGCGGGCAAGAAGGTCATCGTCTCGATCGGCGGCGAGCGCGGCACGGTCGCCGTGAACGACTCCGCCTCGGCGACGAACTTCGCCAACTCCGTGTACTCGCTGATGCAGACGTACGGCTTCGACGGCGTCGACATCGACCTGGAGAACGGCCTCAACGCCACGTACATGACGCAGGCTCTGCGGTCGCTGTCCGCAAAGGCGGGCTCCTCGCTGATCATCACGATGGCCCCGCAGACGATCGACATGCAGTCGACGTCGAACACCTACTTCCAGACGGCCCTGAACATCAAGGACATCCTCACGGTCGTCAACATGCAGTACTACAACAGCGGTTCGATGCTCGGCTGCGACGGCAAGGTGTACTCGCAGGGCTCGGTGGACTTCCTCACCGCCCTCGCCTGCATCCAGCTCCAGGGCGGCCTCGCCCCGTCCCAGGTGGGCCTCGGCCTGCCGGCCTCCACCCGGGGCGCGGGCAGCGGCTACGTCTCCCCGAGCATCGTGAACAACGCCCTCGACTGCCTCGCCAAGGGCACCGACTGCGGCTCCTTCAAACCGTCCAGGACCTACCCCGACCTGCGCGGCGCGATGACCTGGTCGACGAACTGGGACGCGACGGCGGGCAACGCCTGGTCGAACGCGGTGGGACCGCACGTGCACGGGCTGCCGTAGTCCGGGCGGGCCGGCCCTGGTCGGGTCCCTGGTCGAGTCCTCGGCCGGGTCAGAAGAATTCCGACCAGGGCTGGTCCCAGACCTGCTTCACGCACAGGACGATGAAGAGCAGGCCCGCGATCGTCAGCATGGAGTTGCTCAGGATTCCGTTGCGCCATTCCGCGGGAGTGCGGGAGGAGTTGAGGAGCCAGACCAGGGTCAGGGCGAGGAAGGGAAGGAAGGCCGCGCCGAGGACTCCGTACAGGATGATCAGGCGGAAGGGCTGGCCCTGGAAGAGCAGGACGATGGGCGGGAAGGTGAGCCAGAGGAGATAGGCGCGGAAGGGCCAGGACTTCTCGTGGGTGCCGGACGCCACCTCCTCGCCCGAGCCCGAAGCCGAAGCCGGCGTCGAAGCCGGCGTCGAAGCCGAGGCCGGGCTCTCGCCCCCGTCGGCCTTCGCCGCGGCCGTGGCCGCCCTGTCCTTGTGGTAGCGCTCCACGAAGTCCGCGAACATCAGGCTCACGCCGTGCCAGACGCCGATCAGGGACGTGAAGGACGTGGCGAAGAAGCCGATGAGGAAGAACTTGGCGGTCGCCGTGCCGTACTCGTCCTCCAGGATGTCGCCGAGCTGGATGAGGCCCTTGTCGCCGCTCGCGATGGCGACGTTGGCGGAGTGGAGGAGTTCCGCGCCGACGAAGAGCATCGAGATGACGAAGATGCCGGTGGTGGCGTACGCGACGCGGTTGTCGAACCGCATCACCTTCATCCAGCCGGTGTTCGTCCAGCCCTTCGCGTTGACCCAGTAGCCGTACGCGGCGAGCGTGATCGTGCCGCCCACACCGCCGATCAGGCCGAGGGTGTTGAGGATCGAGTCCTTCTCGTCGGGGAGGACCGGGAGCAGGCCCGCGAAGGCGTCGCCGAGGTTCGGGGTGACGCGGATCGCCAGGTAGACCGTGACGACGAACATCACGCCCACCAGGACGGTCATGACCTTCTCGAAGACCTCGTACTTGTTGAACCAGACGAAGACCAGGCCGACCAGACCGGTCAGGACGGCCCACCACTTGAGGTCCATGACGTCCGGGAAGAGCGCCTGCAGCGGCAGGCCCGACGAGGACATGGCCGCGGCTCCGTAGACGAAGCCCCAGATCACGACATACACGACGAAGAACCACGACGTCCAGCGGCCCAGGCTCGCCCAGCCGTCGAAGAGTGTGCGGCCGGTGGACAGATGCCAGCGGCCCGCCGCCTCGGCCAGCGAGATCTTGACGAGGCAGCCGATGACGGCGGCCCACAGGAGCGTGTAGCCGAAGTTCGAGCCCGCGATGAGCGTGGCGACGAGGTCGCCGGCGCCGACGCCCGTCGCGGCCACCACGATGCCGGGGCCGATGTACTTCCAACTGGACTTGCGGGGGACGGCGGGACCCGGGGACTCCCCCGCGCCTCCCGTCTCTCCCGTGGCCGGGCTTCCAGTGGTGTCCGCGTTCCCAGAGGTGTCAGCCATGCGGATCAAGAAAGCGTAAAGAGAACGGGGGCACAAGAGGGCGTGCGGCGATCACCACCCGATGTCCACAGGTGAGGAGCGTGCGCGGCCGGGAGAAGACGCTCGGGCGGGCCCCGGCGGCCGGACGCGCCACCGAGGCGTCTTCGGCCGGTTCGCGGCGGCTGGTTCGCGGCGGCCGGTTTCGGTCTGGTCTTGACCCGAACATGCCATAGCCCCACGATGAGCGCCACACCCGCATACGGGGTCCTGTCGGCGCATTCGGCGGACAGCCCCGGCACGTCGCACCGATCCACCCCCCGCTCCACTCCCCACACTTCCGGTGATCCCGGAATTTCTGGAGAATCTAGGAGAATCAATGCGACTTCGCATCAAAAGCGGCGGCACACCTGCCGCACCCCCCTCACCCGGCAGACGCGGCCGGCGCACCGCCGCCCTCGCCACGCTGCTCGCCCTGGCTCTGGCGGCCCCCGTCGCCGCCACGACCAGCGCGAACGGCGCGACCGGAGCCTCCGGCGCGGCTCCCGCCTCCGACACGGACGACATCCGTCAGTACGAGGTCCACGTCCACGGCAGCACCTCGGCCACCCGTACGGCGATCGCCCGGACCGGTGTGTCGATCGACGAGGCCGACGCGGAGACCGTCGTCGTCTCGGGACGCGCGGCCCAGGCGAAGAAGCTGCGGCAGCTCGGCTACGAGGTCACGCCCCTCGGCTCAGCCCCCGACCGGTCGAGCGCCGCTGACGTGGGCATCCTCGACTTCCCCTCCGCCGACTCGCGCTATCACAACTACGCCGAGATGAACACGGAGATCGACCAGCGCCTGGCCGCGTACCCGAGCATCATGAGCAAGCGCGTGATCGGGAAGTCGTACCAGGGCCGGGACATCGTCGCCATCAAGATCAGCGACAACGTCGCGACCGACGAGTCCGAGCCCGAGGTCCTGTTCACCCACCATCAGCACGCGCGCGAGCACCTCACCGTGGAGATGGCGCTCTATCTGCTGCGTGAGCTGGGCGCCGGGTACGGCTCCGACTCCCGCGTCACGAACATGGTGAACAACCGCGAGATCTGGATCGTCCCGGACCTCAACCCGGACGGCGGCGAGTACGACATCGCCTCCGGCGCCTACCGCTCGTGGCGCAAGAACCGCCAGCCCAACAGCGGCAGTTCGTACGTCGGCACCGACCTGAACCGCAACTGGAACTACCGCTGGGGCTGCTGCGGCGGCTCGTCGGGCTCGACGTCCTCCGAGACCTACCGGGGTACCGCGGCCGAGTCCGCGCCCGAGGTGAAGGTGGTCGCCGACTTCGTACGCAGCCGGGTCGTGGGCGGCAAGCAGCAGATCAGGGCGGGCGTGGACTTCCACACGTACAGCGAGCTGGTGCTCTGGCCCTTCGGCTACACCAACGCGGACACCACGACCGGGATGACGGTCGACGACCGCAACGCCTTCGCCACGGTCGGGCAGAAGATGGCCGCCAGCAACGGCTACACGCCCGAGCAGTCCAGCGACCTCTACATCACCGACGGGTCGATCGACGACTACCTGTGGGGCAGTCAGAAGATCTTCGCCTACACCTTCGAGATGTATCCGGGGTCCAGCGGCGGGGGCGGTTTCTACCCGCCCGACGAGGTGATCGAGCGGGAGACCGCGCGGAACCGGGACGCGGTGCTGCAGCTGTTGGAGAACTCCGACTGCATGTACCGGTCCATCGGGAAGGAAGCGCAGTACTGCAGCTGAGTCACCTCGTACGAGGTACGTGGGGAACCGCGGGGCCGTTGTGGCTGGTCGCGCAGTTCCCCGCGCCCCTTACGGGGCGTTCTCCTCGACCTCTGCCTCAACCTCTGCCGCTGCTTCTTCCGCGTCCTCGAAGTACGTGTCCAGGACCTCGTCCAGCTGGGTCTCCCACTCCTTGAAGCGGGACCTGGCCGTCGCCTCGATCTCGATCGGGTACCAGCGGCGGTCGGGGGTGTGCACCGTGATGGTGAACCGCTTCCCGAAGCGCGGCGACTCGGTCTCGACGGCGCCGATCTCCTCCCAGCGGAACTCGGCCTCCTGGTCGTCCAGGCTCAGCCGTACGCCACTGTGGTCGGCGACGATCTTCGCGCGGCGGTCGGAGGCCTCGAAGACGGGGCCGCCCTCGGGAGCCTCCTCGGGTTCCCCGGGCTCCTCCGGCTCGTCGCTGGAGGGTTCCTCGCCGGAGGGCTCGTCGTCGGAGGGGTCCTCCTTCGCGGCTTCCTTCTTGGCGCCTTGCTTCTTGAGGTTCGTCCGCTCGGCAGGCTTCTCCTCCTTCGAGGCCGTCTCCTTGGAGGCGGCCTCGTCAGCAGGCGAGGCCTCCTCCACGGCCTCCGTCGACTCGGCGTCCTTGGGCTCGGCGGGGCGCGGGCCCGTGATGCCGGGCACGAACGCCGGATCGACCGCGGCGCCTTGCAGGGGCTGGATGTTGGGTCCTATGCGCTGCTCCACAGCGGGCAGTATGGTCGACGATCCTGTGCCAGGAACAGCCGGGCTCCGCTTCGTCCCGCTATATGAAGACGCTCAGCGACGCCGCCACCACGAAGCCCGCCACCGACAGAACCGTTTCCAGAACCGTCCAGGACTTGAGGGTGTCGCGTTCGGAGATGCCGAAGTACTTGGCGACGATCCAGAAGCCTCCGTCGTTGACGTGCGAGGCGAAGATCGAACCGGCCGAGATCGCCATGATGATCAGCGCCAGATGGGCCTGGGAGAGGTCCTGTCCCTCGACGAGCGGGACGACGATGCCGGCGGTGGTGACGATGGCGACCGTCGCCGAACCCTGGGCGACCCGCAGCACGACGGAGATCAGCCAGGCCAGCACGATGATGGGCAGGCCCACGTCGTTGAACGTGTCGGCCAGCGCGTCCGCGATACCCGAGCCCTTCAGTACGGCGCCGAAGACACCGCCCGCGCCGACCACCAGCAGGATGTTGCCGACCGGCTTGAGGGACGCCGTCGACACCGTCTCCAGCGACTTGCGGGACCAGCCTCGCCGGATGCCCAGCAGGTAGTACGCCATGAGCAGCGCGATCGTCAGCGCCACGAAGGGGTGCCCGAAGAACTCGACGACCGAGCGGAACGTCGACGGGTCCAGGGCGATGGAGGAGAACGTCGCGGCGAGGATCAGCAGCAGCGGCGTACCGATGATGAGGAAGACGGTGGAGAGGGCGGGCGGCTGCTCGGCGGGGTCCCCGCCCGGGCCTTCGGCGACTGCGACGGTGACCGAACCGGAGCCCGCGCCTGTGCCTGTGCTCTTGACCGTGCCTGCGTCTGTGCCTGCGCCGTCGGTGGGTCCGCCGACCGCCGCCCGGCGGGCCGCGCGCTCCGCGGCGACCGCCGCCTTCGCCTCGTCCGCGGCCTCGACCATGTCCTGCGGTACGGGGACGAAGAGGCGCTTGCCGATCCAGGCGGCGTACGCCCACGCGGCGAGCACGGCGGGGATACCGACGATGACGCCCATCAGGATGACCCAGCCCAGGTCCACCTTGAACAGACCGGCTGCGGCGACCGGGCCGGGGTGCGGCGGCAGGAACGCGTGGGTCATCGACAGGCCCGCGAGCAGCGGCATGGCGTAGAGCAGGATCGACTTGCCGGAGCGCTTGGCGGCCGCGTACACGATCGGCGCGAGGACGAAGATGCCTACGTCGAAGAAGACCGGGATGCCGAAGATGAGGCCGGTCAGGCCCATGGCGAGCGGGGCGCGCTTCTCGCCGAACAGGTTGAGCAGGCGGGCCGAGAGCGCCTCCGCGCCGCCCGACACCTCCAGGATCGCGCCGAGCATCGTGCCCAGGCCGATGATGATCGCGACGTGACCGAGGATGCCGCCCATGCCCGACTCGATCATCGAGACGGAGGTCGACCGCTGGACCGTGCCGAAGAGTTCGGTGACGGAGAGGCCGGCCGAGAGGCCGACGGCTATGGACACCGCGAGCAGCGCGACGAACGGCTGCAGTCTGACCTTGATGATCAGGACGAGCAGCAGGACTATGCCGAGGGCCGCGACCGTCAGCAGGCCCGCGGTGCCGTCGATGAGGAGGAGCAGGCCGCCTGTGTGGGGTGGGGCCTCTGGGGTGGGTGTGGCTGCGAGCAGGGACGACATGGGGGGCCTCTTCTTAGGGGCATGGAGCTTTCGGGCAGGGCGGATCGCGGTGCGGCGCCCTGGGGGTGGGCGCCGCACCGTGATGACTTACGGGGTGCGGGTGTTGTGGGGGGGGTGGGGGCGCGTTGTGGGGGCGCCTTGTGGGGGCTGTTAGCCCAGTACCGCCAGCGTGTCGATTTCGATCAGCAGGCCTGCCGGGAGGCCCACGTACACCGTCGTGCGGGCCGCGGGGGGTGCGGTGAGGCCCTGCTCCTCGAAGTAGGCGTTGTAGATCGCGTTCATCTCCGCGAAGTGGTCCACGTCCGTGAGATAGACGCGGATCATCATCGCGTCGTCCCAGGAGGCGCCGCCCTCTTCGAGGATGGCCTTGACGTTGGCGAGGGTCTGGAGGGTCTGCTCGCGCAGGGTCGGGCCCGCGGGTGTGGGGGGCTCGCCCTCCACCGCGGGCAGGAAACCGACCTGGCCCGCGACCTGGAGGATGTTCCCCTTCCTGACGCCGTGCGAGAACTTGGCGGGCGGGGTGGTGTGGGTCTTGGGGGTGAGGGCGATCTTGTCGGTCATGAGCTGGTTTCCTTCGTCGGGGTCTTGCCGGAGTACTCGCCGCTGATCGCCGCCGCGGTACGGCGCACCAGTGGGAGCAGTGTGAGGAGTTCGTCGGCGGTGACGACGACGTTCGGGGCGGAGACGGACATGGCTGCGACCACGCGGCCGTCGGTGCCGCGGATGGGGGCCGCCACGCAGTTGATGGACTCCTCGTGGCCGCCCAGGTCCGTGGCCCAGCCCTGGTCGCGTACCTTCTCCAACTCCCTGAGGAACGCCGGGGCGTTGGGCGTCGAGCGGGATGTGTACATCGGGTAGTCGAGTTTGTCGGCGAACGTGTGGCGCTCGGGTTCCGGGAGGTCGGCGAGGAGCAGTTTCGCTACCGCGGCGACCGTGATGGCGACCGGTTTGCCGATGCGGGAGTACATGCGGACCGGGTAGCGGCTCTCGACCTTGTCGATGTAGAGGACCTCGCCCTCCTCGTGCACGGCGAGGTGGACGGTGTGGCCGCACTGCTCGTTGAGGCGTACGAGGTGGGGGTGGGCGATCTCGCGGACGTCGAGGTTCTCGACGGCCTCCTGGGCCAGGGCGAAGAGGCGGGCGCCGAGGCGGTAGCGCTGGTCGGACTGGCGGTAGACGAGGCCGTGTTCGTGGAGCGTGCGCAGGAGGCGCAGGGCGGTCGACTTGTGGACGCCCAGGCGGTCGGCGACCTGGCCCAGGTCGGCGGGGCCCTCGGCTAGGAGCGGCAGGATGGACAGCGCTCTGTCGACGGTCTGGCTCATGGGGTGGGTACCTCCTCCTGGGCCCGGTCTGCGGTACGCGTCCAGCCGGGGCCGAGTCGAAGTGTCCCCCACGCGTCGTCGTCCAGGGCGGCGAGGCGGTCGGCGTGGTCGCGGGAGGGTGGTGCGCCGAGGTCTCCGGGGTCGGTGAGCGCGGCGGCGGCCATGAGGTGGCCGTGGCGGAGGCGGGCTCGTGGCGGGAGTCCGCGGAGGGTCGCCGACAGGAAGCCGGCCGCGAAGGCGTCGCCTGCGCCGACGGGGGCGACCACGTCCACGTTGAGGGCGGGGGCGAAGGTGATCGTGTCGGTCTGGTGGCGCGCTGTCGTTTGATCGCTCTCGCGTTGGGTGTGCGGGTGCCGCGTCGTCGTGGGTTCACTCTCGCGTGGCGTGTACGGGTGCCGTGCCGTCGTGCGTTCGCCCTCGCTTTGGGGGTGGGGCGGGTGCGCGCCGGGGGGTGTCCGTCCTCGGTCTGGCGTGGAATCGGTCGCCTGAGAAGGGCTACCGGTCGACACGCCATCCGCTGCGGGCGGACACCCCCCGACACGCCCCCTCGCCTCCGTACGCGGGTGCGGGTTCGCGGGTGGTGCTGCCTCGAAGGCCGTGGCGCCTCGGCTGCCGTCCTTGACCACCAGTACGCGGGGCTCCGGGAGCGCGGCTCGGATCGCGGTGGGGCCGCCAGTGATGCCCCAGGCCGCCTCCGCCTCGTCCTCGCCCACGAAGACGAGGTCTGCTCCGCGGGCGAGTGTGAGGAGGATGGCTCCTGCTTTGGACGGGGTCGGCCAGAGGCCTGCTCGGTAGTTGACGTCGAACGAGATCAGGGGGCGGTCGGGGGCGGGTGCCGTCAGGGCTGTCAGGAGGGAGCGGCAGTCGGGGGAGAGTGCCGCGGTGATGCCGGAGAGGTGGAGGATTCGGCCCGCGTGGATGGCCGCCATGTCGGCGGTGGCCCTGGACATCGCCGAGGCCGCGGAGCCCGTGCGGTAGTACGCCACCTCGTGGGCGTCGGTGGAACGGTCGCTCGCCGTGCGGAAGTAGATGCCCGTGGGGCGGGTGGGGTCGCGTTGTACGGCGGAGGTGTCGACGCCGTACGCGCCGATCGCCTCGGTCAGGTGGTCGCCGAAGCCGTCGGCGCCGACCCGGCTGACCCACCTCGTGGTGTGACCGGCGGCGGCCAGTACGCAGGCCACGTTGGACTCCGCGCCGCCGATCGCCCGGTCGAAGGACGGCACGTCGGCGAGGCGGCCCGGGCGGGAGGGGAGGAACGTGACCATGGACTCGCCGAGGGCGACGACATCCACGGCCGGCGCGGGGTGCGCGGCGGCCGTGGGGGCGGGTCCGGTGGGGCTCACGATGGCTGGGGCTCCTTGGCCTTTACGGGTCTCGGCGGCTTCGTTGACCCGGCGTTGGCCGAGATGTTAGACAGCAGTAAGCGCGATACGCAATGACTGTTGCAAGGAGTGCAACGGCGAACATTTGGGAGGCTTCATGGCCGCCGATTCCGTCTCCGGCACCGGTGCGGAGCGTCTTGCCGCGCTCGCGGACGAACGTGTCGACCACCGGTTCAAGGGACTCCCGCCCGATGCCGACGGGCTCACGGTTGGTGAGCTGGCCGCTCAGCGCCGCAACCTGTTCAGTGGTGGGTTCACCACTCCGGTGCTCGCCCTGTCCGCCGAGCGCCTTGAGCACAATCTGCGGCTCATGGAGACGTACTCGGTCCGGCACGGGCTCGCCTTCGCCCCGCACGGCAAGACCTCCATGGCCCCACAGCTCTTTCAGCGGCAGATCGAGCGGGGTGCTTGGGGGGTCACGTTGGCGGTCCCTCATCAGGTGCGGGTTGCGCGGGCGTTCGGGGTCCAGCGGGTTTTCCTGGCGAATGAAGTGGTGGATGCCGCTGCTCTTAAGTGGGTTTCCTCGCAGCTCGACGCCGATCCCGGGTTTCGTTTTGTCTGTTACGTCGACTCCGTGCGTGGGGTGGAGTTGATGGACTCCGCGTTGCGGGGTGCCGTTCGGTCCGTGGACGTCGTCGTTGAGCTGGCGGCCGGTGAGGGTGCTCGGACCGGTGTGCGGACGGAGGCCGAGTGCGCTGCCGTCGCGGATGCCGTGGCGGGTGTGGACACCTTGCGGCTGGTGGGGGTCGCCGGGTACGAGGGGGAAGTGCCGGACGCCGATTCGGAGCGGGTGCGTGGCTGGCTTCGGCGGCTTGTCGCGTTGGCTGTCGACTTCGACAAGGACGGGCGCTTCGACGGACTGGATGAGGTGGTGGTGAGTGCGGGCGGCAGCGCCTGGTTCGACGCTGTGGCCGACGTCTTCGCCGGGATTCCCGAACTCTCGTTGCCCGTACTGAAGTTGTTGCGGTCCGGTGCCTACGTCTCGCACGACGACGGGCACTACCGGAAGATCACCCCGTTCAACCGGGTTCCTGAAGAGGGTGCCCTGCAGCCCGCGTTCCGGCTCTGGGCCCAGGTTGTTTCCCGTCCGTCGGCCGAGCAGGCCTTCGTCAACGCGGGCAAGCGGGATGCCGCGTACGACCTTGATCTGCCCGAGGTGCAGGTGCTGCGCTCGGATGAGGAGGAGCGGTCCGCCGACGGTGTCGCGGTCACCGGTCTGTCCGATCAGCATGCCTGGATCCGTACGGACGAAGGGGTCGAGCTTCGTGTCGGTGACTGGGTGGGGATGGGGCTCTCCCATCCCTGTACGTCCTTCGACAAGTGGGAGCTGATTCCGGTGGTGGAGCAGGACGGCACGGTCGTCGACTACATCCGCACCTACTTCTAGGAGCCCGCCATGATCGATCTCGTAGTGCGTGACGTGGAGGTTGTCGACGGGAGCGGAGGCCCCTCCTACCGGGCCGACGTGGGCATCGAGGGCGGCAGGATCACGGCCGTCGTCCAGGAGGCCGCTGCTGCCGGGTGCCTGCGGCCCGTGGCCCGCCGTGTTCTGGACGCCGAGGGGCTCGTCCTCTCCCCCGGCTTCATCGACATGCACGCCCACAGCGATCTGGCCCTGCTCCGGGACCCCGACCACAGCGCGAAGGTCGCGCAGGGCGTGACGCTGGAGGTCATCGGACAGGACGGGCTGTCGTACGCCCCCGTCGACGACCGGACCCTCGCCGAGGTGCGCAGGGCGATCACCGGGTGGAACGGCAACGGGGACGACATCGACTTCACCTGGCGGTCCGTGGGCGAGTATCTGGACCGGCTGGACCATGGTTTCGGCGGCGAGGGCATCGCCGTCAATGCCGCCTATCTGATTCCCCAGGGCTCGGTGCGGATGCTTGCCGTCGGCTGGGACGATCGGGCGGCGACTCCCCAAGAGCTGGACCGGATGCGGCAGTTGGTCGCCGAGGGGATGAGGGAGGGTGCGGTCGGGATGTCGTCGGGGCTCACGTACACCCCGGGCATGTACGCCAAGGACGCCGAACTCACCGAGTTGTGCCGGGTGGTGGCCGAGTACGGCGGTTACTACTGCCCGCACCATCGGTCGTACGGAGCCGGCGCCCTGGACGCGTACCGGGAGATGGTGGACCTTACGCGCGAGGCGGGCTGCTCCCTTCATCTGGCCCACGCCACCATGAACTTCGGTGTGAACAAGGGCAGAGGGCCCGAGTTGCTTGCGCTCGTCGATCAGGCGCTCGCCGGTGGGGCCGACATCAGCCTGGACACGTATCCGTACACGCCCGGCTGTACGACTCTCGTGGCCATGCTGCCCAGTTGGGCGAGTGAGGGCGGTCCCGATGCGATTCTCGCCCGGCTGCGGGAGGAGGGGACCTCGGAGAAGATCCGCCATCACATGGAAGTGGTGGGCGCGGACGGCTGTCACGGCGTTCCCATCGAGTGGGACACCATCGAGATCTCGGGGGTCGCCGATGCGGCGCTCGCGGAGTATGTGGGCCGGACCGTGCAGGAGTCGGCCGACGCTCGTGGCGAAGCCCCCTGGACCACCGCGCGGCGGCTGCTTCTCGACGACGGGCTCGGCTCCACGATCCTTCAGCACGTCGGACACGAGGAGAACGTGCAGGCGATCATGCGGCACCGCGTCCACACCGGCGGCTCGGACGGCATCCTGCGCGGCGACAAGCCCCACCCGCGCGCGTACGGCACGTTCCCGCAGTATCTCGGCCGGTACGTACGGGAGTTGGGCGTGCTCGGTCTGGAGGAGTGCGTCGCCCATCTGACGTCACGGCCCGCGGCCCGGCTGCGACTGCCCGACCGGGGGCTGGTCCGTGAGGGGTACCGGGCGGATCTGGTGCTGTTCGATCCGGCCACGGTGGCGGCGGGGTCGACCTTCGAGAATCCGCGTACGTTGCCGACCGGCATCCCGCATGTCCTGATCGACGGGCGTTTCGTCGTGGAGGACGGGCGCCGGACCGATGTGCTCGCGGGGCGGGCGGTGCGCGGAACTGCTCCGTGACCGCCCGCCGCGGGATCACGGCTTGGGCAGGGTGCACCCGCTCGCGCTCAGGTCGAGCTTGTTGTCGACGCCGAAGCACGCCGGGATCTGGTAGGTCTCCTGGGCGTAGTTGATGCCCGCGCGGACGGTCACGTTGCCGCTCTCGTCGACCTCACAGGGGTTGTTGTCGGTGCAGCGACCGCCGTCCTCGTTGCCCGTGTTGTTGACGGCGACGACGTTGCCGGTGGCGTTGTCGACGACGGGCGAGCCCGAGGTGCCGCCGATCGTCTGGCAGGCCGAGGTGTAGCGGACCGAGTCCTTCCAGGTCCAGGCGCCTTCCTTGAGCCGGTAGGCGAAGCCGTCGACGTTGCAGGCGTAGGTGCGCTTCCAGTAGCCCGAGACGACCGTGATGGCGGTCCCGGCGACCGGGTGCGTGTCGTTCAGCGTCAGCGGGTTGATGTTGTACGAGCTCTTGATCTGCGCGTACGTGGTGGTGAGCTGGTACAGCGAGACGTCCGTGTCGGTCATCGTCGCGTACGCGATCTTGCTGGCCCGCAGCGTGGCGACCCGGCTGCCCGCGGCGTTGAGCAGGCCGAAGGTGCGGCTGGACGCCTGGTCGACGATGACCTCACCGGCCGCGGGGAATCCGGTCTCCAGACAGTGGCCGTTGGACATGACCATCGCCGGGTCGTTGTCCTCCGAGCCCGGGAAGCGGACGACGGAGCCCGAGCAGTTGCTGAGCGAGACGGTGCCGGCGAAGTCGACGGCCTGGACGGTCGGCGCGGTGATCCTGGACACGGCCGCCGTCGTGGAGGTGACGGCGTCTCTGACCACCGACGTGGCGGTGTCCGTGTCCACGGCCGCGGGCTCGGGCGCCGCGACCGCGGGTGCCGCGCCCGCCCCGGCTATCACCAGGGCGAAGAGCGCGGCGCCGAGAGGCTTTCTCATGTGGGGGTCCCCTCATTGTGACTGGGGCGGCCGGAGAATCTCCGGCCGCCCACGGGTCTGTCATGCACATTGTGAAGTGCGAGGGGGGTGTGGGCAAGGAGTTGCCACCGGCGCGGCCAACCTGACCAGGACGGCTGCCACTTGAGCGCTTGCCCGCCGGTCGTCCGGTTCATGCTCGGCGACCTCCGGTTCGGTCCGGCGCATGTCCGGCGGTCGCTTGCCGTCTCGGTGGCGCCGGGGCCGGCTCGTTCCGCGAGTGGTACACGATCGGCGGTGTCACGGGTCCGCCGTTTTGCCAGTGCGCGCCGGACGTCTTGTGCGGCGCCCGTGCCGGTCGTGCTGTTCGCGGCGTACGCCCCGTTTTCGCGCTCGGGTGGCCTCCGCAGGGCGGCGGACCGCAGGGGCGAGAAGGGGCGGGAGGGGCCGGTGGGGCTGCCGTCGGCGATATCCGGCCAAACCGGCGCGTCTCACGTGGTGGAAAACACGGCCCGAGGGGCGTTACCGGGCCGTAAGCTCACGGACATGCAGGTGATCCAGTCGACCAAGCTCGCCAACGTCTGTTACGAGATCCGGGGCCCGGTGCTCGAGGAGGCGATGCGGCTCGAAGCGGCTGGGCATCGCATTCTCAAGCTGAACACGGGGAATCCGGCCGCGTTCGGGTTCGAGTGCCCGCCCGAGATCCTGGAGGACATCCTCCGCAACGTCTCGTCGGCACACGGGTACGGCGACGCGAAGGGCCTGCTGGCGGCACGCCGGGCCGTCGTCATGCACAACCAGACCCTCGGCATCGAGACGGACGTCGAGCACGTCTTCATCGGCAACGGCGTCTCCGAGCTCATCGTCATGGCGATGCAGGGGCTGCTGGACGACGGCGACGAGGTGCTCGTACCGGCGCCCGACTACCCCCTGTGGACGGCCGCCGTGTCGCTGTCCGGCGGTACGGCCGTGCACTACCGGTGCGACGAGCAGTCCGACTGGATGCCCGATCTGGCCGACGTGGAGCGGAAGGTCACCGACCGCACCAAGGCGCTCGTGATCATCAACCCGAACAACCCGACGGGCGCGGTCTACGACGAGGCGATGCTGCGCGGGCTGACCGACATCGCCCGCCGCCACAACCTGCTGATCTGCTCGGACGAGATCTACGACAAGATCCTGTACGACGAGGCCACGCACACGCCGACCGCCAAGGTCGCCCCGGACCTGCTGACGCTCACCTTCAACGGGATGTCGAAGGCGTACCGCGTGGCCGGCTACCGGGTCGGGTGGATGTCGATCTCGGGGCCGCGGGCGCACGCCGACTCGTACATCGAGGGGCTGACCATCCTCGCGAACATGCGGCTGTGCGCGAACATGCCGGGTCAGCACGGTGTGGTCGCCGCACTGAGCGGGCGGCAGACGATCAACGAGCTCGTACTTCCCGGCGGGCGGCTGCGGGAGCAGCGGGACGTGGCGCACGCGCTGCTGACGCAGATTCCGGGCGTGACGTGCGTGAAGCCGAAGGGCGCGCTCTATCTCTTCCCGCGCCTCGATCCGAAGGTCTTCAAGATCAAGGACGACCGGCAGCTGGTCCTGGACCTGCTGCGGACCGAGAAGATCATGGTCGTGCAGGGCACGGGCTTCAACTGGCCGGAGCCCGATCACTTCCGGGTCGTCACCCTGCCCACGGCCCGGGACCTGACGGACGCCGTGACCCGGATCGGGAACTTCCTGGACGGGTACGGCCAGCCCTGACGCCCACTCGGTCACACTCCGTGGCCGCACGGCCCCCTTTTCTGAACCGGCTCAACTTTAGACGAAATCTAAGCTAGGATGGTTTCCTGTCAGAGCACAGGAGGCCATCTCCCATGTACGAACCGATCCGCACCAAGTCGGTCCACACGATGGCCGGCACCGCCGACTTTCCCCACCGGTCGCGCGAAGAGGAGCTGGACATCCAGCTCGCCGGCCACCTCGCGGCACTGCTGGCCGTGACCGACGAGCTGCGCGGGATCGAACCGTCCGCCGAGCTCGATGTCGCCGCCGAGCGGCTGACCGGGCAGGTCGCGCGTCTTCGCGGGGGCCGTCCGCCGGTCCGCGCTTCGGTCACCGGTGCCGGTACCACCGCCGAGTCCGCCCAGGTCGCGGCGCTCCACGAGCGGGCGCACGCTCTCGCGGGCCGCGCCCTCGTCGTCGCGGCGTCCCGCGCCGACACGGCGGCCGCGATCCTGGCCGCCGAGCGCATGGACGCGCACACGGCGGCCACCGAGGCCCGCCGCACACTCACCGCCCACTGAGCCTCCGGGCTCGCGCCTCCCGCTGAGCCTCCGGGTTCACGTCTCCCGCTGAGCCTCCGGGCTCAGGCCGAGCCTTCCGGCTCCCCCGATCGGCCCCGGTCCGCGTGCACCCGCAGCGACGCGCGGACCGGGTGCCATTGCGCTCCGCCGGTGCCGGTACGGAACGGGCTGATCCGGTTGCGTACTGGGATCGGGTCGTCACCCCGCGTTCACCCGGAACCGTGGGGAACGTTGGGTTCCGGGAGCAGGCTCCGGGTGTGAGACGAATAGTCGCCATCGTCCTGGCGGTGTTCCTGATCGGCGGAGTTGCAGCAGCCGTCGTCGCGGGCCGCGAAGAACAGGACAAGAGCACGGCAACGAAGACCGTGCTGGGAGTGATCGGATCGGAGAAGGCCGAGTTCTTCGCCGACCCCGACGTGGTGAAGGCCCTCGCTGCCAAGGGCTACACCCTGAAGACGGAGACCTCCGGGTCCTGGGCCATGGAGGGACTCGACCTCAAGGGGTACGACTTCGCCTTCCCGTCCAGCCAGGCCCCCGCCGACGAACTGGCCGCAAAGTACGGCGTACGGCAGCCCCTGCCGCGCCCCTTCTACTCGCCCCTCGTGGTCTTGGCGCACCGGAGCGCCGCCGCGGTGCTGGCCGACAACGGGCTCGCGACTCTGCCGGCCAAGGGCAACGGCACGCTCAGGATGGCCCCCTACCTCAAGGCCGCCGATGCCGACCGGACCTGGCAGCAGCTCAAGGGGGCAGAGCGGCACGGGGAGTTGAGCGGCACGCTCTTCATCTCCACCACCGATCCGACCAGTTCGAACTCGGGCGCGCTCTACCTCGCCGCCGCCTCGTACGTGGCCGACGGCGGCCGGGTCGCCGACGGCACCGCGGCGGTCAACCGCACGGCACCGCTGATGCGCAAGCTGATCAGCGTCCAGGGCGCCCAACAGACCAGTTCGGACGCGGCGTTCAGGGACTTCGTCAGCGGCGTCGGCAATCCGCTGGTCCTCGTGTACGAGTCGCAGGTCGCCTCGCTGCTCGCGCAGGGCCAGGACGTCGGGGACCTGACCGTCCTCTACCCCGACACCACCGCGAACAGCGACCACACCGTCGTCCCCCTCACCGACGAGGGCCGGGCGCTCGGTGAACTCCTCGGCACGGACCCGGAGTTGCGGAAGCTCGCGGTACGGCACGGGTTCCGGCCGCAGGGCACGAGCGCCGAGTTCACGGCGGCCACCGCCGCCCACACCACGTATCTCAACCAGAAGCTGACCGGTGTCCGGCAGTCGCCCGTGCCCGCCTCCAAGGTGCTGCACGAGATGGCACGCCGGGCGCGGGGCTAGGGGGAACTGCACGTGAGCAACCAAGTGAGCAACACCGAAGACACCTTTGTACTGACACCTCCTCAGGCCGTCGCGGCCGTACCGAAGGAGAAGGCCGGCGGACTCGTGCCGGTCGACGAGTCCGTCGTCGCGGACATGGCGCGCAAGGCCGCCGAGTACGTCGACGGGCTGGCCGCGCTCGACGCCCGCTCCCCCGAGTTCGCGGGGAAGATCGGGGAGATCGTCGGCCTCGGCTCCGGTGAGCTGCGCGGCGCCGCCGCCCAGTCGAACCGCATGCTGGATCGCACGATCCGCAGCCTGCCCGCCAACGGCGAGGACGCCCAGTCCCGCGTCTCGTCCTCGCTCGTCGAACTGCGGCGCACGGTCGAGGACCTGGACCCCCGCGACCTGCCCGGCGGCAGGGCCCGCAAGCTGCTGTCCCGGCTCCCCGGCGGCAACAAGCTCCGCGACCACGTCGCCAAGTACGCCTCCGCGCAGGGCACGTTGAACAGGATCGTCGGCTCGCTCCGCGGCGGCCAGGACGAACTGCGCCGCGACAACGCCGCGTTGCAGACCGAGCGCGTCCGCCTCTGGGACTCGATGGGCAAGCTCCAGGAGTACGTGGTCCTGACGGAGGCCCTGGACGCGGCGGTCGAAGGCCACATCGCGGCGGTGGAGTCTCAGGATCCCGCCCAGGCGGACACCCTGCGCGCCGACGTCCTCTTCCCCGTCCGGCAGAAGCACCAGGACCTGCTCACCCAGCTCGCGGTGTGCGCCCAGGGCTATCTGGCGATGGACGTGGTCCGGCGCAACAACGACGAGCTGATCAAGGGCGTCGACCGCGCGGCCACCACGACCGTGTCCGCGCTGCGCATCTCCGTGATGCTCGCCTCCGCCCTCGACAACCAGCGCAAGGTCGTCGAGCAGGTCAACGCCCTGCGCGGCACGACGGAGGACCTCATCCGCGGCAACGCGGAGATGCTCGCCACGCAGTCCGGCGAGATCCAGCGCATCGCCGCCGACCCGGCCGTCGGCGCGGAGACCCTCCGCGCGGCCTTCCAGCAGATCTACCAGACCCTCGACACCATCGACACGTACAAGGCCCGGGCCACCGAGTCCATGGCGGCGACGGTCGAGTCCCTGACATCGGAACTCCAGCACGCGAGCGCGTACTTGGACCGTTCGAGGTCGAGGGGCGCACTGGAAGGTGGGCTCGCGTGACGAGATACGGCGCATGGTCTGTGCCCACCCACCGGGCCGCGGCCGCCATCGCACTGGCAGTGGTACTGGTGACGGCAGGATGCACATCGGCAACGGAAGAGCCGGGCCCCTCCAACAAGCCGGAACCCGGCACCCTCCGCATCCTCGCCTCCAGCGAACTCGCGGACATGAAAACCGTGTTGGACCAGATCCAGCAGAACACCGGCATCAAGGTCCGCCCCACCTACATGGGCACCCTCGACGCGGTGAACCTCCTGGCGAAGGACAGGGCGAAGGACACGTACGACGCGGTCTGGCTCTCCTCCAACGACTATCTGCGCCTCAACCCCACCGCCGCGCGGCAGATCGTGTCGGAGACCCCGGTCATGTCCAGCCCGGTGGCCATCGGCGTGAAGAACGCCACCGTACGAGAGCTGGGCTGGAAGCCGGAGAACGTCACCTGGGCGGACATCGAGGAGGCGGTGGCGGACGGCAAGCTGACGTACGGCATGACCGACCCGTCCCGCTCCAACTCCGGCTTCTCCACACTCGTTTCGGTGGCCTCGGGCCTCTCCGACGCCCAGTCCGCGCTGACGGACAAGGACGTGCGGCAGGCGACGCCCAGGCTGGCGGAGTTCTTCAAGGGACAGAAGCTGACGTCCGGTTCGTCGGGCTGGCTGGCGGAGGCGTACGACCGGCGCGGTGACGTGGACGCGCTGCTCAACTACGAGTCGGTACTGAAGGCGCGCAAGGACCTCACGGTGATCCGGCCGCGCGACGGCGTGGTCACCGCCGACTATCCGCTCTCCTCGCTCGCGTCCACGGGCCAGGAGGTCCGTGACGACGTCCGCCGCCTCACCGAGGCGCTGCGCGCGCCGGAGACCCAGCGGCTGATCACCGACCGCACGCTGCGCCGCCCGGTGGTCGCCTCGGTCCCGCCCGCGACGGGCCTGGACACCACCCGCCGACGCGAACTCCCTTTCCCGGGCAGCCGTTCCGTAGCCGACGGGCTCCTGGACGCGTACGAGAACAAACTGCGCCGGCCTTCCCGGACCGTGTACGTCCTCGACACCTCGGGCTCGATGCGGGAGGACGGGCGGCTCGACCGGCTGAAGAAGGCGCTCACCGATCTGACGGGCGACTTCCGCGACCGCGAGGAGGTGACGCTGATGCCGTTCGGCTCGGCGGTCAAGAGCGTACGCACGCATGTGGTGCGGCCCGAGAACCCGCGCTCGGGGCTCGACGGGATCCGCCGCGACACCGAGGCGCTCACCGCCGACGGGGACACCGCGATCTACACCTCGCTGGAGAAGGCGTACGAACATCTGGGCGCCGACGACGACACGTTCACGTCGATCGTGCTGATGACGGACGGCGAGAACACGGCGGGGTCGAGCCCGGCGGCGTTCGACGGCTTCTACAGCCGGCTGTCGGGCGGCGAACGGGACATCCCCGTCTTCCCGATCCTCTTCGGCGACTCCGACCGGGGCGAGCTGGAGCACATCGCCGAGCTGACCGGCGGCCGGCTCTTCGACGCCCAGAAGGGTTCGCTCGACGGCGCCTTCGAGGAGATCCGTGGCTACCAATAAGAGCAACAAGCTTCTGGGTTACTTGGAGTCCCGCAAGAACCTCACCGGCAGCGCCTGCGGGATCGTCGGCCTGGCGCTGACGTTCGCGGGTGCGGCGGGCCCGTACTGGCCGGTGGTGGTCGCGGGCCTGTACGGCGCGGGGGCGCTGGTCGCGCCCCCGGAACGGCCGCCGGTACCGGACTTCCCGGACCCGTCCGCCCAACTGGACGAGCTCCGGGGCGACTTCGGCAAGCTGCGCGCATACCTCGCCGACGTCGACCTGCCACCCGCCGCGGCAGGACACCTCACCGAACTGTCGGACCTGCTGACCGCACTCCTGGACCCCGGCTGGGTCGCCGAGGTCCTCGCCCAGGACCCGGAGGGGGTCCACTCGCTGTCCCGGGCCGTACGGCAGGACATCCCGGAGGCGGTCGACACGTTCGTACGGACCCGGTGGTGGACGCGGCTGACGCCGGGGGCGGAGCCTCCAGAACGGCATCTGGAGCGCCAACTCGCCGTGCTACAGGACGAGTTCGGTGGGTTGGCGGCGGGCCTGCGAGACATCGAGGCCAAGCGCCAGGAGTCACTCACCCGCTATCTGGAGGACCGCTCCAACTGAAACACCATCGGTCGCGGGCGGCAGGACCGGCTCCTGGGAGGTCTACTCCCTGTGCCGGTTCTTCGTGGCCCGGTTCGGCTGCTCCCTGTCGGGCAGGCGGCGCTCCGCCGCGGTGATCAGGATCCCGAGCAGCACCGCCAGATCGGCGGCGCCCTCGGCGTCGTCGGCCCATCGGGTGACTTGCAGCGGGTGAACCTGATCCAGTGGGGTGGTTTCGCGGGCGAGGACGAAGGCCAACGCCAGCATGGCCGCGCGGGCGTTGCCGTCCTCGAACGGGTGGAAGAACAGGACGTCGAGGTAGGTCCGGGCGGCGCGAGAGGGGAGAGCCAGGTCGGGCTGAACACTCTCGGACAGGCAGCGCTCGAACCGCGCCCGGGTGTCGGATGCCAGGCCGTAGCGCTCCCGTCCGCCCTTCGCGAAGGCCGTCGTCGTGCGGAAGTCGGCGGAGGCTCGGTTCAGGACTGTCCGCTGCCAGTTCGCCATGAGGGCGAAGGTCAGCCGCTTGCCCTCTTTCGCGTCGGCGAGTGCCAGGTCGAGAGCGGTCAGGAGATCTGCGTGCGGATGCGCAGCCAGTCGGTGAGGGAGTCCTGGCGGTGGCTGGGCGCGGACGTCATCGGGTGCCGTCCACGGTCCGGGCGAACCGTGAACTCACGGTGTCGACCACGACGACGTCCGGTGCGGTCCAGCTGCCGAACCGGCCGCCGACCGCGCTCTCCGCGATCTCCCGGGCTCGTTCCTCGTCGATTCCGTTGTAGGCCAAGAACCACCCGAGGACCTGCTCGCAGTGCCCGTACCAGCCGCTCTCGGCCCGCGTCCGGTCGGCCACCACGGTCACCAGACGCGTGCACGC
Organism: Streptomyces sp. NPDC020747; assembly: GCF_044334695.1. NCBI lineage: Bacteria > Bacillati > Actinomycetota > Actinomycetes > Kitasatosporales > Streptomycetaceae > Streptomyces > Streptomyces sp. NPDC020747. The sequence continues at coordinate 399,410 of NZ_JBIRTJ010000002.1, read as the reverse complement.
CCGTTCCCAATGCCAGGGATCCACAGAGGATGAGGGCCCGGCCGGCTGCGGCGGCGCCAAGGAGGAGAAGCGATCCGCCAGATCCTCGATCCAGTCACGCCACTCCAGCAGGGCCTCGACGGCCAACGGGGCGGTCGCGTCCGCAGTCGTCACGGTATGTACGGCACAGCACCAGGTACCGACGATCCCGCCATCAGTGTCGCCTTCGCCAACCGACCAGTTCCAGCCGCAGGCCCACCGGCCGAACCGGTCCACCAGGAACTCGGTGACGGGGTCCAACGAGGTCCACCGGTGCTCTTCGATGGCCTCAGGGCTGGGCAGCAGGGGGCCACAAGACCGGCCAAGACCTTCGCCGCATCCTCGTCCAACTCGAACGGATGCCGCACTGGATCCACTTCTGCCCAAGTCAGGGTGTGTGCCCACAGTTCACTCACCACGCCACTGTGCCGTGCGCGGCCGTTCGAACTCCAACCCGTTACCGAAACCGCGGCGCCTCGACATCACGAAGCGATCTCCGACCAGGAGGGCACAGCTGTGAGACGTACATGATGGCCTGGGCGGCGTTCGGCAGGTTCTGGCACAGATGCGTTGTGATCCTGCTGTGGGTCCGGCGCTTCATCTGCGACGCCACGACCTGTCCGCGCCGTACCTTCGCTGAGTCGTTCCCGCAGCTGACCACCCCATACGCGCGGTTCACTACCAGGCTCAACCACACGCTGGAGCGCATCGGGCTCGCACTGGCCGGACGGGCCGGCGCCCGGCCGGCTATGTCTCGGCGCCGGGCGAATGACACTACTGCGCCGGATCATGGCGCTGCCGGACCCGCAGGTCACCACGCCTCGCGTGCTCGGGGTGGACGATTTCGCCACCCGGCGCGGGCACTCGTACGCCACCGTGATCACCGCGGCCATCCGGTGCCCTGCAGCGGCCTGCGCGACTGGGCCCGCAGCCGCCTTCAGTGGCCTGACGCACCCACGCCGGCTGCCGCGGTGCCGTCCGTCCGCACCGTCGTCGGCTGGATCACCCGTCACCCCGACACGCTCACCAAGGACGAAGGCAAGCAGCTCAAGGCGGTGCTCGACGCCTGCCCAGAGCTGGAGCGAACTCACGAACTCGTCCGCGACTTCGCGCAGACACTCGCCCGGCGCACGGGTGCTGACCTGCCGGACCGGATCAGCTCCGGGGCACCGAAGGTGCTGTGAACCGCGTCAAGAAGATCAAGAGACAGCTGTACGGTCGTGCCGGATTCGACCTGCTCCGCAAGATGTTCCTGCTTCAGTGACCTTCCGCGACCGCTCCCCAAGGTGTGGCGCCGTCGCGGCCTCGCCCCACAGGGCATGTCCATGCTCCGACCGCAAGCCCCCAGGCGTGGCCTCCATCCGTCGACAGCCCGGGGCGAGGGCGGCCGTGCCCTCGGTGACGTGGCGGAGTCTGCCCGGCAAGGGCCCCGGGCTCGCACTGGCGAACGGTCCGAGAAGCCGGAATGGTTGCAGCGGTCCGGTGATGTGCACTGCGGGGTTGGTCCGGCCATGGTGTGACGCGGATCACCGCAGCGCGGACCTCGCAGAGGACAGGGAGGAGTGTGGAGATTTCACTGCGGGCCCGCGTGCGAGCCGGGGATCCGGATGCGTTCAGGCAACTCTTCGACGAGCACGCTTCGGTGGTCCACCGGCACGCCGTGCGGATGACCGGCAACTGGGTCATGGCCGACGACATCGTGTCGCTGACCTTCCTGGAGGCATGGCGCCTGCGTGAGCGGGTGCTTCCGGGTGACGACAGCCTGCGCCCGTGGCTGCTGGGGATCGCGACGAACGTCACGCGCAACACCGCGCGGGCGGCGCGAAGACACCAGGCCGCGCTCATCAGAGTCCCTCCCCCCGATCCCGTGCCGGACTTCGCCGACGAGGTGACGCAGCGCCTGGCCGACACCGAGGAACTGGCCGCCGCGCAGAAGGCGTTGAGCACGATGCGCCGCGGGGAACGCGAGGTGTTCACACTCTGCGTGTGGGAGGGCCTGGACGCCGCCACGGCGGCCGAGGCCCTGGGCGTGGCCGTCGGCACCGTACGGGCCCGGCTCTCACGCGCGAGAAAACGCCTGCGCAAGCTCACCGAACTCGAACTCAAGGGCAGCACGGGCAGCACGGGCAGCACGGGCAGCACGGGCAGCACGGGCAGCACGGGCAGCACGGGCAGCACGGGCAGCACGAACGGCGGAGGCAGTGTGAACGCCACGGGCGGCAACCCCGGCACGGAAGGCGGCATCGGGCACAGCGGAGTGCAACGCCCGGCCGCAGTCGGACAGTCAACGGGTAGCCGCCATCAGGCGGCTCGGTCCACGCAGGAGAAGAAGCGATGAACACCAACCCGCGACGACGCGATCAGCCGGTCGACTACCAGGATCTGGCCGAGTTGCTGCCCGCGCCGGGCCGTCCGGTGCTCGCGCAGGACCGCCACCGCGTACTGAGGGAACATCTGATGGAGCACATCACCCACGAGTCCACCCGCGAGCAGTCGGGTGCGACGAACACCTCCCCGAACACCTCACCCGTGCCCCCCGCACGCCGGCGCCCCGGGCGGCGCCTCGTTCTCGTCGCCGCCCCGCTGGCACTGGCCGCCGTGGTGGCCCTGGGCGTGGTGGCGGTCGACGGCGCACAGGACGGCAAGCGCGACACGCCTGCCGCAGGTGTCACCGGGGGCGACCAGCAGAAGGCCACGCAGTTGCTGGACCGGATCGCCCTGGTGGCAGCCGACCGCCCGGCGGTCACGGTGGGCGAGGGCCAGTTCATCTACACCAAGCTGCAGGGGTCGGCGGAGCTGGGCCGGACCGCGACGCCCCCGAAGGGGTTCACCCCGGCCCCGGCCGCGTACAAGGGGACCGTCCGACAGGAGCAGTGGGATTCGGTGGACGGCACGCAAAACGGTCTGAGGAAATCCGTCGGGCTGTCCTCGACCGGCGAGCCCGACCCGTCCCACAAGAACGAAATGACCATGATCGGCACCGGCTATCTGACCTTCGAGCAGCTTCGGACTCTGCCCACCGATCCCGACGCGCTGCTGAAGAAGCTCTCCGGCGACGCCAAGAACGTGCAAGCGAGCCGCGGCACGGAGGTGGTCGTCGAGAACCTCGGAGCCATCATCGACGAGGCCACCCTGCTGCCCGACCTCAGTGCCGCGATCTACCGTGCCATGGCCAAGCTCCCGGGTGTGCGCGTCGTGGACCACGTCAAGGACGCCTCGGGGCGGGAGGGTGTCGGCCTTACGTTCAAGGGCGCCCCGAAGGGCTACGCCTGGGTCTTCGACTCGTCGAGTCTCGTCTACCTCGGAACAACCGACGCCGCACTCCTCGAAGTCGGTGTCGCGGACGAAACGGGTGAGGTGCCGGTCAGCTCGTCCTGAGTCAGCCTCGCTGCCGCCGCGCAGCCGGCAGGGCGTCCGCTCCGGTGGACGCCCTGCTGGAGTTCCGGCGGTGCCGATGGTGCTGTGAACCGCATCAAGAAGATCAAGAGACGGCTGTACGGTCGTGCCGGATTCGACGTGCTCCGCAAGATGATCCTGCTTCAGTGAGGCTCCGCGACCGCTCCCCGAGATCTGCGCCAGAACCGTTCGGCATCTCCACCAAGGCGACTCCAACCGGCCTCAGCGGGAGGGGCGTTCGGAGGCGCTGAGGAGTGGTGGGGAGGCGAAGTGAGCGTGGCCGTGGCCAACGCGCGTTCGCGGGGCGGGTGTTCATGACGGTGAACACGTCACTGCCGATGAACGAGACGGGGACAGAGACGGAGACCGGCAACAGTCACGGCTCGTCACACGGCTTCGGTGGTGCCCGTGACCGTCTGGCGTGGGTGGGTATCCGCATGGACCGGCAGGTCCGCCCGGCGGTCGCGCTGTGAGGTGAGCAGGATGATCGCGACAATGGTCTGCACCGCCACGATGCATGCCGGCGTCACGGGCGATTTCACGGTCAGCATCGCGATTGTCGCGTTGACGCCGAAGTGAACCGCAATCGACGCCACAACCCCGGCACGATCGTATGCGTAAGCGGTCAGGAATGCCATCGGAATGACGCTGAGCGCGAACAGCGGGCCGCTCCAGCTGATCAGGCCGAATTCTTCCTGGAGGGTCCCCGAGACGAAGAACAGCGGCAAATGCCATATCGCCCAGACGACACCCAGAAGAAGGCCGGCCTGAAAGCGGCCGAACGACGCACGTAGGCGTGGATGTGCCGTGCCACGCCAACCGGGCTCCTCGGACAACGGGCCGGCGATCAGCATGCTGACGAAGAACGGCACGGCTCCGCCGGCGTCCGACATCATGCTCCGCCCCTCCGCGAAGCTCATCGCGGGCCCACCCAGGAGGTCGGAGAGCAGCGCGGCCGCCAGCACCGTTGCCGACGCCATCACCAGCAGGGGCAGCACCCAGTGCAGCCGCATGCCGGTCCGGAGCCCCACCGCGCGGGCAGGAGGGGCTTCACGGCGGCGGGAGCGGCGCACCCGGACCACGATCGCGCCGAACACCGGGCCGAAGCCGCCGAGTACATAGGGAACGACGCTGGGGGAATCCTTCACCGATCCACCGAGTGCGATCGCGATGAGCCAGAAACCCCAGCTCGACGCGAACGTGACAGCCCCGAAAATGACGAGGCTGCTTTTATGGTGAAGAGGGGTCGCGCTATTCACGCTTTACCTTTCAATCGTGCCAGGTGCGTGCCACGTGGAGGAATTTCTGATTGATTCCCGAAAGTGCGGGCGGAATTGTCATGGTTCGATGAAGGTGGTGGGGACAGAGTCCGGTGTGTTCGAGGTGGTGACCGCCCCGGGAGCTGGACTCACGACGGCGGAGGGAGTCGGGCCCGGCTGGCGCGTGGAGGGGCTTGGTGAGATTGAGGGCGTGTCAGCGGGCCTGACCGGGGTGTTCGAATCCCGTTCGTGGACGGCGAGCAGTACGGAGGCAACGGCTGCGGCCAGGCCGAGCAGGACGACGACGGTCCGGCGGGACGGGAGGAAAGACCGGCTGGACTTGGTGGGCGGAACGCCCGGCCGCAGGCTTTCCAGGTCGACGGAGTTGGCCCGGGCCTCCAGGGCGTCGCGCAGTCGTTGTTCGACCGCCTCGTCGTGGAGCTGACCGCGGCTCATCGGCGGGTCTCCGCTCTCACGCACCGCCGGCAGTGGGAAGGACGGGAGTATGGCTGGGAGAGGTACTCGGTCATCGGGGGATCTCCAGTTGTCTGCCGAGAGCGTCCAGTGCTCGGCTGGCGGTTGACTTGACCGTCCCGCGGGAGACCCCGAGAGTGTCGGCGATCTGGGCCTCGGTGAGGTCCGACCAGTAGCGCAGGACCAGGACCTCGCGCTGCCGACGGGTGAGACGGCTCAACGCGTCGATCACTTCCTGATGGGTCTCGGCGAGCAGCACGGCCTTGTCGGCCGGCGGGACGTGGCGTTGGCGCTCGGGTACGTGGGCGCGTGACGTGCGACGCCGCCGCAGGACCGAGCGGGCCGCGTTGACCACGCTGGTCCGCAGATACGCCTCGGGGTCGTCCACCTCCACGAGCCGGCCGCCGTGGCGGCGGAGGAACGCCGTGAAGGCGTCCTGCACCACGTCCTCCGCCGTCGGGAGGTCATCCACCAGGAGCAGGGCCAGCCGCACCAGGGCCAGTCGGCGATGGCGGTAGAGCTCGTTGAAGCCGTGCTCGTCGCCGGCGGCGGCCGAGGCAGCGCCGGGGGCGCGAGGCACCGCCGCGAACGGAACTCTCCCGGTGGTCTGCCGGTTTGTCGGTGAGCGCAGCGCGAGCCGGTCCTGTGCTCGGCGCAGCAGATCCATGGCGCCGCGAACCAAGGCGTGCACCTGGCTGTACGTGATCCGCCGCCAGGCGGCCGACGGCACGGCTGCTGGGATCGTCGCTGTTCTCACATGTCTCCTGGACGTCGTGGTACCGGTCCGGTCCGCCCGGGGCCCCGGGCGGACCGGACCGTACTGCCGGGCCCTGAGCCGTGCAGCACGCGTTCACGTGGTGCCGCCGAACGACCGTCAATCGATCAGCGGGCAGAAACTCCGGGCCAAGTCCCCTGCCGTGCAAGGGCGTTGCACGTGGCGGGACACCATCGAACTCCGGAGATCCCTACCGGACCGGAACCGGAGCGGGGTACGGCTATCCGTACGGGGTCGGGGCGGAACCCTGTCCCACCGGGGTCGGGGCGGGGTAGCCCTGTCCCACCGGGGTCGGCGCGGGGTAACCCTGACCGACCGGGGTCGGCGCGGGGTAATCCTGACCGACCGGGGTCGGCGCGGGGTAATCCTGTCCGACCGGAGCCGGAGCGGGGTTCGCCTGACCGACCGGGGTCGGCACAGGGCTGGCGTGCTTCGCTGCGGTGGCGGGCTTCGCCGAGGGCTTGGCGGCCGGCGTCTCCGACCCGGACACGTAGGGCTTGGCGTGCTTCCCGGTGGCGGTGGACGCCACCGAGGAGACCGAGGCCGGCTCTTGTGCGTCGGTGGAGGCGCCCGCCTGACCGGTCGCGGCGTTGGCTGTGACGGCCCCGCCGAGAGCCAGCGTGGCGCCCACGACGGACGTGCCCAGAACAATGCGGACCCGGCCTGGACGGAAGCTGCGGACGGCGGAGTGACGTGCTGACATTGTCGGTCCTCGAATCATCGGTGTCTGTCTGTCGGCCGGCCGTCCGCCACGGGTGGTTTCCCGTGCGGCGGCCCCGTGCTGGAGGCGCATCCACACCGACAGACGTCCGATGCCCCTGGGGGTTGCGGGTCGGACGAGACGAACACGGGAGCCATCGAGTGATCTGCGTCACCAGGACCGGGTCGGTCCACGAGTCAACTGCCCGTACGAGTTCGCCGTCCGAGTTCGGCGAACGGTCCCTAACCTCGTATGGGCGGGGCCCCACGACATCGTGGGGCCCCGCCCATACGGAGTTCATACAGCCGAGTTCATACGGCGGAGTTCACGCAGCGGCGGGCCTCAGCCCAGGCGCTTCACCAGGGCCCGGTACTCGTCCCACAGTTCCGTCGGTGTGTGGTCGCCGAAGGTGTTGAGGTGCTCGGGGACCAGGGCGGCCTCCTCGCGCCAGACCTCCTTGTCGACCGTGAGGAGGAAGTCCAGGTCGGACTCGGAGAGTTCGAGGCCCTTCGTGTCCAGGGCCTCCTTGGTCGGCAGGATGCCGATCGGGGTCTCGACGCCCTCCGCCCTGCCGTCGAGGCGGTCGACGATCCACTTCAGGACGCGGCTGTTCTCACCGAAGCCGGGCCAGACGAACTTGCCCTCGTCGTTCTTGCGGAACCAGTTGACGTAGTAGATCTTCGGGAGTTTGGACTGGTCCTTGTCCTTGGCGACATCCACCCAGTGGCCCATGTAGTCGCCCATGTTGTAGCCGCAGAAGGGCAGCATCGCGAAGGGGTCGCGGCGCAGCTCGCCGACCTTGCCCTCGGCCGCCGCCGTCTTCTCCGACGCCACGTTCGCACCGAGGAAGACGCCGTGGTTCCAGTCGAAGGACTCCGTCACCAGCGGGACCGCCGTGGCACGACGGCCGCCGAACAGGATCGCCGAGATCGGTACGCCCTTGGGGTCCTCCCACTCGGGCGCGATGATCGGGCACTGGGAGGCGGGGACGGTGAAGCGGGCGTTGGGGTGGGCCGCCGGGGTCCCCGACTCCGGCGTCCAGTCGTTGCCCTTCCAGTCCGTCAGGTGGGCCGGAGTCTCCTCCGTCATGCCCTCCCACCAGATGTCGTTGTCGTCGGTCAGCGCGACGTTCGTGAAGACGGAGTTGCCCCACAGCGTCTTCATCGCGTTGGCGTTGGTGTGCTCACCGGTGCCGGGCGCGACACCGAAGAAACCGGCTTCCGGGTTGATGGCGTACAGCCGGCCGTCCTCGCCGAACCGCATCCACGCGATGTCGTCGCCGATCGTCTCGACGGTCCAGCCGCCGACCGTCGGCTCCAGCATCGCGAGGTTGGTCTTGCCGCAGGCCGACGGGAAGGCCGCCGCCACGTACTTCGACTCGCCCTGCGGAGGCGTCAGTTTGAGGATCAGCATGTGCTCGGCGAGCCAGCCCTCGTCCCGCGCCATCACGGACGCGATGCGCAGGGCGTAGCACTTCTTGCCGAGCAGCGCGTTGCCGCCGTAGCCGGAGCCGTACGACCAGATCTCGCGGGTCTCCGGGAAGTGCGAGATGTACTTCGTGGAGTTGCACGGCCACGGCACGTCCGCCTCGCCCGCCTCCAGCGGCGCCCCGAGCGTGTGCACAGCACGCACGAAGAATCCGTCGGAGCCGAGCTCGTCCAGCACGGGCTGACCCATGCGGGTCATGGTGCGCATGGACACGGCGACGTACGCCGAGTCGGTGATCTCGACGCCGATCGCGGAGAGGTCGGAGCCGAGCGGGCCCATGCAGAACGGGACGACGTACATCGTCCGGCCCTTCATCGAGCCGCGGAAGACACCGCCCTCGCCGTCCGCGCCGGTGCCCGTGCCCTGGAAGATCTCCCGCATCTCGCCGGGGGCCTTCCAGTGGTTCGTCGGGCCCGCGTCCTGCTCCTTCTCGGAGCAGATGAACGTCCGGTCCTCGACCCGCGCGACATCGGTCGGGTCAGAGGCGGCGTAGTAGGAGTTGGGGCGCTTGATCGGGTCGAGTTTCTTGAAGGTGCCCCTGCGGACGAGCTCCTCGCTCAGTCGCTCGTATTCGGCCTCTGAGCCGTCACACCAGACCACGCTGTCCGGCTGCGTCAGTTCGGTGATCTCGTTGACCCACGAGATCAGTTCCTGGTGATTGGTGGGAACGGTTGAGGGAGCCGCGATGTCGCGCGCCACGATTGCTCCTAGATGAGGGTTTTGGTTTTTTTGTGCCCCGTGGGGGCCGCGACCCGGATGCTTCACGTAACCGATCTTTCCGACACGTAATCGATCTTTCTGGCGCTCATCCGGTGCCGACCGCACTCATTTGATCATCCGACGGGTCCGCGCATATGTCCAGAGGGCCTCACAGCTGAGCATCGTGAGCATCGCCACTTATTGCCGGCCATTTACCCGGGCCACTTTCCGCCCACCAGCCGCTCACCCCGTACACCGGTGAGACCATGCCCACTTGGGGCCCTTCATACGGTCGGACTGATGCGTAACTTACGGTTCCGTAGGTACGATGCCCTGCATGACTGCGTCCGTCCCCGACGCGCCCTCGGACACGCCGGTCGTAGACCGCGTCGCCGAAGCGCTCTCCCTGCCGCATCCGGTCAAGCCGAAGCTTCGCGGATGGCTGCACGCCGGGATGTTCCCGGCCGTACTCGTCTCCGGCCTCGTCCTGACCGCACTCGCCGACTCGACCCGCGCCCGTATCGCCTGCGCGATCTTCGCGCTCACGGCCTGCCTGCTGTTCGGCGTCAGCGCGATCTACCACCGGGGCACCTGGACGCCACGCATGGACGGCGTGCTGCGCAGACTCGACCACGCGAACATCTTCCTGATCATCGCGGGCTCGTACACACCGCTGACGATGCTGCTGCTGCCCGAGGCCAAGGGGCAGTGGCTGCTGTGGGGCATCTGGGGCGCGGCCGTCGCGGGCATCGCCTTCCGGGTGTTCTGGATCGGCGCCCCGCGCTGGCTCTACACCCCGTGCTACATCGCGATGGGCTGGGCGGCCGTCTTCTTCCTGCCCGACTTCATGCGGGCGGGCGGGATCGCCGTACTGGTCCTCGTGATCGTGGGCGGGCTGCTCTACAGCGCGGGCGGCGTGATCTACGCCCTCAAGCGCCCCGACCCGTCACCGCGCTGGTTCGGCTTCCACGAGGTCTTCCACTCCCTCACGCTCGCGGCGTTCGCCACGCACTACATCGGCATCTCGATGGTGGCCTACCAGCACGGATAGCCACCGACGAGCCTTACCGGAAGGGCCCCACCGCATCGCGCGGTGGGGCCCTTCGGCGTGCCCGGCCCAGTACATCCGCTCCCACCCATTGACAGTAACCATCTTTTGAGAGCTACTCTCATTTCATGGCTACTGTCACTCCACACCCCGAGACACACCTCGACCCCCGTCGCTGGTGGGCCCTCGGCGCCCTGGTCGCGAGCATGCTCGTACTCGGCTTCGACATGACGATCCTCAACGTGGCGCTGCCGACGATGGCCGGGCAGCTCGGCGCGAGCACCGGTCAGCAGCAGTGGATGGCGGACTCGTACATCGTCGTCTTCGCGGCGCTGATGCTCCCGGCCGGACTGCTCGGCGACCGGTTCGGGCGGCGCCGGATGCTGATGGCCGGGCTCGGCGTCTTCCTCGCCGGTTCGCTGGTCGGCGCCCTGGCGGGCGATGTGACCTGGGTCGTCGTCGCTCGTGCGGTGATGGGCGTGGGCGCCGCGCTGGTGATGCCGCTCGCCCTGTCCGTCCTGCCCTCGCTCTTCCCGCCCACCGAGCGCACCAAGGCGGTCGGCATCATCTCGGCCGCCTCCGCGCTCGGCATGCCGCTCGGCCCGATCATCGGCGGCTGGCTCCTCGACCACTTCTGGTGGGGCTCGGTCTTCCTGATCAACGTCCCGATGGCCGCGATCGGCATCACCGCCTGCCTCTTCCTGCTGCCGGAGACACGGGACCCGGCCTCCCCCAGGGTCGACGCCGTCTCCACCGCGCTCACCGCGGCCGGGCTCGGCGCGCTGATCTACGCGATCATCGAGGCCCCGAACCGCGGCTGGGGCGACCCGCTCGTGCTCGCCCTGATCGCCGGGTCCTTCGCCCTGCTGACCGCGCTCGTGGTGCGCGAGCGCCGGTCCGTACGCCCCATGCTCGACATGTCGCTGCTCGGCCACCGCGGCTTCCTGCTCAACGCGGTCGCGGCGACGCTCGTGATGTTCGTCCTGTCCGGCCTGATGTTCGTGCTCCCGCCGTATCTGCAGGCCGTCCTCGGCAACGACGCCCTCGGTACGGGCGTACGCATGCTGCCGATGATGGGCGGGCTGATGGTCGCGGCGAAGGCGGCCCAGCCGGTCGTCGAGCGGTTCGGATCGCGTGGCGTGGTGAGCGCCGGTCTGGTGGTGCTGGCCTTCGCCGCGCTCCTCGGCAGTCGTACGACGGTCGAGTCCGGGTACGGCTTCACCGCGCTGTGGCTGTCGATCGCGGGCCTCGGCTTCGGCTTCGCCGTCGTCCCCGCGATGGACGGGGCGCTCGCCGCGCTCCCCGCCGACCGGGCCGGCAGCGGTTCCGGGCTGCTCATGACGCTGCGCCAGGTCGGCGGGGCGATCGGTATCGCGCTGCTCGGCAGTCTGCTGGCGAGCACGTTCCGGGACCGGCTCGACGTGACCGGGCTGCCCGAGCGGGCGGCGGACACCGCCCGGGAGTCCGTGGTCGCGGCCCACCTCGTCGGAGACCGCGCGGGCGCCGCCGACCTGGTCACCTCCGCGAACACGGCGTACGTGCACGGCATGGGCCTCGTCCTGCTGGTGTGCGGGATCGCCTCGCTCGTGGCGGCGCTGCTGGCGGGGGCGTTCCTGCCGAACACCGAGTCGAACACCGAATCGAGCACCGGGTCGAACACCGGATCGCGGGACGTCCCGGGGCCCGTGGCGGGCAAGCCCGCCCCGGACATGGCCCCCGCCCCGGCCGATGGCCGACAATGACCCCCATGATGGCCGCACGTACCTCCATCCCCGCCGACCGCCCCCAGCTGGGACTTCGTGAGCGGAAGAAGATCAAGACACGGACGGCGATCCGTGACGCGACCTACCGGCTGATCGAGGAGCAGGGGTACGACGCCACGACGATCGAGCAGATCGCCGAGCTCGCCGAGGTGTCGCCGTCCACGGTCTTCCGTTACTTCCCGACCAAGGAGGACATCGTCCTCACGGACGAGTACGACCCGCTGCTGGAGTCGGAGCTGCGGGCCCGGCCGACGGACGAGCCGCCGATGGACTCCCTGAGGTACGTGCTGAAGAAGGCCGTGTCCGTCGGGATGGCCGACGACCCCGAGGTCACCCGGGTACGGACCAGGCTGATGGCCGAGGTGCCCGCCGTGCGCTCGCGGATGATGGAGAGCATGTCGGTCACGGGCCACCTGCTCTGCCAGGTCATCGGCGAGCGCACCGACCGGGACCCCGGCAGCTTCGAGGTACGCGTCTTCGCGATGTCCCTCGTCGGCGGCCTGATGGAGGTGTCCCTCTACTGGGCCGAGCACCACCACGAGGACGACTTCGCCGACCTCGTCGACCGCGCCCTGAACGTCCTGGAGCACGGACTCGCGCCGCGGCCCGAGTAGCGGGTGCGGGTGCGGGTGCTGCAAGGCTTAAGTGTCTGCTCAGTCCCAGCGACACGCCGCATGCACGGCGTGTCGCTGGGACTCAGACCCCACTTGCCCTCGCAGTGAGGGGGGCCGTCATGAAGGCGTACTCAGCGCCTCGTCACGTCGCCCTTTCCGCACGCCAACCCGTCCTTGTCGCGGTCCAGGCGCAGGGGGTCGTCCTTGCCGTTGATCTTGAGGCGGCCGTAGTCGTTCTCCTTCAGCCAGGCGCAGCGGGCCGCCGTCGTCTTCTTGACCTCGTCGGGGAAGACCGTCGGGACGCAGACGTTGACGGAGCCGTAGTGGCGGTCGCAGCCGGCGACGGTCGTGCTGACCTTGGCCGAGGCGCGCTTCTTGCCGGGCTTCTTGACCTTGCCTTCGAGCGAGTCCGCGAAGGAGTGCTCGTGCGCCGAGGGGGCGTCCTCGGCAGCCGCCGCCATGGCGGACGGGCCCTGGAGGTGGACCCACTTCGCCACCGACGGCACGCCGTTGGCGTCGACCGCGAAGAGCATGTACCAGCCGGGCGGGGCCAGGTTGGGGTTGCTCGTCACGTTCAGGTCGACGTTGTTGCCGTCGACGGAGAGCGGCAGGTCCACGAAGCGCTGGTTCGGGTCGGACGAGTGCGTCACCGCGGCCGGACGGATCAGCTCCGCCTTGGCGATGGGCCGGTCGACCGTGATGCGCTGCGTGTCTCCGTACGTCCACTCGTTGTCGATCACCGAAGTGATCGTCGGGCGGGCGCCCTTGAGGAGGTACGGCGGGGTGTAGATCGACACGTTGTGGTTCCAGGAGCCGTTGCCCGGGTTGTCGCCGGTCGCCATCACACGGCCGTCGGGGAGCAGGAACGCGGAGGAGTGGTAGCCGCGGGCCTCGGGGTCGGCGGCCACCGGGTCGAAGGTCTCCGACGCCGGGTCGAAGATCGACGACTCGTAGACCGGGTTGGCGCGGTTGTGCAGGGCGCCGCCCGTCTCCAGGACCTTCCCGTCGGGCAGCAGCACGGCGGAGACGTACATCTTGCCCTGGGCGCCGGTCTGCGGGATCTTGCCGTTGCCCAGGTCGACGGTGCCCTGCGGGAGCGGCGGCCCGGCGACGTACGCGGGGTTGGCGGACTTCAGGTCGATGATGTCGGTGAGCCGGTTCGCGTCGGGGTTCGAGTCGATGTTGCCGCCGCCGATGGTGAGGACCTTCTGGTCCTGGGCGGGAGGCAGCAGCACGCTCGCCGACTGGTCGCGCTCGTCCTTGCGCTGCAGTCCGGGCACCTCGGTGGTGGTGTTGGCGTCGTAGTCGTAGATCGCCGAACCCGTGCCGGGGATGTTGTTGCCGAAGGTGTGGCTGCCCGTGTAGAAGAGGCGGCCGTCCTGCATCAGGACCATCGACGGGTACAGACCCCAGTACGACCAGGTCTGGTTGACCTGCCACAGCGGCAGCCACTTGTTCTCGGCGGCCGACCAGCGCTCGGCCGTCACGGACCCCGTGGAGTCCTCCTTCAGCCCGCCGAAGGAGATCACGTCACCGTTGCCGAGGATCGTCGCCGACGGATACCAGTGACCGTCGTTCATGTCGTTGGTCTTGCTGTACGTCTCGGTGACCGGGTCGAAGATGTACGAGTCCTTGTAGCCCTGGTAGCCGATCGTGCCGTCGGCGGACGGGTAGCCCTTGTTGCCGCTCATCACGAGGACCCGGCCGTCCTGCAACTGCACGTGCCCGGAGCAGAACATGTCCTTGGGCGTGGGGATCTGCTTGTACGTGCCGTTCACCGGGTCGTAGACCGCGCTGGTGAACGTGCCCGCGTTGAACATCTCCTCGCTGTTGCCGGAGCCCGCGATCAGCAGCACCTTGCCGTTGTTGAGGACGACGGAGTGCATGGAGCGGACCGGGTTCTGCGTGGGCAGCACGTCCCACTTGCCGTTGGCGCACTCCTCGGCCGTGCCGGTGCACACGGGGTCGGGGATCGCGTCGGCGACCTGGTCCATCGTGTAGTCGTCGGTGGTCACGGAGCCGGTGCCGTAGACGGAGACGCCCCAGGTGATGCGGTCGGTGCCCGCGGGGACCTCGGGCGTACGGACCGTGGCCTCGGCCCAACTGCCGCTGATCGGCAGGGTCTTGAGGTCGGTCCAGTACTGCCAGCCGGCGGTCGTGTCGTGCCGGAAGAGGGTGAGCGAGGTGTCCGGGGTCGTCGACTTGTACCAGAGCCCGAGGTCGTACTGCTTGCCGACGCTGACGACCGGCGCGCACTCGGCGGACTCGGTGATCAGCGCCTTGCGGTCGCCCTCGGTGCGGCGGGTCAGCTCGACCTTCATGGCCTTGGAGCCGGAGTGGGCGCCGCCGACCGTGGAGAAGGTGAAGTCGTTGTCGCCCCAGCCGGACTTCTCCCAGCAGTACGGCATGTCGTCCGTACCGGCGGTCTCGAAGCCGGGGTTCTTCACGAGGTTGGCGGCGGAGGCGGGCTGCGGGGCGATGAGGAGCAGCCCCGAGGTGAGGGCTCCCACGGCGAGCAGCGCGGTACGGCGTCTGGGGCGGACGGGGCGAACGGGCCGTCCGGGTCGTCTGAACTTCAGCGCGGGTCTACTGGACTTCGGAGCGGGTCTACTGAACATCAGCTGGTTCTCCTTGCTGTGCGGCTCCCTGCGTGACGGCCGGTCTCGACAGCCGTCGTGTTTCCTGCGCGCCCTCCCTTCCTCGGCAGATAGACCAGGGCCTCCGTGCCCGCGAACCGCAGGACGAAGGTGGTCACCAGGGCGAGCGCGGTGGCGCCGAGCACTGACATCCCGAACTGGCCCACGAACAGCGCGATGAGCGGGATGCGCAGCACCAGGTCGGCGTTGGCCAGCAGCGCGAACCGGCCCACGCGGTCCCACCAGCGCCGGTGCCCGCGGCGGTCCCGGAAGCAGAGGTGCTCGATGAGCAGGAAGTTCCAGGCGACGCCGAACTGGTTGGCGACGATCTCGGCGGGCAGGTAGTGCATCCCGGCGGCCGTCAGGGCCCAGAGCCCGGCGAGGTTCGGCAGGAACCCGGTCGCGCCGATCAGCCCGAACATCACCATGCGGGCGACGGGCGAGGCGGTGCGCAGCCCGGCGAGGTGCCGCAGGAAGCGGATGCCCTCCTGCGCGGTCGACTTGGACTCGCCCGCGAACCGGTCCTGGAAGACGAACGGCACCTCGGTGACCTGGCGCGGGCGGGCGCGTACGGCCATTTCGAGGAGGATCTTGTAGCCGAGCGGCTTGAGGACGTCCGCGGTGACCGCGCTGCGGCGGATCGCGAAGAAGCCGCTCATCGGGTCGCTGATGCCGCGCAGCCGCCGCGGGAACAGCGTCTTCGTCAGCAGGGTCGCGGCGCGTGAGACGGCGATGCGGTAGCCGCCCGCGAGGCCCGCCCGGCTGCCGCCCTTGATGTAGCGGGAGGCGACGACGAGTCCGGCGTGCTCGCGCTCGCCCGCGGCCACCAACTCCGGTACCAGGGACGGCGGATGCTGGAGGTCGCCGTCCATGACGACGATCCAGTCGGAGGACGCGGCCCGGATGCCCTCGACGACCGCGCCACCGAGCCCGCCGGCCGGTGTGTCGCGGTGCAGCACGGTCACCGGGTACGGGCAGTCCCGCGCGGCGTCCCGGATCACCTCGGGTGTGTCGTCGGTGGAGTCGTCCACGAACACGACCTCGCAGGGCAGCCGCGAGGGCACCGACTCGGTGATCCTGTGCAGCAACTCCCGGATGTTCGCGGACTCGTTGAAGGTCGGCACGACGATGGTGACGGCGCCGGGTTCGGGAACGGTGGAGGCCGCGCGCAGGGCCGGGTCGTGCAACTCCCCCGGGACGATGGACTCGTACGTCATCGGTCGCCTCCGGTGCTCGCCGCGTCGGCGGTGTCGGCCTTGCCCGTGGCGCCCGTCGTGCTTGCCGTGCCGCCGCCCCCGACCTGCCGGATCTCGATGCGGTCCGGGCCCTTGCCGAAGGTGGCGACGGGGGTCGAGTGCCTCATCGCCTGCTTGACGTTGGGCAGGTCGGCCGCGTCGCGCCGCACGGTCGGGGAGGCGACGACGTAGTCGATGTCGCGCCAGCCGCGCGGCATCGTCTTGGTCACCGCGGGGTCGAGGTCGGCCTTGTAGAACCAGATGACGCCGAGTCCCGGCTCGTACCCGGCGTGTACGAGGTCGAGCCAGAGCGCGTCGTCGACGAGGACGCGGGTGTCCTCGGGGTGGTCGACCTCGGTGGCCAGCCACTTGGAGGCCGCCCGGTAGGGGGCGTTGGCGTCGGCGGTGACGGCGGTGCGGTCGCCCTCGTACCAGCGCGGCACGACGTACGCCGCCGAGGCCGCGACGAGCAGCGCCGCGACCGCGTACCGGGCGCGGGTGACGAACGCCTTCTCGTCGGTGCTCCGCCACCTGCGCAGCACCCCGTGTGCGACGCTCGCGGCGCCTCCGGCGAGGACGAGCGCGAGGAACGGCAGGGCCTGGATGACGTACATCGCGGGCAGGTAGCCGGTCGGGCGCAGGGCCACCAGCGCGAGGATGGCGACGGTGAACGCGGGTCCGGCCAGGGCCCGTGCGGTCACCGACCAGCGCCAGGTGACCAGCAGGAGCAGCGCGCCCGCGAGGCCGCCGAGCGGCAGCACGCGGTCGTAGTAGAGCCAGGACTGCAGGACTCCGTACGAGCCGGAGCCCTGGTCCAGGATGAATCCCGAACCGGGCCTGGTCAGCTGGTATTCGAGGCCGTCCCACAGCGAGACGTGTCCGCCGCCGGGGAAGAGCTCGCCCTTGAGGAGGGCGAAGAGCGGGTACGACAGGCCGATCAGCACGCAGGCCGTGATGGCTCCGGTGAGCGCGAACTTGCGGGTGTCCCGGTGGCTGTGGCGCCACATCGTGATCATCACCGCGGGCAGGACGAAGATCATCGTCTCTTTGGTGAGAACGGCCGCGGCGGCGGCGAGGCCCGCCCCGAAGTGGTGCCAGAGGTGGCGGCTCGGGGAGGCGGCGAGGCAGAACGCCACCAGCGTCCACATCACCGCGATGTTGTCGAGGAAGATCTCCCGCTGGAGGACCACCGACAGCGGTGAGAGCCCGAAGAGCAGCATCGCGAGCCCGGCCGCCCAGCGGGGCAGCCACAGGCGGCGGGCCAGTACGTAGACGAGGACCGCGCTGATGGCGCTGACCAGGAGCATCACGATCCGCATCGAGCCGACCGTCATCGACTCGGGGCTGATCAGGGACGGTATCCAGGTCAGCAGGGCTATCTGTATCCAGCCGAGCGGCGGGTGGTCGTACCAGTAGGTGTAGTGGGCGAGCCCCGTGCCCTGCTGCACGGACCAGGCCTGGGCGAGGTAGGTGCCCTCGTCGTCGCTGAGCGCCGGATAGTCGGCGATGTTCCAGCCCTGCACGGTCATGACAACCACGAGGAGTACGCCGCACAGGACCAGATCGGCACGTGAGGTGCGCAGACGCGACGGGAGCGGGGTCGTTCGAGGGGTCGAACCGGTCTTCGGGGCAGGTGTCCGCTGCGCGGGGACCTTGGAGGTGGTCACCGCGGGAAGGGTGGAGGTCACGCAGGAACGTCCTCTCGGGACCCGCGGGAAGCTACGGCCGCGGCTTCGGTGGCTTCGGTGGCTTCGAGGGCGCTGGCGGCCTCGACCTCGCTGAGATGTGCGCCGACATGACTGGTCAGCTCCCAGTCGTTCCGCCCCCGTTGCTCACGCCACACGGCACGGACGGCCGCTCCGGCGAGGAGCACCTGGTAGAAGGGGCCGCCGACGATGAGCTTGAGATAGTGGACGAACCGGACGCGAAGCCCGTACTGCTTGCCGAAGTCGTGCAGCCCGACCAGCTCGAAGACGAAGGTGACCAGGGCGGTGACGGCCGGCAGGAAGGTGATGAAGGCGATGCCGACCGGGACGTCGAGGAAGAGCGCGACGGCCACGTTGAGCGGGATGATCACGCCGGAGATCGCCTGGAGATACGGCGTCATCAGCGTGTAGCGGGCGAGCAGCCGCTGGCCGAAGCCGGGCAGCTGCTTCCAGTCCTTCTTCCGGTAGACCTGAAGGAAGCCCTGGTTCCAGCGGGTGCGCTGCTTGAGCAGCGACATCAGGCTGCCGGGCGTCTCCTCTTTGGTCACCATGTCGGAGTCGTACGCGACGACGACCTTCTTGCCGATGCTGGAGAGCCGCACGCCCAGGTCGCAGTCCTCGGCGAGGCACTCGGGGTCCCAGCCGTCGGCGGCCCGCAGGACGTCCGTGCGGACGAAGACGGTGTTGCCGCCGAGAGGAATGAAACCTTTCTGCGCGTGCAGGTGAAGCCGCGAGCGGAACCAGAAGAAGTACTCCAGGCAGTTGCGCAGGCTGTACCAGCTGGAGTTGAAGTTGATGAGCTGGACGCCGCCCTGGACGACGTCGGCGTCGGTCGACCGGAAGGCGTGGTCGACGTGCGCGAGCAGCTCCGGGTGGACCTGGTCCTCGGCGTCGAAGACTCCGACGACATCACCGCGACAGTGCGGCAACGCCGTGTTCATGGCCTTCGGTTTGTTCTTCGTCTCGTGGGTGTCGACGACGACGCGTACGCGCGGGTCGCGCGCCTCGGCCTTCCGGGCCACCTCGGTGGTGCCCGGGTCGTCGTGGCCGACGATCACGATGATCTCGAAGTCGGTGTGGCTGGATTCCAGCAGTCGCTGGATGGTGTGGTCGAGCACGGCCTGCTCGTGTCTCGCCGGCAACAGCAGCGAGAACGACAGGTGCTCACCTCCGTCAGGACTTCTGAACCGCGTGGAGGCGAGCACTTCGGGCGTACGCCACGCGTGCATCTGCCACCACAAGGTGAAGGCAGCCATCCCAAAAAGGGCAAGCGAAACGACAGCAATGAGCAAAGACGTAAGCAACAGATCCCCCCAGATCCCCAAACCCCCTGTCGCGACAGCAAGTCACTCCTGTCGCGTCCCGGTGGAGAGACTAAGGGGGTTCTGTGAAGTCCGGGAACTGTTCTGATAAATAACGTGTTTCAGAATGGTCAGTCGACTTGTCGGGCGTATCCGAACACATGCGCACATCAGCCCCCACGAGCAGGGCTTTTAGCCGCTCAGCGCCCCAACGCCTCCCGGAGACGGTCGACTTCGGTCGTCGGAGCGTCACAAGTGAAGTTACGGCAGACATACGCGGTTGGTTCACCGTGCACGAGCGATCGTTCCACGAGCAAAGGGAGTTCGTCACTGTCAGGAGCGCCCACGGCGACGACCGCGCCGGGCGCGGTGGCGAGGAGCGCGGCCCGGTGGAGCTCCTTGGTCGCCGGATCGTCGACCGGCCCGACCACGGCCACCTCGCGCGGCCCGTCGAGCAACGCCTCGGCGGTGGCGAGACCCCAGCCGATGAAGCGCGGGGCGCGCGGGCCGAGCGCCTTGACGACGCCCAACGCCCGCTCCGCGGCCGCCCGGTGGGGCTCGGCGCCGGTCTGGGCGGCGTAGCTCAGCAGCGCGCCGGCGGCCGCGCTCCAGCCCGAGGGCGTGGCGTTGTCGGTCGGATCCTGCGGGCGGCGGATGAGCTTCTCGGCGTCAGCGGCCGTGTCGTACAGCGTGCCTGACTCCTCGTCGGTGAACTGCACGAGGACGTGGTCGAGCAGGAAACCGGCGAATTCCAGCCAGACGCCCTCACCGGTCACCGAGGCGAGCGCGAGGAAGCCCTCCGAGACGTCCGCGTAGTCCTCCAGCACACCCGCGTTGGCGCCGACGCGACCGTCCCTGCTGGTACGGGCCAGCCGGGCGTGCTCGTCCAGGTGGAGCCGGACGAGGAGGTCGGCGGCACCGAGTGCCGCCTCGATCAGGTCGGGGCGGTCGAAGTACGCGCCGGTCTCGGCGAGGGCGGCGATCGCGAGACCGTTCCAGGCGGCGACGACCTTGTCGTCCCGGCCGGGGGCGGGTCGTCCGCCGCGCGCTTCGAGGAGCCGCGCCCGGACGGAGGCGATCCGCTCCGCGTCGAACACGCCCTCGCGCTGCGGGAGCTGGAGGACGGAGGCCCCCTCCTCGAAGGTGCCCTCCTCGGTCACGCCGAAGTAGTCGGCGGCGAGTCCGGCGTCCCGCTCCCCGAGCACCTCACGGAGCTGCGCGGGTGTCCAGACGTAGTACGCGCCCTCGACGTGCCTGCCGTTCCCGTCATCGCTGTCGGCGTCGAGCGCGGAGGCGAACCCGCCCTCGTTCGTACGGAGTTCACGGACCATGAAGTCGGCCGTCTCCAGGGCGACACGGCGGGCGAGGTCGGACCCGGTGGCCCGCCACAGGTGCGCGTACACCCGGCACAGCAGGGCGTTGTCGTACAGCATCTTCTCGAAGTGGGGCACGACCCACTCGCGATCGACGGAGTAGCGGGCGAAGCCACCGCCGAGCTGGTCGTAGATTCCCCCGCGCGCCATCCGCTCGCACGTGTCGGCGGCCATCTGCAGCGCGCCCTCCGAGCCGGTGCGGGCGTGGTGCCGCAGCAAGAACTCGATCGCCATCGACGGCGGGAACTTGGGCGCCCCGCCGAAGCCGCCGTTCCCGGCGTCGTAGTCCCGGGTGAGGCCGAGCAGCGCCCCCGCGAGATCCTCCTCGCCGGGCACCTGGGTGTCGCCGAACGCGATCTCCCGGCCCGCCAGGTCCCGCACGATCTTCTCGGCGACCTCCGCGACCTCGTCCCGCCGGTCGGTCCACGCGCTGTGCACGCCTTCGAGAACCTGCCGGAACGAGGGACTCCCCTGCCGGGGCACGGGCGGGAAGTAGGTACCGAAGTAGAACGGCTCGGCGTCGGGCGTGAGGAAGACCGTCATGGGCCAGCCACCCTGCCCGGTCGCCGCCTGCACGGCCTCCATGTAGACGGCGTCGACGTCGGGGCGCTCCTCGCGGTCGACCTTGATGTTGACGAAGTGCGCGTTGAGGTAGTCGGCGGTCTCCTGGTCCTCGAACGACTCGTGCGCCATGACGTGACACCAGTGGCAGCTTGAATACCCGACGCTCAGCAGAACCGGTTTGCCGCTCTTGCGCGCCTCCTCGAAGGCCTCGGCCGACCAGGGCCACCAGTCGACGGGGTTGTCGGCGTGCTGGAGGAGGTAGGGGGACGTCTCGTGGGCCAGTCGGTTCGGCATGGGGTCCATCCTGCCGCAGTACCCGGTGGGCAATGCGGATCACCTGTGCGCGCCGGGGGTAGGTGATGGGTCCGACGCAATCCGGTTGGGCGTGGTCATGACAGAGGCTGACTCTCTCGCCTTCCCCGCCCATCCGCAGGACACTTGACCAAGAAAGCCGTTACTGGCGGAGGGGGACGCGATATGCGGGACAGCCATCGGGCGGAGGCCGAACGGCTGTTGGTGCGGGCCGTGGAGGAGGAGGTCCGGCGCTCGGGCGGGCGGGCCGACGGGGGCGCGCTCCTGTCGCGGGCCCGGGCCTCTCTGGACACGATGGCCCAGACCGCCGCGGAGGAGTACGAGGCGTTCGCCTCGGCGCTGGACGAGGCGGAGGCGGGCCGGCTCACCTTCGGCCAGCGGTACGCCCGCGAGGGCGCCGGAACTCCCCTGCTGGTGGCCGCAGTTGCCGCACTCGCGGCCGTCGTCGCGGACCTGGCTCTCGGCATCGGCACGGGCACGGCGGTGGCCGCCGGCGTGGTCGTCGGCGTCGCGGGCGCCGCGGCCACGGTGGCGAAGGTGACGGCCTCTCATCTGCCTGCCGCGAGCCGCCGGGCGGGGGCCCTCGGGCAGCCCGGCGGCCCGGAACAGCTGCGCCTGACGTGGCTGACCGCCCTGGAGGTTCGCGGCATCCGGCCGTTCTTCGACCAGCAGCGCGTCCTCATCGCGTCCACCGGCGCGAAGAAGGGGGCGCCCCAGCTGCGGCGTACGGACAAGAGCGCGGCGGCCCGCAGACGGAGTGTCCTGGAGCAGTCGTTCGGCCAGCTTCCCGAGCCGGTCGGTCCGTTCGCGGGCCGTCGGCAGGAGCTGCTGCGGGTCGCGCAGTGGGTGCACGCGGCCCGTGCCAGCACGGAGACCAGGCCGACGGTGGTCGTGCTGCACGGCACGCCCGGCTCCGGCCGCAGCACCCTCGCGGTCCGGGCGGCACACGAGCTGAAGGACCAGTTCCGCGGCGCGTGCGTGGTGGACCTGCGCGGCGACAGCCCGGAGGAGTCGCCGCTGACGACCCGCGACGCGCTGCTGCACCTGCTCAACCGACTCGGCGCGCCCCGCGAGCAGTTGCTGTTCCGTGAGCGTTCCTCGCAGGACCAGCAGGTCAGGCGGCTCGCCGAGCTCTACCACAAGCATCTGACCGGCCTCCCGGTGACGATCGTGCTCAACGACGCGAGCGATGTGGAGCAGGTGCGCACGCTCGTGCCCGAGCGCTCCGACAGCCTCGTCGTGGTCACCGCCCGCAAACCCCTCGACCTGCCCGCCGATCTCCCCGCCTGGGTGCACCAGTTGGCGGTGGAGCCGCTGACCGCGCCCGGCGCCGAGGAACTCCTGAAGGCGGCGGCACAGGACGACTCCTCCCCGTACGACGCCGAATCCACCGACCGGGTAAGGGAGTTGTGCGGCGGCCTGCCGCTGGCGCTGCGCATCGCGGGCTCGTCGCTCGGCCCGCGCACACCGAGCCGGCTCGCCGCCGACCTGGCGGCGTACGGCCCGGTCGAGCCGGTGGAGCGGGTGCTGTGGCTGCGCTACACGGACCAGTCGGACACGGCCAGGCGGCTGCTGCGACGGCTCGCGCTGGCGGGCCGCGCCTCGCTGGGCGCGGCGGCTGCGGCCGCCCTGCTCGCGACGGACGAGCCGGAGGCGACCCGCCACCTGGAGGCACTCTCCCGCGCGGGCCTCATCGACCATGTCCGCGGCAGCCGTTACCGCCTGCACGATCTCGTACGCGCCTTCGCGCAGGCCCGCCTCCTCGACGAGGAGGAGCCGTCCGAGCGCACGGCCGCGCAGGAACGTCTCATCGCGAACTACGCGGAGCTCGCGGACTCGGTGATCCGCCTGGTCGACGGCAAGACGTCCACCCGCGCCGACCAGTTCGGCCCGCACGGCTTCACCTCGCTGGACGCGGCCCTGCGCTGGCTGGACGACGAGTCGAGCTTCATCACGGCGGCCCTGCGGCACGCGGAGGGCGTCAACCAGGCGACGGTGCTCAACCTCCTGGGCGCGCTGTGCGACTACTGCCTGCTGCGCGGCGACCTCTACCGCCTGGGCGAGATCAGCGAGTTGACGCAGGCCGTCGACCAGGGGCTGCTGGTGCGCTCGGTCCAGTGGCGTACGGGCATCGCGGCCCGCCAGCTCGGCGAGCTCGACAAGGCGCGTACCCAACTGGCCTCCGTGGTGGACCTCTACTTCGAGGCGCACCACGACGCGGGCGCGGCGCGGGCGCTCTGCTCGCTCGGGATCACCCTCCACCACCAGGGCAATCTCACGGAGGCGGCGGCGAAGCTCCAGGAGGCCATGGATCTCCAGGCCTCCCCCGAGCTCTCGGCGGACCGCGCCTGGACGATGCACGCGCTGGCGGCGGTGGAGCGGGACCGCGCGAGACTGCGCGAGGCGCTCGACCTCCTGACCCAGGCCCTGGTCCTGCACCGCGAGGGCGAGTCCGTGCACGGCGAGGCGTGGGCCCACTTCCAGCTCGGCCAGCTGGGGCTGCGCATGGGCGACGTACCGCGCGCCGAGTCCGAGCTGCGCGAGGCCCTCGATCTGTACGGCCGCACGCGCGACGCCCGCGGCGAGGCCTGGGCCCTCACCCAGCTCGCCCGGGCCCGGCTGGTCGACGGCGACCCGTCCTCCGCGGTGGACGGCCTGCGCCAGGCGGCCTCCCGCCACCGCGACAACGAGGACTCGCGGGGCGAGGCGTGGACGGTGTACTACCTCGGCCAGGCTCTGGAGGAGACCGGCAACCTCGACCAGGCGGTCCGTGAACTGGAACGCTCGCGGACGATGTTCTCCCGCATCCGCGACGTGTACGGCCTGGCGTGCGCCCGCCACCACTCGGCCCGGGTGACCCGCGACCAGCGTGCCGCCCAGACCGGCTCACTGCGGAACTCGGGCTTCGCCCGCCAGCTCCTGGTGGACGCGCGGGCCGACTTCCAGCGGATCGGCGTCGCCCACGGCGAGGCCTGGACCTGCCTGGAACTGGCGGTGGTCGACGCCGGCAACGCCCGTACCCAGCCGGCCCTCGGTCTCTGCGACGAGGCCGCGTCCCTCTTCGCCTCCTACGGCGACCGCCGCGGCGAGGACTGGTCCCGCTTCCTGCGCTGCACGCTGTTGCCGTACGCCTCCCCGGGCGGTGTGGAGGTCGGCACGGCGGTGGCCCAGGAGGAGCTGACCCAGCTCTCCCGCACCGGCCACCCGACCCGCGACGGAAAGCTGGACGACTACATCGAGGCGTACCAGCTGCTCCTGGAACGGGGAGCCGACCTGGAGGCCGGCTGGCAGGCATGGCGACTCGGCATGGTGCCGAACCGGCATGCGCGGGAGGTCATGGGGGTGGCGGTGTCGGCCCGTCGGGTGTGAGGCACCCGGGCCCCGGGCCCGTGTCGGGTCGAGGCACCCGGGCAGGGCGTGAGGCGCTCAGGCGCACGCGGATCCTGACGCGGTGACGCCTGTGGCATGTCACCGCATCAGGGCCTCGGCCGCCCGATCGGGCCCCGCCGGGCTCAGCCCTTGGCGGGCGAGGTCTTCCCTCCGGAGCCGGCCGGACCGGCCGGTTCCGGCTCGGAGGGGGCCGCCTTCGGGTCGGCCTCCTCGGTGAAGTCGACCCTTCCCAGCTGCCGGTTCATGGACTTCATCAGCCCCCACACGGCCAGGGCCATCACCGCGAAGACGATGAAGCCGAGGACACCGGGGGTGACCTTGTTCTCGTCGACCTCCTTGGCGAGGGGGACGAGATGTGTCAGTGCCAGGCTTGCGCTCATGTCAGGCATTGTCGCGGATGCCCGCGAAGAGGTCGTCCTCGGGGAGGGACGTATCGACGAGGGACTTCGCCAGCTCGTACTCCTCGGTCGGCCAGACCTTCCGCTGGAGGTCCATCGGGACCCGGAACCAGCCGCCGTCGGGGTCGATCTGCGTGGCGTGGGCGATGAGGGCCTTGTCGCGGATCTCGTAGAAGTCGGCGCACGGGACGTGCGTGGTCAGGATCCGCTCGGTGCGCTCGAACTCGTCCCAGCGCTTCAGCCAGTCCCCGTACGGCGACTCCAGGCCGCGCTCCAGCATCGCGTTGTGCAGCGCCTCGGTGCGCGGGCGGTTGAAGCCCTGGTTGTAGTAGAGCTTCCGCGGCTGGAAGGCCGGGCCGAACTCCGACTCCGGGTACTTCTCGGTGTCCGCCGCGCCCTCGAACGCCACCATCGAGATCTTGTGGGTCATGATGTGGTCCGGGTGCGGATACCCGCCGTTCTCGTCGTAGGTGGTGATCACCTGCGGGCAGAAGGCGCGGATCTTGCGGACCAGCTCACCGGCCGCCTTGTCGACGTCCTCCAAGGCGAAGCAGCCCTCGGGCAGCGGCGGCAGCGGGTCGCCCTCGGGCAGGCCCGAGTCCACGAAGCCGAGCCACTCCTGCTTGACGCCGAGGATCTCGCGGGCCTCGTCCATCTCCTTCTTGCGTACCTCGTGGATGTGCTCCTCGACGTACTTGTCCCCCTGAAGCTTCGGATTGAGGATGGAGCCGCGCTCCCCGCCCGTGCAGGTCACGACCAGCACGTCCACCCCCTCGGACACGTACTTCGCCATGGTGGCCGCGCCCTTCGACGACTCGTCGTCGGGGTGGGCGTGGACGGCCATCAGTCGCAGCTGGTCAGTCAAGACTCAATCCTCGTAAGTCGGCGCCCGGTGTAAAACGGCGCGATCGGCGCTTCTATAGTGACCGAATCGGCGGGCCAATAATTCCGGGCCCCGATCCCCGCGCGCTCACGCCGGAGAGGACGATCATGAGTACGGTGCAGCTGCCCGAGGGCCGGTACGGCCGCTCCACGGACGGGCACGCCGACCGCAGGCTCAGGATCGTCGGTGCGGTGCTGGGGGCGGCCCTGCTCGCCCTGGTCGGCTACTTCGCCTACTACTACGTCGGCGGCAACAAGATCAGCGCCGAGATCATCACCTACGACCTCTCGGACACCTCGGTGAAGGTGCATCTGGAGGTCCGCAAGGACGCCGACGCGAGCGGCTACTGCACGATCCGCTCGCAGGCCGAGAGCGGCGCCGAGGTGGGCCGCGCGGACTTCCGCTTCGACCAGGACTCCACCCGCATCGACAAGGCCGTCACTCTGCGGACGACGGCCCCCGGCACGACCGCGGAACTCCTCGGCTGCCACGCGGACTGAGTCCCGTCCCGCCGCTGACGGATGTCGCCCTGGACAACTGGCCGTTGACCTGCGCCGACGTATTTCTGACGGCTTATGTCCTCCCCCTTTGGGCCGTGAATTGTTAGGCTCGTGGTTTCGCCCACCCGTGAAGGAACATTCTTCTGGGTAGGGCGATGCTTTGTATTCCCAGTACCTACGAGGAGCACCTGTGACCCAGACCAGCGAGAACGTCACCTGGCTGACCCAGGAGGCGTACAACCAGCTCAAGGCCGAGCTGGATCACCTGTCTGGTCCTGCGCGCACGGAGATCGCCGCCAAGATCGCGGCTGCGCGCGAGGAAGGCGATCTGCGCGAGAACGGCGGGTACCACGCGGCCAAGGAGGAGCAGGGCAAGCAGGAGCTCCGTGTGCGCCAGCTGACCCAGCTCCTGGAGAACGCCAAGGTGGGCGAGGCCCCGGCGGCCGGCGGCGCGGTCGCGCCCGGCATGGTCGTGACCATCGCCTTCGACGGCGACAAGGACGACACGCTCACGTTCCTGCTCGCCTCGCGTGAGTACGCGAGCTCGAACATCGAGACGTACTCGCCGCAGTCCCCGCTGGGCTCCGGCGTGAACGGCAAGAAGATCGGCCAGGACGCCGAGTACGAGCTGCCGAACGGCAAGCTGGCCTCGGTGACGATCCTGGAGGCCAGGCCGTACGCCGCGTAGTTCTCGCGTCGCGTCGCGCAATCCATGCGCCTCGCGACCCGTCCAACGCGTCGCCCCTGGTGAGCCCCCGGTGCCCATGCTCCGGGGGCTTCACCATGTCCGGGAGACCGCCGCGCCTCAGGCCGCCGCCGAGCGGTACTTCCGCACCGCCAGCGTCCGGAAGATGACGACGATCAGGACCGAGTAGATCAGCGAGGCCCAGACCGGGTGCTGCATGGGCCAGGCGCCGGACGTCGACAGGCCCGGGTCGCCGAAGAGCTTGCGGCACGCCTGAACGGTCGCGCTGAACGGGTTCCAGTCGGCGATGTGACGCAGCCAGGGCGTCATCTTGCTGGAGTCCACGAAGGCGTTGGACAGGAACGTCACCGGAAAGAGCCAGATCAGACCGCCCGAGGTCGCCGCCTCCGGGGTGCGCACGGACAGTCCGATCAGCGCGCCGATCCAGGTGAACGCGTACCCGAGCAGCAGGAGCAGGCCGAAGCCGCCCATGATCTTCCCGAAGTTGGTCGGCTCCATGGAGCCGGGACGCCAGCCCACGAGCAGCGCGACCATCGCGAGGACGAGCAGTGTCAGGGCCGTCTGGACGAGATCCGCGACGGTGCGGCCGGTCAGTACCGCGCCACGCGCCATGGGCAGCGAGCGGAACCGGTCGATGAGGCCCTTGTGCATGTCGTCCGCGATGCCCGCCCCGGCGCCCGCGGTGGCGAAGGTGACGGTCTGGGCGAAGATGCCGGCCATCAGGAAGTTCTTGTAGACGTCCGGGTTGGTGGTGTCCCCGATCTGCATCGAGCCGCCGAAGACGTACGTGAACAGCACCACGAACATCACTGGCTGGATCAGCCCGAACAGGATCATTTCGGGAATTCTGGTCATCCGAATTAGGTTCCGCTTTGCCACGACCAGCGAGTCCCGGACGGACTGGCCGAACGAGCCTCCCGGGGCGGCGGTCCGTACGGCGTCGGTGACGGCGCTCACTTGACGGCCTCCTTGTCGTCCTTGTCGTCCTTCTTGCCCTTGCCGCCCTTGGCGTCCTCGTCCGTGCCGTTCTCCTGGTCCTCCGCCTCGGCGTGGTGGCCCGTCAGCGAGAGGAAGACGTCGTCGAGGGTGGGGCGGCGCAGACCGATGTCGTCGATCTCGATGCCGCGGGTGTCCAGCTCGCGGATGACCTCCGCGAGGAGCTTCGCGCCACCGGTGACGGGGACGGTCAGCTTGCGGGTGTGCTGCTCGACGGTGGTGTCGCCCTTGCCGAAGCCGCGCAGCACCTCGGACGCCGTCTCGATGTGCTCGCGTTCGTGCACGACGACCTCGACGCGCTCGCCGCCGGTGCGGGCCTTGAGCTGGTCGGCGGTTCCCCGGGCGATGACGCGGCCCTGGTCGACCACGGCGATCTCGTGCGCCAGGTGGTCTGCCTCTTCGAGGTACTGGGTGGTGAGCAGCAGTGTCGTGCCGCCCGAGACCAGGTCCTTGATGACCTCCCACAGCTGCTGGCGGTTGCGTGGGTCGAGGCCGGTCGTCGGCTCGTCCATGAACATGACCGGTGGCGAGACGACGAGCGCCGCCGCGAGGTCGAGCCGGCGGCGCATACCGCCGGAGTACGTCTTGGCGGGGCGGTCGGCGGCGTCGGTGAGGTGGAACTGCTCAAGCAGCTCGACCGCACGGACCTTGGCCTGCTTCGCCCGCATCTGGTAGAGCTGGCCGACCATGTGGAGGTTCTCGCGGCCCGTCAGGTACTCGTCGACCGCGGCGAACTGGCCGGACAGGCCGATCGAGCGCCGCACCTCGTTCGGCTGTTTCAGCACGTCGATGCCCGCGACGACGGCCTTGCCGCTGTCGGGCCGGAGCAGGGTGGTGAGGCAGCGGACCGTGGTGGTCTTTCCCGCGCCGTTCGGCCCGAGCAGGCCGAGGACGGTGCCCTCCGGGACATCGAGATCGACGCCGTCCAGAGCCCTTACGTCGCCGAAGGTCTTCACCAGGCCTTCGGCGTAGATGGCGCCTGGCATATGAGTCTCCGAAAAGTGGTTGGTGATCCTACGAAAAGAGGCTAGTTTTCTCAGGTTTGCCCCGTCCGACGAGCGGGTCGACGACGAGGCGGACCTGTGACCAGAGACACACCATAACGCGATGTATCGCGTTTCTCAACGGATTATTCCAACCGGGGCGACAGCCGATCCGACCTCAGTCGATGATCGTGTAACCCGCCTTCCGCAGCGCGGAGTTCACCTCGGCACAGTGCTCCGGTCCCTTGGTCTCCAGATGCAGCTCGACCTCCACCTCCGTGAGCCCGAGCCGTGGGTCGGTCCGTACGTGGCTCACATCGAGGACGTTAGCGTCCACCACTGACAACACCCCGAGGAGCGTGGCCAGGGCGCCGGGGCGGTCCGTCAGCCGCAGCGTGACCGCGAGGTAGCGGCCGCCCGCGGCCATGCCGTGGCGCAGGATGCGCTGTATCAGCAGCGGGTCCACGTTCCCGCCGGACAGCAGCGCCACGACCGGGCCCTCGAAGGCCTCCGGCTCGCTCAGCAGCGCGGCGACGGGACTCGCACCGGCCGGCTCGACGACCAGCTTGGCCCGCTCCAGGCAGAGCAGCAACGCGCTGGACAGATCGTTCTCGGAGACCGTACGGATCTCGTCCACCAGGTCGCCGATGATCCCGAACGGCACGTCACCGGGCCGCCCGACCTTGATGCCGTCGGCCATCGTCGCGGGGTTCTCGATGGACAGCGGACGCCCGGCCGCCAGCGAGGGCGGGTACGCGGCCGCGCCCGCCGCCTGCACCCCCACGATCCGCACGTCGGGCCGCAGCGCCTTCACGGCGACCGCGATGCCCGCGGCGAGACCGCCGCCGCCGATCCCGACGACGATCGTGCGCACCTCGGGGCACTGCTCCAGGATCTCCAGGCCGACCGTGCCCTGCCCGGCGATGATGTCGGGATGGTCGAAGGGGTGGATGAAGACGGCGCCCGTCTCGGCCGCGTACTCCTGCGCGGCGGCCAGCGTCTCGTCCACCACCGTGCCGTGCGCGCGCACCTCGGCGCCGTAGTGCCGGGTCGCCGCGACCTTCGGCAGCGGGGCGCCCTTGGGCATGAACACCGTGGAGCGCACTCCCAGCAGGGAGGAGGCGAGGGCGACGCCCTGCGCGTGGTTCCCCGCGCTCGCCGCGACCACGCCCGCGGCCCGCTCCTCGGGGAGCAGCCCGGCGATCCGCACGTACGCGCCGCGCAGCTTGAACGAACCCGTCCGCTGGAGGTTCTCGCACTTGAAGTGGACCGGCGCGCCCACCAGCCGGGACAGGTACCTGCTGCCCTCCATGGCGGTCATCCGCGCCACGCCCGCGAGCATCTTCTGGGCGCCGCGTACATCGTCGAGGGTCACCAGCGGCAAGGAGTCAGCCGTGCGGTAGCTCATGACCACCAGTCTCGCAGTTCACACGGCGCCACACCGGCTGTGACCAACGTCCGAGACCGGTTTGCTCAGCGCAGGTACGGCCCGCCCCCCGTCCGCGTACTCTGTCCCCCAACCCAGCCCCACGCATGAATAGAGCCTCCGGCCATGCCCACAACACCTGAAATGTCGATGGACATGACGACCGTCGGTGACCCCGGTCTTCTCGAAGCGCTGCAGCACGAGGTGGCGGTGTTCGCGCGCCGTGCCGAACAGACCCGGCTCGGCGGGGTCGGCCAGGTGCGCAACTCCATGGACCGTGCCGCGTACCTGCTGCTCAACCGCCTCGACAAGGAGGGGCCGATGGGCGTCAAGGCCCTCGCCGCGAGCATGGGCATCGACTCGTCGACGGTCACCCGTCAGGTCGCCCCGCTCGTCGACACCGGACTCGTCAAGCGCACCTCCCACCCGGAGGACGGACGTGCCGTGGTACTCCAGCTGTCCCCGCGCGGGCTCTCCCGCCTGGAGGAAGTGCGGTCCTCAAGGCGCCAGTTGATGGCGGAGCTGACCCAGGAGTGGGACCCCGAGGAGCGCGAGGCCTTCTGCACGCTGCTCACCCGGTTCAACCTCGCGCTCTCCGCCCGCATGGCCGCGTCGCCCTCCGCGGAGGCACCGGAGCCTTCCTGAAACACCCCGCGCGCACCGCATCGGCCCCGGCCTCTTGACCGGAGACCCACGCCTGGCCTCATATGAGACCGGGTCCTGTCGTACGCGGCTGTCCTCGGCGTACGTCCCAAGGGCCCGGTTTCCCTCAGCCGGGAGGCGCGGTGCGAGAGCGGCAGGCGTCCCAGAACGCCCGCCGGGCCCGGGAGTTCGAGGCGTTCGTCGCGGGCGCGGCAGGGCGGCTGCTGCATGCCGCCACGCTGCTCACGGCGGAGCCCCCGGACGACAACCCACGCGCGCGGCGCCTGCTCACGGCATCCCTCGCCCATACGTACGCCACCTGGGACCGGCTGCACGGCGAGGACCCGTACGACCGGACCCGGCAGCAGCTTGCCGTGCGCTTCGCGCGCGGGGCGTGGCATCAGTACGGCGGCCTGGGCCGGGCACACCCCCGGAGCCGCCCGAAATCCGACAGCGTCCTGTACTGCCTCACGCCCCAGGAACGGCTGATCCTCGTGCTGCGCATGTACGAGGGCGTCGCCGAGGAGCAGGCCGCGGCGCTGCTGGGGCTGCCCACGGAGCGCGTACGGGCGATCTGCGCGCGTGCCATGGCGACGCTGCTGCATCCGCCGCGGGAGGCCGCTCCGGTGATCGCGAAGGTGGCCCCGTCATGAGCTCGATGAGCCGCAGGGAGGCGGACGTCCGCCGGATTCTGGAGGAGCCGCAGCGGCCCGTACCGCCCGATCTGTACGGGGAGGCGCTGCGCCGGGGCGGGCGGATGCTGCGCCGCCGGAGAGCGGCGAGGCGGTTGTTCTGGCTGGTGCTGTTCGCGGCGGTCGTGGCCTTCGTGGTGTGGGCGTCGCTGGCCCAGCCGTGGGTGGAGCCGCCGTCGGAGACGACTCCACCGCTGACCGGGTGGTGAGCCCGTCGATGACTAGTTCAGGGCCTGCTTGAGGTCCTGGAGGAGGTCGTCGATGTTCTCGATGCCTACGGAGAGGCGTACGAGGTCGGCGGGGACCTCCAGGAGGGACCCGGCCACGGACGCGTGCGTCATGCGCCCGGGGTGCTCGATCAGGGACTCGACGCCGCCCAGGGACTCGCCCAGCGTGAACACCTTGGCGCGGTTGCAGACCTCGACAGCCGCCTCCTCGCCGCCCTCGACCTGGAAGGAGACCATGCCGCCGAACGACTTCATCTGCTTGGCGGCGATCTCGTGACCGGGGTGCTCCGGGAGGCCCGGGTACAGAACGCGTGTCACGCGCGCGTGCCGGGTGAGCATCTCCGCCACCTGGGTGGCGTTCTCGCTGTGCCGGTCCATGCGGACGGCGAGCGTCTTGATGCCGCGCAGCACCAGCCAGGCGTCCATGGGACCGGCGACCGCGCCCATCGCGTTCTGGTGGTAGGCGAGCTCCTCGCCCAGCGCCTGGTCGGCGACCACGAGCGCGCCGCCGACGACGTCCGAGTGGCCGCCCATGTACTTGGTCAGCGAGTGCACGACGACGTCCGCGCCGAGCGCGAGCGGCTGCTGGAGGTAGGGGCTGGCGAAGGTGTTGTCGACGACCAGCTTCGCGCCGGCCTCGCGCGCGATCTGCGAGAGCGCCGCGATGTCGGTGATGCCGAGGAGGGGGTTGGAGGGGGTCTCCACCCAGACGGCCTTCGTCTTCGGGGTGAGGGCCGCTCGCACGGCCGCGGGGTCGCTGGTGTCGGCGACCGACCACTCCACGCCCCACCGGGAGACGACCTTCGCGAAGAGGCGGAACGTACCGCCGTACGCGTCATTGGGGATGACCACGTGGTCGCCCGGGCTGAGCAGCGTACGCAACAGGCAGTCCTCGGCCGCCAGTCCGGACGCGAACGCGAGCCCGCGGCGGCCGCCCTCCAGGGCGGCGAGGTTCTCCTCCAGGGCGGTCCTGGTGGGGTTGGCGCTGCGGCTGTACTCGTAGCCGCCGCGCAGACCGCCGACGCCGTCCTGCTTGTAGGTCGAAACCTGGTAGATCGGCGGGACGACCGCGCCGGTGAGGGGATCGGCGGTGTTGCCCGCGTGGATCGCCACGGTTTCGAAGTGCTGGCTGAT
This sequence comes from Streptomyces sp. NPDC020747, assembly GCF_044334695.1. Classification (NCBI taxonomy): domain Bacteria; kingdom Bacillati; phylum Actinomycetota; class Actinomycetes; order Kitasatosporales; family Streptomycetaceae; genus Streptomyces; species Streptomyces sp. NPDC020747. Next base: position 366,072 of record NZ_JBIRTJ010000002.1, on the reverse strand, counting down.
GTGCCTGTCGCTCATGGGCACCGAGGGTAATGCGCTCGCGGGGAAAGTGACGGCACGGGGCGTGGGAGGGGCCTGGGACCAGGGCACGTCCTGCGGTTTCCGGGGGGCGTGCGGCGGTTTTCGGGTGCGTTCGGCGGTTTTCCACAGGAACCGCCGAGCAGTTTCCACAGGAGCGGCGACCGGGTTCGTCATTTGTCGGGCCAGTCTGGTTCGCTTGAGGCATGGAGATTCTCTGGGTCCTGATGGCGATGCTCATGGTGAGCCTCATCCTCTGGCCGTTCCTTCTGCGCAGGCGTGCCGGTGGTATCCAGCAGGTCGCCCCGGGCGACCCCGACGCGGCCGACCCGGCGAACTACGGCTTCCTGCGCCAGGAGGAGCTGGACATCCGCATGCCCGGACCCGACCAGGACCTGCTGGAGGTCCTGGACCTCGTGCAGCGCACCCAGGACCACCGGGCGGCGTCGCAGCTCCTGGCCGGCACCGAGATCGAGGGCGAGCGGCGCTGGCAGCGCGTGCAGGCCTTCGCGGGCGCCGCGTCGCTGGAGCTGCAGCAGCGCCCCGGCGGGGTGAGCGACTCCCCCGGCGGGCAGTGGCTGCGGGTGTGGCGGGCCGAGCAGCCCAAGGACGCGGGCGGCGCCGCCGTGCACGCGGAGTTCCTGGTGCAGCAGGCGTGGCGTACGTCGTCGCCGGGGACGGACGAGTTCCGGATCATCATGGAGGAGGCGAGGGCGGCCTGCGGCGATGCCGCGCTGCTGTCTCCGGGCGACCCGATCCCGTACGTCATCGAGCTCTCCGTGGGCCGTGGACTCGCCTATCCCCAGGCCGAGTTCGAGAAGGTCTGGCTGAAGATCCTGGACCGCGCGCCCGCGCACATGGGGGCGCATCTGGCGGCGCTGCACTACTGGTGCGAGAAGTGGCACGGCTCGCGCGAGGAGGCGTACTCCTTCGCGGAGGCGGCGGCGGCCCGGGCGCCCCAGGGTTCCCTCCTGGCGGCCATGCCCCTCTTCGCCGTCTTCGAGCACCTCCCCGAGGTGAACCTGGTCAGCGGCTTCTACCAGAGCGAGGTCGTGACCAAGGCGGTCCACGGCGCCCTCTACGCGGTCCACTCGGCCCGCCCCGACGACCCGATGCTCGCCCACGTCCGCCACCTGCTGGTCTGCTTCCTGGTCCGCGGCGAACGCTGGTCGGAGGCGATGACCCAGCTGATCCACGTCGACGGCCACGTAGGAGCCCTGCCCTGGACCCTGACATCCGACCCGGCGGCGGACTACGCGGTGTACCGCGCACTGGCGGTGGGCGGCTACGAGGCGAACGGGGGGAGCCCGGCGACGCTGCCGCACTGAGCGGAGACGGTTTCCGGGCGCACAAGGACAAGCACGGCCCGGCTGCGGAGTCTCGGCCCGGCAGAGCCTCCGCCTTCGCCGGGCCGTCTCGTGGTCAGCCCTCCGTGCGGGCGGGGAGCCGCCATCCCGGGCGCGGGAAGTGGCAGGTGTAGCCGTCCGGGTAACGCTGCAGGTAGTCCTGGTGCTCGGGCTCGGCCTCCCAGAAGGGGCCGACCGGCTCCACCTCGGTGACGACCTTGTCCGGCCACAGTCCGGAGGCGTCCACGTCCGCGATCGTGTCCTCGGCGATCCGCTTCTGCTCGTCGTCCACGTAGTAGATCGCCGAGCGGTAGCTGAGGCCGATGTCGTTGCCCTGGCGGTTCTTGGTGCTCGGGTCGTGGATCTGGAAGAAGAACTCCAGGAGCGCGCGGTAGTCGGTCTTCTCGGGGTCGAAGAGGATCTCGATGGCCTCCGCGTGCGTGCCGTGGTTGCGGTACGTCGCGTTCGGCACGTCACCTCCGGTGTAGCCCACCCGGGTCCCCGTCACACCCGGGAGTCGGCGGATCAGCTCCTCCATCCCCCAGAAGCATCCGCCCGCCAGTACGGCCCTCTGCGTCTGCGCAGCCATTACGGCCCCTTCCAATGTCTGTATCCGTCAGCTCGGTCACTCGGGGTCATCGGCTCGCACACCACCGGCATCCCTTACCCACTGTCCTCAACGCGCGAGGGTTCCGGGCGATTCCGTACCCGCCCAACCGGCCGTTACCGCCGGAGCGGGAACACGGCATCCCGGACCAGGCGGGACCGGTGCACCCTGCCCGGTCGGCGGGAACAGTACTTCTTGCGCATGTTCCTCCCGTCCTTCGACGGCTGGCGCCCCTGGGATGGGAGCAGCGCTTGACGCCCGGTTCGGGACGACCGGCGTCAGCGGTGGCGGCCGCGATCCGCAGGTGTTCCACAGCCGCGACGGAGGCAGGACCTGGACGGTGTCCGAAAATCCTCTACCCGGTACGGCGACGAACATCGCCTCACTGTCCTTCCGGAACCGCAGGGGACGGCCTGGCCGCGGGCGGCGATTTCGACCCCAGCAGCAACATCGACCTGGGTGAGATCGCCCGTACGTCCGATGGCGGCACCTCGTGGGCGCTCGGTGGCACTCCGACCGGGTTCAAGAACGGCGTCACTTGGATACCCGGCCGCAGGAGCACCGCGATCGCCGCCGGCCCTGACGGAAGCGACGTCACAACCGACGGCGGCCGAACCTGGTCCCGCTTCGACCGGACTCTCCTCCTGGGCATCAACTGCTCAGCCCATGCGCGCTGTCGGGCCGTGGGCAAGAGCAGACTGGCGGCCCGGCTCGTACTCCCACGTCACTGAACCCCGGCAACACCCCTCAAGCAGGCGATCCGCCCCGCACCTCAAGAGCCCGGTCGCGGCACCAACAACTCACACCACGCTGCGACCGGCTCTCCCCCAAGAGGACCACCAGTCGAAAACCAGTGGCCGACCGCACTGGCCGACCCCACGCTGTAGACCATGGAAGAACCTCACCGCGGCATCCGGGCGGCCCACACGGCATCCACAGTCACCGTGTACCAGGCGTACTCCCCGCACATCGGCCAACCCGCCGCCCGGGAGGGGCGTTTCCCTCCGGAGTGGAAACGGGAACGGATGACGTGGGTCACCAAGCGGCGTTCACAGACCCCATCCATGCTCACAGCAGCCCGCCGGGGAAGGTCGGCTCAGTCGAACGCCACGACCAAGCGAACGCCGTCATCACCGAAGCGGCCTGCCAGAGCCTTCATCACAGCGAAGACATGTGGCCAGTGCGTTTCGGGGCCCAGGACAGCACCGACGGTCAGCGGTTCGTACGTGCACATCACATCGTCAGTGGTCCACTCCACGCGTTCCGTCACGCTGCGCAGGTTCGCGGGCGGCACGCCAACCGCGGACAGAGTCTCCGGCGGCCAGGGATCGGAAACGAGTTGTTGGTGCAGTGTCGATGGCAGCGATTTCGTGTGCCAGGTCAGCCGGCCCATGAACTGATCAGAAGCGGTCACGAGATCCATCGAAGCGATCTCCGCCCAGCTGACCCAGCTGGCGCTGTGAAGGTCGCCCGCCGCACCCCAGGACCCCAACTGCGAACACATCCCGCTCGACAGATCGACGGGCAGACCGCGGTCTGGTGCCAGCGGTTGGAAGCCCGCGTAGTTGCGCACTCCGAAGAGGCAGCCGAAGGCCGCGTAGTCGGTCTGGTCATACAACGGCCAAAGATCCATGGCAGCTACCCACGGCTCGCCGTCGTAGTAGTCGGTGTCAACGCCGGGGTGACGAAACTCGATACCGCCATGGATGTCCGTACTCACGAGGCGGCACCGTAACAGCGCCTACATGGGCAGGCACCCGAGTTTGCCGGTAGGTCAGTAGTGGAGGTGGCCAGTGCCCCGTAGAGGGCAGGATGCAGTCTCTCCACGCCAGCTACTCCGAGTTCCGAGCCGCCAGTTTCTCTCCCTCCGGTCAGACCATTGCCGTTGCGAGCAGCGACCTGTCTCTCTGGACACGCAGGCCTGTCTGGAACCGGCCCAGTCCGGCAAATGCTTTACGAGCAGGCTTGACCTGGATCGTCACACCGCGTTCACGGCGAGAGGTCGCGGGTCGCAGCGGCCAACTGCTCTCTCACCGGGTTGGCATGCCTCCATGCGGGCTGTTGACCACCAAGGGCAGTGACCCTTCGGCGAGGTAGAAGTGCCCAGGGAAGTAGTCGACGTGGAGGTGACCGCCGTCCTCGGCAGTGGCCATGGCCTGCAGATTCTCCGCGAGTACTGTCCTGCTCGCGGAGTCACCGCTGATCACGAGGATCTGCCGCTCGGGGTCCCGGTGGATGAGAACGCCCGGGCCGGAAGTACCTCGGACCTCGATCCCGGCCAAGGTGTTGCCGTCCGACGGATAGGCGGAGCTGAGCAGCCCCTCGCCTTGAGCCACCGCGCTCGCCAACCCAGTCAGCTCCTCCGCCGAGGCGGAGAGATCTACTTCGCCGTACTCGGGGTCTGAGACCAGTCTCATGGGCGTCACTCCTTAAGCGTCGAACCCTCACGATGCCTGCCTGCCAAGATTGCCGGTCATCGCTCGGGAGCAGCGCGCTCCACCGACCGCGGATGCGCGCGTTCACGGACTCCGTCATTGACCGAAATGCTGCGTGTCATCCCCCTGGTGCACATGCCCCCTCACAAGATTCTCCGAAGGAACGGCTCGTTGGGCTTGCCACAGGGAGCGCAATTCGGCCGTTGCTCGCTGCGCTGCCTCGCGGAGGTCCGGCCGCGGGGCCGGGACCCGGGGGCCGGCCAGGTCCCGACCGTTGAGCGACCGCGCAGGGATGGCGGTCCAGTCGGTCCGGCCCACCACGGCGACGTTTCCGCCCTCGTGCGCTGCTTCGTCCCGCCAGTCGTCGGGCGGTGCCATGAGGACACGGAGTGACTGTTCATCGAGCCACTCCAGGCCCAGAATCTGCCGACCGAGTTCGTGCTCGATGAGAGAGGTGACCTCGCCCGTCTTGAGGTGCAGAAGCAGTAGCTCGCCCTCGAAGAAGTAGCCACCGTCGTACCTGCCGGTGCCTACCGCGAGCAGCGGACGCCGGGGGTGGAAGGCAATCGCGTGTACGGGGAAGCGTGAGCGGATGAGCGCTCTGCGGACGAAGGAGCGGCTGTCGTAGACCGCGACCGGCGCGGTTCTGCCGTGCACATGCGTGCCGGCCACCGCCAGAAGGCCGCGCCGCTCGTCGTGGGCGACCAGGAGCGGGTCGCCGATCCCAAGAAAGGCCCAGCCATCGGGGGGATGTTCATCGGAAGCCGTCATGTCGTGATCTTCTCAACTGCCCTGCCCGGTTGTGCGGGGCAGTCACCGACGCGAGATCATAACGAGGTGACGAAGCGGCTCAATAGGGCGGACCCGGTGGAGCAAGTCGTTCCCGAACAGGGACTTTCCCCGTACCAACAGGCCCTGCGGGATCGCCTCCTCGCCGCCCCTGTGGTACCCGCACCTGAACCCTGGCGGCCCGTCTTCGAGTATGAGTACGGCATCCCTGTCGGCGGACTGCTCGGGATCGGCTTCGCGTCGCATCCCGACAGCGGTCATGACCTGGTGATGGTCGTCTCCAGCGACGGCCACGGCCTATTCGACGCCGTCACCGGGGAGAAGATCGCCAGGGAGCGCGAACCCGATCCCGAGGACAGCACCCCCGATTCGGTCGCCGACCTGACGTGCCCCGGGCTGGGGCCGATCGCCGACAGCCGCGTACGCATCGCAGGGCTCTTCGGCGGAGGGTTGCACACCACGACCGAGGACGGCTGGACACTGGAGGCAATCACCCCGGCATGGCCCAACGATCGTGTGCTGCTATCGGTCGACGGCGGACTTCCCCACTCAGGCCCCTACGAAGAACAGTGGTGGCACATCTTCCACTCCACATACTCGGAACTTCGAGCCTTCGGCTTCTCTCCCTCCGGAGAGACCATTGCCGTCGCGACAAGCAGTGATGTATCTCTGTGGACCCGCCGCCTCTAGCACAGCAACTTCAGCGGCCCTCAGAGCCGACCAGCCCGCGACGTGGGCCCGCAACCACACGAGCCAAAAGGTCTGTGAGCGCGGCTTGACGTGGATCAAGCCGTCCTTCCTCTGGATGATGTACCGCTGCGGCTGGGGCGCGAAGGCGGGGCAGGAAACCGTCCTGGCCGTCGAGATCACTCGCGAAGGCTTCGAGTGGGCGCTGCGGCACGCGGTTCTGTCGAGTTACGTGCGCGGAGTGCACCCCGACCGTGCCACCTGGCAGCGGCAGGTCAAGCAGGCCCCGGCCCGCGTCCAGTGGGACCCCGAGCGTGATCTGCGCCTGCGCCCCCTGACGTACCGCTCGCTCCAACTCGGGCTCTGCGGTGAGGCCGTGAGGCGTTACGCGGACGAGTGGACGGTCGGCATCAGCGACGTGACTCCACTTGCCCACGAGGTCCACACGCTCGTCAGCGGCGGCGACCTGGTCTCCGCAGCCCGGCTGCTGCCCGAGGAGCGCCCCTACCCTGCCGCTGACGAACTACTGGCCGACCTGCGTCCGTGAGCAGGCGCTCACCACGCGGCCGGCTGCCGACCGTGGATCACATGGCAGCACAGGCTCGCCGGTACCGGATCGACATCGGTGCCATGGCCCCGAGGCCAGGGAAGCAGCGGCTCGCCCGACATCACGTTTCGGTCAATTCGGCCTCGTTCGAAATGAACGGCGTTCGTGTGTTCCCCGTCCTACGATCCCTCGCATGCTGATTCGCCGGACATTACGGATGATCATCGTGCTCGCTGCGGCCCTCGCCGGTGCGGTCGGGGGTGGTGTGGGGATCGCGCAGGCCGAGGGGAGCGGCCGGTCGTCGCACGATCGGCAGTTGCTGTTCTACAACCACTCCTACGGTGTCCTCGACCGGGAGACCGCCGACGCCATCGAGCACTCCGACTACCTGCGGGACTTCGCCAACTTCCAGGTCCGTACGACGACCGGTACCGGCGGACAGACCTGGACCGGCCGCTATCTGATGGGCCGTGAGACCTACCTCGAACTGTTCGGCGTCGGTGACATCGCCGGCCAGGACGGCACCCTCGGCTCCGCCGGGCTCGGCCTCTCGACCGAGCGGGCGGGGGACCTGGCGACGGTCACCGAGCGGCTGAGGGACGAGGGAGTCGCCGACCCCGTCGAGTTCCTCCAGACGCGTGACTTCGGTGACGGTGTCCCGGTGCCGTGGTTCGACGCCATCCTCACCACCCTCGAGTACGACGCCTTCGGGGCCTGGGCGATGGAGTACCGGCCGGAGTACTTCGCCGACCCGCGCGGCAACACCGAGCCGGCGAGCTTCCCCGGTGACGTCGGCCGGGAACGCTACCTGTCCGACGACTACCGCACCCATCTGATGCGTGACGTGACCTCTGTCCGCCTCGCGGTCACCGAAGGCGACCTCGCCGACAACGTGCCGCTGTTGCGGGCCGGCGGGTTCGCCGTCCGGACCGTGGGCGACGGTGGCGTCGTCGCGGAGCGTGGCGGCACCACGATTCGGTTCGACGCCGTCCCGCGCGAGCAGGCGGGCCTGCAGCGGATCGAACTGTCGCTCAACCGGCCCGTGAAGGACCGGCACGTGGAGCGGATCGGCCACTCGACCCTCGTCGTCGGCCCGGGCAGCCGCGCCGTATGGACGTTCGCCGCCAACGGCACCAAGTAGGCGGAGAGCGGTACTCAGTGGGCGTGCCCTCGACGAGGGCACGCCCACTCACATCTGGAACGTGGCGCGGGCCGCTTCGGACGAGAGCGACCCGCCCCGGCGGGCCTGACTCGTCCAGCCACGCCAGCGGTCACCCGCCCGCCGCCACCGTCTTGAGTTCCTTGAGTGACTCGCGCAGGAAGTCTGCCAGGGGGCGGTCCCCGTTGCCGCCGACCCAGCGGTCGAAGCCGACCTTGAAGACGGTTATGCCAGCCTCCGCGGTGAGGGTCGCGGCCGGGTCCTTGAGGCCGCGTCGGTGGAGTGTGGCGGTGAGGGCCGCGGACAGGGAGGCGAGCTTGATCAGCTCGCGCTCGCGGAGCTCCGCGTTGGCCGCGATCACGGCCTGGCGCTGTCGGGAGTGCTCGTGGCGCTCCAGGAAGAAGGCGGCGACGCTCTCCAGTGTCGTGGCCATCGCGTCGATCGGCGCCGCCGTGTGCGGGGTGTCGGCGAGCGTGTCCACGAAGGCCTGCTCCAGCGCCTGCGAACCCCCGAACAGCACCTCGCGCTTGTCGGCGTAGTGCCGGAAGAACGTCCGCTCGGTCAGCCCCGCGCGCTCGGCGATCTGCGCGGCGGTCGTCTGCTCGTACCCGCGCTCGCTGTAGAGGTCCAGCGCCGCCTTCTCAAGCCGCCCGCGCGCGTCCGGCTCCCATCGACTCATATCGCAGATCGTACTCGATGACAGTGACTGACATCAGATGCTACGGTTGATGTCAGTCACTGTCATCGACTCGTTCGCCGCACGGCCGGGCATTGCATGTATTGCGTGCAATGCGTGCAATGCGCGTATTGCGTGCGCCCCGTGTGCCCGTAACTCGGGCGCCCGTGGCCAGGACGGTCGACCAACCCGGAGGTTCTCCTCATGCGTGTGTTCGTCACCGGCGCGTCCGGCTGGATCGGTTCAGCCGTTGTTCCGGAGCTCATCGGCGCCGGCCACCAGGTCGTCGGGCTCGCCCGCTCGGACGCCTCGGCCGCCGCTCTCGCCGAGGCCGGCGCCGAGGTGCGCCGCGGCACGATCGACGATCTCGACACCCTGCGCGACGCGGCAGCCGAGTCCGACGGCGTGGTCCACCTCGCCTTCAAGCACGACATCGCGTTCAGCGGCGGCTTCGAGGCCGCCGCCGACGCGGACCGGCGTGCCATCGACACGTTCGGCGAGACGCTCGCCGGCTCCGACCGCCCCTTCCTCATCGCGTCCGGGACGCTCGGGCTGGCGCCGGGGCAGGTAGCCACCGAGCAGGACGGTCGGACGTCCGCCCCGACAGGCGGCCACTGGGCCGCCGGCCCGCTCAAGCGGCTGGCCAACGCACACGCCACGGCCGCCCTCGCGGACCGCGGCGTCCGCTCGTCCGTCGTACGGCTTCCTCCGACCGTGCACGGCGACGGGGACCACGGCTTCATGGCCACAGTGGTGGCCGTCGCCCGCGAGAAGGGCGTCTCGGGCTACATCGGCGACGGCGCCAACCGCTGGCCCGCCGTGCACCGGTCCGACGCCGCGCACCTCTTCCGCCTGGCTCTGGAGAGCGCCCCGGCCGGTTCCACGCTGCACGCGACCGCGGAGCAGGGCGTGCCGATACGTGCCGTCGCCGAGGTGATCGGACGGCACCTCGGTCTGCCCGTGGCCTCGGTCTCCCCGGACGACGCGGCCGGGCACTTCACCTGGCTGGCCGCCTTCCTCGCCATGGACAGCCCCGTCTCCAGCACTCACACCCGCGAACTGCTGGGGTGGCAGCCGACCGGGCCCGGGCTCCTCGACGACCTCGACAAGGGCCACTACTTCGCCGCCCCGCCCGTCTGACCGCGGGCACCGTACGACCCGCGGGCACCGTACGACCCCGAGGGCACGTCCGACCGCCGGCACCGGCCGGCCCCGCCGACAGTCGGCTCCGGCGGCCGATCCACCGTACGTACAGGGGGAGTTGGAGGCAGCGGACGATCTCCACGACGATTTCTATACTGACCGAATGATCACCGTTCCGCTCAGTGCGCTCGAAGTGGCCATGGTCCAGACGGGCACTCCGGCCGAGGACACGTTGCGAGACACCACCGAGTTCGCCCGCCGCGTCGAGGACCTCGGTTATCTGCGGCTCTGGTACGCCGAGCATCACCACTCCCCGGCCATCGGAGCGTTCCCGCCCGTCGTACTGACCGCCCACGCGGCCGCGTTGACGGCGTCCGTCCGTCTCGGCTCCGGGGGTGTTCTCGCTCCGAACCACGCCCCGATCATGCTGGCCGAGCAGTTCGGCACGCTGGCCGCGCTGCACGGGGGCCGGATCGACCTGGGCATCGGCCGGGGCCCGGGAACGTTCGACGATTCGACGGCGCGGGCCCTGCGCCGCGGGGCCGGTCCGACGACGGACGACGAGTACCGCGACGACGTGTCGTCGACACTGCGTCTCCTGGTGGACGAGGTCGGGCTGGACCCGCTCCCGGAGCCATGGCTGCTGTCCTCAAGCACGGCCGGTGCCGCGCTCGCCGCGGAACTCGGACTGCCGATCGCCTTCGCCCATCACATCCGCCCCGACAACACCCTGGCCGCGCTCGCCCACTACCGCGAGCACTTCTCCCCGTCCCGCTGGTGCCAGAGCCCGCGCGTGCTGGTCTGCGTGGAAACGGTGTGCGCGGAGACGGACGAGGAGGCGGCCCGGCTCGTCGGCCCGATGGACATCATCAAGGTCGGACTTCTCAAGGGACAGGGAGGCATCCCCTTCCCCACTCCCGAGGAGGCCGCGGCCCACTCGTTCACCGAGGAGGAGACGCGGGCCCTGGCAGGCTTCGGCGCCCACCAGGCACAGGGGTCACCCGAGACGGTCGCGAAGCGGCTGACGAACCTGGTGGACCTGACAGGCGCGGACGAACTCATGCTCGTAACACCCGTCTACTCCCTGGCCGACCGGCTGCGGTCGTACGAACTCGTCAAACAGCACGTCATGACGCCGACGCCGACGGCCTGACCCGACGACGACGCCCGCTCGTCAAGGGCGTCGGTCGTCAGCGGCGCCGGTCCTCAAGGGCTCCGGTCCTCAAGGACGTCCACCGCCCACCCCGTCGCCTGGGGCAGGAAGACGTGCTCGGTCGCGTACGCCGACATGCGGGCGTTCCGTTCCTGGGCCTCGGGGCCGTCCGGCAGGTGGAAGTCGTCGCCCGTCCGGGCGGAGTCGGCCTGCATGGTCGTGGCGGTGGCCAGGCGCCGGCGTACGTAACGGTCGAGCGCGTCGGGTACCTCGGCCGGCGTCGCGCCCGTGAGGGCGTCGCCGAGTACGGCCGCGTCCATGATCGCCTGTGCCGCGCCCTGCGCCTGGAACGGGACCATCGCGTGGGCGCTGTCGCCCAGCAGTGTCACCCGGCCGATGTTCCACCGCGCGAGCGGCACCCGCGTATGGATGCCGTAGCGGAGCATCTGCCCCGCGCGTTCGAGGACGTCGAGCACCCGGGAGTCCCAGCCGTCGAACTCGCGCAGCTGCTCGCCCGGTTCCGCCCGGGCGGTCCACGACTCCATCGCCTCGTCCGTGGCCGTGTCCGCCGTGACGACGGCCACGACGTTGAGCAGTTCCCCGCGACGCACCCAGTAGTGGACGAAGTGCCGGCCCGGACCGAGCCAGATGCCGAGGTCGGGCAGGTCCAGATCGGCCACCTCGTCGGCCGGGAGCAGCGCCCGGTAGGCGGCGGTCCCGGAGAAGACCGCCTCGTCCGCGCCGAAGAGCCACTGACGGGCGGCCGACCGTATCCCGTCCGCGGCCACGACCAGGTCCGCCCGCAGGCGCTCGCCGTTCGCCGTCGTCACGGAGGCCGACTCGTCGTCCTGGTCGATGCCCACGACAACGGTGTTCAGGCGCACCGACGAGGGCGGCACCGCGCCGGCCAACGCCTGGTGCAGATCGGCCCGGTGGAGCAGCAGGTAGGGCGCCCCGAACGCGTCCTCGGCCGTACGCCCCAGCGCGTAACGGCAGATCTCGGCCCCGTCGGACCAGGTGCGGAAGCTCATGTGGGAGGGGTGGGCGGCCTGTGCGGCGACCGCGTCGAGGAGGTCCAGCCGGCGCAGCAGACGCGTGGCGTTGGGCGCGAGCTGGATCCCGGCACCGATCTCGGTGAACCGCGCCGCCTGCTCGACCAGCGTGACCTCATGACCGGCCCGGCGCAGGCTCAAGGTCGCCGCCAGTCCCCCGATACCCGCTCCCACGACGACCGCACGCATGCCACGCCCCCATGACGACCGCTCAACCGCCACGACCTCACATCGGCACGATCACGCACCCAGGCATCCAAAGCGCCCGGCCGTCGGCCCGCGCAGGCTATCGAACACAACTCCACGGCTGTACGGGGCATTTCGGCCCATGTTGAGGCCCCTGCGCTCGACGCCTGTGACAGGAACCGCGGTACCGGAGCGGATCAGACAGGCGGTGGCCGCGCTGGATATGCGGGCCACGATCGCCACGGCCCCCTTCACCGAGCCCGCCCGTGCCGAACTGGCCCTCGCCGCGGAGGTGCTCCACCTTTCCGCACCGGTCGTGGGCATCGTGGGCCGCCCCCAGCCCAGGCCGTGCCGGACGCCAGCCCCGACCCGCCACGCCACGCCACGCCACAGGCTCGGCACAAACGCGGCACAGACCCGGCCCGACACGCGCACTCGGTCCACCTCCGCGCGCGCCGCCAACTACGCTGCTGCTCGATTCAACTACCAGGCCGCGACGCGTTGTTGGAGCGGCGAGGCCGATCCCCGGAGTGCAGCTTTCATGAAGAACCTTCAGCCTTCGGATCCGTCGTCCATCGGCGGCTACCCGCTGTTGAGCCGGCTCGGAGCGGGAGGCATGGGGCAGGTGTTCCTGTCCCGTACGCCGTCCGGGCGTCTGCTGGCGCTGAAGACGATCCGTGAGGATCTCAGCAGTGATCCGGGGTTCGAGGAGCGGTTCGCGCGCGAGATACGCAACAGCGACCGGGTGCGCTCGCCGTGGACCGTGACCGTCGTCGACTACAGCGCCGCGGGTCAGCGTCCGCAGTGGCTGGCCACCGAGTACGTACCGGCGCCGTCGCTCGACGAATGGGTCGCGCGGCACGGCCCGCTGCCGGAGGCCGCGGTCCTCTCGCTCGCCGCCGAACTGTGCGGCGCGCTCCAGTCGGTGCACCAGGCCGACCTCACGCACCGGGACGTCAAGCCGGGCAACGTCCTGCTGGCACGCGACCGACCGCGGCTGATCGACTTCGGTATCGCGCGGGCCGCCGACGACCCCCGGCACACCCAGGTGGGCGGAGTTCTCGGTTCGCCCGGCTTTCTCGCGCCGGACCAGGCCGTCGGTGGCGTGCCGGCCGAGCCCGCCGACGTGTTCTCGCTGGCCGCGGTCCTGGTGTACGCCGCCACCGGCCACGGCCCGTTCGCGCGCCCGCAGGAGAACGTGGCCATGGCCGCCCTGGTCTACCGGGCCGTCCACGAGGCGCCCGACCTCCAGGGCGTTCCGCCGACCCTGGTCCCCGTACTCGCCTCGTGCCTGGCCAAGGCCCCGGGCGACCGCCCGACCGCGGCGGAGCTGGGCAAACGGCTGGAGGCGATCGGCGCCCGTACCGGCCACTGGCCGGACGTCCGCCCTCCAGCCCTCGCCGCGGAACTGACGGCGCACGAGCAGCCGACGCACACCCTCGTCGACCCGCGGCCCGATCTCCCGCCCGACCTGCGGCCCGGCTCACATCCCCTCCCCCGGCACGACCAGCAGACCCAGCCCTTCATGGCTCCCGGTCCCGGTCCCGGGCACCCGGTCGCCGGGCAGACGCAGGACAGCACCGTCCTGGCCGTCCCCGGCACGCCCGAAAGACGCCGGCGCCCCCTCTGGCTGGTCGTCGCCGTCGCCGCGGTTGCCGCCGTCGCCGTGGCCGCCGTCTCGGTCGCCGCGTACGCCGGTATGAGCGGCTCCGGTTCCGGTTCCGATGCGTCGGACGGCTCCTCGGCGGGCGCGAAGACACGGCCCTCGGCGTCGGCCGGGGCCACGAAGCCGGTGAAGCCGGTGAACCCGGTACGCAAGGTGCTGGAAGCCGTGTACGACCTGGGCGTCGGAGAGTCCGTGCGGACCACCAGGACGAAACTCGTCATGCAGCAGGACGGCAACCTCGTGATCACCGATGCGAAGGACCGCCCGCTCTGGGCCGCCATGACGTCCGGCGCCGGCAACACCGCCCGCTTCCAGGACGACGGCAATCTGGTCGTCCTCAACAGCGCCGGGGAACCCGTGTGGGCCTCGCAGACGTTCGGCCACCCGGGCGCGGTCATGGTCATCCAGGCCGACGGCAACGTCGTGATCAAGTCCGGCGACGCGGTGCTGTGGGCGGCGAAAACCGTCCACTAGCCGACCGTCAACGGCCGTTGCAGCCGATAGTCAACGCCCGTTGGCCAACAGTCATTGGCCAACAGCCATTGGCCAACAGTCGCTGACCAACAGCCGACCGGGCCGGCCGAGCCGCCGCCGATGTCACCTACGGCGGCGACGATCGTGCGGTTCAGCTCGACGGTCATCGTGCGCACCCCCTCCCTTCCACGCCAGGCGCCCCCGTGACGCGTGCGCAGCCCCGGAAGAAGCCACTCCGGAAAGCGGGATAAGGTAAGCCTTGCCTTATAGATCGAAAAATCGGAGCGAGTCGTGCGCACATCGGGGTTGAGAGCCGTCCTGGCCGTGTCCGTGGTCGGCGGACTGATGGCCGGATGCGCGTCGTCGGAGGGCGGCGGGAGCAGCGAGAGCGGCGGCGGCAAGAGCGACCGCAACCTCGTCGCCGGCGCCTCCAAGGGCCCCTCCGCCGCCCCCAGCGCCCTCGCCGACGGCATGGGTACGAAGGCGGCCGACGGCGAGTTCCCCCGTACCGTCGGCCACTTCAAGGGCAGGACGGAGATCGGGGCCGCGCCGAAGCGGATGGCCGTGCTCAGCACCGGGCAGCTGGACGACCTGCTCACCCTGGGAGTCGTACCGGCCGCGACCACCCGCGCCGACAACGCCGGACTCGTACCTGGCTACCTCGCCGACGCCTTCCCCCGGTACAAGAAGCAGCTCGCGAAGATGACCGACGCGGGGACCCGGGCCGCGCCCAACCTCGAAACGCTGGCCACCGCCAAGCCCGACCTCATCCTCGCCAACGACTCGCTCGGTGACCTCTACCCCAAGCTGTCGAAGATCGCCCCGACCGTGATCACCGCGGGCAACGGCATCAACTGGAAGCGGGACCTGCTGCTCGTCGGCGACGCCGTCGGCAAGGGTGACCAGGCGAAGAAGGTCCTCGACGAGCACGCGGACGACGCCGCCGCGGCGGGCACGAAGGTCGACGGGAAGAACACCGCCGTGTCCATGCTGCGGTTCACGCCCGACCGGACTCGGATGTTCGGCGTCTCCTCCTTCACCGGTTCGATCGCCGTCGACATGGGGCTCGGACGGCCCAAGTCCCAGCAGTTCAACGCCATTTCGGAGGACATCGGCGCCGAGAGCATCGATGTGGCGGACGGCGACTGGATCTTCTACTCCGTGCAGGGCGCGCAGGACAGGACCGACGCCGGGAGCGTCCTCGCCGGGCCCCTCTGGAAGTCGATGAAGGCCGTCGGGGCCGGGCACGCCGTCAAGGTCGACGACGACCCCTGGTACCTCAACGCGGGCCCCACGGCAGCGCAGTTGGTCGTGAAGCAGCTCACCGATTCACTCGCCGAGTAGGTCCACGAGCACGTGACCACCCGCACCGCGACCGCACGCACCTCCGGCACCTCCGTACGCACCTCCCGGACCTCCGTACGCGCCTCCTGGCTGCTGGTCGCCCTCCTCCTCACCCTCGTCGCGGTGGCCCTCAGCCTCGCCGTCGGCACCCGGCAGGTGCCGCTGTCCGCCGTGCTCGACGCGCTGCTGCACGGCGGCGGCTCACGGGACGCGCTGGCCGTACGGTCGCTGCGGCTGCCCCGGACCGCCGTCGGGCTCACCGCGGGGGCCGCGCTCGGCGTCGCGGGGGCGGCGCTGCAGGCCGTCACCCGCAATCCGCTGGCCGACCCCGGAATCCTCGGGCTGAGCCAGGGTGCCGCGGCGGGGGTCGTGTTCGCGATCACGGGCGGACTGGCGAACGGCTTCGGCGGCTACGTCTGGTTCGCCTTCGTGGGCGCCGTCGTCGCCGCCTGCCTGGTGTACGCCGTCGCCTCGCGCGGCCGGGGCGGCGCCTCGCCGGTCAAACTCGCGCTCGCCGGGACCGCGCTGTCCGCGATGGTCGGCGGGGCCACCACCGTGGTCCTGACGTCGAGTTCGGCGACGCTGGACCAGTTCAGGTTCTGGCAGGTGGGCGCGCTCAGCGGGCGCGACGCGGGGACGGTCGGGCAGCTGCTGCCCTTCCTCGTGGTGGGCGCGCTGCTGGTGCTCGGCTGCGCACGCGGCCTGGACGCGCTCGCCCTCGGCGACGACACCGCGCGTGCGCTGGGGCACAAGGTCCAGCTCGTACGGGTCTGCGCGGCGCTCGGCGCGACCGTCCTGACCGCCGCCGCGGTGGCCGCCGCCGGACCGATCGCCTTCATCGGGCTCGCCGTACCGCACCTGGCCCGCCGCCTCGTCGCGGGCGGCCACCGCTGGACCCTGCCGCTCTCCGCCCTGCTCGGCGCGGCCCTGCTGCTCGCGGCGGACGTCGCGGGACGGGTGGCCCGCGCTCCCGCGGAGGTACCGGCCGGGGTGATGACGGCACTCGTGGGCGTGCCGGTACTGGTCGTGCTCGTACGCAGAAAGGGAGCGGCCTCGTGACGACGGCATCCCCGCGCCCGTCCGAGCGGGCGACACCCCCAGTGCAATCCCTCGGCCCCGCCTATCCCCACTCGGCAGGCCTCTCCGTACTCCGCCGCCGCTCCTTCTCCCTGCTCCTGCACCGTCGCTCGGCGGTGGTGGTCGCCGTACTGCTGCTGCTCCTGGCCGGCGTCATGGTGCTCTCGGCGTGCGTCGGGCAGGCGTACGTGTCGCCGGGCGAGGTCTGGCGGGTCCTGCGCGGCCACAGCGGCCCGTACGACCTGATCGTCGGGGAGCTGCGGGTCCCGCGGATCGTGCTCGGCGCGCTGGTCGGCGCCGCGTACGGGGTCTCCGGGGCACTCGTGCAGACTGTGACGCGCAATCCGCTGGCCAGCCCGGACGTCATCGGCGTCGGCCACGGGGCGGCCGCCGCCACCGTCCTGGCACTCACCACGGGTACGGTCGCCTCCCCCGGCGCGCTCCCGGTGGTCTCCGTCGCGGGCGGCCTGGGGGCCGCGGCCCTCGTGTACGTACTGGCCTGGCGGCACGGCATGCAGCCCAGCCGGTTCGTGCTGACCGGGGTCGGTATCGGGGTGGCCCTCTCCGCGGTCGTCCAGCTGTATCTCACGGAGAGCGAGCTGGGCGCGGCCGAGCAGGTCAAGCTGTGGCTGACCGGCAGCCTCAACGGGCGCGGCTGGGAACAGGCGGGCCCCCTCGCCTGGGTGCTTCTCCTCTCCCTGCCCGCCCTGGTGTGGGCGAACAGGGCCCTGCGGCCGCTCGGCCTGGACCCGGACACGGCCGCCGCGCTGGGCGTCCGCGTACACCGGACCCAGCTCGCCCTGACCGTCCTGGGCGTGATCCTCGCGGCGACCGCCACGGGAGCGGCGGGCCCGATCGGCTTCGTCGCCCTCACGGCCCCCCAACTGGCCCGCCGCCTGACCCGCACACCCCAACTACCGCTGGCGACCTCGGCGTTGACAGGAGCGGTCGTACTCGTCACAGCCGACCTGGCGGCCCGCACGCTGATGCCCCCACTGGAAATCCCAGTGGGGGCACTCACGGCCTTGGTGGGCGGCCCGTACTTGCTATGGCTGCTGGCCGGCGGAAAGGGCCGCAACCGTGCGCTCTAGGAGACAGGGGCGCAGCCCCGTCCTTTAGGGGCGCGGGGCTGCGACATTGTGCGGCTACGCCGCGTGGGCGCGTCCAGCTACAGCGAACCCGCACCAAGTACGCGCACCCCAGCGGAGCTAGATCGTCGCGGTGTCGATCACGAACCGGTACCGCACATCGCTGTTCAGCACCCGCTCGTACGCCTCGTTGATCTCGCCCGCGCTGATCAGCTCGATCTCCGCGCCGAACCCGTGCTCGGCGCAGAAGTCCAGCATTTCCTGGGTCTCCTGGATGCCACCGATCCCGGATCCGGCAAGGGTCTTGCGGCCGCCGATCACCGAGAAGAGGTTGAGGGAGACCGGCTCCTCGGGCGCGCCCACGTTCACGAAGGCGCCGTCCGTCTTGAGGAGGGACAGGAAGGTGTCGAGGTTCAGCGGGGCGGACACCGTCGAAAGGATCAGGTCGAAGGAACCGCGAAGTTCCTTGAAGGTCTCCGGGTCGCTGGTCGCGTAGTAGTGGTCGGCGCCCAGCTTCAGCCCGTCGTCCTTCTTGCGCAGCGACTGCGAGAGAACGGTCACCTCGGCACCGAGCGCGTGCGCGATCTTGACGCCCATGTGGCCGAGACCGCCCATACCGAGGACGGCGACCTTCTTGCCGGGACCGGCGTTCCAGTGCTTGAGCGGGGAGTACGTGGTGATGCCGGCACACAGCAGCGGCGCGGCCTCGTCGAGGGCCAGGCCCTCGGGGATACGGACGGTGAAGGCCTCGTCGACCACGATGTGGGTCGAGTAGCCGCCGTAGGTGACCTCGCCGTCCTTGCCGACGGCGTTGTACGTGCCGACGTTGCCCTGGGTGCAGTACTGCTCCAGGCCCGCCTCGCAGTTCTCGCACTCACGGCAGGAGTCGACCATGCAGCCCACGCCCACGCGGTCGCCGACCGCGAACTTGGCGACGCCGGAGCCGACCTCGGTGACGATGCCGGCGATCTCGTGGCCGGGGACCATCGGGAAGATGGCCTCTCCCCAGCCCTCACGGGCCTGGTGGATGTCGGAGTGACAGATGCCGGCGAACTTGATCTCGATCAGAACGTCGTGCTCGCCGACCGGGCGACGCTCGATGGTCGTGCGCTCCAGCGGAGCCTTGGCGGCGGGAGCGGCGTATGCGGCGACAGTGGTCATGCCGGGGGTTCTCCTCAGGAGGGGGGCTGCGCCCGGCCTGCCTTCCGGCCGGGCGCAGCCCCCAGTCTGCTCCTCCTCCCCCGCAGTCACCCAGACCACGGCTTTGCGTACGTCCACTGGTCCTACTACTGACGGGGGCAGGCTCGTATGCGTACGACCGTGAATACTGGACGTATGGATGAACAGCCCTCTCAGGAGTCCGCGGGGCGGTCGGGACAGGCGGCGCGAGAGCCTAGCCGGCCGCTGGACCGGCGTGCCGAGCTCAGCGAGTTCCTGCGCACGCGCAGGGCCCGGCTGAAGCCCGAGGACGTGGGGCTGCCGGACTTCGGGCGGCATCGCCGGGTGCCCGGGCTGCGCCGCGAGGAGCTGGCGCAGCTGGCCGGGGTGTCCGTGGCGTACTACACCCGCCTTGAGCAGGGCAACGGGCGGAACGTGTCCGCGGAGGTGCTCGACTCGATCGCGCGCGCTCTGCGGCTGACGGGGGCCGAGCACGCGCATCTCACACATCTCGCGAAGCCGAAGCAGCACAAGAGGAAGCCGTCGGTCCGGCCGCAGCAGGTGCGGGTCGCTCTGCGGGAGCTGATCGACACGTTCGACAGTGTGCCCGCGTATGTCGTGGGGCGGCGGTCGGAGATCCTCGTCTGGAACCGGATGGCCGCGGCCGTCTTCGGCGACTGGTCGGAGGTGCCGCCGCAGGAGCGGAACTGGGCGCGGATGGTGTTTCTCAGGCCCGAGTACCGCGAGCTGTTCGTGGATTGGGAGCAGAAGGCGTCCGACATGGTGAGCTTTCTGCGGATGGACGCGGGCTGCCACCCTGACGATCCGCGTCTGTCCGCGCTGGTGGGCGAGCTCTCCGTGAAGAGCGAGGAGTTCCGTCGGCTCTGGGCGACGCACGACGTCAAGGAGAAGAGCCATGGCGTCAAGCGGCTGCACCATCCGCTCGTCGGCGAGCTGACCCTCTCCTTCGAGTCCTTCCGGCTCATCGACGACGACGAACAGTCGCTGGCCACGTATCACGCCGAGCCGGGTTCCCCCTCCGCCGAGGCCCTACGCCTCCTGGCCAGCTGGGGCACGGACGCAACCCGCGCGGGCGCGTCGACGCCGCGGGCGTAGTCCCCCTGGAGGGCCGACACCCACTGAAATTCAGCCCCTCCGGCGTTTGAGGAGCGGGGGTTCGGGGGCTGGCCCCCGAGACGGGTAGGGGCGGCGGGGGCGAGGAACTCCCGGCCCAGGCGACGTCACCCCTGATACGGCGGAGCCGATCCCCACGTCCACTTCGGAACCGGCTGCTCCGCCGGAGGCACCGCGTCGGGGCCGGAGAAGTGGACGGCAAGCCGAGTCCCCCACTCCGCGTACGCCACGAACGCGGAGCGGAACTCGGCGTCGGAAGGAAGCCCCGCGTCGTCCGCCGCGTCCTGGAGAAGGTTCACCCACCGCCGCCGCTGCACCTCGGTGATCCCCTTCCCGAGATGCTTCGCGACCATGTGCCCGTGCCCGCCCTGCGTCTCGGAGTACCCGGCCGGCCCCCCGAACACCTCCCCGAGCCACAGCGCGACATGGGACGCGTGCTCGGGAGCGAGGCCCTCGAAGACCGGCGCCAGGACGTCGTCCTTGAGGACCTTGTCGTAGAAGACCTCGGTGAGCCGGTCGAAGGCCTCGGCGCCCCCCGCCCAGACGTACAGCGTCGGCACGGACGCCCCCGTACCCCGTACCGTCGTCGGTTTGTAGTGCCGCATCTCCTCGATGGAGCTGATGTAGGGCCGGATCTCGGCGAGGAAGTCGTCGAAGAGCTCGGACTCGCGGAAGCCCTCGACGTGGTCCTCGGTGGAGGTCCAGGTGACGCGGAGCACGAAGTGCTCGAAGTCCTCCTCGCAGCGCGCCAGTTCGTAGTCGACGCACTGCGGGGCCGCGGCGAGCTGGGCGGCGGCCCGGGTGTAGGCGGCGAGGAACCCCGCCGACTGCTGCTCGGGAATGCGGTACCGGATGTACTCAACGGTGTGCGCTGTCATGCCCCCACACAAACACGGACGGCCCGCGGAAGCTGCGCTTCCGTCGGGCCGTCCGCATCAGTCAGCGTTCAGCGAACCACAGGACCGACCCCATGAGGATCAACCCAGCGGATCGGCCCGGAGGCCGACCCCGCCGGCTCACTTCCCGTAGTACGCGTTGTAGATCGAGATCGTCGACTTGTTGTTCTTCTTGTCGGTGATCTTCGCGTGGAACGAGATGCCCTTGCCCTTGGCCGGGTTCGTCACGCCGATCTTGCCGTTCTTGACGGTGACCTTCTTCCAGGTCTTGCCGTAGTCGTACGACACGTACACCGACAGCGACTTGAGGTTCTTGCCGGCGGCCGAGCCCTGGACGGTCACCGGGACGGAGACCTTCTTGCCGGCCGGGACCTTGCTGTCCAGTCCGACGGCCGCGTTGAAGCGGACGGAGGAGGTGGGCAGCGCGGCGCTGGTGACCTTCTTGGAGCGGAAGGTCCAGCTCGCGTCGATACGGGTGGAGGCCGCCGCGACCTTGACGCTCCGCTTGACCGAGGTGGTCAGCTTGTACGAGGCGTCGCCGGCCGGGACCTTGAAGACTCCCTCGCCGAACAGCGGGTCCGCGTTCGAGCCGACCTTGGTGCCGTTGCGGTAGAGCGTCGTGGTGACCGATGAGAAGAGCGAGGAGCCGGCGTGGGTCTTGCCGTCGGCGAACAGCGGCACGTAGCCGTAGATCTCGTTGCCCTCGCGCTGGATGCCGTAACCGGAGCCGACGCGCGGACCGAAGACCGCCGTGTTGTAGATCTTCTCGTAGCTCTTGCCCGCCTTGAAGGTCTGGGCGCTGCCGAGCGTGTAATAGGCCTCGATGATCGGGAAGCCGTCCGGGTCGAGCCCGCCCTCCTGCTGGAAGTCCTGTTCCCACTTCACGCCGTTCGCGGTGGACACGTGGATCTTCCGCGTGCTGGGCAGGTTCTGCGGGACACCGATCGAGGAGGCGCTGAAGCTTCCGGGCAGCCAGCCGGTGGTGTTGACCGCGCCCTTCTTGCCGCTCGTCGAGGCGCCCAGGCCGACCTTCAGGGTGGCCAGTTCGCTCGCCTTGTAGTGCTTGGTGTAGCCGGTGGCGAGCTTCTTCACCTTGCCGCCCGCGACGGTGTTGTACTCCTCACCGGGCTTGGCCCAGTGACCGCCCCACTGCTGGAACAGCGAACCGTCGGTGATCTCCGGACCGGCGTGCGCGGTACGGAAGTTGGCGTACGAGTCCAGCCACCAGACGTACCCGTAGGCGTTGTTGCCCACTTCCACCATGTAGTCCGGCATCGCGAACTCCGACTTGACGGCCGTGTCGGGCACGGTGATGTCCACCGGCTTCGCGGTCCGCGCGTCCACCGTGATCGTGGTGTTCTTGGTGATGTTCAGCTTCGGCTGGGCCACCCAGTCGATGCCCTTGGTGGAGTCCTCCGGGTCGACGTAGAGCGACGAGTCGAGGATGTAACCACCCTTGGGGGCACGGACCTTGACGGTGCCGGACTCGTCGTAGGGCGAGTACCTCTTGTCCGTGGCCAGACCGGAGACACCGGTCAGGCTGGTGTCGTAGTACTTGGCCGGGTTGCCGTCACGGTCGATGAACTTGAGCGTGACGTCGTACGACTCGACCTCCCGCTGCACCGCCGCCGCCGTGCGGACGCTCTGGCCGCCGCCGGTCGCGGTCACGTACGCGGAGTAGCCGCCGTCGAGCGTGCCGCCCAGCTTGGTGTTGACCGTGAGGTCGGCGGAGGCCGTGCCGCCCGCCGGGACGGTCAGCGTCTTGGCGCCGAGGGTGAAGAAGCCGGCCGGAGCGGCCTGGCCCTTCGGGTCGGTGGCCGTCACCGCGAGACTCAGCGTGACGTCGGTCGTCCCGAGGTTCTTGTACGTGACCTTGTCGGTGACCGGGGTGTCATCGGTGTGCGGCCACTGCTGGATGCCGAAGCTCACGGACGACGGGTCGGCGATCACGGTCTGCTTGATGGCCTTGTCGACCTGGATGCGGCCCGAACCCTGCTGGAACGGCGTGTACTTGCCGCCCTTGGTGGAGCCGGTCAGCGCGGCCTTGAGCTCGGTGTACGTCCAGTCCGGGTGCTGCTGCTTGAGGATCGCGGCGGCGCCCGCGACATGCGGGGTCGCCATCGACGTACCCGAGATGGTGACGTAGCCGGCGGGCTTCTCGCCGACCTCCTGGGCGATGAGGCTGCCCTTGGCCGAGGCGGCGGTGGTGTCCACGCCGGGTGCGGTCACGTCGGGCTTGATGGCGCCGTCGAGGCCAGGTCCGGTGCTGGAGAACGGGGCCAGCTTGTCGCTGTCGTCCACCGCGCCGACGGTGAGCGCGGCCGCCGCGCTGCCCGGGGAGCCGACCGTCTGCTCGCCGAACTCGCCGGAGTTGCCGGCGGCTATCGCGAACAGGATGCCCTTCTCCTTGGACAACTTGTTGACCTGGGCCTCCAGCGGGTCCACCTCGGGGGTGTCGCCGCCGCCCAGGCTGAGGTTCACGACGTCGGCACCCTGTTCGGCCGCCCAGTCCATGCCTGCGAGGATGCCGGAGTCGTCGCCGAAGCCGTTGTCGTCGAGGACCTTGCCGTTGAGCAGTCGGGCACCCGGCGCGACGCCCTTGTACTTGCCCGCGGACTTGGCGCCCGTGCCGGCCGCGATGGACGCGACGTGCGTGCCGTGGCCGTACTTGTCGGTCGCGTCGGGGGCGGTGGAGAAGTTCTTCTCGGCGACGACCTGGTCCTTGAGGTCCGGGTGGGTCGTGTCGACACCCGTGTCGAGGACGGCGATCTTGACGCCCTTGCCGTCGAACCCGGCGGCCCAGGCCTTGTCGGCGCCGATCTGCTTGACGGACTTGTCGAGGCTGGCCTTGCGGACGCCGTCGAGCCACACATGGGCGATGCCGGACGCGGTCCGCGCGTTGCCGCCCTGCGAGTCGGTGACCGCGGACCAGAGGTCGGTCGCGTCGGCCTTCGGAGTCAGCACCGCGTCCGCGTTCAGCGACTTGAGGGTCCGGCGGACCTTGGTGTCACCGGCGTCACGGACGTCGGCCTTCGCCGCCGCGGCCGCGCCGCGGTAGCCGACGATCAGCTTGAGGCCCTGCTTCTGGGCCTTGCGGTTGGCCGACTTGTTCAGCTCGGTGACGTCGAAGAGCCGCTGGTCGAGCTTGCCGGAGGCGATCAGCCGCGCGGCGTCGGCCGGCACGACGAGCGTGTGCCCGCCGGCCGTGCGGACCTGGACGGGTATCCCCTCGCGGCCCTTGGCGCGCTCCAGGCCGACGACGCGGCCCTTGGCGTCGACGACCACACGGTCGCCGGTGATCAGGGTGACGCGGTGCTTGGGCGTGGTCGGCACGGCCGAGTCGGCGGCCGCGGTCCTGGCCTCCGCCGACGCCGGGCTGGTCATGCCCGCCGCCAGGGCCACGGCTGCCGCCGCGGCGATCGTGGCCACGCACGCTCTTTTCACTTGTCTGCGCAAGTCTCCCCCTGGAGATGCAGGTCCGGGATGAATCCCCGTTCATCCGGCCGGGGGACGTCTCGTACGCATGCTCGCGCGTAACCCCCCGGAATACTCAGTATGCCGGGGGGTGAACAGGTGCTCAATAGTGAGGCGGCTGTTAAGAGTTCGCGTTTTCCTTCACGGTGATCTTTCCCTTGCGAATCGTGGCGACCCGGGGGGCCTTTTTCGCGATCGCCGAATCGTGCGTAACCATGATGAAAGTGAGCCCGTGTTCCTTCCACATGGTTTCGAGTACGTCCATGATCTCGTCGCGCATGGACTCGTCGAGGTTTCCGGTCGGTTCGTCGGCGAGGAGCACCTTCGGCTGCTTGACCAGGGCTCGGGCGATGGCGACCCGCTGCTGCTGACCGCCGGAGAGTTCGGCCGGCAGATGCCCGAGCCGCTCTGCGAGCCCCACGGACTCCAGTGCCGCCGCGGCCCGTTCACGGCGTTCCCTGACCTTCAGCTTCAGGGGTACGAGGGCGGTCTCCACGTTCTCCTGGGCGGTGAGTGTGGGAATGAGATTGAAGCTCTGGAAGACGAAGCCGATGTTTTCGGCGCGCACCTTGGTGAGTTTGGTCTCGGACAGTCTGGCGAGATCCGTACCGTCGAGTTCGACGCTTCCGGCGGTGGGCCGGTCGAGTCCGCCGAGCATCTGCAACAGGGTGGACTTGCCGCCGCCGGTGGGGCCCTGGATGACCAGCCGGTCACCGTCCCCGATGGTCAGGTCGACCCCGGCGAGCGCGTCGACGGACTCCTTGCCCCGCTTGTAGCGCTTGGTGACGCCTCTGAGTTCGTACATGCTGCAACTCCTGGGATACGTAAGGGGGTTGGCGCCCGCCGCGACGTGCGGCCGGGCGGGCGCCCGAGGCGGCCGGCTATTCGACGCGGCGCAGGGCGTCCGCGGGCCGCAGCCGGGAGGCACGCCAGCCGCCGAAGGCGCCCGCTACCAGGCCGCCGGTGACGGCGAGGCCGACCGCGAGGGCGATCGTGCTGAGGGCGACGGGCGCGGTGAGCGCCACGTCGAGAGCCTTGGACGCGGTCTCACGGGCGGGTCCGCCCATGCCGCCGCCGCCCGGGCCACCACCGCCGCCGGGGCCGCCGAGCGCCCCGCCCGTGGAGCCGACCTCGGCCTGGAGCGTCGGGCTGATCGCGGTGACGACAGAGGCGCCGCCGAGGCCGAGCGCGATACCGAGGGCGCCGCCGACCAGGCCGTTGACGACGGCCTCGCCGACGACCTGCCGGGTGACGCGGCCGGACTTCCAGCCGAGCGCCTTGAGGGTGCCGAACTCCCTCACGCGGCGGGAGACGGCCGAGGAGGTGAGCAGCCCCGCGACCAGGAACGCGGCCACGAGCACCGCGATCGACAGCCACTTGCCGACGTTCGAGGCGAGGTCGGAAGCGGTCGACAGCGAGCCGGAGACCGTGTCGGCGAGATCGGCGGAGGTCGTGACGGTCGTACCCGAGATGTTCTTCTGGATGGTCGACTTGACCGCGCTGATCTGCTGCGAGTCGGACGCCTTGACGTAGATCGTGGTGACCTTGTTCTTGGAGTCGCTGAGCGTCTGCGCCTGCTTGAGCGGGATGTAGAGGTTGGCCGCCGCGTCCCCGCTGTCGGGTGTCGCGATGCCGATGACCTTGTACTTGACGCTCTTGATGGTGACCGTGTCACCGAGGACGAGCTTCTTCTCCTTGGCGTACGACTTGTCGGCGACGACGACCTTGGCGTTGGTCTCGGAGGACTTGAAGGTCCGGCCGCTGATGATCTTCGAGGAGGTCAGCGGGCCGAGCGCGGGCTTGGTGACGTCCGTGCCGTAGACGGAGTAGTTGTTGACGTCGAAGTCGGCGCCGCCGCCCTCGACCCGGCCCTCGGGGGACTGCTGGGCGCCGGGCCGGCCACCCTGCTGGTTGCCGCCGCCGTTCTGCTGGTCCTGCTGGAACTGGCCCTGGCGGAACTGGCCGCTGACCTTGACGACTTGAAGGCTGAGGCCTCCGACGACGTCCGAGACACCCTTCTGTGCGCCGACCTTGGAGACCGTGCTCGTGGCCAGGGTCTGGAAGCCCTGCACCATGACGCGGTCACTGCTCTGTTCTTCGTCGGAGTCGCTGCCCCGGGCGTCGAACTGGAAGCGCGGGCGCTCGCCCGTGCCCGACTGTGCCTGGGCCGCCTTGGTGACC
The DNA here is from genome assembly GCF_044334695.1 of Streptomyces sp. NPDC020747. Taxonomy (NCBI): domain Bacteria; kingdom Bacillati; phylum Actinomycetota; class Actinomycetes; order Kitasatosporales; family Streptomycetaceae; genus Streptomyces; species Streptomyces sp. NPDC020747. The sequence goes on along the minus strand of NZ_JBIRTJ010000002.1, from coordinate 339,785 downwards.
GTCATGTCCGTGCCCAGCCCGTACAGCGACTGGAGGACCTTGCCCTGCGCCTTCTCCATGCCGGACGACACGGAACTGACCACGATGACCAGGGCGATGCCCAGGGCGAGTCCGGAGGCGACGACGAGCGCCGCCTTTCTGCGGCGGCGCAGTTCGCGCCTCAGGTAGGTGAAGAACATGGCCGAAAGCTAGGGACACCGCGTGATGGCGGGATAAGGCCCGCATAAGAGAAGGATGAGAACACTGTGCGCCGCCGCGGAACCCTGTGAGAACGCCGAGGGCGGTTGCCCGTACGAGTCGTACGGACAACCGCCCTCGGGACGGGAGTTGCGTTCGGGTCAGACGGCCGAACCGGCCTTCCACGCCGCCCAGTCCAGGTTCCAGCCGTTGAGGCCGTTGTCCGGGGCGATGGTCTTGTCACCGGTGTTCCGCACGTCCACGACGTCACCGACGATCGAGTTGCTGAAGAACCAGCCGCCCGGCGTGTTCGGGTCGTTGGCGCCCTTCGTGTCCGACAGGCCGACGCAGCCGTGGCTGGTGTTGACGCTGCCGAAGATGGACTTGGCGCCCCAGTAGTTGCCGTGGATGAAGGTGCCGGAGTTCGACAGACGCATCGCGTTCGGGACGTCCTTGATGTCGTACTCGCCCTTGCCGTCGTCGTCCGTGAAGCCCACGGTCGCGCCGTTCATCCGGGTCTCCTTGAACTTCTCGGAGATCACCATCTGGCCCTGGTACGTCTTGTTCTCGGGCGAACCGGCGGAGATCGGGATCGTCCGGATGGTCTTGCCGTCCTGCGTGACCTTCATGGTCTTGGTCTGCGCGTCGACGATCGAGACCTGGTTGCGGCCGATCTTGAAGCTGACCGTCTTCTGCTGCACGCCGTAGACGCCGTTCGCGCCCTCGACGCCGTCGAGGTTCAGCTTCAGCGTGACGGTCGAGTTGCCCTTCCAGTACTCCTCGGGGCGGAAGTCGAGCCGGTTGGCGTTGAACCAGTGGCCGACGACCTCCTGGCCGCTGCTGGAGGAGACGGTGATCCCCTTCTGCACGTCGGCCTTGTTGGTGATGGCCTTGTCGAAGTTGATCGAGACCGGCATGCCGACGCCGACGGTGGAACCGTCCTCGGGCGTGAAGTTGCCGATGAAGCTGTTGGCCGGCGAGACCGTCGTGAACGACGCGTTCTCGTGGGCGGCGCGGCCGTCGGAGTCCTTGGCCGTCGCGGCGATCTTGTAGGCGGTGGCGCGCTCCAGCTGGGCGCTGGGCTTCCAGCTCTTCTTGTCAGCGGATATCTCACCCGTGACAGCCGCGCCGGCCGCAGTCTTCAGGGTCACGTCGGTCAGCGTGCCCTTGGTCACAGTCACGGCCGCGGCGCTGTTGATGGAGGCGTTGTCGGAGCCGTCCTTGGGTGTGATCTTGATCTGGGCCTCGGAGGACTTCTCGGCCGCCGCCTCGTCGACCTTGGACTGCGAGGAGCCGTCACCCCCGCTCTCGCCCTTGGGGTCGTCGCCGCCGCCTCCGCTGCACGCAGAGAGCACCAGCACCCCGCCGAGCAGTGCGGACGCGACCGTGAGGCCCTTGCGCCGCTTACTGTCCGTCATCACACGCTTCTCCATCGTTGCCGAATCCCCAAAACCCCGAGAGTCCCCGTAACACCTTTAAACGCTACGACCGGTTCGTCCCGTTCCACACCCGTCACAGGTGTGGGGCACACCACGTCGATCGGTTTCAGCCCACGTCGGATCGTTCTCGATTCGACCGGTGCGGCTGTTACGACTGGTGCGGGTGTCGGTCACTGCGCCCCTTGAGACGACAAAACCCCGGGTGGCGGTTGCCGCCCGGGGTCACGATTCTCCCAAGCCGCCTCAGCCGACCACTTCTTCCTCGTCTCCGGCCTCATCATCCTCGTCGAGGTCCCACTCCGGCGAATCGGGGTCGTAGTCGATCCGCTCGGTGCTCCAGGAGGCCTGCGCGAGTTCGACCCCGGCGACCTCGCTGACCAGGTCGAACGGGTCGACGAGGTACGCGAGGGCCTCGGCAGTGTCTTCCGTCACTGCGCTCTCGGCGTGCGCCCGCTCGTCGCCCGGGATCTCGGGGTCCTCGGCGATGCGCCCCAGCGCCGCCTTGGTGAGCGCGCCCTCGTCGTCGACCTCGACGACCAATTCGACGCGCAACCGTACAAAACGTGATGTCTCAGGTGTGCTCATACCCCGGAGCGTAAAGCTCATCACCACCGTGACTTTCCCGTGACCCGCACCTTTCACTAACATCGCCCCACACGGCCAATTCGCCAGCGTCACAAGGGGATCGATATTCCGTGTCCGCACGTCGATCGTTGCTGACCGCCACCGCCGCGGGGACCCTGCTGGGCGCCCTGTGGTTCGTCCCGTCCGCCAATGCGACCGGGGACGGGACGGCAGAGCACAGAACACAGACAGCGACGACCACGACCCTGCAGACCAAGGCAGGGGACAGGACCGAGACGTCCGACCAGGAGGAGGCCGCGGCCCCGACCTCCGTCCGCACCCAACTGGCCGACACGGGAAGCTTCGACACGACCCCGTACGTGGTCGGCGGCACCCTGCTCCTCGGCCTGGGCGCGGGCTTCGTGGTGTATTCGGTACGCCGGGAACGTACGACCATGTACTGAAGGTCCAGCTGCCGCCCGAGGGCCCGCATGGCCCGGCGCGGAGATGTCCGCCCCCTTTTCAGCCATTTCGCGGCATCCTCGAAGGAAGACCGGCGAGAGAGGGGCGGACCCGTTTACAGTCCGTGGGGTTCACGCACGCACTCCCTGTCGCTTCTCCGTACCGCGTGAACAGGGAGTTGCCCACGTGAAGATCGTCTTTCTGCTGCACAACGCCTATGCCATCGGCGGCACGGTGCGTTCGACGCTCAACCTCGCCGGTGCGCTGGCCGCGCGGCACGAGGTGGAGATCGTCTCGGTCTTCCGCAGCCAGGAGAGACCCCTGCTCGGCGTGAACCGCAAGGTCCGTCTCGTCCCGCTCGTCGACGAGCGCCCCGACGCGCCGACGTACGACGGCGGGAACCCGCTGATGGCACGCCCCTCCGCGGTCGTACCTCCCGCCGAGGTCCTCGCCCACCGCTACAACGAGCTGGCCGACGAACGGCTGCGCGGCTTCCTCGACGGTACGGACGCGGACGTCGTCGTCGCGACCCGCCCGGCGCTGGTGGTCTTCCTGGCCCGGCACGGCTCGCGCCGCTATCTGCGCGTCGGACAGGAGCACCTGTCGTACGACAACCACGTCCCGGACGTACGCACCGCGCAGAACGAGGCCTTCCGGCACCTGGACGCCTTCGTCACCGTCTCCGCGCAGGACGCGGCCGACCACCGCGACCGTCTGCCCGGGCTGCGGACACGGATCACCGACATCCCGAACGCGGCTCCCCGGCCGAAGGCCGAACAATCGGACGTACAGGCCCCGTTGGTGGTCGCCGCGGGCCGCCTGATGCCGGTCAAGCGCTACGACCTGCTCATCGAGGCCTTCGCCGAGGTCGTCGCCGTACGCCCGGAGTGGCGGCTGCGGATCTACGGCCAGGGCCCCGAGCGCGCGGCCCTGCGCGCCACCGTGGACGCACACCGCCTCAACGACCACGTCTTCCTCATGGGACCCCACACGACGATGGAGACCGAGTGGGCCAAGGCCTCCGTCGCCGCCGTGAGTTCGGACTGGGAGTCCTTCGGCATGACGATCCTGGAGGCCATGCACGCCGGCGTCCCGGTGGTGGCCACCGACTGTCCGCACGGCCCCGGCGAGATCATCACCGACGGCTCCGACGGACTGCTCGTACCGCCGGGGGACGCGGACGCGTTCGCGGCGGGGCTGCTGAAGCTGATCGAGGACGCGGACCAGCGCCGGGTCATGGGCGAGGCCGCCAGGGAGACCGTGCAGCGGTTCGCTCCCCGCCGGATCGCGGACCAGTACGAGCGGCTGTTCGGCGAACTGCGCGAGGCCCGGACCTCGACGGCGACGAAGGTCACGCGCCGGGTGCGCCGTGCGCTCGGCGGGCTGCTGCCCCAGGGCTCACGCCCACGCCCCGAGGAAGCGCCACCGGCGGCCCCACCGGCCGCGGACGACCGACCACGCGCGCTGCGCCCGAAGGCCCGCTGCACGACCGACTCCAGCGGTGGCGTACGGATCGCGGTGAACGCGGCGGGAGTGTCGGGCGAGAGCCTCACGCTGGTCCTGCGCCACCGGCACGGAGACGACGAGACCCGCGTCCCGCTGGAGCGCCCGGACGACCCGAAGTCGCCCTGGACGGCGAACCTGTCCCATCGCCAGGTCACCCTGGCGGAAGGCCGCTGGGACCTGCATGTCGAACGCGCGGAGGACGGCGCACGCCGTCGGCTCAAGGCAGGACTCGTCGAGCAGCGCGGCCTGCTCACGGCGAGACCCACGCCGTCCACACCGGACCGGGCCTTCGCCTGGTGGATTCCGTACGCGACCAAGGACGGCTACCTCGCCCTGCGGACCTTCCGCCGCCCGGCCCACGCGGAGGCCACCGCCCTGCGGACGGACACCGGCTCCCTGACCGTGGAAGGCACCCTCCACGGGGCCGTACTCGGCGAGGGCGCGACCCTGCTGGGCGTCTCCCGCGACGGGAGACCCCACGACTTCGAAACCCCGGCGACGCTCACGGGGGAACGGACGTTCCGGGCGGACATCACGTCCCTGCCCCGCCCCACAGACGCCGACAAGCCTCTGTGGGACCTCTTCCTGCGCCCCGCCGCGGCCGACGAGCCCGTACGCGTCGGCCGGATCATCGGCGACATCGTCGACCGCAAGGCCACGGACAAACACCCGAGCACAACCCTGCCCACCCGGTCGGGCGCTCCGACAGAGGCCCGCTTCTTCTTCACGATCACCAACGACGTGGCGATCAGCGCCCCTTGAGGGGCGCGGGGCTGTGGCATCGTGCGGCTCCGCCGAGCGGGCGCGAAAAGCTCCCACTCACCCGCAGTCCGCGCCGAGCTGTCAGGCGGACCGACGCCCGCCGCCCTGGCCTCCACGCGCACGCGAGGAACCCGCACCACCGCGCCCCCGCGAACCCGCGCCGGCCCCGGACCGCGCACCGGCGGCCGGGCCCCCACGCCCGCCGCCACCACGCCGCGCCCGCGACTGCGACTTCGGCTGGGCCTGCGCGGCGACCGGCTCCGGCACAGGAATGACGACAGGAACCCCGGACGGCTCCCGAGCCCCCGTGATCCGTACGAGCTCCTCGTCGCTCGACTTGATCCGAGCCGTCCGCGGACTGATCCCGGCGTCGGCCATCAGCCGGGTCATCTCCCGCTTCTGCTCGGGCAGGACGAGCGTGACGACGCTCCCGGACTCCCCCGCGCGGGCGGTGCGCCCGCCCCGGTGGAGATAGTCCTTGTGGTCGACCGGCGGATCGACGTTCACGACGAGGTCGAGATCGTCGACGTGAATCCCGCGAGCCGCGACGTTCGTGGCGACGAGCGCGGTCACCAGCCCGGTCTTGAACTGGTCGAGCGTCCGGTTCCGCTGTGGCTGCGAGCGCCCGCCGTGCAGCGCGGAGGCCTTCACACCGTTGGCGAGCAGCCGCTTGGCGAAGCGGTCGGCCGAGCGCTTGGTGTCGACGAAGAGGATCACGCGCCCGTCGCGGGCGGCGATCCGCATCGCGACGGCCTTCTTGTCGGTCTCGTCGGCGACGTGCAGCACGTGGTGCTCCATCGTCGTCACCGCGCCCGCCGAGGGGTCGACGGAGTGCACGACGGGGTCCGTGAGGAACATCCGTACGAGTTTGTCGATGTTCTTGTCCAGCGTCGCGGAGAACAGCATGCGCTGGCCGTCCGGCTCGACCTGGTTGAGCAGCGCCGTGACCTGGGGCATGAACCCCATGTCGGCCATCTGGTCGGCCTCGTCGAGGACGGTGATCCCGACCTGCGCCAGGGTGCAGTCGCCCCGGTCTATCAGGTCCTTGAGGCGCCCGGGCGTGGCCACGAGCACCTCGGCGCCGCGCCTCAGCAGACCGGACTGCTTGCCGATGGAGAGCCCGCCGACGACGGTCGCGAGCCGCAGGTTCACGGCCGTGGCGTACGGCGTGAGCGCGTCGGTGACCTGCTGCGCGAGCTCGCGCGTGGGCACGAGGACGAGCGCGAGCGGCGCCTTGGGCTCGGCACGCCGGCCGGCCGTGCGGGCGAGCAGTGCGAGGCCGAAGGCGAGGGTCTTGCCCGAGCCGGTGCGGCCACGGCCGAGGATGTCGCGCCCGGCGAGGGAGTTGGGGAGCGTCGCGCCCTGGATCGGGAACGGCTCGATGACCCCCTGCGCGGTGAGGGTCTTGGTCAGCGCGGCCGGCATGTCCAGCGCGTCGAAGGACTCGACGGCGGGCAGCGCGGGCGTCAGCGTCTGCGGCAGGGTGAACTCCCGCGGCGCCGTCGACTGCTGGGACGGCTTCTTGCGTACGTTCCTTGCGCCGCCGTTGGCGGAAGCCGCAGGGGCTCCGCCGCGTGTGCCACGAGAGCCACGGGAACCCCGGGAATTCGCCGGGCGTTGGCCGGCGGGTCGTTCAGGACGTTCGGATCGAGTCATGCTGGATCTGGAATTCCTTCCTGGGCCTCACGGGTATTCCGTGTTCAAGGACACACGGACAGCACAAGCCGGGGCCCGCACCCGAAGGTGCGGGCCCCGGCTCGCGTGTTACGCGTCCCGGAATTAGGCGGGGACGATGTTCTCCGCCTGCGGGCCCTTCTGACCCTGCGTGACGTCGAAGGAGACCTTCTGGCCCTCCTGCAGCTCACGGAAGCCCGAGGTGGCAATGTTCGAGTAGTGGGCGAAGACGTCGGCGCCGCCGCCGTCCTGCTCGATGAAGCCGAAGCCCTTTTCCGCGTTGAACCACTTCACGGTGCCAGTAGCCATGTCATTTTCTCCAAGATAGGTGGCTCCCATCCGGAAATGACCGGGAAAACAAAACGCGCCTGAGAGAGGATTCCTTTCAGGCGCACAAAGTTAATGGGTACCAAAAACGTTTCGTTAGGAACCCTAGCACAGATTTCGGTGGGGGCGTCGCGACGCCCCGGCGCCCCCACCTCGTACATCTGATGGAACCCCGGAAATCCCTATGCCAGCGGGCCCGTCACGGGTTCCACGGCCTCGACCAGGTGGCCGCCGCGCACGAACGCGTCCGCGGCCGCCAGGTCCGGCGAGAGGAAGCGGTCGGGCCCCGGGCCCGCGACACCGGCGGCGCGGGCGGCGGAGATCGCGGCCTGCGAGGCGGGGGCGGGGGTGAGGCCGGTGCGCAGCTCGATGGCGCGCGTGGCGGCGTACAGCTCGATGGCGACGATCCGGGTCAGGTTGTCGACGGCCGTACGGAGCTTGCGGGCGGCCGACCAGCCCATCGAGACGTGGTCCTCCTGCATGGCGGAGGACGGGATGGAGTCGGCGGACGCCGGGACGGCGAGCCGCTTCATCTCGCTGACCAGGGCGGCCTGCGTGTACTGGGCGATCATCAGGCCGGAGTCGACGCCGGCGTCGTCCGCGAGGAACGGCGGCAGGCCGTGCGAGCGGTTCTTGTCGAGGAGCCGGTCCGTGCGGCGCTCGGTGATCGAGCCGAGGTCGGCGGCGGCGATCGCGAGGAAGTCCAGGACGTAGGCGACCGGGGCGCCGTGGAAGTTGCCGTTCGACTCGACGCGGCCGTCGGGCAGGACGACGGGGTTGTCGACGGCGGAGGCGAGTTCACGGTCGGCGACCAGGCGGGCGTGGGTCATGGTGTCGCGGCCGGCGCCCGCGACCTGCGGGGCGCAGCGCACGGAGTAGGCGTCCTGGACGCGGGGGGCGTCGTCCTGGTGGTGGCCCGTCAGCTCCGAACCCTTCAGCACGGCCAGCATGTTGGCGGCGCTGGCGCCCTGGCCCGGGTGGGGGCGGATGGCGTGCAGTTCGGGGGCGAGGACCCGGTCGGTGCCGAGGAGGGCTTCGAGGGAGAGGGCCGCGGTGATGTCGGCGGACTTGTAGAGGGTGTCGAGGTCGGCGAGGGCCATGACCAGCATGCCGAGCATGCCGTCGGTGCCGTTGAGGAGGGCCAGGCCCTCCTTCTCGCGCAGTTCGACGGGCTCGATGCCGTGGGCGGCGAGGAGTTCACCGGCGGGGCGAATCGTTCCGTCCGGGCCCTCCGCGTCCCCCTCGCCCATGAGCGTCAGGGCGCAGTGGGAGAGCGGCGCGAGGTCGCCGGAGCAGCCGAGGGAGCCGAACTCGTGGACGACCGGGGTGATGCCGGCGTTCAGGATGTCGGCCATGGTCTGCGCGACGGACGCGCGGACGCCGGTGCGGCCCGAGCAGAGGGTCTTGAGCCGCAGGAACATCAGGGCGCGGACGACCTCGCGCTCGACGTGCGGGCCCATTCCGGCGGCGTGCGAGCGCACGATGTTGCGCTGCAGCTGGGCGCGCAGTTCCGGGCTGATGTGCCGGGTCGCGAGGGCTCCGAAGCCGGTGGAGACCCCGTACACGGGCTCCGGCTTGGCCGCCAGCGCGTCCACGATCTCGCGGGCCGCGGCGAGCGCCGAGACCGCCTCGTCGGAGAGCTCGACCCGGGCGCCGCCGCGCGCCACGGCGAGAACGTCGGACGCGGTGACACCCGTCGTCCCCACCACCACAGTGTGCATATCCATATTCAGGAGCGTACGCAGTGAATGCCTTGGTGTCACTAGTGGGTGGCGGGTTGGGTCCTTACACGCAGGACCTCACAGAGGCGGCCGGACGGGGGCGCCCTACCGACGGCCGCGGAACCGCCGACGTTCGGCCGCCGCGGGCGGGGGTGCGTCGGCGAGGCGTACGACGGGGTCGTCCGGTCCCTCGCGACCGGCGACGACGGGCTTGGCGGAGCGTACGGCCTTGGCGCGGTACTGGGCCGCGTCGGCGAGCCGGAAGAGTCGCCGGGCCGAGCGGACGGGCCCGAGCGGATCCTCGGTGGAGGCGACCCCGCACGCCACGCCCTCCCCGAGCTCCAACTCGGCTGCGCGGCGGCACAGTTCGTCGGCGACGCGTACGACCTCGTCGGCGGCCGGACCCACCGCGAGCAGGCAGAACTCGTCGCCGCCGAGGCGGGCGGCGAGGGTGCCGGGCAGCATCGCGCCGCACAGCGAGAGGACCGACCCGAAGCGCTCCAGGAGCCGGTCGCCGACGGCGTGGCCCCGGGTGTCGTTGACGCGCTTGAGGCCGTTGAGGTCGCAGACGACGAGGCTCACGACCACGCCCTCCGCGCGGTGGCGTTCGATGGCCTCCTCCAGCCGCATGTCCACGGCACGGCGGTTCGCGAGGCCGGTGAGGGCGTCGGTGAAGGCGAGCCGGCGGGCCTCCTCCAGGCGTTCGGTCTGCGCGATCCCGGCGGCGACCACGGAGGCGAGGACGGTCGCGAAGTCGGCGTCGGCCCGGTCGAAGACGGGGGCTCCGGCCGGGCGGGCCACGTACAACTCGCCCCAGGCACGCCCGTGCATGACGATCGGCGCGACGACACAGCATCCGCGACCGCGCCTGCGCAGGGCGGCGACCCGCTGATGGCAGTACTCGGCATGCCCGGCGGCCGGTCCGTCGGCCGTCTCCACCCAGGCGTTGGGCCCGCCGCCGCCGACCCAGCGCTCGTGCAGGAACTCCGTGATCTCCGGGAACTGGTGCACGGGATAGGCCTCGTCCTCCGGGAACTCCTCCTCGTCCCGGGCCCGCTCCCCCACGTTCGCCAGGACCCGCAGCCGCCCGAGTTCCCGCTCCCACACGGACAGCGCGGCGAAGCTCCCGCCCAGTGCCCGGCAGGCTCCGGCCGCCGCCGCCCGCCACGACTCCCGCGGGGCGTGCGCGGCGGCCATGCCCTGCGCCAGCGCCACCACGGCCCTCAACCGCACATCGTCACCGCCCATCACTCCAGGTTAGGTAGGTTTGTAATAATTTGGGACATTGATGCGGCGAACAGGGGTCCGGGGCGGGCTTTCCCAGGCGGCGGACGGCTGGAATGATCGGGCCACAGAGAAGTTAACCGCCGTTAACGTGAACCGTGAACCGGGAGAGTCTCATGTCCGAGCAAGGCGCGGAACAGCGGTTCGGTGAGTACGTCGTGGTGCGACGCCATGCGTCGTCGTACGTCGCCGAGCTCGTCCTGGACCGGCCCAAGGCCATGAACGCCGTGTCGACGGACATGGCCCGCTCGATCGCCACGGCGTGCGAGGCGCTGGCCGCGGACCGGGACGTCCGGGCCGTCGTCCTCACCTCCACCCACGAGCGCGCCTTCTGCGTCGGCGCCGACCTCAAGGAGCGCAACTCCCTCACGGACGCCGAGCTGGTCCGTCAGCGTCCGCTCGCGCGTGCCGCGTACACCGGCGTACTCGACCTGCCGATGCCCACCGTCGCCGCCGTGCACGGGTTCGCGCTGGGCGGCGGTTTCGAGCTGGCCCTGGCCTGCGATCTGATCGTGGCGGACGGTACGGCCGTGGTGGGGCTGCCCGAGGTGTCCGTCGGCGTCATTCCCGGGGGCGGCGGTACGCAGTTGCTGCCGCGGCGGGTCGGGGCGGCGCGGGCGGCGGAGCTGATCTTCTCTGCGCGGCGGGTGGAGGCGGCGGAGGCGGCGGACCTCGGTCTGATCGACGTCCTGGTCCCCGCGGGGGAGGCCCGTGCGGAGGGGCTGGCCCTCGCGGGCCGTATCGCCGTCAACTCGCCCGTCGGGCTGCGGGCCGCCAAGCGGGCGCTTCGGCTCGGGCACGGGCTCGATCTCCGGGCGGGCCTGGAGATCGAGGACGCCGCGTGGCGCTCGGTCGCCTTCTCCGGCGACCGGGCGGAGGGGGTCGCGGCCTTCAACGAGAAGCGACGTCCGGAGTGGCCTGGGGAGTAGATTTCCGCCCCCGAACCCCCGCTCCTCAAACGCCGGAGGGGCTGAATTTCAGCCCGTCCGGCGTTTGAGGACGAGCGCGTCAGCGCGATGCGGGGGTCTGGGGGCGCAGCCCCCAGGGACGGGACGGGAAGGGGCGGCGGGGGCGAAAGAAACCCCCAAGCCGTCGCAGACTCCCCGTTCGGGTGACGTACGGACGGAGTCACCCCGCACGACCCCACCCCGCGCATAACCTGCGCACCGCGACACCGCGCCGGGGGCGCCCTCGCATCGGGGAGGGGAACTGCATGCCGCACACCGCAACGAAGCCAGGAACGGTCACACCGGAGACGACACCACCGGAACCGGTCCTCACCCGCCCCCGAGGACGCCACCGCAAACCCCGCCCCCGCCGCGTCCTGCTCGCGGTGGGCGGCCTCGCCCTGGCCGCGGGAGCCCTGAGCCTCCTGCGAATGGCACCCCACCCCACCGGCGGAGACACCGGCGTGGAGGCCACGGACATCGACCCCAGCGCGGCCGGCTCGACGGAGAACCCGCTCCAGGACGACGCGGGGGCGGTCCCGGTAGCCGCACCACCCACGGCGGACGCGTCCCCCTCGGCCGCAGCCGCCACGGGGCCCTCGGGAGCCACATCCGAACCGACCAGGTCGAACGGGCTGAACAAGCCCAACGAGCCTTACGGACCGAACGGAGCGTCCACCCCGGGCGCACGGAGCGGAGCCACATGGCCGGCCGGAATCCCCGGACCGGCCGCAGGCCCCCGCAACCCAGCCCCCAACCCCTCCGGCGCCCTCCAGGACGCCCGCCGCCCCATCACCGCCACCCCGCCGGCCCGAGCGGGACAACAACCGGCGGCGCCCCGACCCCCCGCCGCCACACTCCCAGCCCCCGCGCCCGCCCCGACACCCCCCGGCGCACCGCAGAACCCCGCCCGCCCGGGCGCAGGCCTGTGCGTACCGATCGTGGGCCTGTGCTTCGACGGAAACGACAGGTAGGCGACAGGTAGGCGGCAGGTAGCGACAAGCGGGGAAAGACCGGACAACCGCTAGTTACTGCGCCGCCTGAGCTGCCACGGCTCGACCACGCCCAGTCCCCGCACCGCCCGCTGCCACATCGGCTGGAGCACGAAGCGGTACGACGGCGGCTCCTCGCCCTCCTTCTCCGCGGCGGCGGCTTCGTCGGCGGCAGCGGCCTCGGAGACGGGCGCGTCGCCGGTCCGGGTGAGCTCCTCGGCGAACGCCCCGTCGACCAGGACGGCGTCCTTCGGAGCTATCGAGGTCAGCCGGGACGCGAGGTTGACGGTCGTACCGAAGACATCGCCCATCCGGGTCGTCACCGTGCCGAAGGCGATGCCGACGCGCAGCTCGGGCATCGTCTCGTCGCCGGCCATCGTCTCGATCAGCCGCAGCGCGATCTCGGCGGCGACACCCGCGTCGTCGGCCGCGTACAGCACCTCGTCGCCCAGCGTCTTGATCAGGCGCCCGCCGTGGGCGGCCACCAGGTCCGCCGCGGTGGTCTCGAAGGCCTCGACGAGTTCGCCGAGTTCCTCCTCCTCCATGCGCCGGGTCAGTCGCGTGAAGCCGACGAGGTCGGCGAAGCCGACGGCGAGCCGCCGGTCGACCATCTCCTCGTCGTCCGCGGCCTGCACGACGCGGCCGGTCGCGGCGGCGAGCTGGCGCCGCCAGACATAGACGAGGAACTCCTCCAGCTCGGGCAGGAGCAGCTCGACGAGGGGGTACGTGACCTCGGTGCGCGTCATGCCCGGTTCCGGGGGCTCGGTCAGGCCCTCCAGGAAGGAGTCGATCTGCCACTCGGCCAGCCGCGCGGTGGTCTGGCCGGTCGAACGGGCGACCTGGACCGCCATCGCCTCGCTGAGCAGCCCCGCCTCGACCAGACCGGAGAGCCGGCGCAGGGCCAGTACGTCGGCCTCCGTGAGCGCCTTGGCCTGGCCGATGTCCGCGAAGCCCATGGCCCGCCAGAAACGGGTGGCCAGCTCCACGGAGACGCCCGCGCTGCGGGCGGCCTGGAAGGGGGTGTAGCGGCGCTCGGCACCGAGGATGAGCTGTTCGAGACGCAGGGCCAGCGGATCCTCCTCGGAGGCGGCGGCCTGCACCTCCGCACGGTCGGCCCCGTCACCCCGCCCCGCGATTTCACCCCGGCCCGAGGTCTCCATCAGGCTTGAGCCCTCCACCCGGCCCGAAGCCCCCATCGGGCTTGAGCCCTCCGCCCGGCCCCTGGCCGACGTCCCGCCCGGCGCCTCCGCCTGACCCGCCTGATCCGGGCGATCCATCCGACTCGGCAGATCTGGCCGATCCGTCCGTCCCAACTGATCCGACGCCTCGGGTGCACTGGGCGGCCCACCCGGCGTCTCCGTCTCCGTCCGGTCCGGCGTCTCCGCCCGGGCCGTTCGGCCGTCCTGCGCGTCCACTCGGTCCTGCTCCTCCACCCGCGCGTGCGCCTCGGCCCGATCGATCCGTGCGGCCGCCGTGTCGGCGACAGGCCCGGTGGTACGCCCCGGCTCACCGTCGGAGGCGGTGTCACCCGTGCCGGAGCCCGTGTCGTCGACGGTCACGCCTGCTGCCCTTCCGATCTGCCGCGGTCAGGTATCGACCGGCCTCAACTCTACGGCAGGTGTGCTCTGGCTCACTCCCGGCCGTCGAGGCCGGACGGCCCGAGGCCCGCTCCTCCCGCGTGGGTCCGGCGGCCCACCCCCACTCGTACGGCTCGTACGCGCTCCTTGCTCACCACCAGGCACAACAGGCATGACGAGCACGAAGTGTCCGGCGCGTCCCTGCGGGCACAGCCGTCACCGGTCCCCCGTGTCGCCCGCGTCTCCCTCGTCCCCCGCCGGCCGCAGATGCACGATGTCCCCCGCTCCCACGGGCTGCTGCACGCCCTCCGCCGTGGCCAGGACCAGCCGTCCGTCGCCGTCCACGGCCACCGCCTCCCCGGTGATCGACTTCCCGCCGGGCAGTTCGGCCCGTACGACCCGCCCGAGGGTGGCGCATCCGGCGGCGTACGTGTCCTGGAGGCCGGACCTGGCCGGGTCGCCGCCCACGCTGCGCCACTTCTCGTACCACTGGCCGAGGGAGCGGAGCACGGCCCGCAGGATCGTGTCACGGTCCGTGGTCGTCGCTCCCGCGAGGACGAGCGAACCCGCGCCGGGCACGGGCAGCTCGTCCTCGCGGAGCGTGACGTTGATGCCGATGCCGACGACGACCGCGTCGGGCCCGGCGCGCTCGGCGAGGATGCCGCCGGTCTTGCGTTCCTGGCCGTCCACCGTGACGAGCAGGTCGTTGGGCCACTTGAGGGCCAGGTCGACCCCGGCCGCGCGGGACAGCGCGGTGGCCGTCGCGACCCCGGTGAGCAGCGGCAGCCAGCCCCAGCGCTCGACCGGCACCTCGGTCGGTTTCAGCAGGACGGAGAAGAAGAGGCCCGAGCGGGGAGGTGCCGTCCACCGGCGGTCCAGGCGCCCGCGCCCGGCGTCCTGCTCCTCGGCGACGAGGACCGCGCCCTCCTCCGCCTTGCCGTCGGTGGCGAGGGCGACGAGGTCGGAGTTGGTGGAACCGGTGTGCTGCACGACGTCGACAGCGCGCCAGAGCCCCTCGTGCCCCCCGTTGCGCACGAGCGCGCGGCGCAGGGCCACGGCGTTGAGCGGGGGACGGTCCAGGTCGGACCACCGATTGCTGTTCGCGTCTGAGTCGTCTCGCGGCGTCATGCAACCCACCCTAGGTGTGGTAAACGCCGCACTGCCGAACGCTGGGCACGCCACTACTCTACGGATGAGTAGCCAACCCCCCTGCTGAGCACCACCCAGGACCGTTCAGCACGTCTGAAGCACCTCTGATGAAGCACCTCTGAAGCACCTCGTGTCACCTCACCCTCACGTCCCCACTGAGCAGGCAGGGAGCCGCATCCCGATGTCCGAGCCGGAACAGCAGCACGAGATCGACATCCACACCACCGCGGGCAAGCTCGCGGATCTGCGGCGCCGCATCGACGAGGCGACGCACGCCGGCTCGGCGCGTGCCGTCGAAAAGCAGCACGCCAAGGGCAAGTTGACGGCTCGTGAGCGGATCGAGCTGCTGCTGGACGAGAGCTCCTTCGTCGAGTTCGACGAGTTCGCGCAGCACCGCTCGACGGACTTCGGCCTGGAGAACAACCGCCCGTACGGCGACGGGGTCGTGACCGGTTACGGCACGGTGGACGGGCGCCCGGTCGCCGTGTTCTCCCAGGACTTCACGGTCTTCGGCGGCGCGCTCGGCGAGGTCTACGGCCAGAAGATCATGAAGGTGATGGACTTCGCGCTGAAGACCGGCTGTCCGGTCATCGGCATCAACGACTCGGGCGGCGCCCGTATCCAGGAGGGCGTCTCGGCGCTCGGCATGTACGGCGAGATCTTCCGCCGCAACACCCACGCCTCGGGTGTCATCCCGCAGATCAGCCTGGTCGTCGGCCCGTGCGCGGGCGGTGCGGTCTACTCCCCCGCGATCACCGACTTCACGGTGATGGTCGACCAGACCTCGCACATGTTCATCACAGGACCGGACGTCATCAAGACGGTCACCGGCGAGGACGTCGGCTTCGAGGAGCTGGGCGGCGCGCGCACGCACAACGCGGTGTCGGGCGTGGCCCATCACATGGCGGGCGACGAGAAGGACGCGATCGAATACGTCAAGTCGCTGCTGTCCTACCTCCCGTCGAACAACCTCAGCGAGCCGCCCGCCTTCCCGGAGGAGGCGGACCTGGCGCTGACGGACGAGGACCGCGAGCTGGACACGCTGATCCCGGACAGCGCGAACCAGCCGTACGACATGCACACGGTGATCGAACACGTCCTGGACGACGCCGAGTTCTTCGAGACCCAGCCGCTGTTCGCGCCGAACATCCTCACCGGCTTCGGCCGGGTCGAGGGCCACCCGGTGGGCATCGTCGCCAACCAGCCGATGCAGTTCGCGGGCTGCCTCGACATCGACGCGAGCGAGAAGGCGGCCCGCTTCGTCCGCACCTGCGACGCCTTCAACGTCCCGGTCCTCACCTTCGTGGACGTGCCGGGCTTCCTGCCGGGCGTCGACCAGGAGCACACGGGCATCATCCGCAGAGGCGCGAAGCTGATCTACGCGTACGCGGAGGCCACCGTCCCGCTGATCACGGTCATCACCCGGAAGGCCTTCGGCGGCGCGTACGACGTCATGGGCTCCAAGCACCTCGGTGCCGACCTCAACCTCGCCTGGCCGACCGCCCAGATCGCCGTGATGGGCGCGCAGGGCGCAGTGAACATCCTGCACCGCCGCACCATCGCCGCGGCCCCCGCCGACGAGCAGGAGGCCACCCGGGCCCGCCTGATCCAGGAGTACGAGGACGCCCTCCTCAACCCCTACGCGGCTGCCGAGCGCGGGTACATCGACGGTGTGATCCTGCCGTCCGACACCCGCTCCCACGTCGTACGCGGCCTGCGGTCGCTGCGTACGAAGCGGGAGTCCCTGCCGCCGAAGAAGCACGGCAACATCCCCCTGTAGGACGCCGGTCGAGAGCAGACGAGTCGAGAGCGGGAACGTTCATGATCAAGGTCGTACGGGGCAACCCGACCCCCGAGGAGCTGGCCGCCGCACTGGCGGTGGTCCGGGCCCGCGCCGCGGCGGCGGCTACCACTCCGCCCGGCGCGACACCGGAACGGACGGCATGGTCCGACCCGTCCAGGGTGGCCCAGAGGCGCCTGCCCGCACCGGGCCCACGGACATGGGCCCGCACCTTCTGGCCCGGTTAGACGGCCGCGCCAAGCCGCGGCGCACCCGCGGTCAAAGAACACCAGCGACGGCTTCGGCCATCACCTCG
The DNA here is from genome assembly GCF_044334695.1 of Streptomyces sp. NPDC020747. Lineage (NCBI taxonomy): Bacteria > Bacillati > Actinomycetota > Actinomycetes > Kitasatosporales > Streptomycetaceae > Streptomyces > Streptomyces sp. NPDC020747. Next base: position 323,108 of record NZ_JBIRTJ010000002.1, on the reverse strand, counting down.
TACCCGACGTCGTTCGGGTGCAGGTGATCGCCGAAGTCGTACGCCCCGCGCAGCACATCCGGCGAGTCGGGATCGCCCAGGGCCCGGTGGAGATCGACGACCGCGTCGTACTCCCCCGAGCAACGGATCCACTCGTTCACCTCGTGACTCACCTTCGCCGCCCGCTCACCCCAGTGGTCGGACCCGCCGAAGGGAAGCAGGGTCGCACCGACGGCCCGCACCCCGCGAGCCCGTGCCTGCCGTATCAACTCCCGGTGTCCCGCGACGAGTTCGCCCACCTCCACAAGGGGCGCGGGCCGATACGTGGGCTGCTCGTCCGTCTCGCTGAAGCCGATGTCGTTGAGGCCCAGCAGAACGACGAGCGTGTCGACGCCCGCGAGCGCGAACACGTCCCGCTCCACTCGCCGGACGCCCTTCTCCCCGTACCAGGCCGAGTCGTTGAGCAGCAGGTTCCCGCCGATGCCCGCGTTGAGCACGGGCCGTCCGGTGCGCTCGGTGAGGGCGTCGGACCAGCGCCGGTTCGCACCCGGCGTGGACCCGAACCCGTCGGTGATCGAGTCGCCGAACAGGACGACGGCGTCCGTACGCCCCGCTGAGACGTCGACGCCGGACAGGAAGTACCAGGACTCGCCGGCCTCGTCGAATGCCTCGCCCCCGGTGTCCTCCAGGAGGTCTCCCGCGCCCCGGTAGCTGGTGGCGAAGGCCTGTGCGTGGAAGGTCGCGGGCCCGGTGACGGCGTCCAGGTGGAGGGTGACCGTCACCGATTCGCCTGATTCCAGGGCGAGTTCGGCCGCGTCGCCGACGATCTCCCCGCGTGCGGGCACCTCGACGGACGCGGCCCCCGCGAAGGTGAGCCGCCGGACCGAGTCCGGCCGCACGGCGGCTCCGCGGGCCGTACGCGCGACCGTCGCGCCCGCGATCCGGAGCGGCGAGATCCCGTACGCGTTCGAGAGGCGGATACGGACCCGGTCGCCGCCCGCGGCAAGGCGGACGACCTGACGCAGGGACTGCCGCCAGAAGCCCTCCTGCGACCAGTTGGGCGTGAAGCCCGTACTGGGCAGCTGGGGCGAGGCGGTCCAGGCGGTGGTGAACACGGCGCATCCCTCCCTGAGAGGATCAGGACCCTTCCCTAATGGAATCAGAGTCCCTTTAGTGATGTCCGGAACGGTAACAGGGAGGCGGGCCCTAATGGAACCCCAGACCCTTTTACTCAAAATGAGTACGCGTACTCAGGCGCCCGCGCCCACGACGGAGTCACGATCGTTTACATGCTGTGGTCCGACCCCGAGAACGAGCCGCCCAAGGAACTGCGCGACATGCAGGACATGTTGCGGCGGCTGGGCATTCTCCTCGCGCTGGCCGCGGTGCTCGCGATGATCGTGCTCGGCGTGATGTGAGCCGCCGCGGACCCGCCGATACCCTGGCCGCATGACTGATCAGCCACGCCGCCGACTCGTCCTCGCCTCCCAGTCCCCCGCCCGGCTCGGACTGCTGCGCCAGGCCGGACTCGCCCCCGAGGTCATCGTCAGCGGGGTCGACGAGGACGCCGTGAGCGCCCCGACCCCCGCCGAACTGGCGCTCGCGCTGGCCGAGGCCAAGGCGTCCGTCGTGGCGGCGAGGCCGGAGATCAAGGGCGCCCTGGTGATCGGCTGCGACTCGGTGCTCGACCTGGACGGCGAGGCGCTCGGCAAGCCCGCCGACGCCGAGGAGGCGACCGCCCGCTGGAAGGCCATGCGTGGCCGCGCGGGCACGCTCCAGACCGGGCACTGCGTCTGGGACACGACGGCCGGGCGCCACGCCTCGGCGGTCGCCTCCACCGTGGTCCGCTTCGGCGAGCCGAGCGACGCCGAGATCGCCGCGTACGTCGCCTCGGGCGAGCCCCTCCATGTCGCGGGGGCCTTCACGCTCGACGGCCGCTCGGCCGCGTTCATCGACGGCATCGACGGCGACCACGGCAACGTCATCGGGATCTCGCTGCCGTTGGTACGCCGTCTGCTGGCCGAACTGGGTGTCGGCATCACGGAGTTGTGGACCCCGCGCGAGAAGTGACGCACGGGACGGGCGGGACGGGCGGTCAGGAAGTCGAGGGCGCCGCAGGCGGGACGACCGGCGTCCCGCCGTTGCCCCCGTTCGCGGTGCCACCGTCCGCACCGCCGCCGGTCGCACCACCGTCCGGCTTGGCGTCGTCCGGCCCGGCGTCGGAGACGGTGCCCTCGCGACGGTCGTACGTCATGAAGATGAGCACGATCAGTCCGAGCACCACCATCATGAAGGCGAAAGCGCCCCAGCCCACCAGTCCCACCGTGAACGCGCCGAGCAGGGCGTGCACCACCGCGGCGCTGAACAGCAGGATGCGGCCGACGCCGGCCGGGGCGCGGTCGCGCAGGGCCACGCGCAGGGCGACGACACCGCAGAGCGCGAAGTACAGGCCGAAGAGCAGGCCGGCGACCTTCGAGGACGTGGACATCACGTCCGAGTCGAGCCCGGCCAGGGACATGTCCTGCCGGTCCACGACGATCCCCATGAACCAGTTGACCAACGCGATGCCCATCGCCTCCGCGAAGAGCACGATCGCGGTCACCCATGCCACCGGTCTGCGCACCACCGGTCCCCACCCACTTCCGACTGCCGCTCGACCAAAGCTGTTGTTACCTCAAGTACGTTCGGGACAGCCTGCACGCTACTAACCGGTAAACCCGGGGACAAGGGATCGGCGAAGGGCAAAGATTCGTTGGGCCATTCGTAGGGACTCCACAAAGAAACGGAGTGGGGCGCAGCACGCTCTCACAGAGACCTTGGCCACATCGGAGGGCTAGGGTTCTTGGGAAGCCCCCTGCGTACCGCGGTGCGACAAGGGATTTCGCGGGCGAGCGGGCCTCGTATCACGCTCCGTGTGGGCAAGCTCACCATCGGGGACGGGTCGATACGTCGTGTCGGCAGTCCCTAAACTCGGCTTGTTTCAAGGAGAGGGAGCCAACGTGCGCAAGGTGTTGATCGCCAACCGTGGCGAAATCGCTGTTCGTGTCGCCCGGGCGTGCCGAGACGCCGGCATCGCGAGCGTGGCGGTGTACGCCGAGCCGGACCGGGACGCACTGCATGTGCGGGCCGCGGACGAGGCGTTCGCGCTGGGCGGTGACACCCCCGCGACCAGCTACCTCGACATGACCAAGGTGCTGCAGGCGGCCAAGGACTCCGGCTCGGACGCCGTCCACCCCGGCTACGGTTTCCTTTCCGAGAACGCCGACTTCGCCCAGGCCGTCCTGGACGCCGGGCTGATCTGGATCGGCCCGCCGCCGCAGGCCATCCGCGACCTGGGCGACAAGGTCGCCGCCCGCCACATCGCGCAGCGCGCCGGCGCCCCGCTGGTGGCCGGCACCCCGGACCCGGTGTCCGGCGCCGACGAGGTGGTGGCCTTCGCCGAACAGCACGGGCTGCCCATCGCCATCAAGGCGGCCTTCGGCGGCGGCGGGCGCGGCCTGAAGGTGGCCCGCACCCTCGAAGAGGTCCCGGAACTCTATGACTCGGCGGTCCGCGAGGCCGTCGCCGCGTTCGGTCGCGGCGAGTGCTTCGTCGAGCGCTACCTCGACAAGCCGCGGCACGTGGAGACCCAGTGCCTGGCCGACAGCCACGGCAACGTGGTCGTCGTGTCGACGCGTGACTGCTCGCTGCAGCGCCGGCACCAGAAGCTGGTCGAGGAGGCGCCCGCGCCGTTCCTGTCCGACGAGCAGGTCGCCGAGCTGTACTCGTCCTCGAAGGCCATCCTCAAGGAGGCCGGTTACGTCGGCGCGGGCACCGTCGAGTTCCTGGTCGGCACCGACGGCACGATCTCCTTCCTGGAGGTCAACACCCGTCTGCAGGTGGAGCACCCGGTGACCGAGGAGGTCGCCGGCATCGACCTGGTCCGCGAGATGTTCCGTATCGCCGACGGCGAGGAACTGGGCTACGGCGACCCGGAACTGCGCGGCCATTCCTTCGAGTTCCGCATCAACGGCGAGGACCCGGGCCGGGGCTTCCTGCCCGCCCCCGGCACCGTGACCGTGTTCGCGCCGCCGTCCGGTCCGGGCGTGCGGCTGGACGCGGGCGTGGAGACCGGCAGCGTGATCGGCCCGGCCTGGGACTCCCTGCTCGCCAAGCTGATCGTCACCGGCGCCACCCGCGAACAGGCCCTGCAGCGGGCCGCCCGCGCACTCGCCGAGTTCAACGTCGAGGGCATGGCGACCGCGATCCCCTTCCACCGCGCGGTGGTCGAGGACCCGGCGTTCGCCCCCGAACTGACCGGCTCCAGCGACCCGTTCACGGTCCACACCCGCTGGATCGAGACCGAGTTCGTCAACGAGATCAAGCCGTTCGCGGCCCCCGCGGACACCGAGGTCGAGGACGAGCCGGGCCGCGAGACGGTCGTCGTCGAGGTCGGCGGCAAACGCCTGGAAGTCTCCCTGCCCGTCTCCCTGGGCATGTCGCTGGCCCGTACCGGCCTCGCGGCCGGCGCCAAGCCCAAGCGCCGCGCGGCCAAGAAGTCCGGCCCGGCCGCCTCCGGCGACACCCTCGCCTCGCCCATGCAGGGCACCATCGTCAAGGTCGCCGTCGAGGAGGGCCAGGAGGTCAAGGAGGGCGACCTCGTCGTCGTCCTGGAGGCCATGAAGATGGAGCAGCCCCTCAACGCCCACCGCTCCGGCACGGTCAAGGCCCTGTCCGCCGAGGTCGGCGCCTCCGTCACCTCCGGCGCCCTCATCTGCGAAATCAAGGACTGACCCACACCCACCGTCCCGAGGCGCCCGACGAACAGGATCAGCCTGTCCGCCGGGCGCCTCGGGTTCGGAGCCTGGTCAGGGGCGCGGGGCTGTGACATATGCGGCTCCGCCGCGTGGGCGCGACCAGCCACAACGCACCCGCAGCCCCCGAACGAAGACAATGGGCAGACGAGTTGGGATCGGGCAACCACATCCCACCCCCGGCACGCAGGAGAGGCGAGGTGAATCACATGGCCAAGCCACCGGCAGGTATGCGCGCCGACGCCCGCCGCAACCACGAGCGACTGGTCTCCGAGGCCCGGACGGCGTTCGCCGAGTTCGGCGCGGACGCCTCCCTGGAGGACGTGGCCAGACGGGCCGGAGTGGGCATCGGCACGCTCTACCGGCACTTCCCGAACCGTCACGCCCTGCTGAGCTCGGTCTTCTCGGACGCGGTGAGCGATCTCCTCGACCTCTCACGCGAACTGCTGAACGACCCGCAGCCGTGCACGGCGCTCGTGGCATGGCTGCGCGCCATCATCACTCATGCGGGTGAGTACCGCGGTCTGTCCCGAGCACTCATGGCGGCCTCGCACGACGACGCCTCGGAACTCGCCCGGTGCAGTGGTCCGATGCGTGAGGCGGGCAGCGCCCTGCTCGCCCGTGCGCAGCGGGCGGGCGCCGTGCGCTCCGACGTCTCCATCGGCGACCTGCTCCAGCTGACCAACGCCATCGCGCTGGCGGCCGAAGAGACCCCGGACGATCCGGAGTTGGCCGACCGCCTGCTGACACTGACCCTGCGGGGCCTCAAGGCCTGACGCCCCGCAACACCGAGCGCACGTACCGCCGATACACGTACTGCCGACACGCACACGGACGACGTACGTACTGCCTGCCGCACTGCCGTGGCCGCACTTCCCGACGTACGAACTGGACCGTCGTCCGTCAGGATCCGGGCCGGGCGGGCAGCCGCCCCTCAGCGTCGGCGCAGGTCCGCGACCCGCGCCCGCTCGCTCTGGGGCTGTTCCCCCAGAACCGCGGCCGCGCTGCGCAACTGCGGGCCCGCGCCGCCGGGTACCTGGCCACGCCTGGGGCCGGGGAGCGGCACGTCCCGGCGCGGCGGCTGACGCCCCGCCGGGACCGTATCCCCGCCCGCACCGCCCGCTCCGGCCACCGCGATCTGTACGCCCTGGTCCGCCAGGGCCTGCAGTTCGGTGCCCGCGCGGTCGTCGTGGGCGGGCGGCTCGTCGGTGACGAGCCGGGTGATCACGTCGGTCGGCACGGTCTGGAACATCGTGTCGGTGCCGAGCTTGGTGTGGTCGGCGAGGACGACGACCTCGGAGGCCGCCTGCACCAGCGCGCGGTCGACGGACGCCGACAGCATGTTGGAGGTGGACAGGCCGCGCTCGGCGGTCAGTCCGCTCCCCGACAGGAAGGCCCGGGAGACCCGCAGCCCCTGGAGGGACTGCTCGGCCCCGCTGCCGACCAGGGCGTAGTTGGAACCGCGCAGGGTGCCGCCGGTCATCACGACCTCCACGCGGTTGGCATGGGCCAACGCCTGGGCCACCAGCAGGGAGTTGGTGACGACGGTCAGACCGGGAACACGAGCGAGCCGACGGGCCAGCTCCTGTGTCGTGGTTCCCGCCCCCACCACAATGGCCTCGCCCTCTTCGACGAGACTTGCGGCGAGATCGGCGATTGCCGTCTTCTCGGCGGTCGCGAGATGAGACTTCTGCGGAAAGCCGGACTCCCGCGTGAACCCGCCCGGCAATACCGCACCGCCATGCCGGCGGTCGAGGAGTCCTTCTGCCTCCAGTGCGCGCACGTCCCGCCGTACGGTCACTTCGGAGGTCTGGACGACGCGGGCGAGCTCACGGAGCGACACGGCCCCATTCGCTCGCACCATTTCGAGGATCAATTGGCGACGTTCTGCAGCGAACACGAAACTGACAGTAACCCCAACGACCGTCTGCTTTCAGCAGTTTGCGCCGAATAACAGAAGTTGTTCGCACCGCAGGGCACGAAGTGGTATACGCGCCTAATCGCTGCGCCTATGCCGCGCGAATGGGCGGCGACTCACCGTCACCAATGGGCCGACGATCCCCGTGACCAGCGGGGAACGGTCTTTCGCCGTCAGGATTCGCCCTCGGTCTTCCGGGTGTGCAGCTGCCGGGCCACCTCGGCGATCGAGCCTGACAGGGACGGATACACGGTGAAGGCGTTCGCGATCTGTTCGACGGTCAGGTTGTTGTCGACCGCGAGCGAGATCGGGTGGATGAGTTCCGAGGCGCGCGGCGAGACGACCACACCGCCGACGACGATCCCGGTGCCCGGGCGGCAGAAGATCTTGACGAAGCCGTCGCGGATGCCCTGCATCTTGGCGCGCGGATTGCGCAGCAGGGGCAGCTTGACGACCCGGGCGTCGATGACACCGCCGTCGACGTCCGCCTGGGAGTAGCCGACGGTCGCGATCTCGGGGTCGGTGAAGACGTTCGACGAGACCGTCTTGAGGTTCAGCGGGGCGACCGCGTCGCCGAGGAAGTGGTACATGGCGATCCGGCCCTGCATGGCGGCCACGGACGCGAGCGCGAAGACGCCGGTCACGTCACCGGCGGCGTACACGCCAGGGGCGGTGGTCCTGGAGACCTTGTCGGTCCAGATGTGGCCGGACTCGCGGACCCGGACACCGGCCTCTTCGAGACCCATGCCGTGGCTGTTCGGGATGGCGCCGACGGCCATCAGACAGTGCGAGCCGGTGATGACCCGGCCGTCGGCGAGCGTCACCTCGACGCGGTCGCCGACGCGCTTGGCGGACGCGGCGCGCGAGCGGGCCATGACGTTCATGCCGCGCCGCCGGAACACGTCCTCCAGGACGGCGGCCGCGTCCGGGTCCTCGCCAGGCAGCACGCGGTCGCGGCTGGAGACGAGGGTGACGCGGGAGCCGAGGGCCTGGTAGGCACCGGCGAACTCGGCACCGGTGACACCGGACCCGACGACGATGAGCTCCTCGGGCAGCTCGTCGAGGTCGTAGACCTGCGTCCAGTTGAGGATCCGCTCCCCGTCCGGCTGCGCGTCGGGCAGCTCGCGGGGGTGCCCGCCGGTGGCGATGAGCACGGCGTCGGCGACGAGCGTCTCCTCGCTGCCGTCCGCGGCCTGTACGACGACCTTTCGCGACCCGTCCAGGGCCTGCATGCCTTCGAGCCGCGCGCGGCCCCGGAGCACCCGGGCCCCGGCGCGCGTCACGGAGGCGGTGATGTCGTGCGACTGGGCCAGCGCGAGCCGCTTCACACGGCGGTTGACCTTCCCGAGGTCGACACCGACGACCCGCGCGGGCGCGTCGATGTGAGGAGTGTCATCGGCGACGATGATCCCCAGCTCCTCGTACGACGAGTCGAAGGTGGTCATCACCTCCGCCGTCGCGATCAGGGTCTTCGACGGGACGCAGTCGGTGAGCACCGACGCCCCGCCCAGACCGTCGCAGTCGACGACGGTCACCTCCGCGCCGAGCTGGGCGGCCACCAGGGCCGCCTCGTATCCGCCGGGTCCGCCACCAATGATCACGATCCGAGTCACGTACTCCATTGTCCCGCACGCTTCAAGGTGCTTCCGCCCGGGGGCCGCCGACGGGGCCGGAATCACAGGATCCGGGTGACGCGGTCACGGGCTCCAGGCCTCTCGGGTACGAAATCCCGGCGGCCGGGATACGGAATCCGGGTGCTCCGGTTACGGGAGTGGCGCACGCGTCCGCTGCCGTACCCTCGATCCATGTCGCTCTACGCCGCGTACGCCGGCAATCTCGACCCGCGGCTCATGACGCGCCGCGCTCCGCACTCGCCGCTGCGCGCCACGGGGTGGCTGAACGGCTGGCGGCTGACGTTCGGCGGCGAGCACATGGGCTGGGAGGGCGCGCTGGCCACCATCGTCGAGGCCCCGCGCTCGCAGGTCTTCATCGCCCTGTACGACATCGCGCCCCCGGACGAGGAGTCCATGGACCGCTGGGAGGGCGTCGGCCTGGACGTCTACCGGCGGATGCGGGTACGGATCCACACGCTGGAGGGCGAGGAGGCCGCGTGGGTCTACGTCCTCAACGGCTATGAGGGCGGTCTCCCCTCGGCCCGCTACCTCGGCGAGATCGCGGACGCGGCGGAATCGGCGGGGGCCCCGCACGACTACGTGATGGAGCTGCGCAAGCGTCCCTGCTGACCGCCTCGGCGGCCTTCGGCGGAAACAACAAGACAACGATCGCAATCCCGTGACCATCACCATCTACGCGCGTAGGCCCGGACCGGCTACCCTCGTGCGCGTGAACGCATCTCTTCTTCCGGACGACATCCAGGGCGACCCGTACGCCGCCGCCGACGCCGCCGCCGTGCGCGTACGGGAACTGACGGGCGCCGAGACCCACGACGTCGCTCTCGTGATGGGCTCCGGCTGGGCACCGGCCGTTGACGCCCTCGGCGACCCCGCGGCCGAGTTCCAGGTCACCGAGCTGCCCGGCTTCCCGCCGCCGGCGGTCGAGGGGCACGGCGGCAAGGTCCGCTCGTACGAGATCGGCGACAGGCGCGCGCTCGTGTTCCTGGGCCGCACCCACTTCTACGAGGGCCGCGGTGTCGCCTCCGTCGCGCACGGCGTCCGCACCGCCGTGGCCGCCGGCTGCAAGACGATCGTGCTGACCAACGGCTGCGGGGGGCTGCGCGAGGGCATGCGGCCCGGGCAGCCGGTCCTCATCAGCGACCACATCAACCTGACGGCGGCGTCGCCGATCGTCGGCGCGAACTTCGTCGATCTGACGGATCTGTACTCGCCGCGGCTGCGCGCGCTGTGCAAGGAGATCGACGGGACCCTTGAGGAGGGGGTGTACGCGCAGTTCCCCGGGCCGCACTATGAGACGCCCGCGGAGATTCGGATGGCGCGGGTGATCGGGGCGGACCTGGTGGGGATGTCGACGACTCTTGAGGCCATCGCGGCGCGTGAGGCGGGTGCGGAGGTGCTCGGCATCTCCCTCGTCACCAACCTCGCGGCCGGTATGACCGGCGAGCCCCTCAACCACGAGGAGGTCCTCCAGGCGGGCCGCGACTCCGCCACTCACATGGGTGCGCTGCTGACCCAGGTCCTGGACCGCCTTTAGTCCTTCAGGGGCTCCGCCCCCCGAACCCCCGCTCCTCAAACGCCGGAGGGGCTGAGGATTTCGCAGCCCGGGCCGACACCTTCAGCCCGTCGTGGGGGTCCCCCCGCTCGAGCGAAGCCGAGAGTGGGGGAGTTTGAGGACGAGGCCGTTCAGGCCGATAGAGGGGGTCTGGGGGCGCAGCCCCCAGGGACGACGACAAAGAGAGAGGTTGACCTGACGTGCAGGACGGACTCATCGCGCGGGCCAAGGCATGGCTGGCCGAGGACCCCGACGCGGAAACCCGTGAGGAACTCGCCAAGCTGATCGACGCCGAGGACACGGCGGAGCTCGCCGCACGCTTCAGCGGCACCCTCCAGTTCGGCACGGCGGGCCTGCGGGGCGAGCTGGGCGCCGGCCCGATGCGGATGAACCGCTCGGTCGTCATCCGCGCGGCCGCCGGCCTCGCCGCGTATCTCAAGGCCAAGGGAGAGACGGACGGCCTCGTCGTCGTCGGCTACGACGCCCGCCACAAGTCCGCCGACTTCGCCCGCGACACGGCGGCGGTCATGACGGGCGCGGGCCTGCGCGCCGCCGTACTCCCCCGACCCCTCCCCACGCCCGTACTCGCGTACGCCATAAGGCACTTGGGCGCGGTGGCGGGCGTGGAGGTGACGGCCAGCCACAACCCGCCGCGCGACAACGGCTACAAGGTCTACCTCGGCGACGGCTCCCAGATCGTGCCCCCGGCGGACGCCGAGATCGCCGCGGAGATCGCCGCGATCGCGAACCTGGCAGACGTCCCCCGCCCGGACTCCGGCTGGGAGACCCTCGACGACGACGTCCTGGACGCCTATCTGGAGCGTACGGACGAGGTACTGGCCGCCGGCTCCGCGCGTACGGCCCGGACGGTCTACACGGCGATGCACGGTGTCGGCAAGGAGACCCTCCTGGCGGCGTTCGCCCGGGCCGGCTTCCCGGCACCGGTCCTCGTCGCCGAACAGGCCGACCCCGACCCGGACTTCCCGACCGTCGCCTTCCCCAACCCGGAAGAGCCCGGCGCGATGGACCTGGCCTTCGCGAAGGCCCGCGAGACCGACCCCGACCTGATCATCGCGAACGACCCGGACGCGGACCGCTGCGCGGCGGCCGTCAAGGACGGCGGGGGCAGCGGGGACTGGCGCATGCTGCGCGGCGACGAGGTGGGCGCGCTCCTCGCCGAGCACCTGGTCCGCCGGGGCGCGCGGGGCACGTTCGCGGAGTCGATCGTCTCGTCCTCCCTGCTCGGCCGGATCGCCGAGAAGGCGGGCCTGCCGTACGAGGAGACGCTGACGGGCTTCAAGTGGATCGCCCGGGTGGAGGATCTGCGGTACGGCTACGAGGAGGCGCTGGGCTACTGCGTGGACCCCGAGGGCGTACGGGACAAGGACGGCATCACGGCCGCCCTCCTGATCACGGAACTGGCCTCGGAGCTCAAGTCCCAGGGCCGTACCCTCCTCGACCTCCTCGACGACCTCGCGGTCGAGCACGGTCTGCACGCCACGGACCAGCTCTCGGTCCGCGTGGACGACCTGTCCCTCATCTCGGACGCGATGCGCCGTCTGCGCGAGCAGCCGCCCACGCGGCTCGCGGGCCTGGCCGTCACCAAGGCCGAGGACCTGACGAAGGGCACGGACACGCTCCCGCCCACGGACGGCCTGCGCTACACGCTGGACGGCGCCCGCGTCATCGTCCGCCCCAGCGGTACGGAGCCGAAGCTCAAGTGCTACCTGGAGGTCGTGGTCCCCGTCGGCACCCACGAGAACCTCCCGGCGGCCCGCGCGAAGGCGACGGAACTCCTGGCGACGATCAAGCGGGATCTCTCGGCGGCGGCCGGCATCTGAGGACCTGGAGAGCCTGACGGATACCCGACGGGGGCCAGGTCGCACACCGCGGCCCCCGTCGGACACCCCATGTCAGCGGCCAGGCGTCACAGGCCGTACCGGCTCTTCAGATGGCGCCAGAAGTCCCGGAACATCCACTTGTCGAACTCCGTTATCTGGGCTGCGCTGCCCGCCTTCATGAGGAAGCAGCACTGGCCGGTCGGGGTCCAGTCGTAGAAGTCGTCGAGGCCGAAGGTGTGGCCGACCTCGTGCAGGTAGATGTGGATGTTCTCCTGCGACAGGGCGCCCGTGAAGTACTCCTGGCCGACGCGCTGGCCCCAGTCGCCGCCGGCGCCGCCCTGGAAGCCCTTGGTGAGCCAGAGGGACTGGTCGTAGTGGCGGGCCGCGCCGCCCGGACAGCGGGAGTAGTTGCCGTCCTGGTGGAAGAAGCGGCCGCAGTCGGGCGCGCACTGCGGGGCGCCGCCCTCGTCGAGGCCGGTGTAGACGTCGACGGAGTTGTCGGTCCACTGGAGGGTCGAGCGGTTCTTCACCGCCCAGCCGACGATGTTGACCGGCACGTTGGTGTACGGCCAGGCGTTGTGTCCCGTGCCGTTGTCCACCATTGCGGCCGTCCACTTGCCGAACTGCTTCTTCAGGGCGGCATGGATCCGGTCGCGCAGCTCGGTGCTGACCGGGGCGTCGGACTCCCAGCGGACGCAGTAGTTGATGCTTCCCCGGTTGGCCATGACCTGGTCCCAGCCGTAGTTGCGGAAGCCGTAGAGGTCCGGGTAGGTGGTCGAGACGTGGTTCCACACCTCGTTCAGGGGCTGTACGAGGTTCGCGGGCGGGTTCCACACGTCGGCGGCCTTCGCGGGGGACGCCGAGGTGAAGGGGGTGGCCACCAGCGCGACCAGGGCGGCGAAGACGGTGACCAGACGTGCCAAGTGTCTGTGCACGGTGAACTCCCTTGGTGGGGGACGGGATTTCACCCTCAGGTCGCCGCCGAACCGGCGAAGGTTGCCGCCGAACCGGCGAAGGTTGCCGCCGAACCGGCGAAGGTTGCCGCCGAACCGGCGAAGGTTGCCGCCGAACCGGCGAAGGTCGCCGGTCGGGCACGACCGGCTTCGGCCGCGCGTTCCCGCTCACCCCGGTCTCGGCCTCGGTCTCGGCCTCAGCCCCACACCACCAGCACCGCCGCCCACACCAGACCCAGCAGCACGGCCAACGGCCAGAGCGGGCGCCCCCGTTCGGGTGCCGTGCTCTCCCCGGTGGGCCGCAGCGCGGGATCCGTGCGCATGGCGGTGAGTTCGGCCGCCAGGGCGTCGTAGGGATGGACCAGACCCTGCCGTCGCTCGAACCACGCCCAACGCGGCGCCGCGACCGACCAGTTGTCGCCCCGCCAGCGGAGCTTCAGTTCGAAGGACTGACGGCGTACGGAGCGGATGTCGTCCCAGGGGACGTGCTGAGGGCCGCGCAGTCCGGTGACCCACAGGCCCGAGCGGTCCGCGGTGATGCGCCAGGCGAGCTTCACCGGGACGCGTACGACTCCGTAGAGACCGAGTACGCCGAGGAGTGCCAACTTCCAGACGGGCATTGCGGACTCGGAGAACCACAGCCCGACGAACCAGGCACCCCAGAGCACGAGCAGCGCCGCGGCCACCCAGTCGAGCCAGCCCGCACGCCAGCGGCGGACCGGGACGGGCGACCGGTCGACGACCAACTCCCGTGCCTGCTCCTCCAGTTGACGGTTCTGCTCCTCGCGGGCCTTCTCCTTGGCCGCCCGTCTCATGCCCGCGCTGGGCGACAGCGGCCGGACCGGGCTCGTCGACCACTCCGTGAGCGGCGGCTGGTCCGGGTCCTCGTCGGCGCTGACGACCACGAGTTCGGCGCCGTCGAAGGGAGCGCCGTAGAGGACGGCCTCGCGGACCGGCCCGGGGGTGTCGTCGTCCACCGCGTCGAGGAGCCGCTCCAACTCCTCGTCGTCCGCTTCGCCATCCTCCTCGTCGTCCTCGTCGTCGTCCGGCTCCTCACTGTCGTCGTACGACGTCAGGTCCACCGTGAAGAGCGGGCGCAGCGCGGCGAGGTCGTCCGCCGCGTACACCTCCGTGGTGCCCTGCGCGTCGTCGCGTACGAGGACGCGCAGTACGGGCGCGGGGGCCCGGCGCAGGGCGAGGGCCCGGTGGCGGCCGAGCCACGCCGAGGCCAGGGCGGTCATGGCGAGCCCGGCCAGGTAGATGGCCACGACCCAGGAGCCCCGCTGGTCGTCGGCCGTGCCCCACAGACCCGCGGTGGCACCGATGAGCACGCCGAGCACGAGCACGGTGAGACCGAGCGGGAGCAGGAAACGGCCACGCTGGAGCACGGCGTCCGCGTCCGGGGTACGTGCCGTGGTGTCCCCGGCCGCCTCCAGCGCCCGTTCGAGCTGACGGCTCCGGGCCCGCAGGCGTACGGCGACGGCGGCCCAGGTGACCACGACGACGAACGCCACGACGGCGGTCACGACCCGCGGCAGCGACGGCGCCTCCAAGGCGAGCACCAGCAGCAGGACGGGCGCGCCGGCCCAGACCAGCTCGGGCCGTGCGAGCACCCACAGGACGTACACCGCGAACCCCGCCGCGACGAACGGCCACAGTCCGCCGAGCATCGCCGCCCAGGCGCCCGCGCACAGCGCGAAGGTGGACACCGCTGCCGCGATCGACCTGCGCACCCGCAGGAACGACCAGCGCGGAGGCAGCGCGGCCGACCAGACCCCGGCCCGCCCGGCCGTCCAGTCCCGGCAGCCGTCGGGTATCGCGGCCACGGGCAGTCGCAGCGGCTCGTCGTACGACACATGCACTCCTGGATCGCGTGGGAACGCCGGTGGTGACACCGGCGCCGGCACAGGTGGTGACAGTAGCGACCGGACGCCCCTGCCCGAACCACCGGACCGCCGCCGCCCCCACCGGGGCACCGCCCTCTCGTACGGCCGGACGCGCCCATCGCCTCAAACCGCCGAGGGCGTCGAGCCACGAAAGCCGAGAGAACCCTCAAGAACCCGCCAGGGACGAGCGCGCCCCCGACGGCCCGGCCGGCCGGGATGCTGTCGGCGAATCGCCAAACGAGAGCCAAGTGTGCGCACAGTCCCAGCGACACGCCGTCTGCACGGCGTGTCGCTGGGACTCTCACACCACTTGACAACCGGTGACGGGATTCAGCAATAGCATCCAGCCGGGCTTGGTGGCCTCAGCCCACCGTCAGCAGGATCGCCAGCAGTACGGCACCGGCCGCCGCGGGGGCCATGATCTCGTACGCCCACCGCACCGATGCCTCGCCCTGTGCCCGCGGGTCCTTGCTCCGGGCCTCCAGCAGCTCGCGCAGTTCCTCCATGATCTGGTCGCCCGCGGCCCGCACCGGTCCGGCGGCCACCGCCGCGGCATGGTGCTGCTGCCCGCCACGAACGGCCGCCGCGGACCCGCGGGCCTCCCCGCGCGCCTCCCCGCGGGCCTCCCCGCGCGCCTCCCGCCGGGCCGCACGCTTGCGGCCCCGCAGCGAGACGGGCACGGCCCACACCTGGTACTTGGCGCCGGCCGTGTCGAGCACCTCGTTCGAGTAGCCCGACCTGAACCCCTCGACCGTCCCCCAGGGCAGCACGATCACCCGGAAGGGGTTGCGGACACGCAGCCGCTGCTCGTTGGCGTACACAGCCGGACGCACGGTGAACGCGAGCACCAGCGGAACCAGGAAAAGCAGCGCGGCCAGCGCCACCCACGGCGCCCGCCCCTCACCGGTGACCAGCGCGTCGATCCCGAGCCACCCCGCGATCGCGAGCAACAGCACCCCACCCGCGATACCGGAGGGCGACCGGTAGACCCGGTCCTTGAACTGAGGATCCGGTGTCTCCGGTACGGTCGGCTGCTGGTCGGGCGTCGTCATACCCCGATTCTGCCCGACGCCACCCAGGATCGATTTCCAGCCCCTCCAACACCGAGCCATTCAGCCCCTCCACCGGAAATCTCAACCCCTCCGACCGCCCGCACTTCAGCCCCTCCGGCGTTTGAGGAGCGGGGGTTCGGGGGCGGAGCCCCTGAGTAGGTGACGGGATTGGGTAGGGGCGGCGGGGGCGAATCCAATGCACGCACCCACCCGCACCCTCACCCACCCCCAGGGCTGTACAGCCGCTACGCGCGTAGATATGCTCGTCTGGTGACCATGCCCACCACTGCACCCGCAGCACACGCACTCACAGAAGTGACCGCGTCCGACAGCACACTGCGCCGCTTCCTCCACGGCCTCCCCGGCGTGGACGCGGTCGGCCTGGAGGCGCGCGCCGCCTCACTCGGCACGCGCTCCATCAAGACGACCGCGAAGGCGTACGCCATCGACCTCGCCATCTCGATGGTCGACCTGACGACGCTGGAAGGCGCGGACACCCCGGGCAAGGTCCGGGCGCTCGGCGCCAAGGCGGTCCGCCCCGACCCCACGGACCGCACGGCCCCGTCGACCGCCGCCGTCTGCGTCTACCCCGACATGGTGGCCACCGCCAAGGAGGCCGTCGCCGGCTCCGCCGTGAAGGTCGCGTCTGTCGCGACCGCCTTCCCGGCCGGCCGCGCCGCGCTCCACGTGAAGCTGGCCGACGTGCGGGACGCCGTCGCCGCGGGCGCCGACGAGATCGACATGGTCATCGACCGCGGAGCGTTCCTCGCGGGCGACTACGCGAAGGTGTACGAGGAGATCGTCGCCGTGAAGGAGGCCTCCGGGGCGGCCCGCCTCAAGGTCATCTTCGAGACGGGCGAGCTGTCGACGTACGACAACATCCGCCGCGCGAGCTGGCTCGGCATGCTGGCGGGGGCGGACTTCATCAAGACGTCCACCGGCAAGGTCGCGGTGAACGCGACTCCCGCGAACACCCTGCTGATGCTGGAGGCGGTCCGCGACTTCCGCGCGCAGACCGGCGTACAGGTCGGCGTGAAGCCCGCCGGCGGCATCCGCACCAGCAAGGACGCCATCAAGTTCCTGGTCGTGGTCAACGAGACGGCGGGCGAGGACTGGCTGGACAACCACTGGTTCCGCTTCGGCGCGTCCTCGCTCCTGAACGATCTGCTGATGCAGCGGCAGAAGCTGGCCACCGGCCGCTACTCCGGCCCCGACTACGTGACGGTGGACTGATCACCATGACCACGGAAAACACCGAAAAGCGGTCGCCCGCTTTCGCGTACGCACCGGCGCCCGAGTCCCGCTCGGTCGTCGACATCGCACCCTCGTACGGCCTGTTCATCGACGGCGAGTTCGTGGAGGCGGCGGACGGCAAGGTCTTCAAGACCGTCTCCCCCTCCACCGAAGAGGTCCTCTCCGAGGTCGCCCAGGCGGGCACGGAGGACGTGGACCGCGCGGTGAAGGCGGCGCGCGGGGCCTTCGAGAAGTGGTCCGCGCTCCCCGGCTCCGAGCGCGCCAAGTACCTCTTCCGCATCGCCCGGATCATCCAGGAACGCTCCCGCGAGCTGGCCGTCCTCGAAACCCTCGACAACGGCAAGCCCATCAAGGAGACGCGCGACGCCGACCTCCCCCTGGTCGCCGCGCACTTCTTCTACTACGCGGGCTGGGCCGACAAGCTCGACCACGCCGGCTTCGGCACGAACCCGCGCCCGCTGGGCGTCGCGGGCCAGGTCATCCCCTGGAACTTCCCGCTCCTGATGCTGGCGTGGAAGATCGCCCCGGCGCTGGCGACGGGCAACACGGTCGTGCTCAAGCCGGCCGAGACGACCCCGCTCTCCGCGCTCTTCTTCGCGGACATCTGCCGCCAGGCGGGCCTGCCGAAGGGCGTCGTCAACATCCTTCCGGGGTACGGCAGCGCGGGCGCGGCGCTCGTCGAGCACCCGGACGTGAACAAGGTGGCCTTCACCGGCTCCACGGCCGTCGGCAAGGCGATCGCCCGCCAGGTGGCGGGCACCAGGAAGAAGGTCACGCTCGAACTGGGCGGCAAGGGCGCGAACATCGTCTTCGACGACGCCCCCATCGACCAGGCCGTCGAGGGCATCGTCTCCGGCATCTTCTTCAACCAGGGCCAGGTCTGCTGCGCGGGCTCCCGGCTCCTCGTCCAGGAGTCGATCCAGGACGAGCTGCTGGACTCCCTGAAGCGGCGCCTGTCGACCCTGCGCCTCGGCGACCCGCTGGACAAGAACACGGACATCGGCGCGATCAACTCCGCCGAGCAGCTCTCGCGCATCACCACGCTCGTCGAACAGGGCGAGGCGGAGGGCGCCGAGCGCTGGTCCCCGGCCTGCGAACTCCCCTCCTCCGGCTACTGGTTCGCCCCGACGCTCTTCACGAACGTCACCCAGGCGCACACCGTCGCCCGCGACGAGATCTTCGGCCCGGTCCTGTCCGTCCTCTCCTTCCGCACACCGGACGAGGCGGTCGCCAAGGCCAACAACAGCCAGTACGGCCTCTCCGCGGGCATCTGGACGGAGAAGGGCTCCCGGATCCTGGCCGTCGCGAACAAGCTGCGCGCGGGCGTGATCTGGTCCAACACGTTCAACAAGTTCGACCCCACGTCACCGTTCGGCGGTTACAAGGAGTCGGGCTTCGGCCGCGAGGGCGGCCGCCACGGCCTGGAGGCGTACCTCGATGTCTGACCGTCTCAGTGTGTTCAAGACCTACAAGCTGTACGTCGGCGGGAAGTTCCCGCGTTCCGAGAGCGGCCGGGTGTACGAGGTGACCGACTCCAAAGGCGCATGGCTGGCCAACGCGCCGCTCTCGTCCCGCAAGGACGCCCGTGACGCGGTGGTCGCGGCCCGCAAGGCCTTCGGCGGCTGGTCGGGCGCGACCGCGTACAACCGCGGCCAGGTCCTCTACCGCGTCGCCGAGATGCTGGAGGGCCGCAGGGCGCAGTTCGTCCGTGAGGTCGCCGACGCCGAGGGCCTGTCGAAGTCCAAGGCCGCCGAGCAGGTCGACGCGGCGATCGACCGCTGGGTCTGGTACGCGGGCTGGACCGACAAGATCGCCCAGGTCGTGGGCGGCGGCAACCCGGTCGCGGGCCCGTACTTCAACCTCTCCACCCCCGAGCCGACGGGTGTGGTGACGGTCCTGGCCCCTCAGGAGTCGTCGTTCCTCGGCCTGGTCTCGGTGATCGCTCCGGTGATCGCGACGGGCAACACGGTGATCGTGATCGCGAGCGAGAGGTCCCCGCTCCCGGCGCTGTCGCTGGGCGAGGTGCTGGCCACCTCCGACGTTCCGGGCGGCGTCGTCAACATCCTCTCCGGGAGGACGGCGGAGATCGCGTCCCCGCTGGCCGCGCACCAGGACGTCAACGCGATCGACCTCGCGGGCGCCGACGACGTACTCGCGAAGGAACTGGAGGTCGCCGCCGCGGACAACCTCAAGCGGGTCGTCCGTCCACAGGCTGTGGATTACTTTGCGGCACCGGGCATCGAGCGCCTGACCGCCTTCCTGGAGACGAAGACGGTCTGGCACCCGACCGGCGCACTGGGCGCCTCCGGCTCGTCGTACTGACGGCCGCCGAAGACGGAGAGCCGCGCTTCCCCACCGTCCGGGGGAGGCGCGGCCCTCTCTTCGCCCTTCGCACGACTCGCCGCCGCGCGACCGCCTGTTGTGCGACCGGCCGCCGCACGGCTCGCCGCCGTAGGGCTCAGTGCAGCAGGCCCGTCACCTGTCCCAGTACCGGAACGGCGCCCAGCGACTGGGCCTGGGCGACCGGGGCCGTCAGCATGGTCGTGGCCAGTGGCGGGAAGTCGGCGACCTGGGTGGCGAGTCCGTTGTCGAGAGGGTCGACACCCGTACCGGCCAGCGGGTTGGGCTTCAGGCCCGCGACCGGGCCGGTCACGTAACCGACGGTCCCGGTCAGCGCCTGGACGCCCGCCTGCGGGTTGACGTTGCCCAGCGAGGTGGGCCTGGTGCGGACCACGTCCACGACGGGTTCGGTGTCCGCGGCTGCCGAGGTCGCTCCCACGCCCACCGCGATGCCCGCGGTCGTGAGGGCCAGCAACGCGCGCCGGGCGGTCGGGTTCTGGTGGGCCGGGAATCGTGCCATGACTGCTGCCACCTTCTGCTGCGCAAAGTAATGAGGTCGACACGAAGGGTAGTTGAGGTGTGATGCCCGTTCCAAAGACGACCCGCGGGGTCGGCCGGGGGCGCTCGATGCGTCAGACTGGTGTCTCGTGAGTTCACATCTCCCGAATTCCGCGACAACCGCCCGCGTCGTGCTGCTGTGCGGCCCCTCGGGCTCCGGCAAGTCCCTGGTCGCGGCCCGCTCCGGCCTTCCGGTCCTGCGGCTCGACGACTTCTACAAAGAGGGCGACGATCCGACGCTGCCGCAGGTGGCGGGGAGTTCGGACATCGACTGGGACCACCCGCTGTCCTGGGACGCGGACGCCGCGGTCGCCGCGATATCGGAACTGTGCCGCAACGGGCGTACGGGCGTACCGATGTACGACATCGCCCTGAGCGCGCGTACGGGCGAGGAGACCGTGGACATCGAGGGCGCGCCCGCCTTCATCGCGGAGGGCATCTTCGCCGCGGAGATCGTGGCGCGGTGCCGTGAGGCCGGAGTGCTGGCCGACGCGCTGTGCCTGAACCGGGGCGCGGTGGCCACGTTCCGGCGGCGGTTCCTGCGGGATCTGCGGGAGGGACGCAAGTCCGTGCCGTTCCTGCTGCGTCGCGGCTGGCGGCTGATGCGGGCCGAGCGGTCGATCGTTGCCCGGCAGACCGCGCTCGGCGCGCACCCCTGCGACAAGGACGAGGCCCTGGACCGGCTGGCCGCCGCGACCGTCTGGAATCGCGCGACGCCACGCCCGACGACGGCGTAAGGGGCGCACCCGGGTAAAGGGCCACAAACGAAAGGAGGCCCAGTCAGACCCCCCGGTCTGCCTGGACCCACTCCCGTTTTCCCCCGTGGTCCCCCGTGACCCCGTTGGTTCCCCCCGGTACTGCTCCCCCGTGCTGTCCGCCGCCTCCCCCCGGAGTGACGAACACCCTGCCCGCTACCTCCCCCCGGAGTGACGGGCATCCCCCCACACCCTTCAGGCGACAAGCTCCCCGAAGGACTCTTCCTCGTCACGGCCGAAGCTGAGGACCTGGTCCTCGCGCAGCCGGCGGAGCGACCGCCAGATGCTGGACTTCACCGTGCCGACACTGATGTCGAGGATCTCCGCGATCTCCGGGTCCGTGCGGCCCTCGTAGTAACGGAGGACCAGCATGGTGCGCTGGAGTTCGGGCAGCCGGGCGAGCGCCTGCCACAGGACGGCGCGCAGCTCGGTGCCGCGCATCGCGTCCGTGTCGCCGGCCGTCTCCGGCAGCTCCTCGGTCGGGTACTCGTTCAGCTTGCGGCGGCGCCACGCGCTGATGTGCAGATTGGTCATCGTGCGGCGGAGGTAGCCCCCGACCGCGGCCTTGTCGCTGATCCGGTCCCATGCCCGGTAGGTCGAGAACAGTGCGCTCTGCAGCAGGTCCTCGGCCTCGAAGCGGTCACCGGTCAGGTGGTAGGCGGTTGCGTACAGGGAGGCGCGGCGCTCCTGGACGTAGGTGGTGAACTCCACCTCCGACACGGAACGACGCTCCCCCGTGACCTCCCCGTACGCTGCCCCCGTTCCCCCGTGGGCAACCCCCGTACCGCTTCCCCCCGTGTGTGCGTCGACCACCGTCATGTACCCGGTGTGCTGACGCCCGGTGCCGCGAGCGCACCCCCGCCCGCTCACGGCACCGGACTTCTCCGTGCTCCTCGTGACGTCGTGGAGCCGCGTGACAACTGCGCCAGTACTGGTGCTGTGCAGCGTGTTCATCTCGCGCCCCCCGTCGTGGAGTTCCGGTGTTCCGTACTTCGCTGTGGTGCTTCCTTGCCTGTGACCAAAAGCTTGCCGGGGCCACTTCATGACGGTGTCCGCCGACTGTCACAGACCTGTCACAGGGGCTTGGCCCAGCCGGCCCACAGACCGATCACAGAGAAGCGTCGTACGGCTACTCATCCGGCACACGGGCACCCACTCGTAGGCGGGACATGTGTGGGAGCGCTCCAACAGTCGATACACGCCCATGTCATGGGACAGAATGACGTCCGTGCCTTCCCTGTTGCTGATCGAGGACGACGACGCCATCCGGACGGCCCTGGAGCTCTCGCTGACGCGCCAGGGACACCGGGTGGCCACCGCTGCCACCGGCGAGGACGGTCTGAAGCTGTTGCGCGAGCAACGGCCCGATCTGATCGTCCTCGATGTGATGCTGCCGGGCATCGACGGATTCGAGGTGTGCCGCCGCATCCGGCGTACGGACCAGCTGCCGATCATTCTGCTGACCGCGCGCAGCGACGACATCGACGTGGTGGTCGGGCTGGAGTCCGGCGCCGACGACTATGTCGTGAAACCCGTGCAGGGGCGTGTGCTCGACGCCCGTATCCGGGCCGTGCTGCGCCGCGGCGAGCGCGAGGCGAACGACGCGGCGACGTTCGGTTCGCTGGTCATCGACCGTGCGGCGATGACGGTGACGAAGAACGGCGAGGATCTGCAGCTGACGCCGACCGAGCTGCGGCTGCTCCTCGAACTGAGCCGGCGGCCCGGGCAGGCGCTGTCCCGCCAGCAGTTGCTGCGGCTGGTGTGGGAGCACGACTACCTCGGCGACTCACGGCTGGTCGACGCGTGTGTGCAGCGGCTGCGCGCGAAGGTGGAGGACGTGCCGTCGTCCCCCACCCTGATCCGTACCGTCAGGGGAGTCGGCTACCGGCTGGACAACCCTCAGTGACAAACCCGCAGGACAAGCTCCGCGGCTGGGCCGCGGCGCGCAAGACGATAATGGCGGGCCTGCGCTTCACCAGCCTGCGGCTGCGGCTGGTCGTGGTGTTCGGGCTCGTCGCGCTCACCGCCGCGGTGTCGGCGTCCGGGATCGCGTACTGGCTCAACCGCGAGGCGGTGCTCACCCGTACGCAGGACGCGGTGCTCGGCGACTTCCAGCAGGCGATGCAGACCCGCGCCAGCGCGCTGCGGCCGCATCCCACGCAGGAGGAACTGCAGCGCGCCGCCGGGCAGATGGCGAACAGCAGCCAGCGCTTCAGCGTGCTGCTGATCGCCGAGGACGAGAGCGGCAGGACGGTCCGCGGGAACTCCGACCTGGACACCTTCACGCTGGAGGACATACCGAAGTCCCTCCAGAAGGCGGTGAACAAGGAGCAGGAGATCTCCTCGAACAACAAGTACACGTACCACCTGTACTGGCAGCGGACGGTCCAGGGCGACAAGCCGTATCTCGTGGGCGGCGCGAAGGTGATCGGCGGCGGGCCGACCGGCTACATGCTCAAGTCGCTGGAGCCGGAGGCCAAGGACCTCAACTCGCTCGCCTGGTCGCTGGGGATCGCGACCGGGCTCGCGCTGATCGGCTCGGCGCTGCTCGCGCAGGCCGCCGCGACGACCGTACTGAAGCCGGTGCACCGGCTCGGCACCGCGGCCCGGCGGCTCGGCGAGGGCAAGCTGGACACCCGGCTGCGGGTGTCGGGCACGGACGAACTCGCGGATCTGTCACGGACGTTCAACCGCACGGCGGAGTCGCTGGAGAAACGGGTCGAGGACATGAGCGCCCGTGAGCAGGCGTCCCGGCGGTTCGTGGCGGACATGTCGCACGAGCTGCGGACGCCGCTGACCGCGATCACCGCCGTGACGGAGGTGCTGGAGGAGGAGCTCGACGCGGAGACCGGCAGCGTCGACCCGATGATCGAGCCCGCCGTGCGGCTCGTCGTCAGCGAGACCCGGCGGCTGAACAACCTGGTGGAGAACCTCATGGAGGTCACCCGCTTCGACGCGGGCACGGCCCGGCTCGTCGTCGACAACGTCGACATCGTCGACCACATCACCGCGTGCATCGACGCGCGGGCCTGGCTCGACGCGGTCGACCTGGACGCCGAGCGCGGCCTCATGGCACGTGTCGACCCGCGCCGCCTGGACGTGATCATGGCGAACCTCATCGGCAACGCCCTCAAGCACGGCGGCTCCCCGGTGCGGGTGAGTGTGCGGGACGAGGGCAACGACCTGGTCGTCGAGGTCCAGGACCACGGCCCGGGCATCCCCGAGGACGTCCTGCCGCACGTCTTCGACCGCTTCTACAAGGCGAGCGCCTCCCGGCCGCGGTCGGAGGGCAGCGGCCTCGGTCTGTCCATCGCCCTGGAGAACGCCCATATCCACGGCGGCGAGATCACCGCCGCGAACTCGCCCAAGGGCGGCGCGGTCTTCACCCTGCGCCTGCCGCGCGACGCCTCGGAGGTCGAGGACCCCGACAGCCCCGACAGCTCCGGGGACCCTGGTGCGGCCGTCGCCGACAACCGCACCGAGGGGGGCGTGTGATGTCGCAACGCCACACATGGGGCGTACGCCGGACGCGTGCGGCCGACGAAGGGGGCGTACGCCGTATGCGCGCGGCTCGTCTCGTGCTCGCCGTGCCGTTGCTCGCCGCGGTGCTCGCCGGGTGCGGGATCCGGGCGACGGAGGTGCCGACCGACTTCGGTCCCGCGCCCTCCCGGGTGCCGTGCACGCTCGACGAGCCCGACATCGGTACGCAGTCCTCGCGCGGGATCCTCGTCCAGGTCTTCCTGCTCTGCTCCTCGCAGCTGGCGCCGGTGGACCGGACCGTGCGCATCGAGGCGGGACCCGCGGCCACGGACCGGGTACGGGCCGCACAGGCGCTCCTGGACGAGCTCTCCGAGCCCCCGTCGGACGCCGAGAAGCAGGCGAACTACACGACGGACGTGCCGCAGGGCCTCACGGTGAGCGGCCCGGGCCGCGGCGAACCGGACGACACGCTGCGCCTGAGCACACCGCCCGCGGAGCTGACGCCGTACGCGCTGGCGCAGGTCATCTGCACGTTCAGTGACTCGGCGGCCGCCTCGGACGGCGACACGGTGACGCTCGGCGGGCCCGGCACGGGCGCCCCGCGCCGCTACGAGTGCACGGAGGCGGTGCGCTCCCGCCCCGGCACTCAGACCCCGCCGCAGTCGGAGGCCGAGGGGGCCTGAGCCCCCCGGCCGGGCCACGGACGGACTCCTGACGGGCCCCGTCTGTGGCGCACGCCTCACCCGTGCGGGCCAAGCGCGGCCGTCACACGGAACCGATCCTGCCGGTGGTCGCGTCTTGGGGATCGTGCAGCGTCAAGGCTCGAACGGCAGCAGCGCCGTGATCCGCTTCCGTGCGGCGGGGGGTGTCCTCCTCGTCGTACATCTCGCGCTTGTCGCCTGGGTCACGCTGCGGCCCCTGGACGTGCCGTGGGTGAGCGCCGCGAATCTGCGTCCGTTCGCGAGCATCCGGGCCGATCTGGCGCTGGGCCCCGAGGCGGCCGCCCGCAACATCGGCAAGGGCCTGCTGCTGCTCGCCCCGCTCGGGGTGCTGCTGCCGCTGGCGGGCGGCAGACTCGCCGTCTCCCCGCTGCTGTCCCTGATGCGTACGGTCGCCGCCGGCGCCCTGCTCTCGCTGGGCATCGAACTCCTGCAGACCGGGGTGCCCGGGCAGGTCGTGGACGTCGACTCGCTGCTCCTGAACACGGTGGGCGTGGCGCTGGCCCATGTCGCCGTGGTGCCCGCGGCCCGGTCCCTGCTGCGCCGCCGGGCCGAGACCCGGCGCCGGATCGCCGCCGCCCTCCGCCGGAAGCAGGCGGCCGAGGAGGCGACTCAGGGTCGGACCCCGACGATTCCCAGGGTCGGGATCGCCCCCTAGAGCGATGCTTTGCGCCCTTCGTCCCCGTAGCGTTGACGACAGATGAGGCAGCCACACGGGAGGCCTCGGACCGACGCTCACGAAGGAGCCGTTCATGAACCGCCTTGCCCGCCCCACCAACGGCCGGATGATCGGCGGAGTGTGCGCAGCGCTGGCTCGGCGCTTCGGCACCTCCGCGACCACGATGCGGGTGATCTTCCTGGTTTCCTGCCTGCTGCCGGGCCCGCAGTTCCTGCTCTACATAGCGCTGTGGTTCCTGTTCCCCTCCGAGGACAAGGCCACCGCCCGTACGGCCTGGTGACGCACTCCGTACGCGAAGACGCCGATGGGGCGCACCCGAGCGGGGTGCGCCCCATCGGCGCGTACGAGGACGGTGCTCGGGCTGTGGACTCAGCCGAGCGGAATACCGTTCACCGGCAGGCCGTGGGTGGGCAGGCCCTGGACCGGGAGGCCACCGAGCAGACCGGCGACCGGCGCGGCCGGACCCTCGGCGAGGAGGTTCGCGACGGCCGGCTGGGCGGCGGCGAGGCCACTGCCGAGCGCGTTCTGACCCTGGGCGAGCGACTCGCCCGCGCCGGGGAGGGTCTTGGTGACCCCGTCCACCGGCAGCGCACTGGTGGCGGTGGAGAGCGCCGAGGAGGCGTCCGGGACCGCCGGGGCCGCGTTGGCGGCACCCGCGCCGGCGGCGGCGAAGGCGGCACCGAGAGCGGCGACACCGAGGGTCTTGGCAGCAGACTGCTTCATCTTCGTCCTTGCATGCTGTGACGGGGATTTGAGCGGTCCGAAACGGTAATCACGTGCGAGCTCGCCCCGCAAACATCGAAAAGCGGCCGAGTCGTCATCACCCGGCCGCTTCCCGTCCTTCTCCTTCAGCCCTCTTCACTCACAGAACCGCTGGTGGAAGCGGTCTGCTGGAACAGCCATTCGGACTTCAGCTCGGCATAACCGGGCTTGATGACGTCATTGATCATGGCCAGTCGTTCATCGAAAGGAATGAATGCTGATTTCATCGCATTGACTGTGAACCACTGCATGTCGTCGAGCGAATAGCCGAAGGCGTCGACAAGGTGCTCGAATTCCCGGGTCATGCTGGTACCGGACATCAGCCGGTTGTCGGTGTTCACGGTCGCCCGGAAGTGCAGCCGCCGCAGCAGCCCGATGGGGTGCTCGGCGTACGAGTCGGCGGCGCCCGTCTGGAGGTTGGAACTGGGGCACAGCTCCAGGGGGATGCGCTTGTCGCGTACGTACGAGGCGAGGCGGCCGAGTTTCACGGAGCCGTCCTCGTGGACCTGGATGTCGTCGATGATGCGCACGCCGTGGCCGAGCCGGTCGGCGCCGCACCACTGGAGGGCCTGCCAGATGGACGGGAGCCCGAAGGCCTCGCCCGCGTGGATCGTGAAGTGGTTGTTCTCCCGCTTCAGGTACTCGAAGGCGTCCAGGTGACGGGTGGGCGGGAAGCCGGCCTCGGCGCCCGCGATGTCGAAGCCGACGACACCGAGATCGCGGTAGCGGTTGGCGAGTTCGGCGATCTCCAGGGAACGGGCCGCGTGCCGCATGGCGGTCAGCAGGGCGCCGACGCGGATCCGGTGGCCGTTCTCGCGGGCCAGCCGCTCGCCCTCCCGGAAGCCCTCGTTGACCGCCTCGACGACCTCTTCGAGGGTGAGCCCGGCTTCCAGGTGCTGCTCGGGCGCGTACCGCACCTCGGCGTACACGACACCGTCCTCGGCGAGGTCCTCGGCGCACTCGGCGGCCACGCGGACGAGCGCCTCGCGGGTCTGCATGACGGCGCAGGTGTGCGCGAAGGTCTCCAAGTACCGCTCCAGGGAACCGGAGTCGGCCGCCTCGCGGAACCAGATGCCGAGCTTGTCGGGATCCGTCTCCGGGAGGTTCTTGTAGCCCGTCTCGCGGGCCAGGTCGACGATCGTCCCGGGGCGCAGGCCTCCGTCGAGGTGATCGTGCAGCAGGACCTTCGGCGCCCGGCGGATCTGCTCCGAGCTCGGGGTGTTCTTGGTCTGGCTCGTCATCTCCGCACTCTACCGCCTACGCGCGTAGATCTCCTGTTGTGCGGAACCGTCGATACGTAACGGTGACCGTGCGGACGGATGGCGTACACCATCGCTTCTGACACTGTTCTGTCATGGCACAGCAAGCGACGCCGGTTCGCACGGCCCGGCTCGGGCGGGCACTCGGAACGGAACCGACGGCGGTGAGCGGCGTGGTGCTGCTGCTGCCCGGTGGCGAGGAATCCTCGGGCCGCAGACCCTCACCGATGCTGGCGACCGCGTCCGTACGGGCGTTGGGCCGCCGGCTGACCCGCGCGGGACGGGACGACGGCCTGGTCGTGCACGTGGTGCACTACCGGTTCCGGGGCTGGAACGGCGCGGAGGCACATCAGGCGCGGGACGCCTCGTGGGCCGCGGACGAGGTCGTACGGCGGTACGGGGACGTTCCCGTCTGTCTCGCGGGGACGGACATGGGCGGGCGGGCCGCTCTGCACTCGGGCGGGCACACCGCCGTCAACTCCGTGCTGGCGTTGTCCCCTTGGCTGCCCGAGGAGGACGTCGCCGCACCGCCCGAACCGGTGAAGCAGCTTGTGGGGCGGCGGGTGTTGATCGTGCACGGCACGAACGACGAGCGCACCGATCCCGAGTTGTCGTTCCGCCTGGCGTCCCGGGCGAAGAAGGCGAACCGCGATGTCTGCCGGTTCGAAGTGCATTCCGACGGACACGCGTTGCACGCGTTCCGCGACGAGGTGCACGCGCTGGCCGAGGACTTCGTGATGGGGACGCTGTTCGGACGGTCTTTCGCCCGCCCCGTGGAGGACGCCCTCGCGGCCCCACCGCCGTTGGGGTTGCGGATGCCGCTCGCCTCGGGGTTTGGGCGGTCCCTGCGCCGTTGATGGCTGGGGATCGTGGAGAGCTGCGGATTCGGTGGGGCTGGTCGCGTCCGAGCGGCGGAGCCGCGTATCGATATGGCCCCGCGCCTCTGAAAGCCCACCGCTGAACCTGGTTGGCCAAGGACTCTCAGTTCGGGAGCAGGTTGCCTCTCCTTGACAGCAGGAATTTCTTGAACGCCGCCACCGGGGGCGTGTCGGGATGCCCGTCCAGCCATGCCACGCCGATCTCCCGGGCCGCCCTTGGAGCCGTGACCGTCAGTTCGACAACTCCCGGGCGGGCCACGGCCGGTGGGGGCAGGAGGGCCACTCCCAGGCCCGCGGCCACCAGGCCGCGCAGGGTTTCCGCCTCCTCGCCCTCGAAGGCGACCCGGGGGCGGAAGCCCGCCTGTTGGCAGAGGTCGTCGGTGATGCGGCGGAGGCCGTAGCCGGGTTCCAGGGTGACGAAGGTTTCGTCGGCGGCCTCGGCGAGGCGGATGCGGCGGCGGGAGGCCAGGCGGTGGTCCGCGGGGACGACCAGGCGGAGTTTCTGTTCGTCGAGGCGGCGGGCGACGAGGTCGGGGGCGTCCGGCACGGGGGACGTGAGGCAGAGGTCCAGTTCGCCGGAGCGGAGGCGTTCGATCATGGCCTCGCCGTAGTTCTGGACGAGGCTGAAGCGGACGCGGGGGTGGTCCGCGCGAAAGGCGCGGATCAGGCCGGGGACCGTCTCGGAGCCCATGGTGTGCAGGAAGCCGAAGGCGACCTTGCCGGTGGCCGGGTCCGCGTCGGCGCGCACCTCGTCGGCGGCCCGCTCGATCTCGGCGAGGGCCCGTTCGACGGAGGCCAGGAACGTGCGTCCGGCGGGGGTGAGCGAGACCGTGCGGCCTCTGCGGGCGAACAGGTCCACGCCCAGGTCCTGTTCGAGGCGGACCATCGCGCGGGACAGGGTCGACTGCGGGACCTGCATCTCCTGCGCGGCCCGCGTGACGTGCTCGGTGCGGGCGACCCCGGCGAAGTACGCGAGGCGCGGGGCGAGGATCGCGACGATGTCTTCTGTGTCACTGGACGGTGACAGGCGAGGCTCTGACCTCTGCTGATGCATCACAGGAACGATTATGACGATTCCATGCATTGGACGGATGAGCGGGACGGTTTTAGGTTCGAAGCATGCCTTCCGCAAGTACCGGGGCGTCCACGATCGTGGGCGCCTCCGCAGCCACCACCGTTCACACCGAAGCCGCTCCCGTCGATTCCCGTATGGCCCCCGGTGGGCCCGGCTATCGCCGGATGAGCCTCGCGCTCTTCCTCGCGGGGGTCGCGACCTTCGCGCTTCTCTACTCCACCCAGGCCCTGCTGCCGCTGATCTCCGGCGACTTCGGGGTCACGGCGAGCACGGCGAGCTGGACGGTGTCTGCGGCGACCGGCGCGCTGGCGCTGTTCGTCCTGCCGCTGAGCGCCCTCTCGGAGCGGTTCGGCAGGCGTACGTTGATGACGGCGTCCCTGGCGATCGCGGTGACCGTCGGACTGCTGGTGCCCTTCGCCCCGTCGGTCGGCTGGCTGGTCGCGCTGCGGGCCGTGCAGGGTGCGGCGCTGGCCGGGCTGCCGGTCTCGGCGATGGCCTATCTGGCGGAGGAAGTACGGCCGAAGGCGCTGATCACCGCGATCGGTCTGTTCGTCGCGGGCAACAGCGTCGGCGGCATGAGCGGCCGGGTCATCACCGGCTGGGTCGCGCAGGAGTGGGGCTGGCGGGTCGCCCTCGGGGTCATCGGGCTGATCGCGGTGGGCTGCGCGGTGGCCTTCCGGCTGCTGCTCCCGGCGCCGAAGCACTTCAAGGCCGGTTCGCTGCGGCCCGCGGTGCTGGTCCGCACGGTCCGCGGTCACCTCGCGAACCCACTGCTGTGCAGGCTGTACGCGATCGGCGCGCTGTTCATGACGGTGTTCGGCGCCGTCTACACGGTGATCGGCTACCGCCTCACGGAGGCCCCGTTCTCGCTGCCGCAGGGCATCATCGGCTCGATCTTCCTCGTCTACCTGGTCGGCACGGTCTCGGCGTCGACCGCCGGGAAGCTGGTGGGACGGCTCGGCCGGCGCGGCGCGCTGTATCTGGCGGGCGGCACGACGACCGCGGGGCTGCTGGTCTCGCTGGCCGACTCCCTGCCGCTGATCCTGCTCGGCCTGGTCCTGATCACCGCGGGCTTCTTCGCGGGCCACGCGGTCGCCTCCTCCTCGGTCAGCCACACCGCCAAGGAGGGCCGCGCGCAGGCCTCCGCCCTCTACCAGTCCGCCTACTACCTGGGCTCCAGCGCGGGCGGCACGCTCGGCGCGGTCGCCTTCCACGCGGGCGGCTGGGCCGGGACGGTGGCGCTCGGCCTGCTCGCGGTGGTCGGGGTCGTGACGATCACGGTGGTCGGTTCGCACGCGGCCCGGACGCAGCGGCGGCTGGTGGCCGTGCACCGCTGAGACACGGCGGCACAGCGGGTCGGCTTTCGAACGTACGGGTGCAGGTCAGGACATTAACGGTCCTGACCTGCACCTTTTGCATCTCGGGGGGCCATTGTCAGTGGGCTGCGGTAGCTTCCGAAGTGCCGGCATCGCAAAGAGGCGGTGAAGGTGACGACGAACATGCCACAGGGGTGGGTTGGCCATGAGCGACGGAACGGCGACGGTGGAGGACCTCGACGTCCGCCTTGAGAAGCACCGGGTCGAACTGACGGGGTACTGCTACCGCATGCTCGGCTCGTCCTTCGAGGCGGAGGACGCGGTCCAGGACACACTCGTGCGCGCCTGGCGGAGCTACGACAAGTTCGAGGGCCGCTCCTCGATGCGCTCGTGGCTGTACCGGATCGCGACGAACGTGTGCCTGGACATGCTGTCGGCGGGGAACAAGCGGGCCCGCCCGATGGACCTGACGGACTCGACACCGCTCACACAGGCGGCGCTGAACCCGCGCCCCGACCACACCTGGCTGGAGCCGATGCCGGACGCGCGTGTGCTGCCCGTGGTCGAGGACCCTGCCGAGGCCGCCGTCGCCAAGGAGTCGGTGCGCCTCGCCTTCATGGCCACCCTGCAGCAACTGCCGCCCAAGCAGCGGGCCGTGCTCATCCTGCGCGAGGTGCTGGCCTGGAAGGCGAGCGAGGTCGCCGAGCTGCTCGGCACGACCGTCGCCTCCGTCAACAGCGCGCTCCAGCGGGCCCGTGCCACGCTCGCCGAGAGCGACGGCGCCGCGGCCCGGGCCGCCACCTCCGACCCGCTCGACGAGGAGCAGCAGAAGCTCCTTGAGCGCTATGTGGCGGCCTTCGAGGGGTACGACATGACAGCCCTCACGGCACTCCTGCACGAGGACGCCGTGATGACGATGCCGCCGTTCGACCTGTGGCTGTCCGGCACCGAGGACATCACCGGCTTCATGACGACACTCGGCGCGCCCTGTGCGAACTCGCACCTGGTGCCGGTCGCGGTGAACGGCCTGCCGGGCTTCGCCCAGTACAAGCCGGACCCGGAGACGGGCGGCTACACGGCGTGGGCCGTGCAGGTCCTGGAGACCTCAGAGGGCCGCATCACCGGGTTCCACTGCTTCCTCGACACGAAGCGGTGGTTCCCGCTGTTCGGGCTGCCTCTCGACCTCGAATCCCTCGACCTCGAAGGGGATGCCGACAAGACCGAGTAGCGCACGCAGGGCGGGGTCCGGGTCGCGCAGTCTGATCCGTCCTCCGGCGCGACGGGCGGCGAGCTGCATCCTGGCGAGCGCGTCGACGGTGGTCAGACCTGGTGGTCCGAGACCGGCGACA
Source organism: Streptomyces sp. NPDC020747 (assembly GCF_044334695.1). NCBI lineage: Bacteria > Bacillati > Actinomycetota > Actinomycetes > Kitasatosporales > Streptomycetaceae > Streptomyces > Streptomyces sp. NPDC020747. Next base: position 291,076 of record NZ_JBIRTJ010000002.1, on the reverse strand, counting down.
TCGCAGACCAGGACGCCGGCTCTGCTGCTCATCAGCCGTGCGCGCACGTCCTCGCAGAGCCTCGGCACCTCGTCTCGGGTGACGGGGCCGGGCAGTACGAGTACGGCAGGTGTCATGGCGTCCACGTGCGGTAGACCGGGCGGCGGCCCGGAACTCATCGCTGCGTGCTCACCGAGCACGGAGTTCAGGTAGCGCAAGGTCACATTGACCTGGGCAGGGCCTACCCAAGAGGGTTCGGTGTATGCCCCACGAATTGCCGCCCGTCCGCGGGCCGGTCCGCCCGCCCGGACTCGCGTCCGGACTCCTGCCCGACCGAATACGCGACCACCTCCGCACCGCCGCTCCCGGCCACCCCCGGGGGCTCGGGGAGGTGCCGTGCAGGGGGTGCTGAACGGCTTCGCGGTGATCGCCGTCGTCATCGGCGTCGGCTATCTGATCGGCCGCCGCGGCCATCTCGGGGACAACGGCCGGGAGGTGCTGACCAAGCTCGCGTTCCACGTGGCCACCCCCGCGCTCCTGTTCACCACGCTCGCGCAGGCCGACCTGTCGGTGATCCTCTCCAACCGGCTGCTGGTGACGGCGGTCAGTACGTTCGCGGTGGCCGGGGTCTTCGTCGCGGTCGGTGCCGTACGCCGCTGGGGCGTGGGCCGTACGACGATCGGCGCGCTGTGCTCCAGTTACGTCAACGCGGGCAATCTCGGCATCCCGATCGCGGTGTACGTGCTGGGCGACGCCTCACTCGTGGCGCCCGTGCTCCTCTTCCAGCAGATCGTGATGACCCCGGTGGCCCTGACGGTCCTCGACCTCTCCGGCCCGGGCGAGAAGACCTCCCTGTGGCGGCGGGTGACCACTCCCGTCCGCAACCCGGTCGGCATCGGCTCCCTGTCCGGCGTCGCCGTCTCCGCGTCCGGCCTGACGGTCCCGGGCCCGGTCCTCGACCCGCTCACCCTGATCGGGAACATGTCGGTCCCGGCCGTACTCCTGGCCTTCGGCATCTCCCTGTGCGGCAGCACGATGCCGGGCCGCGGCCCCGACCGGGCCCCTGTCCTGCTCTCCGTCGCCCTGAAATCGGTGGGCCAGCCCCTGGCGGCCTGGGCCCTGGCGGCAGGCGTCTTCGGCCTGCGCGGCGCCCCACTCCTCGACGTGGTGGTCACCTCGGCCCTGCCTGCCGCCCAGAACCTCTTCACGTACGCGTCCCGGTACCGCGTGGGCGAGGTACTGGCCCGCGAGTCGATCCTGCTGTCGACGATGGCGGCGGTGCCGGTGTTGGTGGTGGTCGCGGCGACCCTCGGCTGAGGGCGGGCCCGACCTCACGGACATGCGAAGGGGACCGGCGACGGACGCCGGTCCCCTTCACTCGCGAGCCGAGCCGAGCCGAGCCGATCCGAGCCGAGCCGAGTCGGATCGGATCGGATCTGCTCAGGCGATACGTTCCAGCACCACCGGCGCCGCCGTGAAGTCCGTGCCGGGCGCCGCCACGTCGTACGAGCCCTCCACGGCCGCCAGCGCGTACTCGAAGCGTTCCGGGGTGTCCGTGTGGAGGGTGAGGAGGGGCTGGCCCTCGGTCACCGTGTCGCCCGGCTTGGCGTGCATCTCGATGCCCGCGGCGGCCTGGACCGGGTCCTCCTTGCGGGCGCGGCCCGCGCCGAGGCGCCAGGCGGCGATGCCGATGTCGTAGGCGTCGAGGCGGGTCAGTACGCCCGAGGACGGGGCCTTGACCACGTGCTGCTCGCGGGAGGTCGGCAGCTCGGCGTCCGGGTCGCCGCCCTGGGCCGCGATCATGCGGCGCCACGCGTCCATCGCCGAGCCGTCGGCCAGCGCCTTCGCGGGGTCGGCGTCCTTCACGCCCGCCGCGTCGAGCATCTCGCGGGCCAGGGCGAGGGTCAGTTCGACGACGTCGGACGGGCCACCACCGGCCAGCACCTCCACCGACTCGCGGACTTCGAGCGCGTTGCCCGCCGTCAGGCCCAGCGGAGTCGACATGTCCGTGAGGAGCGCGACCGTCTTGACTCCGTGGTCCGTGCCCAATCCGACCATCGTGGACGCCAGTTCGCGCGCGTCCTCGATCGTCTTCATGAAGGCGCCCGTGCCCACCTTCACGTCCAGGACGAGCGAGCCGGTGCCCTCCGCGATCTTCTTCGACATGATGGAGGAGGCGATGAGGGGGATCGCCTCGACCGTTCCGGTCACGTCCCGGAGCGCGTACAGCTTCTTGTCCGCGGGGGCCAGGCCGTCGCCCGCCGCGCAGATGACCGCGCCGACCTCGTCGAGTACGGAGAGCATCTCCTCGTTCGAGAGCAGGGCACGCCAGCCGGGGATCGACTCCAGCTTGTCGAGGGTGCCGCCGGTGTGGCCGAGGCCCCGGCCCGACAGCTGCGGGACCGCCGCGCCGCAGGCCGCGACCAGCGGGGCCAGCGGGAGGGTGATCTTGTCCCCGACGCCGCCGGTGGAGTGCTTGTCGGCGGTCGGGCGGGACAGGGACGAGAAGTCCATGCGCTCGCCGGAGGCGATCATCGCGGCCGTCCAGCGGGCGATCTCACCGCGGTTCATGCCGTTGAGCAGGATCGCCATGTTCAGGGCGGCCATCTGGTAGTCGGCGACCTCGCCGCGTGTGTACGCGTCGATGACCCAGTCGATCTGCTCGTCGCTCAGCTCGCCGCGGTCCCGCTTGGTGCGGATGACGGAGATGGCATCCATCGACAACAAAGCCATGGCCTTTCCTTCCGAAAGTGCAGCGGCCCCTCCCGGTGCCCTGGAGGCACGCGACGCGGAGGGGCCGACCGTGAACTACTTGCGCAGATGCCCCGGCCCGAAGGCCTGCGGCAGCATCTCCGAGAGCGGCAGGATCCCGGCCGGCGTCTCCAGGATCAGATCGGGGCCGCCGAACTCGTACAGCAGCTGGCGGCAGCGGCCGCACGGGACCAGGATCTCGCCGCGGCCGTCCACGCAGGTGAAGTGCGTGAGCCGGCCGCCCCCGGTGTTGTGGAGCTCCGCGACAAGTCCGCACTCGGCGCACAGCCCGAGCCCGTACGAGGCGTTCTCGACGTTGCACCCGGAGATCACCCGGCCGTCGTCGACCAGGGCCGCGACGCCGACCGGGAAGCCCGAGTACGGGGCGTACGCACGGGACATGGCCTCGCGGGCCGCCTCCCGCAGGGACTCCCAGTCGACCTCGGCCTCGGACCCGGTTTCCGCGGACGTCACTTCCCTTGCCCCCGCCGGTACGGCATGCCGTCCGCCTTCGGCATCCGCAGCCGCTGGGCGGACAGGGAGAGGACGAGCAGCGTGATGACGTACGGCGTGGCGGAGACGACCTGGTTCGGCACCTCGTCGGTGAGCGAGTACCAGGTGAACACCAGGACGCCGACGGCCAGGGTGATCACGCCGGGCACGTACCTCTTCCTGACGAGCAGCCAGATGGCACCGATGGCCAGCAGTATGGCGCCGAGCAGCAGCAGCGCGTGGACGTTCTCGGCGCCACCGCGCAGGTTGAGGCTGTCGGTGTAGCCGAACAGGCCCGCGCCGAGGGCGAGTCCGCCGGGCATCCAGTTGCCGAAGATCATCGCCGCGAGACCGATGTAGCCGCGGCCGCTGGTCTGACCCTCCAGGTAGAAGGGGTTGGCGACGATGGAGAGGAAGACACCGCCGAGGCCCGCCAGGCCGCCGGAGATGATCACGGCCAGGTACTTGTACTTGTAGACGTTGACGCCGAGCGACTCGGCCGCGACCGGGTTCTCGCCGCAGGACCGCAGCCGCAGACCGAAGGCGGTGCGCCACAGGATCCACCAGGTGGCCGGGATCAGCGCGATCGCGATCAGGGTCAGCCAGGAGACGTTGGTGACCAGACCGCCGAGCAGACCGGCGAGGTCCGAGATGAAGAACCAGCCCTTGTCGTTGAGGTCGACGAGCGCGTCGGACAGCCCCGGCACCGTGAAGTTGCCGATGGACTCGACCGGCGGGGACTGCTTGGCCGAGCCGCCCTGGACGCCCTCGAAGGCGAGCGGGGCGAGATAGCGGGTGGCGCCGAGGGCCAGAATGTTGATGGCCACACCGGAGACGATGTGGTTGACGTTGAAGGTGACCGTGACGATGGCGTGCAGCAGACCGCCGATGCAGCCGCCGATGATGCCGATGAGGATGCCGTTCCACGGGCCCCACTGGTAGCCGGCCCAGGCGCCGAACCAGGTGCCGAGGATCATCATGCCTTCGAGGCCGATGTTGACGACGCCCGCGCGCTCGGCCCACAGTCCGCCGAGACCGGCCAGGCCGATCGGGACGGCCAGTTCGAGCGCGGTCGACATCTGGCTGACGTTGGTGATGCCGTCGGCGCCGGTGATGATGCGGACGATCGAGGTCAGCGCGAGGCCGCCCGCGATGACCAGCAGGAGGACGGGGAGCGTGAGCCGGCGGCCCTTGGGCGCCGTGGGCTGCAGCGAGGGCTGGTTGAGGTCGGTCACGGTGGTCATCGTCCGGCCACCTCCTTCTGGGTCGAGTTGTCGGAGGTGGCGCCGAGGACGTGGCCCGCGGCGAGTTCGGCGCCGACGCGGCGCTGCTGGCGGCGCAGACCCCACTCGCGCACGGCCTCGTACGAGACGACGACCGCGATCACGATCAGGCCCTGCATGATGACCGCGATCTCCTTGTCGTACCCGTGGAAGTCGAGCTCGGGCGAGGCCTTGTCCAGCCAGGCCCACAGGAGGGCCGCGAAGGCGATGCCCGTCGGGTTGTTGCGGCCGAGCAGGGCGATGCCGATACCGAGGAAGCCGATGCCGGTCGGGAAGTTCAGGCTGTAGGTGTGCGAGTCGCCGAGCAGGATCGGCAGGCCCGCGAGACCGGCGAGGCCGCCGGAGATCAGCATGGCGGTGAGCACCATGCGCTTGGGGTTCACCCCGCTGGCCGCGGCGGCGGTCTCCGAGGCGCCGGAGGCACGCAGGTCGAAGCCGAAGCGGGTGCGGTTGAGGACGACCCAGTAGCCGATGCCGAGCAGGGCCGCGAGGACGACGAGGCCGTAGATCTCGCCGGCGTCGCCCATGTCGAAGCCGGGGATCCAGCCGGACTCGTGCATCTCGCCGGTGGTGTTGTTGTTGCCGACCTTGACGCCGAAGACGTTGGGCAGCCAGAAGTAGGCGATGACGGAGGTCGCGATCGCGTTCAGCATGATCGTCGCGACGACCTCGCTGACCCCTCGGGTGACCTTGAGGACACCGGCGATGCCGGACCAGAAGGCGCCGGTGAGGACCGCGGTGAGCAGCAGCAGCGGTACTTGCAGGACCGCCGGCAGGCTGGCGTGGGCGCCGACCACCGCGGCCATCATGGCGGCGAGCTGGTACTGGCCGTCCACACCGATGTTGAACAGGTTCATCCGGAAGCCGATGGCCACCGCGAGTGCCGCGATGTAGTACAGCGAGGCCTGGTTGATGATCAGGACCTGGATGTCGGAGAACGTGGCCTGCTCGAACATGATCGAGTACGGCTCGAACGGGTTCTTCCCCGAGGCGATCAGCACGACCGAGGTCAGCGCCACGGCCACGACGAGCGCGATGACCGGCCCGGCCACCGCGAGGAGCAGTCGCTCCTTGTCGAACTTCTTCATCAGCGGGCCTCGTCTTCCGGGGCGTCTGCCGGGCCGTCCGCCGGCGTCTCGGCAGGCTCTTCGAGCGCTGCCTTCTCTTCAAGCTCTGTCTGCTCTTCGAGCTCTGTCTGCTCTTCTTCGAGCTGTTCCACGAGCTCTTCGTTCTCCAGGTGTCCGGAGGCGGCGCCGGTCATGGCCGAGCCGAGCTCCTCCGGGGTGATGGTCGCCGGATCGGCGTCCGCGACCAGCTTGCCGTTGTAGATCACCCGGAGCGTGTCGGAGAGGCCGATCAGCTCGTCCAGGTCGGCGGAGATCAGCAGGACGGCCAGGCCCTCACGGCGGGCCTCGCGGATGTGGTCCCAGATCGCGGCCTGCGCGCCGACGTCCACACCGCGGGTGGGGTGGGCGGCGATCAGGAAGCGCGGCTTGTGGGTCATCTCCCGGCCGACGATCAGCTTCTGCTGGTTGCCGCCGGACAGCGAGGCGGCGGTGACGTCGATGCCGGGCGTGCGGACGTCGTACGCCTCGACGATGCGGCGCGTGTCGTCCTGGGCGCCCTTGATGTCGAGCCAGACACCCCGACTACCGCGAGTGTTGGGCTTCTCGGTGACGTGGCCGAGGATGCGGTTCTCCCAGAGGGGGGCCTCCAGGAGCAGGCCGTGGCGGTGGCGGTCCTCGGGGATGTAGCCGATGCCCTGCTCGCGGCGCCTGCGGGTGGCCCAGGAGGTGATCTCCTCGGCGGCCAGCGTGATGGTGCCGGAGTCGGCCGCCTTGAGGCCGATGAGGGCCTCGATCAGCTCGGTCTGGCCGTTGCCCTCGACACCGGCGAGGCCCAGGATCTCGCCCTCGTGGATGGTGAAGCCGATGTCGTCGAGCAGGGCCTTGCCACCCGGGGCGACCAGGCGCAGATCCTCGACGGTGAGCACCGGCCGGTCGGTGACCGTGGACTCGGCGGTCTCCGGGGTGGGCAGTTCGCTGCCGACCATCAGCTCGGCGAGCTGGCGCGAGGTGGTCTCGGACGGGACGGCCGTGCCGACCGTCGTGCCCCGGCGGATCACCGTGATGTCGTCGGCGACCGCCAGGACCTCGCCCAGCTTGTGCGAGATGAAGATGACCGACAGGCCCTCGGACTTGAGCTCGCGCAGGTTGGCGAAGAGCGCGTCGACCTCCTGCGGCACGAGGACCGCGGTGGGCTCGTCGAGGATGAGGATCCGGGCACCGCGGTAGAGGACCTTGAGGATCTCCACGCGCTGGCGGTCGGCGACACCGAGTTCCTCGACGAGGGCGTCGGGGCGCACGCCGAGGCCGTAGCGCTCGGAGAGCTCCACGATCCGGCGCCGGGCCTTGGCGCCGATGCCGTACGACTTCTCGCTGCCCAGGACGACGTTCTCCAGGACGGTGAGGTTGTCGGCGAGCATGAAGTGCTGGTGGACCATGCCGATGCCGCGGGCGATGGCGTCGGCGGGCGACGAGAAGGTGACCTGGTCCCCGTCGACTGCGATGGTCCCCTCGTCCGGCTTCTGCATGCCGTAGAGGATCTTCATCAGCGTCGACTTGCCGGCGCCGTTCTCGCCGACGAGGGCGTGGACCGTGCCCTTGCGGACGCTGAGGTGGATGTCGTGGTTGGCCACGACGCCGGGGAACCGCTTGGTGATCCCGGCGAGTTCGACTGCGGTCACCGATCCGTTGACCGCGCCGGCCGGAGGACTGCTGGACGCGTTGATGGCGCACTCTCCTGAAGGGAAAGGGGGTCGTCTACGCGCGTAGCGCCCCTACGGCGACATGAGGGGCCGACACGCCGCGAGAACGGGGTACGGGGAGCCAGGCTCCCCGTACCCCGTTGAGCGGACGTAACCCCGCGGTTACGAGCGGCTCCGGGGAAGATCGACACGTGAACTTCCCCGGGTTGCCGAGTTGCTCCTGAGGTACTGCTGTCAGCTGGACTTGACCTTGATCTCGCCGCCGATGATCTTCTCCTTGGCCGCCGACACGGCTTCCTGGATCGCGGTGTCGCTCTTGAACTTCGGGTTGGAGTCCGCGAGGCCGACCTCACCGGACTTCAAGTCGCCCCTGACGATACCGGTCTCGGGCTTGCCGTCCTCGACCGACTTCGCGAGGTTGTACACCGCCTTCGCGACGTCCTTCGTGGCGGAGGTGAGGATGGCGTCCTTGTACTTGCCCAGAGCTTCCTGCTTGTACTGGTCGGAGTCGACACCGATCGCCCACACCTTGTCGGCGGAGGCGGCCTCGATGACACCCTGACCCGACAGGCCGGCCGCCGCGTAGACGACGTCGGCCTTCTTCTCTATCTGGCCCTCGGCGGCCGTCTTGCCCTTGTCGGGGCTGGAGAAGCCGCCTTCCTCGGCGGTCTGCGTCAGGTACTGCGAGAGGACCTTCACGCCGGGCTTGGTGTCCTTGACGCCCTGCGCGAAGCCCGCCCCGAACTTGTGGATCAGCGGGATGTCCACACCGCCCACGAAGCCGACCGTGTTGCTCTTGGTGGCCTTGGCCGCCGCGACACCGGCGAGGTAGGAGGCCTCCTGCTCGGAGAAGACCAGGTCCGCGACGTTCTCCGCCTCGATGGTGGAGTCGTCGACGATGCCGAAGGTGGTGTCGGGATACTTCTCCGCGGCCGCCTTGACGGCCGGCGCGTAGGCGTAGCCGATGCCGATGACCGGGTTGTGGCCCTGCTTGGCCAGCGAGACGAGCCGCTGCTCCTTGTCGGCGTCGGTCTCACCGTCGGTGGGCTCGATGTCGGCGGTCTCGTAGCCGAACTCGCCCTTCGCCTTCTTCAGGCCCGCGTACGCGGCGTCGTTGAAGGACTGGTCGCCCCTGCCGCCGACGTCGTATGCGATGGCGAGGCCCTTGTCGCCCTTCGAGTCCGCCGAACCGGAGGAGGTCGAGGTACCGCCACAGGCGGAGAGGACGAGGGCGAAAGAGGCGGCCGCTGCGCCTGCGAGCGCGATGCGGGGAACCCGGCGCATGTGTTGTGCTCCTGTCGTACAAGCGCCGGGCGGAACACCTTCGGCGCTGGCTTCGCCGCAGATTAACGCGCGTAGACCCGCGAGAGAACCCCCTCTGTCCACCTTGTTATGCGGCTGTGCCCGAGGCCTCCCGCCGACCGGGTGCGGGCTTGCCGACCGCAAAGGTCCGTGCACGGCGGATGACCTGCGCGGGGAACACCTGAGCGGGCGGGCATCGAGGATGCCCGCCCGCTCTGTGTGACTTCGACTGCTTCGCCCGCCGGGGCGGTGACGGGCCCGGAGGCCCGCCTCCCGACTACTCGGTCTTCACCTTGATGCTGCCGTCGATGATGCCCGCCTTGGCCTTGGCCACCGCGTCGGTGAGACCGGCGATCTCACCCATCTTCGGGTTGCTGTCGGCGAGGCCGACGCCGTTCACCTTCAGGTCGAAGGTCTGCACACCGGTGAGCGGCTTGCCGTCCTCGACCGACTTGGCCAGGGAGTACACCGCGCCGCCGACGTCCTTGAGCGCCGACGTCAGGATGTAGTCCTTGTACGCGGCCAGCGCCTCCTGCTTGTACTGGTCGGAGTCGACGCCGATCGCCCAGACCTTCTTCTTGGCCGCGGCCTCGATGACACCCTGACCCGACAGGCCGGCGGCCTGGTAGACAACGTCCGCGTTCTTCTCAAGCTGGCCCTCGGCGGCGGCTTTGCCCTTGTCGGGGCTGGCGAAGCCGCCCTCCTCGGCGGTCTGCGTCAGATACTGCGAGACGACCTTCACGCTGGGCTTGGTGGCCTTGACGCCCTGCGTGTAGCCGGCCTCGAACTTGTGGATCAGCGGAATGTCCACACCGCCGACGAAGCCGACCGTGTTGGTCTTGGTGGCCTTGGCCGCCGCGACACCGGCGAGGTACGAGGCCTCCTGCTCGGCGAAGACGAGCGACGCGACGTTGTCGCCCTCGACGACGGAGTCCACGATGCCGAAGCTGGTCTTCGGGTACTTCTTGGCGGCGGCCTCCAGCGCGGGACCGTAGGCGAAGCCGACGCCGACGACCGGGTTGTAGCCCTGCTTGGCCAGCGAGACCAGGCGCTGCTCCTTGTCGGCGTCGGTCTCACCGTCGGTGGGCTCGATGTCGGCGGTCTGGTAGCCGAACTCCTTCTTCGCCTTCTCCAGACCGGCGTACGCGGCGTCGTTGAAGGACTGGTCGCCCTTGCCGCCGACGTCGTACGCGATGGCAAGACCCTTGCCACCCTTGCTCTCGCTGCTGTCACTACTGCTGCTGTCGCTGCTGGTGCCGCCACAGGCGGTCGCCGCCAGTGCCAGCGACGCGACCCCCACCGCGACGCGGGTCAGGCTGGATATCCGACGCATCTGAAGTTCCCCATTCTCCAAGCCCCGCAGTGGGTGCTGAGTTCGGCGCACATTAACGCGCGTAGACCCTTGAGGGAACGGGATAGCGCTTGGCCGTTATCCATTCGTGCCGATGGCCGGTTACGTCCTTGTGAACCCCGGGATCGAAAGGTGCACATGGGGACACAGCACCCACCACGGCAGTCACGCTCCGCAACCGGCACGGTGGAGTCCGCGTGACGACACGAGTGGTTCTTGACAGGGCACCACGCTACTGCGCGGGGGTACACGGCGCGACCGGAAGGACCGGCCGCGCCCGCCGCCGAGTCCGGTCGCGCCGGCCGGTCAGGCCCCGGCGTCGAGGAGGGCGGCCGCGGTGAAGAGCTCCACGCCCGCGGTGATCGCCGACTCGTCCGCGTCGAAGTCGCCCTGGTGCAGATCCCGTACGGTCCGCTCGCCCGGGGTGCGCACTCCGAGCCTGGCCATGGCCCCGGGGACGTGCTCCAGGTACCAGGAGAAGTCCTCGCCGCCGAGGCTCTGCTCGGTGTCCTCCACGGAGTGGAGGCCGCGCCGCGCGGCCATGGCGTCCCGCAGCAGGTCGGTGGTGTCCGGGTCGTTGACGACCGGCGGCACCCCGCGGATGTAGTTGATCTCCGACTTGGCCCGGTACAGGTTCGCGATCTCGTCGATGGCCGCGTGCACCAGATCGGGCGCGGCCCGCCAGGAGGCGAGATCCAGACACCGTACGGTCCCGGAGAGCTCGGCGTGCTGCGGGATGACGTTGCAGGCGTGGCCCGACTCGATCCGGCCCCAGGTCACGGCGAGGCCGGACCGCGCGTCGACCCGGCGGGCGACCAGCGCGGGCACGTCCGTGACGACGCGGGCGGCGGCGGTCACGAGGTCGGTGGTGAGGTGCGGCCGTGCGGTGTGCCCGCCGGCCCCGTCCAGCGACACCTCAAGGCGGTCGCAGGCGGAGGTGATGGGCCCGTGCCGCAGCCCGATCCGGCCCGCGTCGACCTTCGGGTCGCAGTGCACCCCGACGATCCGGCCGACGCCCTCCAGCGCCCCGCACTCGATGACGTCCGGAGCGCCGCCGGGCAGCACTTCCTCGGCGGGCTGGAAGATCAGGCGCACGGCCCTGTCTAGCAGGCCCTGCTCGTGCAGCTGGGCGAGGACGAGTCCGGCCCCCAGCACCACGGTGGTGTGGATGTCGTGGCCGCAGGCGTGGGCCCGGTCGGGCACGGTCGAGCGGTACGCGCACTCGGTCTTCGTGTCCGGGATGGGCAGGGCGTCGATGTCGGCCCGCAGGGCGAGCATCGGACGCGCGGGGTCCGGGTCGCCGATGTCACAGATGAGACCGGTTCCGATGGCGAGCACGCGGGGGCGCAGGCCTGCCAGCTCCAGCCGCGCCTTGATGGCGGCGGTGGTGCGGAACTCCTGGTTGCCGAGCTCCGGGTGCATGTGCAGGTCGCGGCGGAAGGCGACGAGTTCTGCGCGGAGCGCCTCGGGCAGCGTGCCGGGGAGGTCGCCCGGCAGGGCGCCTGCGAGCGCACCCGGGAGCGTGCCGGGAAGCGTGGCTTCCCCGGGCTGGTCGGCCTCGGAATCTCGGGACATCAGTTGGTTCACCCTCTGAAGGGTAGGGCGACGCGACGGCCAACTGACCCACGATCAACAAAAGTTCAACCCGATTGGGGAAGAAAACCTGGCCGCGTGGCGCATAGATATTGACTGGGATGGGTACACTCGCCCGGCTTTTCAGCCGTATGGATCTCGGGTGGCCGAAAGGATCGTGATCCAGGTCTCCTGATGGGAGAACCTCCGGGCTGCGACGCCCATTCCCGGGTCTCCGGGGAGGGGCTCTCTACGCATACCACGCATACGTGGCCGTGGCCGGTTCTGTTCACCTGGCGGACAGGAGGGGCAGGGCGGCCCGGCCCTGCCTACCGGATTCCCTCCGGCCCACCGAATTCCCTCCGGCCCACCGGATCAGGTCGCCGTCGAGACGGCCGACAGGCGGTGGACGTCCCGGGCCGTGCCCGTGACGCCCGAGAGGAAGCCCTGGGCCCGGGGGGAGGCGTTCTCCGTGAGCCAGGCCGGGTCGATGTCGCACACGGCGACCTTGACCTCCGTGCCGACCAGGGCGAGGGGCAGCGTGTGCACCACGGTCGACGGGAAGCTGAGGATCGTACGGCCGATGGGGCCGCGGCGGGCGATCAGTTCGAGCGGGAGGTCCGGGCGGACGATCTCCAGGCCGGTCTCGACCGCGAGCCGGTGCAGCTTGTCCGGGCTCTCCCGGCGGTGGGCGAAGTACCGGGTGGCGCCATAGGTCGTGGCGAGTCCCTGCACCGCTTCCAGGTAGCGGTCGGGGTCCACGACTCCCGTCTCCACCAGGGACGTTCCGACCAGGTCGGCGCCCTTCGTGATCCGGGGCGGGCCGAACCGGGACCGGGTCCAGGAGAAGTCGTTGGCCGTGATGGTGACGCCCTCGGGCGTCTCGGTGATCGGCATGGAGGAGAAGACCTCCACCCGCCGTCCGTTCCCCGGCGTGAGCCGTCGGCGGGCCCGGGCCGAGACCGGTGCGAAGAGCAGGTCCCGGGGCCCGGGGCGCCCGCCGCGCCGGTGCCAGCGCACCAGCCGTTCACCCTTGGCGAGCTGGGAGACGAACTCCATCGTCGCGGTCCCGTCGTCGACGACGACGAGATCACGGGCCCGGGTGATGCTGAGCAGCAGTTGTACGTAACGGGAGAAGGGGTCGCCCATCACGACCCGCTCGGCACGCCGCAGGAGCGGGGCGAGCCCGCCGACCGTGTGGAAGGGGGCCGTCGCACCGCCCCGCGCCTCCTCCCAGCGCACCTCGTACCCCTCGTCGCGGGCCAGCTCGGCCATGCGCCGGAGCTGGCCGCGGGTCATCGGGTCGGTGGGCGAGAGGACGACGAGGATGAGCCCCGCCCCGGCCCCGTCGGGCCTGCTGACCCCACGGGTGCCGCCGGTCCCGCCGGCGCCACCGGGCCGGCCCGACCGGCCGAACCTGCCGGTCCCGCCGGGCCTGCCGGCTCCCAGTTCCGGACCCGGGGGTCCCAAGGGCTCGCCCGTGATCCTGAGGGCGGCCGCCCTCAGGGCATGCGCGTGCGCCCACTCCAGGACGTTCAGGAGCTGCACCGGGCTCTCCACGAAGGCCAGGGTGGCGGGTGACTGGGGGCCGGTGGACCCGGCGCGGGGACTCATCGACGTACGACCGTCGCTTTCCCTTGATCCTGATCGGGATTCGGAGGTGACTCAGACCGCGACCGGCTCGCCCGCCGCCGCCGCGATCTCGGACTCGGCGACGACGCCCGGGACGCGGCGCAGCTTCTTCATCGGGCCGAGCTCGGACTCGTAGACCTTCTTGACGCCGTCGCCGAGGGAGGCCTCGATGGTGCGGATGTCGCGGACGAGGCGGGTCAGGCCCTGCGGCTCGACGGAGGCGGCCTGGTCGGAGCCCCACATGGCGCGGTCGAGGGTGATGTGACGCTCGACGAAGGTGGCGCCGAGCGCGACCGCGGCGAGGGTGGTCTGCAGGCCCGTCTCGTGGCCGGAGTAGCCGATCGGGACGTTCGGGAACTCGGCCTGGAGGGTGTTGATGACGCGGAGGTTGAGCTCCTCGGCCTGCGCCGGGTAGGTCGAAGTGGCGTGGCACATCAGGATGTTGTCGCTGCCGAGGACCTCGACCGCGTGGCGGATCTGCTTCGGCGTCGACATGCCGGTGGAGAGGATGACCGTGCGGTTGGTGCCGCGCAGGGCGCGCAGCAGCTCGTCGTCCGTGAGGGACGCGGAGGCCACCTTGTGGGCCGGGACGTCGAACTTCTCCAGGAAGGCGACGGCCTCGGTGTCCCACGGGGAGGCGAACCAGGCGATGTTCCTCGACTTGGAGTACTCGTCGATCTGGCGGTACTCGTCCTCGCCGAACTCCACGCGGTGGCGGTAGTCGATGTAGGTCATGCGGCCCCAGGGGGTGTCGCGCTCGATGTCCCACTGGTCGCGCGGGGTGCAGATCTCGGGGGTGCGCTTCTGGAACTTCACGGCGTCGCAGCCGGCCTCGGCGGCGGCGTCGATCAGTTTGAAGGCGTTCTCGATGTCGCCATTGTGGTTGATGCCGATCTCGCCGACGACGTAGACGGGGTGACCCGGGCCGGCGGTCTTCGAACCGAACTGGCGCAGACGGGAGTTGGTGCTCATGGTGGAGAAGTTCCTTAACTGTGGAGGGAGTCGAGAGAGGGGCCGAGGATCCAGCTGGCGATCTCTCGGATCGCGCCGTCGCCGCCGGGAACGGTGGTGACCGCGCGCGCGGCGCCGCGTACGACGTCGTGGGCGCTCGCGACCGCCACGGGCCAGCCCACGAGGGCGAGGCACGGGAGGTCGTTGACGTCGTTGCCGACGTAGAGCACGCGCTCGGGCGCGATGCCCTGTTCCTCGCACCACTGCTTCAGTGCGAGGTCTTTCCGGTCGATGCCGTGGAGCGCCGGGATCTGCAGCTTCCGGGCTCGTGCGGCGACGACCGGGTTCTTCTCCGAGGACAGGATCAGCATCGTGAGGCCGCTCTTGCGGAGGGCCGCGATGCCGAGTCCGTCTCCGCGGTGCACGGAGACGAACTCCCGTCCGTCGGAGTCGATCAGCACCCTGTCGTCGGTCTGGGTGCCGTCGAAGTCGAGGACGACCGCGTCGATGTCTTCGGCGGTCGGGAGGGTGCCGGGCCTGTTCGCGTCGAAGAGCGGCGCGAGGGCCCGGGCGCGGGCGAGGTCGTGCGGGTCGTCGATCTCCAGGACCCGGGCGGGGTCGGTGCGGACGAGTTCCGTACGGCCGAAGAAGCGGTGCTTGTGCTCGCGCAGCCCCGCCGCGTCCATGGCGTAGGCGGCGCCGGTCTCCAGGAGGTCCTGGGGGCGGTCCTGGCGGCGCGGGCGGAAGGACTTGTCGTGGTTGACGCCGTAACCGCCGTCCGTGGCCGTGGTGTTGGCGACGGTCGTGCCGCCGCCGACGGCCCGGGTGCGCTCGGTGTCGACGGCGGTCGGGTCGTCGTCCGCGTCCCGCCAGATGAAGCCGTGGAAGGGCGCCACGGTCAGCGCGGTGTCCGCGCCGTTCTCGACGACCGCGCCGGCCACCCCGTCGATGTCCTCGCGGATGATGAAGGGGCTGGTGCACTGCACGAGGAGTACGGCGTCGACTGCGGAGCCGTGCAGCGCCTCGTGGGCGTCCATGGCGTGCAGGACGGCGGCCTCGGAGGTGGCGGTGTCACCGGCGATGGCGGCGGGGCGCAGCACGACCTCCGCGCCTGCCTCGCGGGCCGCTGCGGCGATCGCCTGGTCGTCGGTGGAGACCACGACGTCCGTCACGAGCCGGGCCGCGACACACTCGCGCACCGCACGGGCCACCAGGGGTACGCCCCCGACGGGGAGGAGGTTCTTGGCGGGGACGCCCTTGGAGCCGCCCCGCGCGGGGATCACCGCGAGCACCCGGCGCACCGGCTTCGCCCGGCCCGCTGTGGCCTGGCCCGCTTGCGAGTTGGTCATTGGCTGTACTCCTTGAGGAGGGTTCTGGACGCCCGCGGCTCGCGGATCCGTCGGGAGGGCGGTCACAGCTCGCCCATGCGCCGGATGACGGGCGCCACGCGCTGCACGCCGTGCCGGTAGGCGCCCCGGGCGGCCCGGCGCACGATCTGCCGGACCGGGCCCGGTTCCCTGTCGGCGGCGGGGGCGCCGGGCAGCGGGCTGCCGTCCGGGCCGAGGTGGTGGCGGGCGAGGATGCCGGGCAGATAGCCGGGCGCGGTGACGGGCGTGTAGTAGGGGGCGAGGGCGGCGAGTCCGCCCCGGCCGAGCAGCTTGGCGATGCGCTCACGGGCCGCGTCGAAGGCCGTCTCGTACGAGCCTTCGGCGGCGACGCCCTGGCGGGCGACCCACTGTTCGTCGGGCAACGGCTCGTGCCCGGCGTCCAGTTGGTCCCAGGAGGCGAGGCACCCCGAGCCCACGAAGTGGTGGTTGCCGAGCGACTCGCGCACACCGAGGTCGGTGAGGACGACGGTGGGGATCCGGCGGTGCAGGGACTCCAGGGCCGCCGTGGAGCTGACCGTGACCAGCAGGTCCGTACGGTCGAGGACCTCGCCCATGTGCCCGTACACGAGGCGGAAGTTGGCGGGCAGGCCGCCCGGGATCCGCTCCGCGAGGCGCTGGTAGGGCTGCTCCTCGATGTGCGTGGTGTGCTCGCCCGGCTTGGAGCGCAGCTTCAGCAGTACCTCGCGGTCCGGGTGCAGCCGGGCGTGCTTCACCAGCCGGTTCAGCAGGTACGTACGGTCCTTGCGGCTCTCCGGGACGGAGGGCTGCGCGGCGAAGACGACCGTGTACGGGTCGTGCTTCTCGTAGGCGGCGCCGCCGAGGAAGGGCAGCGCGACCTCGGTCACGGAGGAGGCGTCGGCGCCCACTCCCTCGTACACGGCGGTGAAACGGTCCGCGTCCTGGCGGGAGTTGGCGAGGACGAGGTCCGCGCCGTGCCGCAGCAGCAGACCGTCGGCGAGCTTCTCGTAGACGACCCCGACATAGCCGGTGACGACGACGGGCCGCTTCACTCGCCCCGGTCCGAAGCGCTCCCGCCACTGGTACGAGAGTCCGTGCAGCATCGCCTGGACGGCGCCGCCGACGAGCGAGAGCACGACGAGGTCGTACGCGGGCTCGCCCTCGGTCCCTTCGGACCCCTCGGAGGCGGACCCCTCGGAAGCGCGGGCCATCTCCCGCAGGAACTCCGCGGCGGTGACCTCCCGGAGGGAGTCGGCGCGCACGCCGACCTCTTCGAGCTGCCGTGCGGTGGGGGTCGCACGGCCGCGCAGGAGGTAGCCGTCGAGCCTGATGTCCGAATCGGCCGGTGCGATGCGGTTCGCGGTGAGCGAGCCCCATTTCCACCGGGTGTCGGAATCGGCGAGGACGGCGACTCGCAGGGACTTCGAGGTACTTGCTGGCACGTCCAAGACGCTAGGAAGCGATTCCGATGCGCGGCCCAACCAGAATGCAACAAAGGGTTAACAGCACAGAGCCGAATGGCGAATCGACCTCGGATCGGCAGCGGAAAAGACCCGATTCACCATTCCGCCACGCGTCGTTCACCTTGCATCTCACCGGCGGTCAAGACGAATGCCGGGCCGCCGCCTAACGTCACTCGGGTGGTCAAGCTCTCCGTCATCGTGCCGTTCTACAACGTGCAGCAATACGCACCCGACACCCTGAGGAGTCTGCGTGCGAACGCACGTGACGACTTCGAATTCATTCTCGTCGACGACTGTTCGCGCGACGAGACCCCGGACATTCTCGCGCGCGCGGAACGCGAGCTCCCGGGCGCGGTGCATGTCAGACACGAGCAGAACGGAGGGCTGGCCACCGCGCGCAACACAGGAATCGACGCGGCAAGCGGCGAATATCTGACGTTCCTCGACGGGGACGACTGGCTGGCCCCCGGCTACTACGAGCAACTCGTGGCCGCCATCGAGGACTTGGGGTGCGACTTCGTGCGCAGCGACCATGTCCAGTGCACCGCGCGGGCCCGCGCCATCCACCGGGTGCCGCACGGCAGGCGCGGTGTCGTGCTGAACCCGCGCGAGGCGATCCTGCCCGCCGACCGGTCCACCTCCGTCGACTACGCGTACGCGTGGGCGGGCGTCTACCACCGCCGGCTGGTCGACCGGGGGCTGCTGCACTTCACCGACGGGCTGCGTACGGCCGAGGACCGGCCGTGGATCTGGAAGCTCCACCGGGAGGCCGAGTCGTTCGCCACGGTGGGGCTGCTCGGTGTGTTCTACCGGCGCGGTGTCGCGTCCTCTCTGACCCAGATCGGCGATGTGCGCCAGCTCGATTTCATTCGCGCGTTCGACCAGGTCGTCGTGGAAACCGCGCAGGACCCGGACGCGGACAAACTGCTTCCCAAGGCCGTGCGCACATATTGCGCGATTATTTCCCATCATCTGGGATCAATCGAAAGGTTCGAGCCACAGGTGGCACGGAAACTGAAGTCGATGAGCGCCGCGGCATTGCGCCGTATGCCGCAGAACGTCCTCGACGAGGCCCTCGACTCCATGGACATCCAGCGCGCCACCCGGCTGCGCAGGCTGCGCCGCCGCCCGGCCGCCGCGGGGGTCGCCGCGTGACCACGCAGATCTTCCTGGCGTCGACGCTGTACGGCACGGCCACGCTCGCCGCCGCCCTCGACTCCGACTGTTTCGCGCCGGCGGACCGCCGCATCCTGCTCGTCTGCAACAACACGGCGACGCCCGAGACGACGCCCGGTGTCGACGAGATGCCCGGGTTCGAGCGGCTGCGCGAGCGGTTCGACGACGTGGTGTCGTGGAACGAGACCATCTCGCCCTTCCACCCGGGCGGTTGGGCCCCCCGGCTCGACGACGTCCCGATCTGGGAGCGGCACCTGCGGCTCGCGTGGGGGCTGGGCGACGATCCGGTGGAACTCGTCGTCGAGTCGATCCAGGTCAATCCGGCGCTCGGCGTCACGCAGATCTTCACCGGCGCGCCCGTCACCGTGTACGCCGACGGTCTGATGAGTTACGGCCCCACGCGCAACAAGATCGACCCGCTGGTCGGCACCCGCGTGGACCGGCTGCTCCACCTCGACCTCGTGCCGGGGCTGCGGCCCCTCCTGCTCACCGAGTTCGGCGTGGAGTCGGAGATCGTGCCGACGGACGCCTTCGTGAAGGTGCTCGCCGAACTGGTCGACACCGGCGACGCGTTGCCGTCGATCGACGAACCGGCCCTGCTGCTGGGCCAGTACCTCTCCGCGCTCGGCATCCTCACGCCCGAGGAGGAGGAGAACCTCCATGTGCGGATGCTGAAGGGTGCCGTCGAACTCGGCCACACCCGTGTGGTGTTCAAGCCGCACCCCTCCGCGCCGGCCCGCTGGACCCGCGGACTGGAGAAGGAGGCCGAGAAGCTGGGCGCCGACCTGACGGTCCTCGACACCCCGGTCCTCGCCGAGGTCCTCTACCAGCGGATGCGTCCCGCCCTGGTCGTCGGCTGCTTCTCCACGGCCCTGCTCACGGCCTACGCGCTGTACGGCCTGCCGGTCGCCCGGGTCGGCACCGCCACCCTGCTCGACCGTCTGACGCCGTACGAGAACAGCAACCGCGTCCCGGTGACGGTCGTCGACGCGCTGCTGCCTGACCTGACCGACCGCGAGGCCGTCACCGGGCAGCGCCGGGGCACGGACGAGCAGGGCCTGACCGACCTCGTGCGGGCCGTCGGCTACGCGATGCAGCCGAAGATCTACCCGGACCTGCGCCCGGCCGCCGAGGCCTATCTGACGAAGCGTCTGAACACGTACACCTGGCGGTACTTCAAGCGCAAGCGCCTCACCTCACTGGCGCTGCCCGGCGCGGTCCCGGCGCAGCTGGCGTTCCTTCCGCGCAACGCGACCGTGCGCCGGGTGGCCCGCCGCGCCCGCTCCCTGAAGAAGGCCGTGCGCCGCTGAGTTTCTCCGGGAAATGAGAACTAACAGACGGTGAATTCATGGGGTCCGGTCAGAGAATGATCAGTTCTTCAACCGGGCCCCACCTGCGAGTCGGACTAGTGTGCTGTGAATTAGCTGAGGCCCTCGGAGGCCCCGGGTCACGGAATCCACGGCCCGCGCTGCGCACGACTTCACAGAACGGCCGTTGAGGGGACCCGTGACCGAAATTCCCGAGGACACACGTACGACGTCCGTGGGCACGGTGGCCCGTGCCGTCCTCCCTGCGGCCGACAGGCCCAGCCCTCCGCAGGTGAAGAGGCCGCGGGAGAACCGGCTGCGGGCCCTGGACGGGCTGCGGCTGATCGCCGCGCTGATGGTGGCGGCGTACCACTACGGCGGTCGTGGCGGCGAGGTCACCCAGGCCTGGGGAAGCTCGCCGGCGGTCCAGTTCCCGACGCTGCACTCGTGGTTCGCGTACGGCTGTCTGGGCGTGCAGGTCTTCTTCGTCATCAGCGGCTTCGTGATCTGCATGAGCGGCTGGGGACGGCCGCTGCGCTCGTTCTTCGCCTCCAGGGCGTCCCGGCTGCTGCCGTCCTACTGGGCGGCGATCGTGATCGTGACGGTGGTGTTCGCGCTGCCCGTGGTGGCGTACAGGACGGTCTCACCGAGCGACACACTGGTGAACCTGACCATGATGCAGCAGCCGCTCGGCGCGGACCGGGTCCTCGGGGTCTGCTGGACGCTCTGGGCGGAGGTCCGCTTCTACGCGCTGTTCGCGCTGTGCGTCGTGATGCCGGGCGCGACCCGGCAGCGCGTGATCATGTTCTGCGCGGGCTGGACCCTGGCCGCCGTGCTCACCCAGGCCGCGAACGAGCCGCTGCTGGACCTGGTCGTGATGCCCGAGTACGCGCCGTTCTTCATCGGCGGCATCGGCCTCTATCTGGTCCACCGCGACCGGCACGACGCGTACGCCTGGGGCATCGTGATCGTGAGCTGGCTGATCGGCCAGAACCAGGCGGTGCGCGGGCTGTGGCACGCGCCGAACCCGGACTTCTTCTCCTACCGCACCACGTTCGGAATCGTCCTCGTCGTCACGTTCGGCTTCGTCGCCGTCGCCGTGATCGCCCTGGGGTGGCTGAACTGGGCGAACTGGCGCTGGCTGACGGTCGCGGGCGCCCTGACCTACCCGTTCTACCTGGTGCACGAGCACCTGGGCTGGGTGGTCATCGAGGCCTACCACCAGAAGCTGGACATCCCGGCGTACGCGACACTGCCACTGACGGTGCTGACGATGCTCACCCTGGCGTGGCTCCTCAACCGGTTCGTCGAGGACCCGCTGACACCACGCATGCGCTCCCTGCTGAACAACCCGAAACGCTAGCCACCGCTCCGGTCGATCCCCCGAGGACAGCAGCAATCGCGGTGTCCACCTCGACCTCGTCGACTGGCTTACCGCAACCACGACGACTGCGCGACCAACACATGGGGCGGCTGGTACGGCACGACCACCAACGGCTGGAGAGCGATTCGGCTCATTGGTTAACTCGTGGCGACGGTCGGGCGAACTGTGGCTCTGTCAGGCGTGGTTGAGCTGTGAATCGAACCCGGTGTGCTGTGTGCTGTTGCCCATTGCCCGACGGGGGGAAGCGGGCGCAGCCGCGGTGCGTGGGGCGTTGACTCCCCCGGCACATCGGATGCGGTCCGGCCACCGGGTGATGCCCAAGGTCATCCATACCTTCCGATATCTGTGGGGGTCACAGAGCCATGCGAACGTTGCTCACCACCAGGGTCGCCCGGCGCGCCCTGCGTCCGATCGCCGACCTCATCGATCAGCGCATCGATCGGCAGATCCGACGCTCCGTCGGTGGCGGTTCCGACAGCACACTGCACGAACTGGCGACACTGAGGAACCGCCAGCGCCCCCTGGAACTGCTGCTCGACGGGACCGGGCGTGGCGTGTCCAGGCTCCCGGCGGAGGTCCATCTCAACCGCGCGATAGCCGAGTTGGCGTCGGTGACCGGGGACAAGGACGGCGCCGAGCGCAACATCGCCCAGTCGTTCCGACTGCTCATCGCCCTGGAGTCGCTCGGGGTCGGCCGCATCGCGGGCGGCACCATGAACATCTGCGGCAAGCTCTCCGCCGTGCCCCTGCTGGATCCGCCGAACGACGAGATCCTGGAGATCGGCACCCTGTACGGGATGTTCGGCGCGGCTCTGATCCGGATGATGGAGCGCGCGGGACGCGACCCGCGTCTGACGATCGTCGACCCACTGGCGGGGCTGCAGCTGCAGCCCGGCACGACCGAGGGAGCCGATCCGACGGGTGTCCCCGTGCGCGGGGCCGCGGTGCGCACCAACCTGGACCTGGTGGGCTCGGCCGGGGCCGCGGCCCGTGTCCAGCAGGGCTTCTCCGAGGACCCCGAGGTGCGTGCCAAGGTCTCCGACCGCAGCTACGGAGTGATCATCGTCGACGGCGACCACTCCGCCGCGGGAGTCAAGGCGGATCTGGAATGGGCCGAGCAGATCGCCGCGCCCGGCGGCATCGTGGTCCTCGACGACTTCGGGCACGCCAAGTGGCCCGGGATCAAGGAGGCCTTCGAGAAGCACATGGCCACGGACACCCGGCTGAGCTTCCTCGGCCAGGTGGCGAACTCGGGCTATCTGCGCGCGGCGTGAGGGCCGCGGCCGTGAGCCCCGGCGTGGCCGTGAGCCCCGGCGTGGCCGTGAGCGCCCGGACACCCAAGGGTGACGAGGCGGCGTACGCCGCTGTGTGACGGTCGTGGGCCCGGCGGGGCGAGCGGAGTCCGGGGAGTCCGGGAAAAGCACCGCGACCCGGGCGGCCCGGCCCGCGCCGCCGCGCCGGGCCGCCCTTCACCTCCCTCGCCTCACCCCCGCCGCGCCTCGACCCCGGCGATCACCAGCTCCAGCCCCTCCTCGAAGTGCCGGTCGTAGTTCTCGAAGATCTCCGCGCCCGCCTGAGCCGACAACGGATAGTCGGCCATCAGGCGGGCGCGTTCGTCCACGTCGTAGCCCTCTCGGCGTTCGCCGGGCAGTGGCTCGACGCCCTGTTCCTCGGTGACGAAACCGAGGGTGTAGAGGTACGTCGTCGAGGTCGCGCGGACCGCCTCGGTGAGGGTGAACCCGGCGGCCGTGAACAGCCGCAGGTTGTCCTCCATCTGCTCGGCGTGCTCGATGCCGGTGAAGCGTGAGCCGCTGAACACCTTCGCGCCGTCGCGGTAGCCGAGCAGCGCGTCCCGCAGCCCCCGGTTGGACTTGCGCAGCCGCTCCTGCCAGGTGTCGTCCGGGTCGAGGGCGGTGCCGGCGATCATCCGGCGGTACATCTCGGTCGCCATCTCGTCGAGCAGCGCCTGCTTGTCCTTGAAGTGCCAGTACAGAGCGGGCGCCTTGACGTCCAGCTCCTTCGCGATGGCCCGCAGGCTGAGGCCGTCCAGGCCCACCTCGTTCAGCAGCTTCAGGGCGGTGTCCGCGACACGTTTGCGGTCGAGGGGCGCTCGGCGTTCCGTATTCACACTTGACAGCTTAACGGCGTTAAGGCCACTCTCGTAGAGCAGCGCACTTAACAGCGTTAAGGAGGCTGGTCATGACCACTCACACGGACGTACAGACGGACGTACTGATCGTCGGCGCGGGCCCCACCGGGCTCGCCCTCGCGGCCGACCTGGCCCGGCGCGGGACGCGCGCCCTCGTCGTCGAGCGGGCCGACGCGCTCTTCCCCGGCTCGCGCGGCAAGGGGATCCAGCCGCGGACCCTGGAGGTCTTCGACGACCTCGGCGTACTGGACGCGATCCGGGCGGGCGGCGGCGCGTACCCCGTCGGGATGATCTGGCAGGACGGGGCGCGACAGGGCGAGCACCGGATGTTCGACGAGACGGAGACGACGGAGGCCGAGCCGTACGCGGGCGGCCCGTGGATGGTGCCGCAGTGGCGGACGCAGGAGATCCTGTTCGCGCGGCTGGAGGAGCTGGGCGGGAGTGTGGCCTTCGGCCGCGAGCTGACGGGTCTCACCCAGGACGAGGACGGCGTGACCGCGTCCTTCACCGGTGGCTCCCCCGTCCACGCCCGCTACGCCGTCGCCGCGGACGGCGGCCGCTCGGCGGTGCGCCGCGCGCTCGGGATCGGCATGACCGGGGAGACGGTGGACCCGGGTCCGACGCTGGTCGCGGACCTGCGCATCAGCGGACTCGACCGGGACAACTGGCATGTGTTCCCGCCCGCCGACGGCGAGGGCTTCCTGGCGATCTGCCCGCTGCCGCACACGGAGGACTTCCAGCTGGCAGGCAGCTTCGAGGATCCGGCCGCCGAACCGGACCTGTCCCTCGACGGCATCCGGAAGCTGGTCGCCACGCGGACACACCTCGCGGCCGACGACGTGACCGAGGTGCGCTGGGCATCGGACTTCCGGCCGCGCGCCGCGATGGCGGACCGGTTCCGTCAGGGGCGGGTCTTCCTCGCGGGCGACGCGGCGCACGTCCACTCACCGGCGGGCGGACAGGGCCTGAACACCAGCGTCCAGGACGCCTACAACCTCGGCTGGAAGCTCGGGGCCGTCCTGCGGGGCGAGGCTCCCGAGTCGCTCCTCGACTCGTACGAGGAGGAGCGGCTGCCGATCGCCGCGCACATGCTCGGCCTCTCCACCCGCGTCCACCGGGGCGAGGTCCGCCGCGGCACGGCCACACAGCAACTCGGCCTGGGCTACCGGGGCTCGTCGCTGGCGGTCGAGACCCGGGGCGGTCTGCCGGAGGACGCCCTCCACGCGGGCGACCGCGCACCGGACGGCACGCGCGGAGGCGTACGCCTCTTCGACGCGTTCCGGGGCCCGCACTGGACACTGCTCACGGTGGGCACGGACACCGACCTGCCCGAACTCGCGGCCCGCACGGTGCGCACGGTCCGGATTCCGGCGTACGAGGCGTACGGAGCCGGGGTGTTCCTCGTCCGGCCCGACGGTTACGTGGGCTGGGCGGGCACGTCGGCGGAGGGGCTGGCGGAGTACGCGGAGAGCGTGGGTGTCGCTGGCTAGGCGGGGTCAGTCGCCGTCGAGGAGAGTGTCCACAGACAGGTCGGGGGTGACGCCGACGGACTCCGGTACAGGGACGCTTTGGCCCCGCTTGAAGTGCTGGGGTGCGTCGTACTTTCCGTCGACCGGGTTCTGGTAGAGAAGTACCTCGTCATGTTTCCGGTCGGCCACGATATAGACCGGGATGCCCGCCTCGGCATAGCTCTCGACCTTGGGGCCGAGGTCGTCCGACCAGTTCGAGGACGTTACCTCCACGACCAGACGGAAGACGTTCGGGGCGTAGCAGTTCTTCTGGACGAGGGCGTCCCGGAAGTCCTCGTCGACGACGGAGAAGTCGGGGATCGCGTAGTCGTCGGGCAGCGCCGGCAGCCAGAGTCCGATGCCCTGGACGTATTCGTGCCCCGCCTCCACGATCCCTGCCCGGTCGAATGCCCGGCCCAGCTTCGTCAACGACAGAGCATGCGAGCCGTCCCGCGGCGGTGTCACAGTGAGCCTCCCCTGGAGAATCTCCACGCGGTGCCCAGGCAGTGCACGGGAGAGCAGGTCGGCGGCTTCGCCCAACGTCAGCTCGTGTTGCAGTACAGCCACGGCATCCTCCTTTTCGGGGGTCACTCTTCATGAGCGTTACCGGGGGCGTGCATTTTCCGCCCTCGATCACTCGTACGGAGTAATCGCCCAGGTCAGAAGGCATCCGTCGGCACGTAGGTCCCCCAGATCTCCCGCAGGGCGTTGCACACCTCCCCCACCGTCGCCCGCGCCCGCAGCGCGTCCTTCATCGGGTACAGGACGTTGTCCTCGCCCTGTGCCGCCTTCTTCAGGGCGGCCAGGGCAGCGTGGACCGCCGCACGGTCGCGCTCGGCCCGCAGCCTCGCGAGCCGTTCGGCCTGCCGGGCCTCGATCGCCGGGTCGACGCGCAGCGGCTCGTACGGCTCCTCCGCGTCGAGCCGGTACCGGTTGACGCCGACCACGACCCGCTCCCCGGAGTCGGTCTCCTGGGCGATCCGGTAGGCGCTGCGCTCGATCTCGCCCTTCTGGAAACCGTGCTCGATGGCGCCGACCGCGCCGCCCAGGTCCTCGACCCGGCCCATCAGGTCGACGGCGGCCGCCTCGACGTCGTCGGTCATCCTCTCGATCACGTACGAGCCCGCGAACGGGTCGACGGTCGCGGTCACGTCCGTCTCGTAGGCCAGGACCTGCTGGGTGCGCAGGGCCAGGCGGGCCGACTTGTCGGTCGGCAGCGCGATGGCCTCGTCGAAGGAGTTGGTGTGGAGGGACTGGGTGCCGCCGAGGACCGCGGCCAGGCCCTGCACGGCGACCCGGACGAGGTTCACCTCCGGCTGCTGCGCGGTCAGCTGCACGCCGGCCGTCTGCGTGTGGAAGCGCAGCATCAGCGACTTGGGGTCCTTCGCCCCGAACTCCTCGCGCATCACCCGCGCCCAGATCCGGCGTGCCGCCCGGAACTTGGCGACCTCCTCCAGGAGCGTCGTACGGGCCACGAAGAAGAACGACAGGCGGGGCGCGAAGTCGTCCACGTCCATGCCGGCGGCCACCGCGGTGCGGACGTACTCGATGCCGTCCGCCAGTGTGAACGCGATCTCCTGTGCGGGTGAGGCCCCGGCTTCCGCCATGTGATAGCCGGAGATCGAGATGCTGTTCCACCGCGGGATCTCGGCCCGGCAGTACTTGAAGATGTCCGCGATCAGCCGCAGCGACGGCTTGGGCGGGAAGATGTACGTGCCGCGCGCGATGTACTCCTTCAGCACGTCGTTCTGGATCGTGCCGGTGAGTCTGTCGGCCGGCACGCCCTGCTCCTCGCCGACCAGCTGGTACATCAGCAGCAGGAGCGCCGCGGGCGCGTTGATCGTCATCGACGTCGACACCTGGTCCAGCGGGATCCCGTCGAACAGCACCCGCATGTCCTCGACGGAGTCGATCGCCACCCCCACCTTGCCGACCTCGCCGTGCGCGATCGGGGCGTCGGAGTCGTGGCCCATCTGGGTGGGCAGGTCGAAGGCCACCGACAGGCCCGTCGTGCCGTGCGCGATCAGCTGCTTGTAGCGGGCGTTCGACTCGACGGCCGTACCGAACCCGGCGTACTGCCGCATGGTCCACGGCCGGCCCGTGTACATGGACGGGTAGACGCCCCGCGTGAAGGGATACGCACCGGGTTCGCCCAGTTTCTCCGCCGGGTCCCAGCCCTCCAGGGCGTCCGGCCCGTAGACCGGCTCGATGGGCAGTCCGGACTCCGACTCGCGCGCCATGACGTCTGCCTCCCACTGGACCGGGACGGGCCTGCGCCCCCAACAATGCCGCGTAGTTCGCAACCGGGCACGCGCGGGAAACATCTCAGGGGACACGACGCACCACCGGGGGTCGGTGAGCAACGGGGGGTTCGGATGCGTATACCGGTCATGTGGCGAACAGGCGCGGTGGCGACGACGATGGCGGCGCTCGTCGCGGTGAGCGGATGCACCGTCCAGACCGTCGGCCCGTCCGCGGAGACCTCCGGCGGACAGACACCCGCCGGGACGGCACCCGTCGGTACGTCTCCGGCCAGTAAGTCACCGGCCGGTACGTCACCGACGCCCGGCGGTTCCCCGGACGATGCCAAGCCGTCGAAGCCGAAGCCCGCCGAACCGCCCGCGCCCGCCCCCAGGACCCTGTGGTCGAAGGACGATCGGGGCAGGGACGTACGGGAACTGCAGGCCCGGCTGCGTCAGGTTCTCTGGCTCCACGAGGGTCCGACCGGGACGTACGGCGGCTCGACCGTCACCGCGGTGAAGGGCTTCCAGGGCAAGCGGGGCCTGCCGAAGACCGGGAAGACGGACGCCGTGACCTGGCAGCGGCTGGTGAGGATGACGCGCGAGCCCGGCAAATGGGAGCTGTACGCGTCGGGCGGTCAGCCGGCCGCGACGCCGGATCCGCGCTGTATGACGGGCCGGGTGCTGTGCGTCAGCAAGACGAGCCGCACCCTGCGCTGGATGATCGACGGCCGCACGGTCTCGACGATGGACGTGCGCTTCGGCTCGCAGTACACGCCGACCCGGGAAGGTGTCTTCAACGTCTACTTCAAGTCGCGCCACCATGTGTCGACGATCTACGACTCACCCATGCCGTACGCGATGTTCTTCAGCGGCGGCCAGGCCGTCCACTACTCCTCGGACTTCGCGGCGACGGGCTACTACGGAGCCTCGCACGGCTGCGTGAACGTACGGGACGAAGGGAAGATCGCGGCGCTGTTCTCCCAGGTGAGGAACGGCGACAAGGTCGTCGTCTACTGGTGAGGAACCGGCGGCGGGCAGAGCGTGTGGGCGCGGGCGGGACCGGGGGAACGTGTCCCGCCCGCGCCACTGTGCACTGAGCCGTGGGTACGGGGGGAACCCCGGCTCGTGCGACAGCCGATGACCAGTCGGCTGCTTACTACTGCGTCAGGGCGGCCGAAAACGTCACACCGGGCCGACGGCAGCCGGGCAGCGGTGGGAAACCGCAGGTCGGGCGGCGGTCAGGAGGGTGACGAGAGCGCGGGGAGCGCCCGCGGGGTGTGCGGGGCGGATGCCCTGGATCCGGCGGACCGCGGCTTGGGTCCCGTGGACCGGGCCGGAGCACCGGCGTCGGAGTCGGTGGCCAGAGCTCGAACAGGTGCCCGAACGGGCGTCTGGCTCGGTGCGGCCTGTGTGCTCTGTGCGCTCCGTGCGGTCGGTGCCTGAGTCGATGTCCGAGTCGATGTCCGACTCGGTGCCTGGAGCAGCGTCCGTACGGGTGTCGGAGTCCGCGTCGCCGGGAGTCGGGCGGGAGCGAAGGCCGAGGGTCTGGCGGGGGTGAAGGCCGTGGGTTCGGCCGCGCCGGTGGCAAGGAGGACCGTGCCGCTGCCGCCCCGGAACGCGCCCGCGCCTATGTGCGAGCCGTCGCCGCCCCCGTCGCCGTCGTCGTCACTGCCCCTGCCGTCTCTGCCGTCTCCGTCCCTGCCGTCTCCGTCTCTGCCCTCGCGGTCGTTGTTCCAGCCCGAGCCGCCCCGGCCGGACTCGCCCCTGCCCGACCCGTTGCCGCGCCGGCCGTCACCGGAGCCGCGGTCGTCCCGGTCCTTCAGGAGGCCCTTGCAGTACTTCTTCACCTGCTCGGCGCCGTTCGCCGCGTCCTCCAGACCGTGTCTGCGCTCGGAGTCGAGGTTCTTGCCGTCGCGGTAGTCGCGGCAGGCCGAGGTGAGCCAGCGCCACCCCCGGCCGGGCCGCCCCTCGCGCCGGTCGTCGCCGGGATCGGTCCGCGCACCCGGGTCCGTACCGCCGCGCGCCTCTCCGCCCGGGACCGAGCCCTTACCGGTCGGGCCGCCCGCGCTGCCGTCGGGCCGCGGCACGTCGGGGCCGCCGCCCGGCTTCTTCTCGGGGGACGGCGAGACGTGTGGGCGGTCCGGGGTGACGGCCACGCTCGCGGACGCGCCGGGTTCCGGTTCCTCTCCGCCGAACCGCAGGACACCGGAGGCCGCGACCATGGCGGCTCCGCCGATCATCCCGGCGGCCAGCGCGGCGGCGAGTCCGTATCGCATCGGGCGGCCCCAGCGGGAGGGGACGCGCCCATGAGCGACGGGGCGGCCGAGGTGGACGAGTCCCGCGTCGGAGGAGATCTGGGAAGCCGCGGAGGAAGCGGCGGAGGCCGAGGAGGTGGAGCGGGCACGCGTGCGCGGGCCGAGGCCGGCCTGTTCGCCGTTCTTGCCGGTGCGTGCTTTGCGGAAGGCGGCCAACGCGGCTGCCTCGCCGGGGAGTTCGGCGTCGGCCGGCGTGGGGTCGGCGGTCTGCGTGCCCAGCGCGTCGAGGGCTTCGAGCGCCTCGGTGAGCCGGTCGGCCTGGTCACGGCTGTCGGCGTCGACGGCGTCCAGCGGCTCGCCGCGCAGCAGCCGCTCCGCCGTGTCGCGGTCCAGCCACCTGTACTGCTCGTCGGCCATCACATGTCCTTCTGCGTCCGCGAACGCGTATGCGTCACACCGGCGGACGTCACCGCGCGGGTACGCGGTTCTGCGTGTGGGGGTCTTTGTGGGGGTACGGAACTCAGGGATCCGGCCGATTCCGGATCCGCGCCGATCAGCTCCGCGAGCCGCTTCAGACCGCGGTGCGCGGCCGTGCGGACGGCGCCCGGGCGTTTGCCCAGGGTCTCGGCGGCGGTCTTCGCGTCGAGGCCGACGACGACGCGCAGTACGACGGCCTCGGCCTGGTCCTGCGGGAGCTGGGCTATGAGGGAGAGCGTGCTGCCGGTGGCGAGGGCCTCGATGGCCTCACCTGCGGTGTCGGACTCGGCCGCTCTGCCGGTGAGCTCGGTCTCGTCGCCGCCTATCGCGGGGCGGCGGCCGCGCATGCGTATGTGGTCGAGGGCGCGGTTGCGGGCGATCCGGGCCGCCCAGCCGCGGAAGCGGTCGGCGTCGCCACTGAACCGTTCGAGGTCGCGGGCGATCTGCAGCCAGGCCTCGGACGTGACGTCCTCCGCGTCCGGGTCGCCGACCAGCGTCCGTACGTACCCCAGGAGCCGTGGATGCACGGCTCGGTACACAGTCCGGAACGCGGTCTCGTCTCCGTCCTGTGCCGCAAGCACCGCGGCGGTCAGCTCCGCGTCGTCCCCCAGCACCGCGCCCCTTTTGCGCCTAAGCCGGCGCCGCTCTCGCGGACCGGGTCCTCGCCGTCGTGGTTCCTCGATTGGTGGCCGCGGTCGTGGACCCTCCGTGGATTCAGGTCTGCCGCAGTCCGGCGCGAAAGGCACGTTACGGCGTGAAACCGTTCCCCGTCCATGTCCGTACAACGTGCAACGATCGCGTTCCGGCCTGGGGTGTGACACAAAACGCACCTCCGACGCTGAAGCAAGTACGGGCCGCCGCGCGGTCCGTGCCGCGCGACGGCCGGGGCCTCTCCTGTGGGGGGTGGCGGCTCCGGCCGTTGCCATCGGCACGGTGAGGCTGGGACTTCGTCCCGCTTTTCACCCTTTGTCGGCCGCTCTCGGTCAGTCGGTCTCGCTTTTCGGGCTCTTCGTACTCTTCGGATTCTTCGTGGCGCCGCTGCCGGGAGCCTTGGACTCCTTGGACGTCTTGGGTGTCCTGGGCGATTTGCTCGGCTTTCCCTTGTCGCCGTTCTTCTTCTCGGCCGACTGCCCGGCGCAGTACGCCTCGACGTTCTCCTCGCCGCCCGCGGCTTGTATCAGCCGCTGCCAGGCGGTCGAGTCGAGGGCTTTGCCGCGCTTCTTGACGGAGTCGTACGCGCGGCAGTGGGCCTCGGTGTCCTGGGCGGGCGGCGGACGGTGGGCACCACGGCCGGCCTGCGCGGGCGGGGACGGATTCGGCGCGGCGACGGCGGGGCCGGTCGGAGCGCTGCTCACGGCGGGCAGGGGCCCGCCCCCACGCTGGTCCCGCGTTCCGCCGTCCCCCGAGCCGATGGCCGCGACCGCGACCCCGCCGAGCGTCACGCTCGCCGCCAACGCCACCAGGGTCGCCCGCACCGACCAACCGCCCCGCCGCTCCCGCTCCGGCCGCCAGTCGTCCCGCCGCCGGTTGCGCGCCGCCGCCCGGTGCGCCCCCTCGTCCCGCGCCGCCCGAAACGCGGCGAGGGCCCGCCCCTCGGCATCGGCGTCGACCTCGCCGCCCCCGCGCACGGCGGCGGCGAGCACGGCATCGAGGTCGGGCGGATTCACCCCGCCCGCCGGGCGCGCGGCGAGGCCCCCGGGCTCCTCGCCGGCCGGGCCCGCCGTCAGAGGATCCGGATGCGGGGCACCCTTCGCGGGGTTCGCAGGGTTCACCGGAGCGGGGCTCGGGGGGCCGTCGGGGTCGTGTCGTTCAGGCATGTCCGTATCCACCCTCGCCGGCCATGGACTGCTTGCCGTTCATCTCGACTCCCCAAGCGTGCTGGGCCCGTCATCCGTCACACCCTCCGCACCGAGCCGGCTCGCGAGGCGTTTCAGGCCCCGGTGCGCGGCGGTGCGTACGGCGCCGGGGCGTTTGCCGAGGACGCGCGCGGCGGCGGGGCCGTCGAGGCCGACGACGACACGCAGCAGTACGGCCTCGGCCTGGTCGCGCGGGAGACTCGCGACGAGTTCGAGCGCGTACGCCGTGGAGAGGGACTCCAGGGCCTGGTCGTGCGTGCTGTGCGGGCCGGGCAGGTCGAGTATGTCCTGTTCCAGCGCGGACGCCCGCGGCCGCACCTTCAGCCGCCGCAGATGGTCGAGGGCCCGGTGCCGGGCGATGGTCGCGGTCCAGCCGCGGAACCCCGCCCCGTCGCCGCGGAACCGCCCCAGGTCCCTGGCGATCTCCAGCCACGCGTCCGACGCCACGTCCTCCGCCTCGTCGCCGACCAGCCCCCGCAGGTACCCGAGCAGTCCGGGCTGCACGATCCGGTACGCGACGGCGAAGGCGGCCTCGTCCCCCTCCTGCGCCCGTGCGACGGCCACGCCCAGCTCACCGTCGGACGTCCGTCCGCGGCGGGGTTCCCCTCCCTGGCCCAACAGTGTCCTCGTTCATGCCGAGTTCCTACCGAATCCGGACCGCGCGACGCGGGTCGCCATGCCCGCGCGCCTCCAAGGTCATCAGCGTCGGACGGCACGGAAGTGTCACAGCCCGTCAGCCGCCCGGGCGGCGCCACGACCGACACCCTGACCGGCCCCACGACCACCAGTCCCACGACCAGTCCCACGACCGGCACGATCACCGGTCCCGCCGCTCCCACCCGCCTCGGCGGACCCGGGCCGCGCTGACCCGGGCTGCGCGGGCACCCCCGGCAACCCGGGCCGCGCCCGCCCGTGCAGTTGCAGATAGAACGTCCGCAGTGACTCCCGCTCCCCCGCCTCGAACCGCTTCACGACCTTGCCCAGCGGATTCCACACCCGCCCGTCCGGCATCCGTACGCCCACCGGCCGGCCGAACAACTCCCGCTGGCCCTCGTCGAATTCGACCCACACGGCACCGGCCCGTCGGACGAGCACCTCACCGGCGTACGCCCCGAGCCCGAACAGCACGTGCCCCACGGCCGCGCGGTCCCGGCCGCTCTTGCGCAGCCCGTCGATGATGAAGTCGACCACCCGCAGGCTCGCGACCGAGTAGTCCAACGGCAGCCGGCTGCGGGCCGTGACGTCCCGTACGAACTCCGCCGCGTGCCGCCGCATCCGCAGGTCGGCCGACTGCCTTGTCCTTCCCATCACTTCCGCCCCCTGGCTCACCGCTCAGGCATCTGCCCCTGGCAGACCAAGCGGGGCGGGTGCCACGAACATCACACGTCACCGCGGTGACAAGGGTCACGTGACAAGTCGGCGAGACCCGTACAACCATCCGCCCCTCTCGGACGTCTGCGCGAACGCGAAGTGACGTACCCCACACCCCTGTTGGGTGATGTTTAACCTCGTCTTACCGCTGAATTAGAAAGCCACCCCAGTGACGGGTGGGTTTTTTGTGAGGATTTCCTAGGGGTGGGGCATTTGAGTCGCCGGACGACCCATGCGTACAAGCCGCTGAGTCTGAAGCGGAGAGCGTGGCTGACGATAGGGGCCGTGGTGCTGGGCGGCACGGGCGCCGTGACGTACGCCGTCGCGAACCCGAGCTCGGACCCGGCCGTGGACGCCGCGCGCGGCAAGCGGCCCGTGAAGGTGCACGAGCTCACGATGCGGAGCGACGGCTCTGACCGGCGCGAGGTCGAGCGGACGAGCACCGCTCAGTTCTCGCTGCTCGGCGTCACCTGGACCGGCGCGAAGACCGAGCTGGACGGCACCGCCCAGGTACGCACCCGCGACCTGGCGACGGGCGAGTGGACCGGCTGGCAGAACCTGGATCTGGAGCCGCACCCGGTCGACAAGGCCGAGCCGGGCGCCAAGGATGCCCGCGGCGCCTCCGACCCGCTGTGGGTCGGCCCGAGCGACGGTGTCGAGGCACGGGTGGTCGCGGCCGACGGTTCCACGAGTTCCCCGCTGCCCAAGGGACTTGAGGTCAGCCTGGTCGACCCGGGTGTGACCTCGGCCGAGGCGAAGAACAAGGCGCTCGACACGACGGCCGGCACGACGGCCGGTACCTCCCTGGAGAACGCCGCCTTCGTCGCCGAGGACCCGACCGACTCCCCGACCCCGACCGACCC
This sequence comes from Streptomyces sp. NPDC020747, assembly GCF_044334695.1. Lineage (NCBI taxonomy): Bacteria > Bacillati > Actinomycetota > Actinomycetes > Kitasatosporales > Streptomycetaceae > Streptomyces > Streptomyces sp. NPDC020747. The sequence goes on along the minus strand of NZ_JBIRTJ010000002.1, from coordinate 257,598 downwards.
GGTCTCGGACTCCCCGTCGCCGACGGACTCCACCGGCACGGAGCCCACCACCAGCGCCCCGGCGTCGCCCACCGAGAGCGTCTCGGAGAGCCCGTCGGAGTCCCCCGACCCGGTCCCGTCCCCGCCGCCGTCCACCGTGACGATGCCGACGATCATCTCGCGCGCCCAGTGGGGCGCCGACGAGTCGATGGTCAAGGACCCGCCGGAGTACATCGACAAGGTCAGCGCGGTCTTCGTGCACCACACGGTCGGCACGAACGACTACAGCTGCGCCGAGTCCCCGGCGCTGGTCCGCGGCATCATGGCGTACCACGTGCAGAGCGAGGGGTGGAACGACCTCGGCTACAACTTCCTGGTCGACAAGTGCGGCCGGATCTTCGAGGGCCGCGGCGGCGGCATCGACCTGCCGGTGCGCGGCGCGCACACGTACGGCTTCAACGCCGACTCGGCGGGCATCGCCGTCCTCGGTGACTTCGAGGGCGCCGCCGCCACGTCCACCACTCCGGCGAAGGCCGCGGGCAAGCCGTCCCGCGCCGCCCTGGAGTCCGTGGCGCGCGTCGCCGCGTGGAAGCTGGGCCAGTACGGGGGCAACCCGAGCGGCCAGGTCACGCTGACCGCCGCCGCCGACACGGGGGTGTGGAAGGCGGGCGAGCTGGCCACGCTGAACACGATCTCCGGCCACCGCGACGGCTTCGCCACCGCGTGCCCCGGCAAGAACCTGTACTCGAAGCTGGGCGAGATCCGCCGGTACGCCGCCGGCCCCGGCAAGAACGCCGCGATCCCCACGGCCGACTTCAACCGTGACGGCATCAGCGACGTCGTCGCCGCCACGCCCAAGCAGGGCAGCGGCTGGCTCACACTCGTGCCGGGCGGTGTCAACGGCCCCGTCTCCGCCTCGAAGGTGAAGCTCAACCAGGGCAGCGCCGGTGTGCCGGGTGCCGCCGAGTCCGGCGACCAGTGGGGCACGGCCACGGCCTGGGGCGACATCAACGCCGACGGCTACGCGGACCTCGCGATCGGTGCGCCCGGCGAGGACGACACGACCGGCCACGCGGACCGCGGCGCGGTGACGATCCTGTACGGCCCGAAGTTCGACACCGGTGCCGACACCATGGCGCTGGGCGACGACTACGAGCCGGCCGGCGCACGGTTCGGCGCGACGGTCGCGGTCGGCGACTTCAACGCCGACGGCAAGGCGGACGTCTTCACGGCTGCCACCGGCACGGGCGGCAACTGGGCGGCCCGCTTCAACGACGGCCACGAGGTCGCGGGCGACCTCACCACCGCCGACAAGGCCCTCGCGTACGCGGACGCCACCACCGGTGACTTCAACCGGGACGGCTACGCGGACGTCGCCCTCAACTACCGCGACGCGTCCGGCGTCGGCCGGGTCACCTGGTTCAAGGGCTCCAAGTCGCTGGGCCTGTCGAAGGTTTCGACGATCTCCGTGAAGGGCGGCCGGTCCATCGCCGCGGGCGACGTGAACGGCAACGGCTACGACGACATCGTCATCGGCCAGCCGTACGCCACCGAGTCCGGCGCGATCTCCGGCGGCCAGGTCACCATGGTCCCGGGCTCGTCCTCCGGCTTCACCACGACCGGGATGACGAAGATCACCCAGGACACCGCGGGTGTCCCGGGCGCCAACGAGTCCGGGGACGCGCTCGGTTCCTCCGTCTCTGTGGGCGACTTCAACGCCGACGGTTACGCGGACGTCCTCACGGGCGCCCCGAACGAGGACATCACCCGTACCTCCAACCGCGCCAACGCGGGCGCGGTCTGGCTCTTCAAGGGCACCTCGTCGGGTCTGACGGGCACGGGTTCGCTGTCCTACTCCCAGGACACGGCCGGTATCCCCGGCTCCACGGAGAAGGACGACAAGCTGGGCTCGTCCGTCTCACTGACGGACGTCTCCGGCCACGGCCGGGCGCACCTGCTGATCGGAGCGGAGGGCGAGGACACGGGCAACGGCACGATCCTGTACCTCCCGACCACGGCCTCGGGCGTCTCCGTCGCCAAGTCGGCCTACTACGGCGTAACCCAACTGACCACGCCGACAGCGGGCCGCCTGGGCCTGTTCCTGACCCCGTAGTCGTCCCGGCTTTTCCTCGCCCCCGCTCCTCAAACGCCGGACGGGCTGAAAATCAGCCCGTCCGGCGTTTGAGGACGAGCGCGCCAGCGCGATGCGGGGGTCTGGGGGCGCAGCCCCCAGGGACGGGACGGGAAGGGGCGGCGGGGGCGAAAACCCTTCAGACCCGCCCGCGCGCCCGGCGCGAGACGACCGCGCGGAGGACGCGCCGCCCCTCCGTCGACAGGTCGAGCGCCCGGCGCACCCCGGCCGCCCCGTGGGCGGACAACAGCTCCAGAATGGCGATCTGCCGCCGCAGTTCGGCCGCGACAAGGGGCGACATGTCCTGCGTACGCCCCTCACGCCGAGCGGTGACCGAGGACGCCCCGTCACTCGCGGCATCGAGGAGCCGATGGACCTGAAGCGCCGCGACGGAACAGGCATCCGCCCACTCACGAAGGTCCCCGGCGGCCCGGTCCACCGGCACGGCACCGAGCATCCGGTGCACGAGCACGACGGCCTCCCCCTCGCCGAACACCCCACCGCCCGGGACACCGGGACCGACCCCGCCACCACCACCGGACAAGTCGAGCTTGGCGCGCACCTGCTCGACCCGCTCACGCCAGTCGTCGCCCCACCCCTCGCCCTCGGAGAGGCTCGCCCACAGCGGCCGCAGAATCTCGTCGTCCCCGCCCAACAGCGGCACGCACCGGTCCAGACACGCCAGACCACTCGCCGCGAGACCACGCTCGTCGGCCTGAGCGATCAGTTCCACCAGGCTCATCACGCCTCCCTCGGTGGGGCCGCCTCTGCCAACGGAACCCGCACTTCCCCTTACTGCGTGCGCTGTGGCCGGAACGTCACACTGCGAGTTGGCCGAAATCTACATGGGGACGACGCCGAGCCGGTCCAGAAATCGGAAGAAAAGCATCTCGGCGGACGGGTCGGCGTCGGCGGTGAGCACGTCGAGGAGGGGTTCCTCGGGCACGGGACGCCCCGATTCGGCGGCCCAGGCGACGGCCCGTCCGACGGCGTCGTGCGGTTCGAGGAAGAAGTCGTCGACGGCCAGCCCGTCCTCGTTGCCGCCGAGGTATCCGGCCATCGCGTCCCTGTCCAGGCAGGTCGTCCAGGCACCGCTCTCGGGCGCGGCCGCCTCGACGACCACGCAGTCACTGTCCATCACGTACCCGAAGAGGGCGGGCGCGCCCGTCTCCTGGGCAAGGTCGTTCATGTTCCCGACGTCACCCTTGGCAGGGTCGTCGGGAGCGTTCGGGTACTCCCACACCTGCCAGCCGTCGTCGGCCGTCTGGTGCAGCGTCAGACCCGTCGCGCCCGACAGCGCCTCCAGTTCCGCGAGCGGCCGCTCGCTCCTGCCTACGACGAAATATCCCCAGTAGCCCATCCCGCTCCCCCGGTGTATCGGTTCGGCCAGCGTGAATACACCACACGCGTACGGCAGTTCGCCACCGAAACGGGCAAGCCGCCGCAACTGCACCACACCGGCGCGTGATCCGTGCCAGGCCTTTTCGTCCTGCATACCGCCACCTGGGTGTTGACGTCCACGCGACACGGCCGTCCCGCCCGTCTCGGCCACACCGCTCGTACGGTTCGTACCGTCTGTACGGTCTGTGCCACAGGGAGCCGGCCGCAGAGCCGGCCGCAGGAGCCGACAACGGCTCGCCGCCCTCAGCCCAGCTTCCCCGCGAGCTCCTTGAACTCCGCCCACGGCATCCCCGGCTTCCGCGGATCCCACAGCTTCTGTGTCAGCGCCCGCAGCGGCATCCGGATGCCTGCCGCCACCTGGTCCTGCGTCTGCGAGCCGGAGAGGTCGCACCAGACGGCGAAGTAACCGCCGAGGATCTGGTCGTCGTACTCCCGCGACACCGGCGTCGAACCGCGCACGACGAGCGGGGTCCACTGCTCGTAGATGCGCTGCCCGGTCGGGTAGACGAAGGCGTTGGGCTGCCCGAGCACGTAGTACAGGTACTCGTCGTTGTAGTTGACGACATCGCGCCCGGCCCGCAGATACTCGGCCGGCTGCCGCGCGCCGATCTCCTTGCCCGTCCAGTACGCGACCTGGATGTCGTCGTCGGCCTGCACGGTGCCCCCGGGGAAGAACCCGTCGTTCCAGGCCCGTACGGTCCGGTCGTGCCCGCGCATCACGTCGGCGCGGTCGTTGAGCCACCCGGTCGCGAGGTCCGCGATCCCGGCGCCCGAGCCGTACTTGTCCTTCGCGGCGGCGGCCAGCTGCGGATACGAGGCCGCCGGGTTCGGCACCGTCAGCGCCCGGTACTCGTCGGCGCCGAGATGCCAGTACCGCCCGGGGAACAGGCCCGCGTACTCGTTCAGCAGGTCGTCCACGATCTTCGCGGACGCGGGCTTTGAGATGTCGAGCGAGCCCTGCGAGACCACGCCCTGGGTGTTGCGGAGCTTGAGGTCCGGGTGTGCGGCGAGCACCGCGCCCAGGTGGCCGGGCGAGTCGATCTCGGGCACGACGGTGATGTGCCGGCTCGCCGCGAGCGCGAGGATGCGCCGCACCTCCGCCTTCGTCAGATGCTGCTTCGACACCACCTCGGGATGCGAGTCGGAGGCGATCCGGAAGCCCTGGTCGTCGGAGAAGTGCAGCCCGAGCTGGTTGTACTTGAGGTCGCCCAGCTCACGGATCCGGTCCTCGATCCACCCGGCCGTGAAGTGCTTGCGCGCGATGTCGAGCATGAACCCGCGCTGCGGCTTGGCCGGCGAGTCCCGTACGACTCCCTCGGGTGCCGTGCCGCCCGCGCGCACCTCCTGCTTGAGCGTGCGCGTGCCGTAGAAGACGCCCGCCTCGGCCGTACCGCTGATCCGCACCCGCCCGTCCTTCACGGCCAGCGTGTACGACTCGGCGTTCGCGTCCTCGTCGGTGAGGGCCAGTTCCACATCCCCGGCCCGTGCCCCGCCGGAGCCCGCGTAGGCCAGGCCCAGCTCCCCGGCGAGCAGCCGCCCCTCGTCCGCGAGCGCGTCGTCGCCGACCACGACACGCCCGCCCTTCGCGGGGCGCCAGCCCTTCGCGGGGCGCCAGCCGGGCCCACGCGCCGGCGTGTGCTCCCGTACGGCCGGGATGGTCCGCGGAGTCTTCGACAGCGGATACGTCCGACTGGGTGACGGAGTGGGCGACGGGGACGGGGGCGGCGCCAGGGCGGTTCTCCCGCCGGAGGGCCGCTGTGACGAGGACGCGCCGGAGTCACCGCTCGGCCAGAGCCCGACGGTCAGCGCGGCACCCGCCGCGACCGCCACGCCCGCGCCGACCAGCAGAGTCCTCCTGCCGCCCGGCAGGGACCGCGAAGCCCTGCGCCCTCGCCCGTTCACCACAGACCACTCACCCTCCTGCGATCACTCTCGTACGCTGTACCTTCACTGTGAACCTAGGCCCTGGCACCCGGGGCCACCGTCCACCGCCCGTTCCTAAACTCTCTCTTACGGGTGATATTCGGGCATCCGTCGGACAGGTCGCGTCACACCTCGATAGCGTGATGACACATCTCTCACTTGACCCCCCGCCGAACCACGCGTGGCGCACATCCGAGCGCCACCGAACCGCCGAGGAACCCACGCTGCCCGCGCACCGTCCTTCCCGCCTCCCCGGCCAGGCCGTCGCCATTCCGGAACCGTCCGATCCGACCGATCCGACCGACCCGCCGGAGCCCTCGGAGCCCCGCCCCACCGGCCTGGACCGGTTCAACGGCATGCCCGCCGACGAGGCCGAGCGCGCCCTCCTCGCCTGCTGCGGCAGCCACCAGTGGGCCCGCCGTGTCGCCGCCCACCGCCCGTACCCCGACCTGGACGCCCTGCTGGCCGCGGCCGACGAGGCGGCGTACGACCTGACCCCCGGCGATCTCACCGAGGCCCTGGCCTGCGAATCCCTCACGCTCCTCCCGGAGGGCGCGTACTCCGCGGCCCACACCGCCCTGAGCGCCGCCCACGCCGCCTACGAGAGCCGTTTCGGCCACGTCTTCGTCATCTGCCTGGACGACACGGCCCCCGAGGAGTCCCTCGACCAGGTCCTGGCCGGAATCCGATCACGATTGACAAACGATCCGGACGACGAACGAACCCTGACGGCAGAAGAACTCCGCCGCCTGGCAAGGGGCCGCCTCACCAGGTCTTTCAGGGCAGCGGGCAACTGCGCGGTCTCTTAGCCGCACCTTCCAGGGCCACGGGGACCGGCCCTTTGGGGGCGCGGGGAACTGCGCAGTCCTTTTGGGGGCGCGGGGAACTGCGCAATCTTCTAGGGGCGCGGGGAACGGCGCACCAAGCCACAACACACCCGCACCCGGCAAACCACCCGAACCCCCACCCCCGAAGCCGCCCCGCACCACCCACGGAGTAGCCCGTACGTGTCCCATATGACTGCCGGTTCGATCACATCGGTAGGCCCGCCGTAAACGTTCCGACAACACGTCGCTACGATGGCCAGGGCCGGTGGACCGTACCCGGCCGGGCCCGTCCGACACAGAAGCCGGCGCGGCCCCAATCCCCGCTCCCGGAGGGTTCTTCCGTGCCGGCTGGAACGCTGTACCGCGGCCGGGAAGGAATGTGGTCATGGGTGGCTCATCGAGTCACCGGCGTCCTCATCTTCTTCTTCCTGTTCGTACATGTGCTGGACACCGCTCTTGTCCGTGTCTCCCCCGAGGACTACGACAAGGTCGTAGCCACCTACAAGACGCCGATCGTCGCGCTGCTGGAGTACGGCCTCGTCGCCGCCATCCTCTTCCACGCGCTGAACGGTCTGCGTGTGATCGCCGTCGACTTCTGGTCGAAGGGACCGCGCTACCAGAAGCAGATGCTCTGGACCGTGGTCGGCATCTGGGTCGTGCTGATGGTCGGGGCCCTGTACCCCGTACTCGGCCACGCCGCTCGTGAAGTCTTCGGGAGCTGACGCCAACAATGTCCACCACTGAGAAGACCGCCGCCTCCGGCATCGGCCCCGTCGAGGGCGCGTCCCTCTACGGCGTCGACAACCCGGCGCCCCTGATCGAGGCCCCGCGCAAGCGGACGAAGAAGACGCCGAAGTCCACCCGTGGCAACTTCGAGATGGCCGCATGGCTGTTCATGCGTCTGTCCGGCATCGTTCTCGTCGTCCTCGTCATCGGCCACCTGCTGATCCAGCTCGTCCTCGACGGCGGCGTCTCCAAGATCGGCTTCGCCTTCGTGGCGGGCCGCTGGGCGTCCCCGTTCTGGCAGACGTGGGACCTGCTGATGCTGTGGCTGGCGATGCTGCACGGCGCCAACGGCCTGCGCACGGTCATCAACGACTACGCGGAGCGCGCGAACACCCGGCTGTGGCTCAAGGGCCTGCTCTACACGGCCACGGTGTTCACCATCCTGCTGGGCACGCTGGTGATCTTCACCTTCGACCCGAACATCCGCTAGATCCGGGGCTACGAGAATCATGAAGATCCACAAGTACGACACAGTCATCGTCGGCGCGGGCGGCGCCGGCATGCGCGCCGCGATCGAGGCGACGAAGCGCAGCCGTACCGCCGTGCTCACGAAGCTCTACCCCACCCGCTCCCACACGGGCGCCGCGCAGGGCGGCATGGCCGCCGCGCTGGCCAACGTGGAGGAGGACAACTGGGAGTGGCACACCTTCGACACGATCAAGGGCGGTGACTACCTGGTCGACCAGGACGCCGCCGAGATCCTGGCGAAGGAGGCCATCGACGCGGTCCTCGACCTGGAGAAGATGGGCCTGCCGTTCAACCGCACCCCGGACGGCACCATCGACCAGCGCCGCTTCGGCGGTCACAGCCGCAACCACGGCGAGGCCCCGGTCCGCCGGTCCTGCTACGCGGCCGACCGCACCGGCCACATGATCCTCCAGACGCTGTACCAGAACTGCGTGAAAGAGGGCGTGGAGTTCTTCAACGAGTTCTACGTCCTCGACCAGCTGATCGTCGAGATCGACGGGGTCAAGCACTCGGCCGGCGTCGTCGCGTACGAGCTGGCGACCGGTGAGATCCACGTCTTCCAGGCGAAGGCCGTGATCTACGCGTCCGGCGGCACCGGCAAGTTCTTCAAGGTGACGTCGAACGCGCACACGCTGACCGGTGACGGACAGGCGGCGGTCTACCGTCGCGGTCTGCCGCTGGAGGACATGGAGTTCTTCCAGTTCCACCCGACCGGCATCTGGCGCATGGGCATCCTGCTGACGGAGGGCGCCCGCGGTGAGGGCGGCATCCTCCGCAACAAGGACGGCGAGCGCTTCATGGAGAAGTACGCGCCGGTCATGAAGGACCTCGCGTCCCGTGACGTCGTGTCCCGCTCCATCTACACGGAGATCCGTGAGGGCCGCGGCTGCGGTCCCGAGGCCGACCACGTCTACCTCGACCTCACGCACCTCCCGCCGGAGCAGCTGGACGCCAAGCTGCCCGACATCACGGAGTTCGCCCGTACGTACCTGGGCATCGAGCCGTACACGGACCCGATCCCGATCCAGCCCACCGCGCACTACGCGATGGGCGGCATCCCGACGAACGTCGAGGGTGAGGTCCTGTCGGACAACACCACGGTCGTCCCGGGCCTGTACGCGGCCGGCGAGGTCGCCTGCGTGTCCGTCCATGGCGCGAACCGCCTGGGCACGAACTCGCTCCTGGACATCAACGTGTTCGGGCGCCGCTCGGGTATCGCCGCGGCGGAGTACTCCTCGAAGGTGGCCTCGCACGTCGAGCTGCCCGAGGACCCGGCCTCGCAGGTCGTCGAGCAGATCGAGCACCTTCGGTCGTCGACGGGCAACGAGCGCGTGGCGGACATCCGCCGCGAGCTGCAGGAGTGCATGGACGCCAACGTCATGGTGTTCCGCACCGAGCAGACGATCAAGACGGCCGTGGAGAAGATCGCGGAGCTGCGCGAGCGCTACCGGAACGTCTCGATCCAGGACAAGGGCAGGCGGTTCAACACCGACCTGCTGGAGGCCGTCGAGCTCGGCAACCTCCTGGACCTGGCCGAGGTCATGGCGGTCTCCGCCCTCGCCCGCAAGGAGTCCCGCGGCGGTCACTACCGCGAGGACTACCCGAACCGCGACGACGTCAACTTCATGCGCCACACCATGGCGTACCGCGAGGTCGGCGACGACGGCACCGAGTCCATCCGTCTCGACTACAAGCCGGTCGTCCAGACCCGCTACCAGCCGATGGAGCGTAAGTACTGATGGCTACCCCCACCCTGGACAAGGCGGACAGCGCCGGCACGCCGGAGGCCGGCTTCGCCGACACGCCGTACATCACCGCCACGTTCCGCATCCGCCGCTTCAACCCCGAGGTCTCGGCGGAGGCGGTCTGGGAAGACTTCCAGCTGGAGATCGACCCGAAGGAGCGCGTCCTGGACGCCCTCCACAAGATCAAGTGGGACCTGGACGGCACCCTCACCTTCCGCCGGTCCTGCGCGCACGGCATCTGCGGCTCGGACGCGATGCGGATCAACGGCAGGAACCGCCTCGCCTGCAAGACGCTGATCAAGGACCTCAACCCCGAGAAGCCCATCACGGTCGAGCCCATCAAGGGCCTGACGGTCCTGAAGGACCTGGTCGTGGACATGGAGCCGTTCTTCCAGGCGTACCGCGACGTGATGCCCTTCCTCATCACGAAGGACACCAACGAGCCGACCCGGGAACGCCTCCAGACGGCGGAGGACCGCGAGCGCTTCGACGACACGACGAAGTGCATCCTCTGCGCGGCCTGCACGTCCTCGTGCCCGGTCTTCTGGAACGACGGCCAGTACTTCGGCCCGGCCGCGATCGTCAACGCGCACCGCTTCATCTTCGACTCGCGTGACGAGGCGGGCGAGCAGCGCCTGGAGATCCTGAACGACAAGGACGGCGTCTGGCGCTGCCGCACCACGTTCAACTGCACGGACGCCTGCCCCCGAGGCATCGAGGTCACCAAGGCGATCCAGGAAGTGAAGAGGGCGCTGATCACTCGGCGCTTCTGACGTCATTTCCTGTACGTCGGTGCGGGCCCCGTTCCTTCTGGAACGGGGCCCTCGCGCGTGCTGGGCCACGATCGGGTGAAGCGGACTGTTCAGAACTCGCGAGGACTGTCCGGCCTACGATGATGCTCTCGACAAACAGCCCACGGGAGGCACGTGATGTCCGCAGCACCCGTCGAGCAGCCGCACGGCGACCGGTCACTGATCGCGGAGGCGAATCGCATCATGGACCGCCTCCCGGGCCGCCGCGTCGAGATCATCGGAGGCCAGATCCTGGTGACGCCCTCTCCCGACGTCGCTCACTCGCGGGCGCTGAAGAAGGTGGCTCGTCCTTTCGAGGCCGCTGGACTCGATGAGGACGAGACCGAGATCCACCAAGCCATCGGCGTCTGGCTACCGGACGGCCCCGAGGACTATGCGATCCCCGATCTCTGCATTGTCGAAGCCGACATCGACGAGCACCTGGTCGAGAACAACAGCTACGACCCCGTGGTCTTCCGTCTCGTCCTGGAGGTCACCTCAAGCAACTGGCAGGCCGATCTCCGCACCAAGGTCACCGCATACGCCCAGGCCAGGATCCCGGTCTACGTGATCGTCGACCGCAAACACCAGCGCCTCCACGTCCTCACCGACCCGACGCCGGACAAGTACACCACCCACCGCATCCACGCCCCCGGCGAACTCGTCACTCTCCCCGACTCGATCGGCGCCAAGGTCACGCTCGACGTGGCGGAGATCCTCAAGGCCGGGCAGACCAAACGGGATTGAGTGATCGAGACATGCCGTCCTGCCTGGACGGCGCGGAGGGCTTCGTCACCCCTCCTCGACAAGCTCAAGCTGGGCTGGGCGGGGCTGGGCTGGCAGTTCTGTCAGGCCGACCCGGCTTCCCCGTCGTACGCGATGCGGATGGGCGACATCGCGTTGAGCACGCGGCGGATCAGAGGCTGCGGAACCCGCCTCCGGCCACTGAGCGCCATGGCCTGGCGGCACCGCCGGTCGGCCACGGCCCGCTTCGCCGCGCAGGGGAACCGGCCCTGTACGGCCTGGGCATGGAGCCTATGCGCCCGGGGCACGCCACTCCGCCCAGACCTCCTTGCCGCCGCCGTTACGGCGTCCGTTGACGAGGAGGTAGTGACCCCACTCGTCGGCGCATGCCCGCAGCAGCCAGAGCCCGCGCCCGCTCTCCGCGTCGAACTCCGGCCCAGCCCCCTCCCCCGGTCCGGGGCATCGCGGTTGCGGAGGATACGGACTGCTGTCCCACACGCTGAGCCGCAGTCGCCCATCGACCCGTACGAGCCGTACGGCGACGGGATCCCGAGTACAGGAAAGGGAGTTGGTGACCAGCTCCGAGGCGACGAGTTCGGCGTTGTCGAGGACGGTGGAGGTCGCCTGGTAGCGGGTGAGTACCGCGCGTACGTGGGCTCTGACGATGCCGGGGCCCTGTGGGCCAAGGGCAAGTGGGACACCACGGGTGATCTGCTGAAGTCCATCGGAAAGGTCTCCGTCGGTGGCGACAAGGACACCGCTCTGCGCACCACGAGCGGCTTCTCCACCAGCACGCTCACCAACGGCGCCGTCTACTCCTGGCGGGTGCGTGCTGTACGTCAGGACCGTGGACGGCGCGGGCAACGTCTCGCAGCCGACGAAGTACTTCTTCTACGTCACGCCCCGCGACCAGGCCGACGCCCCCGGCGACTTCACCGGGGACGAACTCTCCGACCTGATGGCCGTCGCCGAAGGCGGCAATCCCTCCCTCTACCCCTCACAGGCCACCACGGACCTCACCAAGGGATCCGGCGACCTGGACTACTCGATGTCCGGTGCCTACCGCGCCAACCCGGAGAAGGACCCGAACGGGGACGACCTGCCGCACTTCGTCGCCGCGTCCTCCGGACACTTCAAGGGCGCGCTGATCACCCACAACGGCGACATCTACGGCGGTGACGGGCTTCAGGACCTGGTCGTGCGCGTCGAAGGCAGGCTGTGGGTCTACCCGGGCGATGGCTACGGCGCCGTCAACGTCGACAAGCGCCGCGAGATCCTGCTGCCCGAGGGAGCTCCCAGCCCGGCGAGCCTCACCCAGATCGTGTCCGCCGGCGACGCCACCGGCGACGGCAGGACCGATTTCTTCGCCACCGTCGGCGACGAGTTGTGGGCCTTCACCGGCTACCACGGAGCGACCATCGACCAGGCGACGCGTCTGGCCGCCTCCACCTGGACCGAGCGCGACCTGGTCACCGCCCAGGACGTCAGCGGAGACGGCATCACCGATATCGTCTATCGCACCGATGTCTCCGAGCGCCTACTGCTGCGCAAGGGAATAGCCGCGAGCGGCGGCGGGGTCAACATGGACTCTCTGAAGTCCGGCGCGAACTCTTCGGGCGGCGCCGACATCGAGTACGGCGCGGCCGGCTGGTCCAGCACCGACATCCCGCTGCTGGTCGGAACACCGGACACCAACGGAGATTCGATCCCCGACATCTGGACCGTACGCTCCGACGGTTCGGTCCGCTTCTACGCGGGCGGCAAGGCAGTCCTCTCGGGCTCCGGTACAGAGATCATTGCCCCCGCAAGCTACTGGAAGACCCGGATCGCCATCGGATGACGACTCTGAGCTCAACTCCCAGCGATCGAGGCACAGTTAAGGCCTCAAATCAGCCATACGTCGTTGACTCATGCGCCTGAAGAGTACTGAACCTCCACGGCAGGCCCCGTGCCGGGCAGGGACAGACTCAGGGTGAGCTCAGGGCCGTGTCCGGGATCCTCCCGATGGAAGCGGCGGACGTCCGGCGCGAGGCTGGTGTGCATGGCGAACTTACGTGGGTGTGAGAGGCGTTGGAGGGCGGCGGCGGCTGCCGGAGTGGTGGCGGGCGTGCTGGTGGTGGGGACCGTGCCGGCGGTGGCCGCGGGTCCCGGGCACGGTGTGGCCCGGGGTGACCGAGGGCTCGACGAGAGTGACCGGCGGCTCGACACGGAGGCGCTGCGGGCCTCCCTCGCCGGGCTGCCCGACGCGAACGTGACGGGTGGGCTGATCCGGATGTCCGGAGCGGACGGCCGCTGGACGGGTACGGCCGGCCCGTCCGTACCGGCCGCCGACGCGCACTTCAGGATCGGCAGTGTCACGAAGATCTTCACGTCGACCGTGCTGCTCCAACTGGCCGCCGAGGGACGGCTGTCCCTGGACGACACGGTGCAGGAGTTGATGCCGGGCCTTCTGCCAGCCGGTTACTTCCCCGTCACCGTAGGTCAGTTGCTCAGCCACACCAGCGGCCTGCAGATCATGACCTGCGCCACGGAGGACATGGCACCGCGCGAGGCCGTGGACGCCTCCCTGGCCTGCGGCGAGCCGACGGAACCGGGCAGGGCCACGCGCTACAACGGCATCAACTACTTCATCGCGGGCCTGATCATCGAGCAGGTGACGGGCCACTCGTACGGTTCCGAGGTCCGCACCCGGATACTGAAACCCCTCCGGCTGCGCGACACCTACGTCCCGGCCCTCGACGACTGGTCGATCCCGGCGCCCTACACACGCGGCCTGGTGGTGACACCGGACTCGACCGGCCTGAAGGACGTGAGCGTCCAGAACCCGTACAGCTGGGCGGAGGGCGGCATGATCTCCAACGCCCCCGACCTGGCACGCTTCTTCACGGCCCTGTACCGCGGCCGCCTCCTCCCGCCGGCCCAGCAGAAGGACCTCTTCCGGATGCCCGCCGCGGCGTCCGGCGACACGCAGTTCAGCTACGGCGGGCTCCAGCGCACCGAGTTCCCCGACGGCACGGTCGTCTGGGGCAAGAGCGGGCACGTGCCCGGCTACACGAGCGGCGCCTTCGCCACCCGCGACCTCCGGCGCCTCCTCGTCTACGCCCTCAACCCGACGGACCGGTCCCCGGAACTGCCGTACGTCCTGCGGATCGCGGGGGCGGCGTTCGACGTCCCGACACCGACTACAGCTGGCTGAGGATCGTCGGGTCCGTGATCTCGGTGTCCCTGGCCAGCATCATCGCCTTGCTGAGGATGACGGCGAGGGTGCGGTCTCCCTCGTACGGCAGGTAGCCGGTCTGGGGAGTCGTCGCGGACTTCGGGACGATGCACAGGTACTGGTCGTTCGGGGTCATGAGGATGTTGCCCGAGCCGAGGTGGATCTTGTACGTGTGGCGCTCGCCCTTCACGTGCAGGAAGCGGCCCTCCAGGGTGCAGCGGTCGGCTATCGCGAGGCGGGGGATCAGGCGGTCGAGGAGGGCCCGGCGGGTCTCGGCGCTCTGGTTCAGCTCGCCGAAGCTGTACCCCGACCAGTACTCCTGGAAGCGGCCGCCGGGGCCGCCGTCCTGCCAGGTCGGGTCGTTGCCGACGCTCGCCACACCCACGAACAGGTCGACGTCGCGCAGGACTTCGGAGAGGGCGAGGGGTGGGATCTCGGTGAGGGGCAGTGGCTCGACCGGGTCCCGTCCGTCCCGCAGCCACATGCTGTACTCGCCGCCGCAGCAGTGCGCCGAGTTCTCCGGAGCGTCGATCGGGTAGAAGCGGACCTGGTCGGTGCGCAGCCGCAGGTAGCTGCCGGATTCCGTGGTGTCCTCGCCGTACTCCTCGCCGTCGCCCTCGATCCAGTACTCGGCGCGCAGGCCCCACTGAGGCAGCTCACGGCTCGCCGGCGGAGCCGAGTCGTCGACGCACAGCCGGAGCTTGTTGCGCCAACCCCTGATCGCGGCCAGCGAGTTGAACTGGTGCTGCCGCAGGACATGTGCCGCGAACCGGTTCGAGTACGTGCCGGTGGCGCGCTCGGCGTCGGTGAGCAGGTACACCTCGCGGTGTGCCTGCTTGAAGGGCTGGGTGATCTCGTGCCGCTCCAGCCAGTCGCGCCAGGCGACGATCTCGGCGGGTTCGCGCCCCACCGGGTGCCAGAGCCCGACCTGCGAACCCGTGACCACCGGGTCGTCGGTGAGCGTGCGCAGCTCGCCGTCGGCGAACCCGACCGGTCTGCCGTCGACCGTCCACAGGAGGCGCCGGGCGAGGGTGCCGACCAGCGGATGGTCGATGTAGCGCTCGCGCCAGGCGTCGTACGCCCAGGTGCGCCGGGCCAGGAACTGGCGGTCGAGCCGCTCCGCCTGCGCCGAGAGCATCTTGTCGATGTCCTTGGCGGCGGCCTTGAGCTCCTTGAGGTCGTCGGCGTGGTCCCGCTTCACGGCGGCGGGCACGCTCTTGACCTCCTTGCCGGCCGCGTTGCGCCAGCCGAGCACGGACTTGGTGCCGTGGACCTCGATGAGGGCGGTGACGTCCCCGAGTTGGTGCCGGGCACGCCCCACCTCGGTGAGCCCGTACGCCGGGACGGCGAGCTCCTCGATCTCCTCCCGGCTCAGGCCGAGCGCGGTGGCGCGGGCCTCCAACGCCCCGTCGAGCAGCTTCGCCGTGTTCTTGTACGTCACTCTCGTGGCCAGGCGGGCCAGTTCGGCGAGGGCGGCCTCGCTGTCGACGCGGGACAGCGCGATGACGCCCGCGTTGGCGACCTTCGGGTTGCGCGGGCCGATCCCGGCGACCTTCTTGAGGGAGGTCTCGACGAGCGCGCCCAGCGCCCGGGCCGTGTCGGGGTGCGGCGGGAGGAGCGACAGGAGCCAGGCGAGTCCGCGCAGGGCGTTGGCGTTGTACGGGTCGTAGGCGTTGTTGATGTCCGGGTCGTACGTCTGGCGATCCAGCGGGATGGTGCGCGGGCGGCCGACGAGGGCGAGCCAGGGCAGGACGGTCTCCCTGACCCGGTCCGCTCCGATGGTGTCGATGAGGGCCTGGGCCTGCTTGTCCCACTTGGCGCTGGGCTTGGAGGCGGTGGCCGTGAGCGCGTGGACGAGCAGGGCGTGCCAGGGGTCGTCGTCCGAGCCGGTGAGCTGCTCCAGGGCGTGATCGGCCCATGCCTCGCCGACGTTGAGGACAGGGGTGGTGAGGTTCTTGACCAGCTCCACGAGGTGCTCCGCGCGGTAGGCGACCAGGGCCGTACGCCGGAGGACGGCCACGACCGGGGGTGCGAGCTGTCTGCCGGTCGCGAGCTCCGCCTCCACCAGGAGGTCGAGGCGCGTGGCGTGCCAGAAGGAGTGCCGGGCACCGAGCGATTCGAGCTCCGCCAGCCGCTCGGTGGGGAGGAAGAAGTCGTCGGGCAGGTCACGGGCGACGATGGCGAGCAGCGTCAGCACCCTCTGCCGGGCCTCCGGCTCCGCGCCGAGCGAGTGGAAGCGCTCGGTGAGCGCGTGGGCGAGCCGGCGACGCTCCTCCATGGGCAGGTCGCGCAGGGTGTCGAAGATCTCGGCCCAGTCCTCACCCCAGAAGCCGTGGTTGGAGACAGCCGCCTTCAGCGCCTCGTCGGTGAGTCTGCCCATGTTCCCCGCGGCGATCTGGTTGCGGATCTTCTGCGTGTGCGATCGCATCGACGCCATCAGCCACCCACCAGCGCGACGAGCTTCAGGAACGTGACCTCGGTGCCGAGCGTCAGCTCGATCTCCTCGTCGAGGTCCGTGAATTGCCGGTCCCCCACCAGCACCAGGAAGCCGTTCCCCGCGAACGCCCTGAGCGCCAGGTCCGTCTGGACCTCGGGGTCTATCCGCCGGGGCGTCCGCAACGCGTACCCGTTCAGCACGCGCTCGGTGTCCTTGGGCTGCACCAGTCCCTGGAACACCTCCGGCGTACGCGCGTTGAACTCGGCGACCTCCTGGAAGACCCGCCGCCGGATCAACTCGCGCAGTGCGAGCCGCTCCTCGGCGATCTCCAGCCCCCAGCCCGCACCGCGGTCCCCGCTTGTCGTCTCGTCGACGAACGTCACCATTCCCATGCCGTCGACAGTACGAGGCTCCACTGACAATCAGTCACCGCGGGCGGGAAACAGGCGGCGGGGCCCCCGGTTCCGGGGCCCCGCCGCACTGCCGGCCGTACGTCCCCGCTACCTGCGGCGACGCAGCGACGGGTCCGTCAACGCGGGCTGCTCGACGAAGTAGTTGTCGGCCCGGTTCAGGTCCGTGCCGGGCGGAACGATCTCGTCGACGCGGTCCAGGATCGCGTCGTCGAGGGTGACGTCGGCGCCCTCCAGCAGGGAGGTGAGCTGGTCCATCGTGCGGGGGCCGATGATGGCCGAGGTGACGCCCGGGTGGGCGCGTACGAAGGCCAGGGCCAGGTGCGGGAGCGGGAGACCGGCGTCGGCGGCGACCTTCTTGAGGTCGGCGACCGCGGCGAGCTTGGCCGCGTTGCCGGGCAGGGCCGGGTCGAACTTGAAGCCCTCCAGCTTGGCGCGGCCACTGGCCGCGAGGTCACGGCCGGAGAGCCAGCCGGCGCTGAGCGGGCCCCAGGTCAGCGTGCCCATGCCGTAGCGCTGGGCCGCCGGCAGGATGCTGCCCTCCGCCCCGCGGGCCAGGATCGAGTAGGGCGGCTGCTCGGTACGGAACCGGACGTGGGCACGCCGCTCGGACATCCACTGGGCCTCCACGATCTGGTCGGCCGGGAAGGACGAGGAGCCGACGACCCGCACTTTTCCGGAACGTACGAGGTCGGACAGGGCGGACAGGGTCTCGTCGATGTCAGTGAGCGGGTCGGGGCGGTGCATCTGGTACAGGTCGATGTAGTCGGTGTCCAGGCGCCGCAGGCTGCCCTCGACCGCGCGCATGATGTAGCGGCGCGAGCCTCCCGCCAGGTTGGGCTCGTCACCCATGG
Source organism: Streptomyces sp. NPDC020747 (assembly GCF_044334695.1). Taxonomy (NCBI): domain Bacteria; kingdom Bacillati; phylum Actinomycetota; class Actinomycetes; order Kitasatosporales; family Streptomycetaceae; genus Streptomyces; species Streptomyces sp. NPDC020747. The sequence goes on along the minus strand of NZ_JBIRTJ010000002.1, from coordinate 239,885 downwards.
GCAGCCGGAACTTGGTCGCGAGGACGACCTCCTCGCGACGCCCCTTGAGGGCCTTGCCGACGATCTCCTCGGACTCGCCGACGCTGTAGATGTCGGCGGTGTCCACGAAGTTGATCCCCGCGTCCAGGGCCGCGTGGATGATCCGTACGGAATCCTCGTGGTCGGCGTTGCCGATCTCCCCGAACATCATCGCGCCGAGCGCGTACTCGCTGACCGAGATGCCGGTGCCGCCCAGAATCCTGCGCTGCATGAGTGTCGAGCCTCCTAGGGCTTCACGTGGCTATGGGCTTCACATGTCTGTGGGCTTGCTTCACGTGGCTGTGTGGATATGTTTCGACCCTCCCTCCCGCCGCGCATCCGGACCAGGCCCGGTCCAGCCTGGGTCTGGCAGTACCAGGAACCGTCGGCGGACCCGGCTGGGCGATACTCGGAACATGGTCACGCGTCCCGAACCCGACGTCAGCGCGTTCCTCAAGGCCCGCCGGGCCGCTCTCGACCCGGCTGAGCTGGGGCTCCCGGCCGGGCTGAACCGCAGACGGGTGCCGGGCCTGCGGCGCGAGGAGGCCGCCCAGCTGGCGGGGATCAGCGTGGACTACTACACGCGCATCGAGCAGGGCCGTACGCCCAACATCTCGGACTCCGTCCTGGACGCCGTCGCCCGCGCGCTGCGGCTGACCGACTCCGAGTACGCCTATCTGCGGGACCTCACCCTTCCCGGGCGCCGGACGCCGACGGCGACACCGGGCGCGGCGCCGCAGCAGGTGCGGCAGGGCATCCGGCTGCTGATGGACGCCATGGAGAACGTGCCCGCGTACGTGTGCAGCGCGGCCATGGACGTCCTGGCCTGGAACACGCTCGGCGGGCGGGTCACGTACGACTTCGCCGCGATGGAGCCGCGGGAGCGGAATCTGGCCCGGCTGTACTTCCTGCACGAGGAGCGGTCCCGGGCGCTGTATCCGGAGTGGGAGGCGGGCGGCGAGTACATGGCCGCGACGCTCCGCGCCGACGTGGGCCGGCACCCCGACGACCCCGCCCTCGCCGCGCTGATCGCCGACCTGCTGGAGCACAGCGCGCAGTTCCGCCGCTGCTGGGACCAACAGCACGTACGGGGCCTGTGCTACGGCGTGAAACACATCGCCCACCCGGTCGCGGGCGAGCTGTGGCTGCACTACGAGTCGCTGCCGCTGCCCTCCGATCCCGGCCAGACCCTGGTCACGCTCACGGCGGAGCCCGGCTCCGCGACGGACAAGGCGCTGCGGCTGCTCGCCACGCGCGCGACGCCGCAGCCGGTTCCCTCGCCCTGAGCGGACGGCGACCTATTCTGACGGTATGTCAGATGACGAGTCGTACGAACTGCTCGGTTTCGACAACGTGCTGCTGCCCGTCGGGAATCTCGACGAGGCGCTGGGCTTCTACGGACGGGCCGGGTTTCCGGTGGCGTTCCGCCTGGACGAGGCCGGGATCGCCCTGCTGAAGGTCGGGAACGAGACTCCGGGCGTGCTGCTGCGCGTGGACGAGGAGCTGGGGCAACGGCCGCCGTCGTGGCCGGCGTGCCGTGTGTGGCTGGAGGTGCGGGACGCGCGGGTGACGGCACGGGCGCTGACCGCGGCCGGGATCCAGCCCCTGGACGAGCCCTTCCCGGTGGCCACCGGCTGGACCGTCGAGATCGCCGACCCCTGGGGCAACGTCATCGGCTTCACGGACTACGGCAAGCGGCCGGAGCTGGCGCGCACCGGCTGAGCCTCACCCCCGGCGTCGACCGGGCCCGTCCCGGACTCCCCGCCCCGGACCTCGCTCCTCCCGCCGCCCACACCCCCACCCCCTCGCGGCCTGAGCCGCACGTCACACACGCGCGCCCGCAATCGACTTGAACACGTTCAAAAACAGGTCTACATTCTTCCTCGACAGCGCGTTTTGAACGCGTTCAAGAAGTCGAGAAGGGGTGGGGACATGGACCTCACGGTCGTCGCGTATGTCATCTATCTGCTGGTCAGCGTGGCGCTGACGATCTGGGTGGCGCGGACGCTCAGCCAGAACGGGCGGATCTTTCTGGCGGATGTGCTGCACGGGAACGAGAAGCTCGCGGACGCCGTCAACCACCTGCTGGTGGTGGGCTTCTACCTGGTGAACCTGGGCTTCGTGGCCCTCTACCTGAACCAGGACGAGGAGATCACCGACGCCCGCGGGGTGTTCGAGGCCCTGTCGACGAAGCTCGGCGTGGTGCTCCTGGTGCTCGGCGCCATGCACCTGGGCAATGTGTACGTGCTCAACAAGATCCGGCGCCGGGGCATCATGGAGCGCGAGCAGCAGCCGCCCGTGCCTCCGCAGGACTGGGTCGCCCCGGCGGTCGGGGCGTGACCGCGATGGCCACCGCCGCCACCCCGGACCGGGACGCCGCGCGCGTCCCGGTCCGCGGGCTCACCGTCCTGTACGACGCGCAGTGCTCGCTCTGCGCCTTCCTGCGCGACTGGCTCGTACGGCAGCGCCAGCTGGTGCCCCTGGAGCTGGTGCCCGCCGGTTCGGAGGCCGCCCGGCTGCGCTTCCCGGGGCTCGACCACGGGGCCACGCTCGACGAGATCACCGTGATCGGCGACTCGGGCCAGGTCTACCGGGGCACCGCCGCCTGGATCGTCACCCTGTGGGCGCTCGCCGAGCACCGCCCGATGGCCCACCGGCTCAGCACCCCGGCCGGGGCACGGCTCGCGCGCGGTGCGGTCCTCGCCGCCGCCAAGTGGCGCGAGGGACACTGGGCGCGCAAGCAGCAGGGCGCCTGGGGCGGCGGTTCCTACTACACGGCCGACGGGTGGTCCTACAACCCGCGCACGGGCTGGACCTACGACCCGCCCGCCTGCGACAGCACCACCTGCGCGCCTCGTTAGGCTCTGTCCCGTGCCAGCAGAGAAAGACAATGCCAGTCGTCCGGACGGCCCCGCGGAGCCGGAGGGCCCCGCCCGGCCGTCCCGTACGCCGGCCAAGAGCGAGCAGACCCGGGCCCTGATTCTGGAGACGGCGATGCGCCTGTTCCAGGAGCGGGGCTACGAGAAGACGACGATGCGGGCCATCGCCAAGGAGGCCGGGGTCTCCGTAGGCAACGCGTACTACTACTTCGCCGGCAAGGAGCACCTGATCCAGGGGTTCTACGACCGGCTCGCCGCCGAGCACAGGGTGGCGGTCCGGGAAGTCCTGGACCAGGAGAAGGACCTGGAGGCGCGGATCGCCGGGGTGCTGAAGGCGTGGCTGGACGTGGCGACGCCGTACCACGAGTTCGCGGTGCAGTTCTTCAAGAACGCCGCCGATCCGGACAGCCCGCTCAGCCCGTTCTCCGCCGAGTCGGAGCACGCGCGCGTGGAGGCCATCGCGGTCTGCCGCGAGGTGCTGACGGGCTCCAAGGCGAAGATCCCCGAGGAACTGCGGGAGGTGCTCCCCGAGTTGCTGTGGCTCTCCCAGATGGGTCTCGTCCTGTACTGGGTCTTCGACCGTACGGAGGGCCGCGAGCGCAGTTACCGGCTCGCCGAACGAGGTGCCCGGCTCACCTCGCTCGGCGTGTCGCTGGCCCGCTTCCGGGTGCTGCGGCCCCTGGTCCGCGAGGTGCACGGGCTGTTCACGGACTTCCTGCCGGGGATGACGAACGCACTGCCCGACCCCGCCAGGAAGTCCGCGAAATAGCGCCCCCGCGCGGTCAGTTCACGGCGTCCACCTCGTCCTCCGCCAGCTCCACGTCGTACACCAGTGGCTCGGCGCCGACCATCACGTGCCGGGCCCGGGAGGGGTGCTCGGCGGCCGTCACGGCCAGCAGGTACGAGCCCGCGGAGGGCACCGAGACGATGTACGAGCCGTCGGCCAGCGACGTCACCCGGTCGAGCTGACGGCCGCCCTTGGAGAGCAGGGTCAGCGCGGCGCCCTCGACGGGCACGCCGTCCGGGGTGCGGACGAAGCCGTGGATCACGGTCGAACCGCCGTCGGCGTCGGGCACGCGCGCGTGGGGCTCGGAAACCTCCTCCTCGCGGGGCTCGACCGCCAGATGCGGCAGCCGCTTCTCCAGACCGGCGGGCAGCCACCAGTTGGAGTTCCCCAGGAGGTGCATCGCGGCCGGCACCAGCGCCGTACGCAGGATGAACGCGTCCAGCGCGACCGCCGCCGCGAGCCCGATGCCCGCCATCGCGCCCTCCATGTCGCCGCTGAGGACGAACGCGGAGAACACGCAGATCATGATCAGGGCCGCGCAGTTGATGACCCGGCTGGTCTCGGCGAGGCCGACCCGCACCGCCCGCGCGTTGTCCTTGGTGTGCACCCATTCCTCGTGCATGCGGCTCACCAGGAACACCTGGTAGTCCATCGAGAGCCCGAAGAGCAGCGACAGCATGATGACCGGCAGGAAGGCGGTGATCGGCCCCTCCTTGCCGAGGCCGAGGAGTCCCGTGCCCCAGCCCCACTGGAAGATCGCGACGAGCACTCCGAAGGACGCGGCGGCCGCGATCAGGTTCATAAGGGCTGCCGTCAGCGGCACCACCAGGGAGCGGAAGGCCACCATCAGCAGCAGGAAACCGAGCGTGATGATCGCCGCGACGAAGTACGGCAGCCGGTCCCCCGTGACGGCCGCGAAGTCCTTGAAGACGGCGGTCACTCCGCCCACGTGGGCCTCGGTCCCGGACTCCGGGATCACGTCGTCCCGCAGCCGGTCGATCAGCTGGTCCGTCCTCTCGGACTGCGGTGACGTGGTGGGCACGACCTGGATCACCGTGACGCCCTGGGAGGGCGGTGCGGCGGCGACCTGGGCGACGCCCTCGGTCGAGCGGATGGCCGACACGAGCGCGTCCGTGTCGCCGCCGTCCACGACCACCTGGAGCGGGCCGTTGAAGCCGGGCCCGAAGCCCTCGGCGAGCAGGTCGTACGCCTGGCGTGTCGTCGTCGAGTCCTTGTGGTTGCCCTGGTCGGTGGCGCCGAGCCGGATCGACAGCACGGGCAGCGCGAGGATCACCATCACGACCAGTGCCCCGGCGGCGATCGAACGCGGCCGCCTCTGCACGTACGTGGCCCAGCGTGCCGCGAGGCCACTCGCCTCGGCCGGCTCCGGTCCCGTCACGGCGAGCCTGCGCCGCTGCTTGCGACTGAGAACACGCATGCCGAGCAGGCCGAGGAGCGCGGGCAGCAGGGTGGTCGCGGCGAGGACGCTGAGCACGACGGTCAGCGAGGTCGCGACGACCACGCCGTCCAGGAAGCGCATGTTCATCACGAGCATTCCGGCGAGTGCGATGCACACCGTGCCGCCCGCGAACAGCACGGCACGCCCCGAGGTGTTGAGGGCCGTGACGGCGGACTCCTCGGGCTTCATGCCGCGCAGGATGCCCCGGCGGTGCCGCGTCACGATGAACAGCGCGTAGTCGATGCCCACGCCGAGACCGATCAACGAGCCGAGCAGCGGCGCCACTTCGGGCACGTCGGTGACATGGCTCAGCAGTGAGGTCGCCATCAGGCCGGTGCCGAGGGCCGCGATCGCGACGACGAGCGGCAGCAGCATCGCGAAGACCGAGCCGAAGGCGAGGAAGAGGACGACCGCCGCGGCCATGATGCCGACCATCTCGGCGATACCGGTGGGCGGCTCCTGGATCCGGGTGATCGCCTGACCGCCCAGCTCCACCTGGAGACCGGCGCGTTCGGCGTCCTGCGCCGAGTCGACGACGTCCTGGACCAGCTCCTTGGGGACACCGTTCGCCTGCTCGGTGAAGGTCACCTGGGCGTAGGCGATCCGCCCGTTCTCGCTGATCTGCGTGGCCCCCTGGGCGGCGTACGGGCTGCTGACGTCGCCGACGCCCTTCATGCGCCCGATCTCCTTCAGGGCGGGCTCGATCCGGGAGCGTACGGAACCGTCCCGTACGGATCCGTCGTCGACCTTCCACACCACCGTGTCGGTGTCGCCCGACCTCTCCGGGAATGCCTTCTCCATCAGGGAGTACGCGCGCGTGGAGTCCGTGTTCGGAAGAGTGAAGGTGTCCGCGTAGTTCGTGCCCGCGGCGGATCCCGCGAAGCCCAGCCCCAACAGCGCCCCCACCCACAACACCAGGACCACCAGCCGGTGCCGATAGCACCACCGTGCCAATGTCGTCACGCCTCAACGCCCCTTAATCGGTTGTCGGTCGGTCCCCCAGGTCCTGCGGCTCAGCATCGGGGCGGCGCGCACCCGTGGACACGACTCCGCCATGACTCACAAGGAACTCCAAAGCACGACCCGGCCCCGTTGTCAGTGCCCGCGCCGATACTGGGGACATGACCGCTCACGAGGGGGCGACCGTCCTGGTCGTCGAGGACGAACCGAGCATCGCGGACGTCCTGGCCATCGCTCTGCGCTACCACCGCTTCGAGGTGATGACGGCGGGGACCGTGCGCCAGGCCCTGACGCTGGCCGAGCGCACCCGCCCGGACGCCGCGCTCCTCGACGTGATGCTCCCGGACGGCGACGGCCGGGCGCTGGGCCGCGAACTGCGCGCCAAACAGCCCGACCTGGCCCTGGTGTTCCTGACCGCGCGGGACGCGCCCACCGAGATCGTCGGCGCGCTCGCCTTCGGCGACGACTACATCACCAAGCCGTTCAACATCGACGAGGTGATCGCCCGCATCACCGCTGTCCTGCGCCGCACCCGCTCCGAGGACGTCCTCCCGGAGCGCCCGCCGCTGCGCTACGGAGACCTGGAGCTGGACGAGACGACGTACTCGGTGCACCGCGCGGGCCGCTCGGTCGAGCTCACCCCCACCGAGTACGCGCTGCTGCGCTTCCTCGTGCGCAACGGCGGCCGGATCGTCCCCAAGGAGCAACTCCTGCGCCACGTCTGGCAGTACGAGCACTCGGCCGAGTCAACCGTTGTGGAGACATACATCAGCTATCTGCGGCGCAAGCTCGACGCCCTCGGCGCCCCGGTGATCACCACACGCCGGGGCGTCGGATACGGGCTCGCATGATCTTCCGCCACCACCACAGCCGTGGCATCCACTCGCTGCGCGGCAAGCTGACGCTGGCCAACGTGGCGCTGCTGGCGCTCGGCATCATCGTGGCGACGGCGGTCAGCCTGATGGGCATGCGGTACTACCTGCTGGACCAGGTCGACTCGCAGCTGCTCAAGACACGGGACTCACTGGGGAGTACGCAGCTCACCGCGCGGCAGATCGACTCGATGAGCGCACTGGCCTTCGTCCGCGACGGAAGGATCCCGGAGTCGCAGGGGCCGCCGAACTCGGACTCCCTGTTCGTGCTGGTCGACAGGACCGGACACACCCTCACGATCGGCAACTTCGAACCGACGGAGAACCAGCGGGCGCTGGCCGCGGCCGTGGACGACCCCCGGTCCCTCACCGGAGACGCCGAGCCGCGGGACGTCAGCGTGGACGGCACCCCGTTCCGGGTCATCGGCGTCTCCCTCGCGGACGGCACGACCGTCCTGCTGGCCTCCTCCACGGACGCCCTGCACAAGGGCATGACCAAGGCCCTCAAGCTCGATCTGACCTTCGGTGTCCTGCTGTTGGCACTCCTCGCCGTACTGACCATGCTCAGCGTGAGCCGCCGGCTGCGGCCCCTGGAGGACATGGTCGAGACGTCGTCGGCGATCGCCGAGGGGGATCTGGCCCGGCGCGTGCCCTCCAGCCACCACCCGACCCAGGAGGTCGAGCAGCTGCGGCTCGCCCTCAACTCGATGCTCCACCAGGTCGAGTCGGCCTACCGCACCCGCGAGCGGAGCGCCACGCAGCTGCGCCGCTTCGTCGCGGACGCCTCCCACGAACTGCGTACGCCGCTGTCGGCGATCCGCGGCTACCTCCAGCTGTACGACAAGGGCATGCTGTGCGAACCGGGCGAGCGCAAGCGGGCCTGGGACCGGATGACCGGTGAGGCCGACCGCATGGCCCGCCTGGTCGACGAGCTGCTCACCCTGGCCCGCCTCGACCAGCAGCCCGAACTGCGCTTCAAGAACGTCGACCTGAGCCGTCTCGTGCGCGACGCGGCCGAGGACCTGCGGGTCCAGCAGCCCGAACGACCGGTGTCCGTGGGCGCCGACGGGGCCCTGCTGATACACGCCGACGAGTCGGGCCTACGCCAGATCCTGGGCAACCTCGTGGCGAACGTACGCACGCACACGCCCGCGGATGTCGCGGTCACGCTCGGCCTGGAGCGGGTCGACGGGGTCGTCCACCTCTGCGTCGCCGACGAGGGGCCCGGCCTCGACGCGGACGACGCCTCCCGCATCTTCGACCGGTTCTTCCGGGCGGGCGGGGGCGCCGGCAGCGGGCTCGGCATGGCCATCGTCCAAGGAGTGGTCGTGGCCCACGGAGGCGAGGTCGAGGTACGGACGGCGCCGGGGGAAGGGCTGGCGGTGACGGTCACGTTGCCTGCGAAGGCGTGTGCGGGTTGATCGTCGTGGGGGTGCGGGACGGTGGGGGCCTGGCCCGCCCACGCGGCGGAGAAGGGCGCTACGCCGCCGGGACCAGCGCCCACACCGTCTTGCCGTATCTTCCCCGGCTCCACACTCCCCAGGCAGACGTGAGGTGTTCCACCACCGTCAGGCCTCGGCCGGACTCCTCGTCGTACTCTCCGACCACCCGCAGGCGGGGCTGGACAGGGCTCTCGTCGGAGACCTCTATGAGGCAGGAGCCGTCCGCGAGCACGGTGACCGCGACCTCGAACTCCCGCTCCAGCAGCGGCCCGTGGCGCACCGCGTTCGTCGCCAGCTCGGACACGAGCAGTACGACGTCCTCGAACGCCTGCTCCCCCGCGCTGTGCCCCCAGTTCGACAGATGGTCACGCACCCGGCACCGGGCGAGCCCGACCGAGGCCGGATGCCGGGGCAGCCGGAAGGAGTTGCGTCTCAACACGTTTACTCCTCACCCCACGCACACCTTCGTCACAAGGTGCTGTGGGGGGTGAGCCCATCGCGTCACTGACGCAATCGTCAACCCCCTCCCGAACGCGTCAGATCCGGTCGAGGCTCCACAGCCGGAAGACCCCGGTGCCGTCCGACAGGTACTGCCCGCCCCCCACGGCCTCGCTGCTCAGTACGTAGTCCTTGCGCTGCCACAGCGGCACGAGCGGAACATCGCGGGCGACGTCGTCCTGGACCGCACGGAAGTCGTCCTCCGTGCGACCGCGGTCCGCGTACCGCCGGCTGTCCTGAATCCGCCGGTCCACGTCCTTGCTGCTGTAGCCGTTCTTCATGCTGCCGCCAGTGCCGACCAGCGGCGCGGTGAAGTTGTCCGGGTCGGGGAAGTCGGCGACCCACCCGACGGCGTACGCGTCCAACTGGCCGTCCGCGTACCGCTTCTGGAAGTCGGTCCACTCGTAGCCCTTGAGCGTCACCTGGAACAGCCCACCCCGCTCCAGCTGCCGCTTGAGCTCGGCGGCTTCCACGCCGGCCGCGTCCCTTCCCTTCGCGTACCCGTAGGTGAAGCGCACGGGCGTCTTCACCCCGGCGGCCGTGAGCAGCGCCTTCGCCCGCACGGGATCGGGCTTCGGGTAGGCGTCGAAGAACGAGGCCGTGTGCCCGGTGATGCCCGCGGGGATCAGCGAGTAGAGGGGATCCACCGTGCCCTGGTACGTCGTGTCGGCCAGCTCGGCGCGGTCGACCAGCAGGGCCAGCGCCTGCCGTACCCGGCGGTCGTGGAGCGGTGATCCGGCCCGCACGTCGAGGTACAGATTGCGGGTCTCGGCGCCGGCCGCCTCCGTGACGCGATGGCGGGGATCGCTCGGCGACAGCCCGGCGAGCACCTTCGGCGGCAGCGTCCGCGCGACGACGTCGACCTTCTTGGCCTTCCACGCGGCGTCGAGTTTCCCGGGGGTCGCGTAGTAGCGCACCACGGCGGATTCACCCTTGCGCTGCGCCGCCCCCCGATAGCGGGAGTTCGGCGTCAGAACGGCCCGCTGATCCTTCGTGTACGTCTTCAGCGTGTACGGCCCCGAGCCGTCGGCCCCGTTGTCGGTACGCAGCGAGTGCCCCGAGTAGCGGGTGCGGTCGACGATCGAACCGGCGCCGGTGGCGACCTTGAACGGGAACGTGGCGTCCGGCGACGACAGATGGAAGGTGACGGTGAGCCCGTGCGCGTCCACCGAAGCCAGCGTGTCGAACAACGGGGCCGGTCCCACGGCCGAGTCGATGGACCTGACCCGGTCGAAGGAGAACTTCACGTCCTGGGCGGTCATCGTGTGCCCGCTGGGAAACGTGATGCCCTCCTTCAACGTGCACCGGTACGTGGTCAGGCCCGTACCGACGAATTCACAGCTCCTGGCGGCGTCGGGCACGGGGGCCGCGCCGCCCGGATCGAAGGTCAGCAGCGACTGGAAGACGTTGCTGAACAGGTCCCAGGACCCGGCGTCGTAGGCGCCCGCCGGATCGAGGGCCGTCACCGCGTCCGTCGTACCGACGGTGATGGACCCGCCGCCGCCCGTCGGCAGCAGCTGCCAGCCGCCCACACCCACGGCGACCAGCACCAGAACCACCGCGAGAATCCGTATGCGAACCGATCGCATCGGCGCCCCTCCTGGAGCCACGGTCCCGTGGCTCGATCCCGCCACTCCCCCAGTGGCTCCTCATGCCACTCCCCGGTGGCGCGAGGCACTCAACCACAGGGGTTTCGGGCAGGGAAAGGCTTATGGGGAGTGTTGGGAGAAAGCTGACCAAGCGATGGTTTCCGGCCGCTTCCACAGCCCGCTCACAGGCGTGCCGCGTGCGCCTCAGCTCACGTCTCAAGCCTGTCTGGAAGCCAGCTCCACGACCGTGATGTCGGACGGCGCACCCACCCGCGTGGGCGGCCCCCAGGCACCGGCGCCCCGCGACACGTACAACTGCGTGTCCCCGTACCGCTCCAGGCCCGCGAGGGTCGGATTGGCCTGAGCCGCGATGAGGCTGCCGGGCCACAACTGGCCGCCGTGCGTGTGCCCCGAGAGCTGAAGATCGACGCCATGGTCCACGGAGTCATGGATCTGCACCGGCTGATGTGCCAGCAACACACACGCCCGCGAACGGTCCCGGTCGCCGAGCGCCTTGACGAAGTCGGGCCCCTCCCCCTCGTCCTCACCGGACACGTCGTTGACCCCGGCGAGATCGAAGTCGGCCAGCTCCGTACGGGCGTTCTCCAGCGGGCGCAGCCCCAACTCCCGTACGTGCGCGACCCACTCGTCGGCACCGGAGAAGTACTCGTGATTGCCCGTGACGAAGAACGACCCGTGCCGGGCCCTCAACTGGGCGAGGGGCGCGGCCGCGGGCCCGAGATCCTTCACACTGCCGTCGACGAGGTCACCCACGACCGCGATGAGGTCGGGCTGCGTCGAGTTGATCGTGTCGACCACCTTCTGCGCGAACCCACGCCCCAGTACGGGCCCGAGGTGCACATCGCTGACGACGGCGATCCGGTATCCGTGGGCCGACCTGGGGAGTTTGGCGAGCGGCACGGTCACCCGCTTCACCTTGGGCCCGCGCAGGACGCCGTACGTCCCGTAGCCGACGGTCCCCACGGCCGCCGCCGCTGCGGCCCCACCGACCACGCGCGAGACGAAGAGGCGACGCGAGGGACCGGTGGCCGCGGGCTCGGGCTTCTCGGCGGGCCCGGGCTCGGGCTCGCTCTCGGGGTCCGAGGCGGTCCCGGGCTCCGAGGCGGACTCGGCTTCCAGGTCAGGAACTCGCGTGCGTACGGGTGCGCCCTCGCGTACGCCGACCGGCTCCGCCGTGGGCGTCGAGCGCCGCTCCAGCACCCGCCGGAGCAACGGCCGTACGGCCTCCCCCACCAGCAACGCCAGCAGGAGATAGAGCGAGAAGGCCATCCACAGGTACCCGGGCCAGGCAAGCACTTGCTGCAGCCAGAACGGCGCGCCGGCCCACTCGGACGCGCTCCCCCCGAACATGAACAGCAGGCCGCCGACGATCACGACCGTGCCCACACGCCTGGCCACTCCCGGGCGCGCCGTCGTGTCACGCACCATCCGACGCCACACGTACCAGTGCAGACCGCCGAACACGGCCAGAACCAGGACCAGGACCAGGAACACGATGATCACGCGGAGACTCCCCGTTATGACGTATGACGCAAGGCTCGAACACCGCGCAACCCGATGCCCCCGACGACCGTCCCCAAGACAAAGGAGACAACGGCGAGTGTCAGGTGCACCCAGAAGTACCCGGTCGGATCGCCCGCGTCGTCGAACGCGAGCCCACTCCCGTCCTTCCACAGGTTCTTGACGAAAGTGATCCAGATGACCCAGCTCCACACTCCGAAGGCGAGCAGGAACCAGGAGACGGGACGGCTGAGCTTCATGGGTTCAGTATCGCCGCCGTCGAACGGCACCGGCGCCCGGGGTGGAGAGGGCCGCAGAGGGAACGACCGCAACGGTACGAGCCACGGTGAGGAGGGCCGCGCGACTTCCCGCCCCTCGCCCTGTACGTTCTCGACCGTGCCCGCCATGAAAAAGACCGCCAAGTCCTCCTTGCTGGTCACCTCCGCCACCCTGTTGTCCTTCTCGCTCGCGCTCACCGCGACCGCCACCGCGCCGGCCCTCGCGGACGACAAGCCCTCCTCGACACCGTCGACCTCGCCGTCGACCTCGCCGTCGGGCAAGTCGTCGACCAGCCCGACGGCCACGCCCCCGGCGGACATGTCGACCGTGGGCGGCGCCCAGCTCGGCCGGTCCGGCACCCAGGCGAACCTCGGCGCCGGCGCCCCGGTCCTCCCGAAGGACCTGAGCGCCCGTTCCTGGATCGTCGCGGACGCCGAGTCGGGCGATGTCCTGGCCTCGCACAACGCGCACTGGCGGCTGCCCCCGGCGAGCACGCTGAAGATGCTGTTCGCGGACACGCTGCTGCCGAAGTTCCCGAAGACGGAGAAGCACAAGGTCGTGCCGTCCGATCTGGCGGGCATGGGCGCGGGCTCCAGCATGGTGGGCATAAAGGAGGACGAGACGTACACGGTCCACGATCTGTGGCTCGGCGTCTTCCTTCGCTCCGGCAACGACGCGGTCCACGTCCTGTCCGCGATGAACAAGGGCGTGGACCAGACCGTCAAGGACATGAACGCGCACGCGGAGGAGCTCCAGGCCCTCGACACGACCGTGGTCAGCCCCGACGGGTACGACGAGAAGGGGCAGGTGTCGTCGGCGTACGACCTGACCCTGTTCGCCCGCTCCGGCCTGCAGAAGAAGGACTTCCGGGAGTACTGCTCGACGGTCCGCGCGAAGTTCCCCGGCGAGACCAAGAAGAACAAGAAGGGCAAGAAGACCCGCGGGACCTTCGAGATCCAGAACACCAACCGGCTGCTCACCGGCGACTACGGTCTCGACGCCTACAAGGGCATTGCGGGTGTGAAGAACGGCAACACCACGAACGCGGGCTCGACCTTCACGGGTGTCGCCGAGCGCGACGGCAAGGTGCTGCTCGTCACGGTCATGAACCCCGAGAAGGAGGAGCACGACGAGGTCTACAAGGAGACCGCGAAGCTCCTCGACTGGGGCTTCCAGGCGTCCGGCAAGGTCGACCCGGTGGGCGAGCTGGTGCCGCCGAAGAGCGCGGACACGGACGCGCAGCCGGGCGCGAACGCCTCCGGCGAGGCGGGCGGCTCGGGCGACGGCGAGGCCTCCTCGAAGCCCGTCGCGGCCTCGGCCGAGACGGAGGGTTCGAGCGGTGTGGGCATCGCGCTGGCGATCGCGGGCGGCGTCCTCGTGTTCCTCGCGGCCGGTGTCTTCGTGATCAACCGCCGCTGGCCGCTGCCCGACCTGATGCGCCGCCGCCGCTGAGCCCGGCGGTCTTGCCGACTCCGGTGGAGTCGTCGGGCTCGGCCGACTCCTCGGACCCGGCCGGTTCCTCGTGCTGCGTCGCCGTCCAGGCGGCGCAGTACAACAGCAGCTTCGAGGTGAAGTTGATCCACAGGAGCAGTGCGATGGGCACCCCGAACGCCCCGTACATGCTCTTCGACGCGACGCCCTGCATATAGCCGCTGAGCAGCAGTTTCAGCAGCTCGAACCCGGCCGCGCCGATGAGCGCGGCGACGACGAGCCGACGCCGGGCGGGCTGGACTCCGGGCAGCAGCGTCAGGACGTACAGGAGCAGCAGGAAGTCGGCGAGGACGGCCACGGTGAACGCGGCGGTCTGCAGCAGCACCCCGCCCCAGCCGTCCTCGTCGATGCCGAACTGCCGGGCCGTCCAGCCCACGGTGGTTGACGCGACGGTGGAGGCGGCGAGGGTGACGAGCACGGCGCCGCCGAGGCCGACGAGTACGCCGCCGTCCTTGAGCTTGCGCAGGAGGGGGTTCTCCTCCTCGTCCGGCAGTTCCCAGACCGCGCGCAGGCACTCGCGCATCGAACCGACCCAGCCGATGCCGGTGAACAGCAGCAGGGCGCCCGCGATGAGTCCGACCGTGCCGGCGTTGTCGACGAGGCCGCCGATGTCGAGCTGGTCGGAGATGCCCGGCACCTGCTCGGCGATCTTCTCCTGCAGCTTCTCCTGCCCGTCCTTGTCGAGCGTCGCGGCGGCGATCGCGGCGGCGACGGTGATGAGCGGGAACAGCGCGACGAAGCTGATGAAGGTCATCGCGGCGGCGAGCCGCGTCCACTTCACCCGGTCCAGCCGTTCGTACGAGCGCCACGCGTGCGTGGCCATCAGACGTGTGACCAACGGGCCCACGCCGGGGAGCTTTTTCAGCCAGTCCATGATCCGACTCTGCCCTCGCCTCGGAAAACCAATGTCCGGGTACCCCAAAACCGCAGGACTGTGGCGAGCGCCATGCCGATTCCCGCACCGGACACCGTGTCCGCGCGCGGGGAGGTGAAACCGAGGCCGTAGTGGCTGATGAGGATGCACAGCAGCTGGACGAGGGCGCCGGCGACGTTCACCGCGAAGAAGACCGCGTACCGGCGCAAGCCCCCCGTCGTCGTGTGGCGGTAGGTGCCGAGCGCGTTGCCCGCGTACGCGACCGAGCAGCCCGCCACGAACGACAGGGCCTTGGCGGTGAGCGGGTCCAGTCCGACGGGGCCGCGCAGCCAGACGAAGAGGGCGAGGTCGGCGGCGTACGCGAGGAGACCGGCGGCGGCGAAGCCGAGCAGCTCCTGGGCTCCGGGGCGCCGGGCCCACGACCTAGGCCGTGGCTGGGGCTGAGGCCCGGGGGCCTTCAACCGCTGTGCGTGGCTCACCAGTTGGCCACCGCCAGGCCGTACATCGCGATCCACACCACGCCGATGACGGCGAGCGCGCGGTCGCGCAGGACGACGTCCTCGGGTTCGCCGGCGGTGCCGCGGTCGGCGAACACCGCGTATCTCAGGACCGCGAGGATGAAGGCGACCATCGAGAGCTGCCGCCAGGGCAGGACGCTGGTGTGGGGTACGCCGCCCTCCTCCAGGGCCCACAGGCAGTAGCCGAGGACGGCGACCGAGGCGGCGAGCTGCCAGACGAAGCGCAGGTAGCCGGTGGTGTATTCGGTGAGCAACGCGCGCGTGGCGCCCGCTTTGCCGGCCATCTGCACGGCTTCGGAGTAGCGCTTCGCGGAGACCATGAACAGCGCGCCGAAGCCGGTCGTGATCAGGAACCAGCGCGACAACGGGATCCCGAGCGCGAGTCCCCCGATCATGGCCCGCATCAGGAACCCGGTGGTCACCACGACGAGGTCGATCACGAGGACGTGCTTGAGGCTGACGCAGTACGCGAACTGCATGCCCAGGTAGGCGGTCAGCAGGGCCGAGGTGAGCGGGGAGCACAGGAACGCGGCCGCGGTCGGGGCGACGACGGCGAGCGCGATCCCTACGGAGTAGGCGACCGGTACGGGCACCTGTCCGGCGGCGACCGGCCGGTGGCGCTTGACCGGGTGGGCGCGGTCGGCGTCGGCGTCCCGGGCGTCGTTGACCAGGTAGACGCCGGCGGCGCTGGCCGTGAACAGCACGAAGACGAGCGCGATCTGGGTGAGCGCGTGGCGCGAGAAGAGCTCGCCGGCGGCGGCCGGGGCGGCGACCACGAGGACGTTTTTGACCCACTGTTTCGGCCGGGCGGTCCTGATCAGCCCTCTTAGGAGGCCGCTTTTCTCCCGAGTGGACTGTTTCTCGTGCTTCTTGTGGGTGCTTTCCAGGAGGGCCGTGTCAGCCATGGTTCCGGCCTCCGGTCATCCAGCGGGCCCCGAGCCGGGCCGTCATCGCGCCGAGTGCCGCGCCCGCGGCCACGTCGGAGGGGTAGTGGACGCCGACGACCAGCCGCGAGAGACACATCGCGGCGGCCAGTGGGGGCACCACGTGCGCGCCGAGTGCTCCGAAGGCCACGGCGGCGGCCGCCGCGGAGGTGGCGTGCGAGCTGGGGAAGGAGTGCCGGCCCGCGGTGCGGACCAGCGGTTCGACGTGCACTGGGCGTGGGCGGCGTACGAGCCGTTTCACGCCCATGCTGGCCAGGTGCGCGCCCGCGGTCAGGGCCGTGCCGCGCAGCCAGGCACCGCGCCGCTCCCGGTCGACGGCCGCTCCGGCGAGGCCCGCCGCCAGCCACAGCGCGCCGTGCTCGCCGGCCAGGGACAGGGCCCGCGCGGCGGCGGCGACGCGCGGGGCCGCGCCGCGGGCGTGGAGGGCCGTAAGGATCCGGTGGTCCAGGTCGGGACGGTCGTCGTGGTGGTCGTCGTGATGGTCCATGGGGACTCACTGTTCACGTCAACACCACTGGAACTCCGGCAATATTGAGCGACATCCCATTAATCACCCATTTCGGGGAGAGTAGGGATGTTAGGGAACTAACGGTAACTTTCCGGCTATACGGTCGTGCGCATGCCTGCCGACACGGTTTCCGTCACGGGGTGGGGCCGCACCGCTCCCTCCACCGCCCGCCTGATCCGCCCTCGTTCGTACGAGGAGGCCGCGGCGGCCGTCCGGGAGTGCGGGGCCCGCGGGGGCATCCCGCGGGGCCTGGGACGGGCGTACGGGGACGCGGCGCAGAACGCGGGCGGGGCCGTGTTCGACATGACGGGCCTGGACCGCGTCCACGCGATCGACGCCGACGGGGGGACCGTGCTGTGCGACGCGGGCGTCTCGTTGCACCGCCTGATGGAAGTCCTGCTGCCACTGGGCTGGTTCGTGCCGGTGACACCCGGGACCCGCTATGTGACGGTCGGCGGCGCGATCGGCGCGGACATCCACGGCAAGAACCACCATGTGTCCGGCTCGTTCGCCCGCCATGTGCTCTCCTTCGAACTGCTGACCGCGGACGGCGAGATCCGTACGGTGAGCCGCGGCACGCCCCTCTTCGACGCCACGGCGGGCGGTATGGGCCTGACCGGTGTCATCCTCACGGCCACCGTCCGGCTGCAGCCCGTGGCGACCTCGTTGATGTCGGTCGACACGGAACGCGCCACGGACCTGGACGACTTGATGGCCCGCCTCACGGCGACCGACCACCGCTACCGCTACTCGGTCGCCTGGATCGATCTGCTGGCCCGTGGCGCGTCCATGGGGCGTTCGGTGCTGACCCGGGGCGATCACGCTCCCCTGGAGGCGCTGGCGGACCGCACGCGCGCGCGTAGAGCCCCTTTGGAGTTCCGTCCCGGCAGCCTGCCCGCCGCCCCCGCATGGATGCCCGAGGGACTGCTCGGCCGGACGACGGTCGGCCTCTTCAACGAGCTCTGGTACCGCAGGGCGCCCCGCGCGCGCAGCGGCGAACTGCAGCGGATCTCCACGTTCTTCCACCCGCTCGACGGCGTGCCGCACTGGAACCGCGTCTACGGGCGCGGCGGTTTCGTGCAGTACCAGTTCGTCGTCGGACACGGCCAGGAAGACGTCCTGCGCCGGATCGTGCACCGCATCTCGCAGCGCCGCTGCCCCTCCTTCCTCGCCGTCCTGAAGCGCTTCGGGGAGGGCGATCCGGGGTGGCTGTCCTTCCCGATGCCCGGCTGGACCCTCGCGCTGGACATCCCCGCGAACCTGCCGGGGCTCGGCGGCTTCCTGGACGAGCTGGACGAGGAGGTGACCGCGGCGGCCGGGCGTGTCTACCTCGCCAAGGACTCCCGGCTGCGGCCCGAACTGCTCTCGGCGATGTATCCGCGGCTGGGCGATTTCCGGGCGCTGCGCGAGGAGTTGGACCCGCGTTCCGTCTTCACCTCGGACCTGTCCCGGCGCCTCGGGCTCTGAGGCGAACCGCTGGGTGAGTTCGGTTTTCCCACTCTCTCTGAATCTCTCTCTTCTGATGAATCTCTCTGGATGAATCTCTCTATAGGAGTTCGGTTTCATGAAGGACGCCTTCGGTGCCCCCCAGTCCATGCTCGTTCTCGGCGGCACGTCCGAGATCGCGCTGGCCACCGCGCGGCGGCTGATCGCCCGCCGCACCCGCACGGTGTGGCTCGCGGGCCGACCCTCGCCCGCACTGGAGACGGCCGCCGCCGACCTGCGCGTCCTCGGCGCGGACGTCCGTACGGTCGCCTTCGACGCGCTCGACCCCGACGCCCACGAGAGCGCCCTCGGCAAGGTCTTCACCGAGGGCGACATCGACCTCGTACTGCTGGCGTTCGGTGTCCTCGGCGACCAGTCGCGCGACGAGAACGAGCCCGGCTCGGCGGTCCGGGTCGCGCAGACCAACTACACGGGCGCGGTGTCGTCGGGGCTGGTGTGCGCGCGGGCGCTCCAGGCCCAGGGACACGGCTCCCTGGTGGTGCTCTCCTCGGTGGCCGGCGAGCGCGCCCGCCGCGCCAACTTCATCTACGGCTCCAGCAAGGCGGGCCTCGACGCCTTCGCCCAGGGCCTGGGCGACGCCCTGCACGGCACGGGCGTCCACGTGATGGTCGTACGCCCCGGCTTCGTCCGCACCAGGATGACCACGGGTCTGCCGGAGGCCCCCCTCGCGACGACCCCCGAGGCGGTCGCCACGGCCATCGAGACGGGCCTGCGCCGACGCTCCGAGACGGTGTGGGTGCCCGGGGCACTACGGGTGGTCATGTCGGCGCTGAGGCACGTACCGCGATCCGTTTTCCGACGCCTGCCGATTTAGGGCCACGACGTGTGCGGGGCCTGCGCCCCCGTAGGGGCGCGGGGTGCGCATCTCGGACGGAGCGAGCGCTACCGCCTGAGCGACACGATCACGGACCTGCTCGTCGGATCACCGCTCTGGTTGACCTGGACGTGCCCCACGCCAAGGACCCGGTCGGTGCCCGGCACAACCTCCACGGCCGACAGCCACAACGACTGCCGGGAAGTCGCCCGTACCCCACCCTCGCTGGGCAACCGCGGCCGCTTGATCTTCGTACAGGCGCCGTCCGTGCCGACGTACCGGTTGCCGTCCAGGAAGAGCCCGCGCGTGCCGTCGACCGCCATGGGGTCGCGCCCGGCGCAGTCCCCCGCGGCATCGGGCGCCTTGGCCCAGCCGGAGCCGTCCCAGCGGAGCCGTACGGCCTCCTCCTGGGGTTCGTCCTCCACCTCGCCGTGGTTGAAGCTGTGCGTGCCGTACGCGCGGACGTCGTCGGCCGCGAGAGCGAGGACGTCGTCGATCGAGGCGCCGGGCTCGGGCGGCACCGGCTCGGGGAAGCGGTAGGCGGGGGTCTCCGTCAGCTGCCAGGAGGAACCGTCCCAGTGGACGGCCGCGGGCCGGGTGAACTCTCCGCCGTCACTACCGTCACTGCCGTCACTGCCGTCACCCGTTTCGCGGTAGCCGACGGCCCACAGGTCGTCGGCCGCGACGCCGTCGAGCGAGACGACGGTGGCGGGCAGGGTCGAGGTGCTCCACCGGGTGCCGTCCCAGTGGTGGATCTGTGACTCGCCGCTGAGGGTCCAGATGTCGACGGCCGCGAAGGCCTTCATGTCGACGAGCCGACCGCCGCCGCCCGGCAGCTCCGGGAGCGCGGTCCAGCGCGTGCCGTCCCAGCGGACCGTCCGTGGCCCTTGCTCGTTCGGCTGCGAGGCCGTCAGCAGGAAGCCGTCCGAGCCCAGAGTGTCGAAGCGGGCCACATGGACACTGGTGCCGAGCCCGGCGGGCATCGGCTGCCGCTGCCAGCGCGTGCCGTCGTAGTGGAGCAGGAAACCGTCGTCGCCCGACGAGTCCGCGCTGTTCGTGACGGTGCCCACGACCCAGACGTCGTCGTCGGCCGTCGCGATCACGTCCGACAGCTTGCTCCCGTCGTCGGCGATCTCGTCGTAGGCCCAGGTCAGCTCGGGTGTCTCACCAGCGGTCGATGAGGACGACGAGGGCGGCTTCGCCTTGCCGTCGTCGCCGTCGGCCCCCGTACCGCATCCGGTCAGCGCGAGGCCGAGCACAGTGAGCCCCGTGACGATCCTGCGCATGATCCCCCTGATCGTCCGATCCCCAGCTCGCCCGGGCCGCGGACCGCCGGACCCGCGAACGGTCCGGGCCGCGGACCGCCCGACCCGCGGGCTGTCCGCTCAGCGGGCCGGGAGGGGGCCCCGCTCCGCGCGGGTGGCCTGCGGCGGTACGACCGCGCCCCCGAAGACGTAGTCGCGCAGCCTGCGCCAGACGCCGTCGGCGCCCTGCTCGTAGAGCGCGAAGCCGGTGCACGGCCACTGGGCCCCGTACTCCGCGAGCTCCTCGAACGCCCGGTCCATCGCCTCGTCGTCGATGCCGTGTGCCACCGTCACATGCGGGTGGTACGGGAACTGCAGCTCGCGCGCCACGGGCCCGGACGCGTCCCTGACCTGCTTCTGCAGCCAGGTGCAGGCCTCGGCCCCCTCGACGACCTGCACGAACACGACGGGCGACAGCGGCCGGAAGGTTCCGGTGCCCGAAAGGCGCATCAGGAAGGGCCGTCCGGCGGCCGCGACCTCGACGAGATGCGCCTCGATCGCGGGCAGCGCCGAGCCCTCGACCTCGGTCGGCGGGAGCAGTGTGACGTGCGTGGGGATGCCGGAAGCCGCGGGGTCGCCGAAGCCCGCGCGCCGCTCCTGGAGCAGGCTGCCGTGTGGCTCCGGGACCGCGATCGACACACCGATCGTTACGGTCCCCACGTCGTCTCCTGTCGTTGGTTGTGTTGATGTTCGCGTCGTGCTGGTGCACTTCTCGGGCAGGGGTTGCTGCCGGTTCGGCTATCGACTGTACGGCCGTACGACCCCGTTCCGGTTGTCGTACCGGTGTTGTCCTGGTCTCGTGTCGGCCGTCGTCCCGGTTGTCGTCCCGGGAGTCAGTGCTTCGCCGGCAGGAAACCCACTCTGTCGTACGTCTGGGAGAGGGTCTCCGCGGCGACGGCGCGGGCCTTCTCGGCCCCCTTGGCCAGAATCGAGTCGAGCGTCTCCGGGTCGTCCAGATACTGCTGGGTACGCTCCCGGAACGGCGTCACGAAGTCGACCATGGTCTCGGCGAGGTCGGTCTTCAGCGCACCGTAGCCCTTGCCGACGTACTTCTGCTCCAGTTCCGCGATACCGGTCCCGGTGAGGGTGGAGTAGATGGTCAGCAGGTTGCTGACGCCCGGCTTGTTCTCGACGTCGTACCTGATCACCGTGTCCGTGTCGGTGACCGCGCTCTTGACCTTCTTGGCGGTGACCTTCGGCTCGTCGAGAAGGTTGATGAGGCCCTTCGGAGTCGATGCCGACTTGCTCATCTTGATCGCCGGGTCCTGGAGATCGAAGATCTTCGCCGTCTCCTTGAGGATGTACGGCTTCGGAACGGTGAACGTCTGCCCGAAGCGGCCGTTGAAGCGCTCGGCGAGGTCGCGCGTCAGCTCGATGTGCTGGCGCTGGTCCTCACCCACCGGGACCTCGTTGGCCTGGTACAGCAGGATGTCCGCGACCTGGAGGACCGGGTACGTGAAGAGGCCGACCGAGGCGCGCTCGGCACCCTGCTTGGCGGACTTGTCCTTGAACTGGGTCATACGGGACGCCTCGCCGAAGCCGGTGAGGCAGTTCATGATCCAGGCGAGCTGTGCGTGCTCGGGGACATGGCTCTGGACGAAGAGCGTGCAGCGCTCCGGGTCGAGACCGGCGGCCAGCAGCTGGGCCGCGGCGAGCCGGGTGTTGGCGCGGAGGTCCGCGGGGTCCTGCGGAATGGTGATCGCGTGCAGGTCGACGACCATGTAGAACGCGTCGTGGGACTCCTGCAGGGCCACCCACTGACGGACGGCGCCGAGGTAGTTGCCGAGGTGGAACGAGCCGGCGGTGGGCTGGATTCCAGAAAGCACGCGGGGACGGTCTGAAGCCATGCTCACCATTCTCTCAGGTGTCGGGGGCCGTTCCGGAACTGGTCGGAAACAGATGTGACACGGGTGGGAACCGATCTGCCTCCGGCGGTGTAACAAGAGCGTGAGGACGCGGGAGGGGGGCCGCATCGTCGATGAGGCCGCGGTGATCGCACGCGTGCGCGCCGGAGAGCCGGAGGCGTATGCGGAGCTGGTGCGTGCCCATACGGGCCTCGCGCTCAGGGCGGCCGCGGCACTGGGGGCGGGTGCGGACGCGGAGGACGTGGTGCAGCAGGCCTTCTTCAAGGCCTACTGCTCCTTGGGGCGCTTTCGGGACGGCGCGGCGTTCAAGCCGTGGCTGCTCTCGATCGTCGCCAATGAGACGAGGAACACAGTGCGGACGGCGGTGCGCCAGCGGACGCTGGCCGGCCGTGAGGCCGCCCTCGTGGAGGCCGAGCCGCTGATACCGGAATCGACGGATCCGGCGGCCGCGGCCCTGGAGGTCGAGCGCCGGACTGCCCTGCTGACCGCCCTGGAAGGACTGGGCGAGGACCACCGCCTGGTCGTCACCTACCGCTATCTGCTGGAGATGGACGAGTCGGAGACCGCCCAAGCCCTGGGCTGGCCGCGGGGGACGGTGAAATCCCGGCTCAACCGCGCCCTGCGGAAGCTCGGCAGACTGCTGCCGGACTTCGAGCCGCGGGAGCGGTCGGGGGAATCGGAGGGTGCTGAGAGTACGGCTGATGGGGCTGATGGGGCTGACCTGAACGGCCGGAGAGGTCGGAAGACGCGGGGAGGAGGTGATGAGCATGGGTGACTCGCACGAGTCGTACGAGGCGGGGGGTACGGGGTCCTCCGGTGGCAGGGGCCGTGGTGAGGGCCCGTACGGGGGCCAGTACGGGGTCGGGGACGGACATGGGCATGGGCCCAGGCCGGGGCAGGGGCCGGGGCAGGGGCCGGGGCAGGGGCAGGGGCAGGGGCAGGGGCACGGACAGGGTGGCTCCCGGCTGCCCGAGGAGTTGCGGGCGCTCGGGCGGTCGCTGGACCGGCCCGGGGCGGCGGGCGGTGAGTCGATGGTCGAGCGGGTGCTGGAGCGGATACTCGCCGAGCACGTGCCGGTCCCGGTGGCCGAGCCGCCGGGCCTCGCGGAGCGGCTGAGGGCGGTGTGCCGCTGGGCCCGGGCGCGTCGGCGCGCGCTGGCCGCCGGGCTGTGCGGTCTGCTGACGGTCCTCGTGCTCACGCCTCCGGTGCGCGCCGCGGTCGTCGAGTGGTTCGACTTCGGCGGGGTGGAGGTGCGGTACGACCCGTCGGCGACGCCTTCGCCGGGGGCCGTGGTGCCCGGCTGCGGCGGCCCGTCCCTCACTCTCACCGAGGCCGAGCGGCGGGCAGGCTTCGCACCCCTTACTCCCCCTGCCCTGGGGACCCCGGAGGCGGTGACGGTGGCCCGCGAGCCGAAGGGGCGGTTCCTGATCACCCTGTGCTGGCGCGAGCGGGGGCGCACGGTCCGGCTGGACGAGTATCCGGCGGTGCTGAGTCCTGGCTTCACCAAATTCGTGCGGGAGCAGCCGGAGTACGTGCCGCTGGGCAAGGACGCGGACTTCGTCGAGCGTACGGCGCTGTGGTTTCCCGAACCGCATCTCCTGCGCCTCTGGCTGATGGACACGGACGGGGAGTTCACCCGCTCCAAGCGGACCTCGGGGCCGACGCTGTTGTGGATGCACGGGGGCGACATGACGCTCCGGCTGGAGGGTGTGGCGTCGAGGGCACGGGCGGTGGAGATCGCGAAGTCGCTGAACTAGCCGAACTGGCCGAACTGGCGGGCCTGTTGGCGAGGGCGGGGCGACGCCGGAGCGGGGCAGGCCGGGGCTCCGCGGGATTCTCGAAATTTGGTCGGTGTCGAGTGGGAACCCCGGCGGGTCGAGCGGTGTACCAGAAGTGACACGCGAGTGCGGGCGGACCGCACCGGGACCGATTGGGGATGTCGGGATGCGCTCGATTCGTACACGGGTGACGGGGAGCCGGGGAGGGGCGGCGGTCTCGGGCTGGGCGATGGTCTGGGGGTGGGTGATGGCGCTCGGCCTGGTGGTGATGTGCGCGCCCACCGCGGCGGCCGGCGGTCCGACGAGCGTGCTGGTGGTCTCGCCGGAGAGCGGCCAGAGCGCGGCGATCTACAACTCGAAGGAGGAGTACGGGGAGTTGGAGCGCCTCCTCGGATCACCAGGCAGCGGCACCCGCGAGGAGCCGCCCGGGCTGGGCGTGGGCAGCGGTCGGCAGATCAACGTCACCTGGATGATCCATGACGTCTCGCCCTGGCGGGTCGACCGCGTCTATCCGGAGACACCTCGCACCAAGGACGTCTGGATACACACGGCGGCCAACGTTCCGGAGTCGATGAACGGCTACTGGCACCGGGCCGAGCAACCGGCGGCGGTGCGCGCGCTGTTGAAGAAGCTCGGCGTGCTGGGCGAGTCGTCCAGCAAGAGCGCGGGGGCCATCTATCCAGCGCCCTGGGAGACGAAGGCAGGTGCCGCTGCCGGGCCTGCACCCGCCCCCGAGTCCGAGTCCGAGTCCGAGTCCGCGGAGCGGTCCGGCACGGCGACGGCGACGGCCGTCGCGGCGGCGGACGACGACACGGACTGGTGGTGGGCGATACCTGGGGTGGCGACGGGGGCTGTGCTGGCCCTGGGGCTGCGGCCGTTCGTCGGACGGTTCCCGGGAGTACGGCAGTTGGGCCGTCGGCGGGAGCGGGAGACGGGGCCTCGGCAGGAGCTGAGGGATGTCTGAGAGGGGCGTCTGAGAAGGAGGTTCGGGTGGGGTGTCTGGGCGGGCCTGTGCGAGGAGGGGCCTTGTGAGGAGGGGAGTTGTGGTGGGCAGGGCCGGTGAGGGGGAAGGGGGAAGCCGTGGGGCAGGGCTCATGAAGATGGAGGTCGGGCGCGTGGGCGTCGGGCGCGTGGGGTTCGGGCGCGTGGGGGTGGCTCTCGGTGTGCGGCGTCGAAGAGCTAAGGCGGCCGGTGGCATGTGGTGCCGGGGCCCACGGAGCTGGGGCATGGCGAGCCGAGGCCTACGCATGCGGAGAACGAAGCCCCGGGGAGGGGGGACGGCCCGTTGTCTTCGGGTCTGGTGGGGAGGATCGGGCCCGGGCGGGCGGGAAGGTGCGGGCCTGGGCGGGCAACTCGGCGGCGGGGTGTCTGGCGGATTCGTGTGCGTCATGGTCGCGCTCGTCGTCGTGGCTCTCGCCGGATTCGGGGTGCCTCGGGCACACGCGGCGGTGGCCTCCGCGGCCCCGACGCCGGATCCCGACGTACCGAATCTGGCGGTTGTCATCGCGGGGGACGGCACCGGGCGGACGACGAGCGTGCGCTCCGGGGATCCGTACTTCGCGCGGCTCTGGCGGCTGTTGGGGCCGTCGGCCACGGACACGGAGAAGGTCCCGCAGGACTGGCTGGAGGGCGACTTCCCTGCAGTGCGGGCCACCGTGATCTGGGGGACGACCGGCGTGGGCGGCTGGCCCGAGACGGACAGCGCGCCCGGGGGCGACATCTATATGGGGCGCCAGGACCAGCTGTTCCTCGCGGAGGACGGCACCCCCTGGGTGCGGAGCGACCCTGCGGTCGATGTGAACGACGACGACATCCGCTGGCATCGGGCATCACGGTCGGTCTACGACCGGTTGGACGGGAAGGAGCTGTTCGGTCCGGCGCACGCGACGGACGGTGCGGCCGATCCCGCGGGCGGCCCGGGGTGGGCGACAGCCGGACTCGTGGCGGGCCTCGCCCTCGGCTCCGGCGGCACCCTGCTGATACGCCGCGCGGCGGCCGGGCGTGAGCCGGGGCCGCCGCGGGAATCACGACAGGAGTTGATCGACTTGTGAGCCGGCTTGTGAGCCGACATGTGGGCCGACCTGTGGGCCGACCTGTGGGCCGACCTGTAAGTCGGCCCACGAATCGGCGGGTTCGGCTTGTGAGGCGGTTTCGACTCAGACCGGGTGTCGGTTCTCGGCCTCGTCGCCCACGCCCTCGCTCGCGGTCTCAGCCGAAGCCTCAGCCGAGGTCTCGCTCGCGGCCTCAGCCTAGGTCGATCTCCGGGTAGAGCGGGAAGCCGGTCAGGAGGTCGGTCGCCCGGTGGGAGATCTCGTCGGCGATCTTCGGGTCCAGGACGTGCTGGGCCTTGGAAGGGGCGCCCTTGGCGGTGGTGCCGGGCTCCGTGGTGGCGAGGACGCGGTCGATGAGGCCGGCGATCTCGTCCATCTCGGTGGCGCCGAGGCCACGGGTGGTCAGCGCCGGCGTGCCGATACGGATGCCGGAGGTGTACCAGGCGCCGTTGGGGTCGGCGGGGATGGAGTTGCGGTTGGTGACGATGCCCGAGTCGAGCAGGGCGGACTCGGCCTGGCGGCCGGTGAGGCCGTAGGAGGAGGCGACGTCGATGAGGTTGAGGTGGTTGTCGGTGCCGCCGGTGACCAGCGTGGCGCCGCGTCGCATCAGGCCCTCGGCGAGAGCGCGGGCGTTGTCGACGACGGCCTGGGCGTAGTCGCGGAACTCGGGGCGGCGGGCCTCGGCGAGCGCGACCGCCTTGGCGGCCATGACGTGTGGAAGGGGGCCGCCGAGGACCATCGGGCAGCCGCGGTCGACCTGGTCGGCGAGGGAGGAGTCGCACAGGACCATGCCGCCGCGCGGGCCGCGCAGCGACTTGTGGGTGGTCGTGGTGACGATCTGGGCGTGCGGGACCGGGTCGAAGTCGCCGGTGAGGACCTTGCCTGCGACGAGACCGGCGAAGTGCGCCATGTCGACCATGAGCGTGGCGCCTACCTCGTCGGCGATCTCCCGCATGATCCGGAAGTTCACGAGACGGGGGTAGGCGGAGTAGCCGGCGACGATGATCAGGGGCTTGAACTCACGGGCGGAGGTGCGCAGGGCCTCGTAGTCGATGAGGCCGGTGGCGGGGTCGGTGCCGTAGGAACGCTGGTCGAACATCTTGCCGGAGATGTTCGGGCGGAAGCCGTGGGTGAGGTGGCCGCCGGCGTCCAGGGACATGCCGAGCATGCGCTGGTTGCCGAAGGCCTGGCGCAGTTCGGCCCAGTCGGCCTCGGAGAGGTCGTTGACGTTGCGGACGCCGGCCTTCTGCAGGGCGGGGGCCTCGACGCGGGCGGCGAGGACGGCCCAGAAGGCGACGAGGTTGGCGTCGATGCCGGAGTGCGGCTGCGCGTAGGCGTGCTCGGCGCCGAAGAGCTCGCGGGCGTGCTCGGCGGCGAGGGCCTCGACGGTGTCCACGTTGCGGCAGCCGGCGTAGAAGCGGCGGCCGACGGTGCCTTCGGCGTACTTGTCGCTGAACCAGTTGCCCATCGCGAGGAGGGTGGCCGGGGAGGCGTAGTTCTCGGAGGCGATCAGCTTGAGCATCTCGCGCTGGTCGGCGACTTCCTGCCCGATGGCGTCGGCGACGCGGGGCTCGACGGCGCGGATCACTTCGAGGGCACTGCGGAAGGCGGTGGATTCGTTGGAGAGGGGCTCTGGCATGACGGCCTCCGGACGTGGCGTTCGGCGTTCACGGTTCGGCCCAGGCGCACGGCACACAGTTCATGGGCCGCTCCCCGATGGTCGGTCCCATCCCAGCGCGCCAGTCACGGCCCGTGGATCAGCGTACCGGGCGCGCCGGATTGTTGAGGTCCGCCGTCCACCATGCGAGCGACGATAGGAAAGGGGCCACACGCAGTCGGACGGCCGGAAGGGAGCCGGGCCGGAGCTCTGGCACAGAAGCGGGAAAAGATGCAGGTCACGAGCCCTCGTGCGGCCGGAAACGGAGACCCCTGTGAGCACCACCGAAGAACTGATCGCCTCGGCCGAAGCGCACAGCGCGCCCACCTACCACCCGCTTCCGGTCGTCGTGGCGACGGCGGACGGGGCCTGGATGACGGATGTCGAGGGGCGCCGTTATCTGGATCTGCTGGCCGGGTATTCGGCGCTGAATTTCGGTCACGGCAACAGGCGGCTGATCGAGGCGGCGAAGGCGCAGCTGGAGCGGGTGACGCTGACGTCGCGGGCGTTCCACCACGACCGGTTCGCCGAGTTCTGCGAGCGGTTGGCCGAGTTGTGCGGCATGGAGATGGTGCTGCCGATGAACACGGGCGCGGAGGCGGTCGAATCGGCCGTGAAGACCGCCCGGAAGTGGGGGTACCGGGTCAAGGGCGTGCCCGAGGGGAGGGCGAAGGTCGTCGTGGCGGGCAACAACTTCCACGGGCGTACGACGACGATCATCAGTTTCTCCACGGATTCCGAGGCGCGGGCGGACTTCGGTCCGTACACGCCGGGCTTCGAGATCGTGCCGTACGGGGATCTGACGGCGATGCGCGCGGCGGTCACGGAGAACACGGTGGCCGTGCTGCTGGAGCCGATTCAGGGCGAGGCGGGGGTGCTGGTGCCGCCGGCCGGTTATCTCGCGGGCGTACGGGAGTTGACGCGCGAGCGGAACGTGCTGTTCGTGGCGGACGAGATCCAGTCGGGCCTCGGGCGGACGGGGCGGACCTTCGCGTGCGAGCACGAGGGGGTCGTGCCGGACATGTACGTGCTGGGCAAGGCGCTCGGGGGCGGGGTCGTGCCGGTGTCGGCGGTGGTGTCGTCGAGCGAGGTGCTCGGGGTGTTCCGGCCGGGTGAGCACGGGTCGACGTTCGGCGGGAATCCGCTGGCCTGTGCGGTGGCACTGGAGGTGATCGCGATGCTGCGGTCGGGCGAGTACCAGCGGCGGGCCACCGAGCTGGGCGAGCATCTGCACCGGGAATTGGGGCAGTTGGCAGGTTCGGGCCGGATCACTCAGGTGCGGGGGCGAGGGCTCTGGGCGGGGATCGACATCGACCCGGCGTACGGCACGGGCCGGGAGATCTCCGAGAAGCTGATGGACCGGGGTGTGCTCGTCAAGGACACCCATGGGTCCACGGTCCGGATCGCGCCGCCGCTGGTGATCAGCAAGGAGGACCTGGACTGGGGGCTCGCGCAGCTGCGGGGCGTACTGGGGCTGGGGGCGTGACCGTCCTCGCCTGGCCGAGGGAGCCCGGCCAGGCCCGGCGGGGGGCAGGATCACGCGCGGCAGGAAGTGGGCGCGGGGTGCCAACTCCTGGTAGCAGCAGGGTTCTTCGCGGACGACGGGAGTGGGGCCCGGTTCGTGGACGATGAGGCCGGCTCGGACCGTGACCTCGACGACTGGGCCGGGTTCGCCTGTCCGGCCCCGGACTGGTTAAAGATCAGGTCAGCGGGTTGTGCAAACCGCTCTCTCGAACTCTCCCTCCCCTAGAGTCGCTTTGTGCTCTTTGGAATGGTGTGTGCCCTTGGTGCGGCGTTGTGCTTCGGGACGGCGACGGTGTTGCAGGCGATTGCCGCGCGGGCGGCCTCACCGGCGGCGGACGATTCCGGCTCGTCCGGTGTGGACGCCGCCTTGTTGCTGCGGGCGCTGCGCGAGTGGCGGTACATCGCCGGGCTCGCACTCGACGGGGTCGGGTTCGTGCTGCAGATCGCGGCCCTGCGGTCGCTCCCGATCTACACGGTGGGGGCGGCGCTCGCCGCGAGCCTCGCGGTGACGGCGGTGGTCGCGGCCTGGCTCCTAGATGTGCGGCTGAGCGGGCTCGAATGGGGCGCGGTCGCGGTGGTGTGCGCGGGGCTCGCCATGCTCGGGCTCGCGTCCGGGGAAGAGGGCGACCGAGCCGGGTCGACCGCGCTCAAGTACGCGATGCTGGGCACCGCCGTGGTCGTGCTGCTCCTCGGCGCGCTGGCCGGACGGCTGCCCGATCGGGGGCGGGCGCTCGCGCTCGGGCTGGGTGCCGGGTTCGGGTTCGGGGTGGTCGAGGTGTCGGTCCGGCTCATCGACGGCCTCGCCCCCTCGACGCTCTTCACCAACCCGGCGACGTACGCCCTGCTGCTGGGCGGAGGAGCGGCGTTCCTGCTGCTCACCTCGGCACTCCAGCGGGGCTCGGTGACGACGGCCACGGCGGGGCTGGTCATCGGCGAGACCATCGGGCCGGCGGTGGTGGGCGTGGTGTGGCTGGGCGACCGTACGCGGGAGGGGCTGGCCTGGCTGGCCGTACTCGGTTTCGCCGTGGCGGTGGCCGGGGCGCTGGCGCTGGCCCGCTTCGGGGAGGCGCCGGTGGAGGCGGACGAGTCGGAGTCGGTTGCGCCATAGGGCTCCACAGGTCGGTTCCGTTCCGCACGGGGCGGCCTCTCGCGGGCGTGTCGCCCGGCCGCGTTAGGGCAGCGCCCTGACCAGTGCCTCCAGTGTTCCCGGCCATCCGCTGTCCGTGGGTGTTCCGTAGCCCACGACCAGTGCGTCCAGGGGTGGGGCCGTGGCGGACG
This sequence comes from Streptomyces sp. NPDC020747, assembly GCF_044334695.1. Taxonomy (NCBI): domain Bacteria; kingdom Bacillati; phylum Actinomycetota; class Actinomycetes; order Kitasatosporales; family Streptomycetaceae; genus Streptomyces; species Streptomyces sp. NPDC020747. Next base: position 209,469 of record NZ_JBIRTJ010000002.1, on the reverse strand, counting down.
GGTGGCGGTAGCGGGTCAGGCCGTGGACCGCCAGGCCCTGCCAGACCGCCGCGCGGACGACCGACTGCTCGGTGCCGGGCGGGAGTTGGAGTACCGCGTGGAAGCCGGCCGCGATGCCGGTGGCCGTGACCGAGGGCGCGTGGGCGGCCAGGGCGGAGACGAGGTGGTCGCGGCGACGGCGGTAACGGAGGCGTGAGGCGCGCACATGGCGGTCGTACGCGCCCGACGTGATGAACTCCGCCAGGGTCAGCTGGTCCAGGACACCGCACGACCAGTCCGCGCCGCCCTTCGCCGCCGTGACCTCGGCCGCCAGGTCCGCCGGCAGGACCAGCCAGCCGAGGCGCAGGCCGGGGGCCAGGGACTTGCTGGCGGTGCCGAGGTACACCACATGGTCCGGGTCGAGGCCCTGCAGCGCGCCCACGGGCTGCCGGTCGTAGCGGAACTCCCCGTCGTAGTCGTCCTCCAGGATCAGCCCGCCCGTCCGCCGCGCCCAGTCGACGACGGCGGCACGACGGTCGGGGTGCAGGGGCACGCCCATGGGGAACTGATGGGCGGGAGTCAGCAGCACGGCCCCCACACCACCGGACCGACCCTTGTCCCCACTCCCCCGCCCACCGCCACTCCCACTCCCACTCCGGCTCCGGCTCCCGCCCCGGCTCTCCTGCCCGCCGCCGCTCCCTCTCCCGCTCCCACTCCGACTCCCAGGCCCGCTCGCACCGAGCCCTCCCCCGGTCAACTCCTCAGTCCGTGTGCCCAGTTCGTCGAACGGCAGGGTCACCGACCGCAGGCCCGCCCGCTCCACCAGCCTCCAGTGCACGTCGAGCCCGTACGACTCCATGGCCAGCGCCCCCGCGCCCCGCTGTCGCAGCACCGCGCCGAGGAGCATCAGGCCGTGTACGAACCCGGAGCAGATGAGGATGCGTTCGGGGTCGGCGCGTACGCCGCGGGCCCGGGCGAGGTAGCTCGCGAGCGCGGTGCGCAGTTCGACGCGGCCGCGCGGGTCCCCGTAGCCGAGGGCGTCGTACGGGGCCGCGGCGAGGGCTCGGCGGGATGCCTTGAGCCACTCGGCGCGCGGGAAGGAGGCGAGGTCGGGGGTGCCGGGGACGAGGTCGTACGCCGGGCCGCTGGGCGTACGCGGCCGGGGCCGGGCGGAGGCCGGTGCCACCACCGCCCGCTCGGCGACCCGCGTGCCCGAGCCCTGGCGGGCGGTGAGCCAGCCCTCGGCCACGAGGTCGGCGTACGCGTCGGCGACGGTGTTGCGCGCGATGCCCAGATCGGCGGCGAGGGAGCGCGACGACGGCAGCCGGGTCCCGGGCGCGAGCCGTCCGCCGCGTACCGCGGCCCGCAGCGCGTCCGTCAGGCCTTTGCGCAGGCCGGAGCCGGTGCGCGTCACGTCGACATGCAGATCCACTCCGAAAGTGGCCCAGGGTTTCACCATGGAAATGGACCATACTCCTGGGCTACTCCGGACGTAGGCTCATGATCATGACGACGAACACCACCCCCATCGGCACCACCCCCATCCACGCCACGGCCGGGACCACCGCCGACACCTCTACCGGCGCTTCGACCGACACTCCGCTCGCCCGCGAGCACGCCCCCCGCCTCCAGTGGACCGAGTTCGCCCCCGAGGTCTACAAGGCCATGGTCAGGCTGGACGCGGCTGCCCGTAAGGGCGTCGACCCGGTGCTGCTGGAGCTGGTGAAGATCCGCGCGTCGCAGCTCAACCACTGCGCGTTCTGCCTCGACATGCACACGAAGGACGCGTTCGCGGCGGGCGAGAGCGTCGAACGGATCGTCCAGCTCAGCGCGTGGGAGGAGTCACGGCACTTCTACACGGAGAAGGAGCTCGCCGCCCTCGCGCTCACCGAGGCCGTGACGGTCCTGACGGACGGCTTCGTGCCGGACGAGGTGTACGAGGCCGCCGCCCGCCAGTTCGACGAGGCCGAGCTGACCCAGCTGATCGCCGCCATCACGGTGATCAACGCCTGGAACCGCTTCGGCGTGACCTGCCGTCTCGTGGCCGGTCACTACACAGCCGGGCAGTACAAGTAGCCGAACCAGCAGCCGTAACCAGTAGCAGCACAACACGCGGGAGTGCCGGGTGCCCTCGTCAGGGAGACACCCGGCACCCGTACAGGGAGGGCCACTTGGGCGGCCCGTACGGCGATGGACTACTTCCGCAGCCAGGCCTTCCACGTGGACTCATGGCCCTCGGCCCACTTCCGTGCCGCCTCCTCGGGCGTCAGCTTCTGGTCGGCGATCATCAGGGAGACCTCGTTCTGGTCCTCGGTGGTCCACTTGAACTTCTTCAGGAAGGCCGCCGCCTTGCCGCCGCTCTTCGCGAAGTCCGTGTTCAGGTACTTCTGCAGCGGGGTGTGCGGATAGGCGCAGGCGACCTTCTCCGGGTCGGCGTCGCAGCCCTCCTTGTAGGCGGGCAGCTTCACCTCGGTCATGGGGACCTTCTTGAAGAGCCACTGGGGTGAGTACCAGTACGTGAGGAAGGGCTTCTTCTCCTTGGCGAACTGGCGCATCTGGGTGATCTGGGCCGCCTCCGAACCGGCGAACACCACCTGGAGGTCGAGGTCCAGGTTCTTCACCAGCGCCTTGTCGTTCGTGACGTAGGAGGGTGAGCCGTCGAGCAACTGCCCCTTGCCGCCGCTCTCGGGCGTGCGGAGCTGGTCGGCGTACTTGTTCAGGTTCTTCCAGTTGGTCACGTCCGGGTGCTGCTTCGCGAAGTACGTCGGTACGAACCAGCCGATGTGGCCGGTGACGCCGAGGCCGCCGCCGTTCACGATCGTCTTCTTGTCCTTGACGTACCGCTGTTCCTGCTCGGGGTGGCCCCAGTCCTCCAGGATCGCGTCGACCCGGCCCTGGCTGAGCGCGTCCCACGCGGGGACCTCGTCGACCTGGACGGTGTCGACGCGATAGCCCAGCTCGTGCTCCAACAGGTACTGCGCGACGGCCACGTTGGCCTGCGCGCCGACCCACGACTGCACGGACAGGGTCACCGTCCTGGCCCCCTGCGCGTTGGCGAAGGGCGAGGCCTGCTTGGTCATGTCGGCGGCCCCGCAGCCGGCCGTCGTCAGCACCAGCAGGGAACAGCCGACGGCCAGAGCGCCCGTAAAGCGCGTACCGCCCGTCATGCGCGTACCACTGGTCGTACGACGTATACGCGTACGCATCTCAGGCTCCCTTCTTCGTGCGGCGGTCCGTCGGCTGGGTCACGCGGTCGAGCATCAGGCCGAGGCAGACGATCGCCGCGCCGGCCACCAGGCCCGTGGCGAGGTCGCCCTGGGCGAGGCCGAACACGACGTCGTAGCCGAGTGCGCCACCGCCGACCAGGCCGCCGATGATGACGACGGCGAGGACGAGGACGACGCCCTGGTTGAGCGCGAGCAGCAGCGCCGGGCGGGCCAACGGCAGCTGGACCTGGCGGAGCTGCTGCCAGCCCGTGGCACCCATCGAGCGCGAGGACTCCATGGCGGCCGGGTCGACCTGGCGCAGGCCCTGCGTGGTGATGCGGACGACCGCGGGGAGGGCGTAGACGACCGCGGCGGCGACCGCCGGGGCGCGGCCCACGCCGAAGAGCGCGACGACGGGGATGAGGTACACGAACTGCGGCATCGTCTGGAAGACGTCCAGGAAGGGGCGCAGCACGCGTTCGCAGCGCTCGCTCCTGGCCGCCGCGATGCCGGTCGCGAAGCCCAGGACCAGGGTGACGGCCACGGCCGCGAGGACCTGCGACAGCGTGTCGAGGGACGGCCCCCACACGCCGAGCACACCGATCGCGGCCATCGCGAGGACAGCGGTGAGCGCGGTGCGCCAGGTGCCGATCAGCCAGGCCAGTGCGGCGACGATCAGCAGGACCGACCACCAGGGCAGCCACTGCAGGCCGTCCCGCATCGGGTCCAGGACCCAGGTGGTGAAGTGGCCCGCCCAGTCGGCGGTGCCGCCCACGTAGGGGACGCCGGAGTAGAGGTGGTCCGTCATCCAGTCGACGGCCCGGTTGACCGGCTCGGCGATGTTCACGAGCCAGGCCTCGGGCCAGTCGAGACGGCCGGTGAGACGTCCTGCGACCGCGACGGCCACCGCCGCGACAGCCGCGTAGGCCCAGCCGGTCCAGCGGGACCCGGGCTCGCCGAGCCCGTCGCCTGCCGAAGTCACCGTTCCCGCCGCGCCCGTCACCCGGTCGAGGACGACCGCGAGCAGCACGATCGGGATGCCTGCGGAGAGGGCGGCGCCCACGTCGACCGAGGCGAGTGCCTGGTAGACGCGGTCACCGAGGCCGGCCGCGCCGATGACGGACGCGATGACGGCCATGGACAGGGCCATCATGATCGTCTGGTTGAGGCCGAGGAGGAGTTCCTTGCGGGCGAGCGGGACGCGGGCAGTGAGGAGCCGCTGCCGGGCCGTGGTGCCCAGGGACTCGACGGCCTCCATCACCCCGGCGTCGGCGCCGCGCAGGCCGAGCGCGGTGAGGCGGGCCATCGGCGGGGCCGCGTACACGACGGTGGCGAGCACCGCGGCCGGGACACCCATGCCGAAGACGAGGACGACCGGCAGGAGGTAGGCGTAGGCCGGGAACACCTGCATGGTGTCGAGCACGGGGCGCAGCGCCCGGTACGTACGGTCGGAGAGCCCGGCCGCGAGGCCGAGGAGCACGCCGAGCACGACGGACGCGAGGACCGCGACCACCATGAGCGCGAGCGTCTGCATGGTGGGGATCCACATGCCGAGCAGCCCGCAGGCCAGGAACGCGGCGCCCGTGCCGAGCGCCAGTCGCACCCCCGCGACCCGCCAGGCGACCAGTGCCGCCGCGGCCGTGACGCCCGCCCAGCCTGCGGCGAGCAGGACGAGATAGACGGCGCGTACGGAGAGGACGACCGCGTTGGAGACGTACCCGAAGAAGTAGAGGAACAGCGGGTGGCTGTCGCGGTTGTCGATGACCCAGTCGCTGGCCTTGCCGAGGGGCTCGGAGAGGTCGACGGTGAGGGCGTGCGGCCAACTGCCGCTCGCCCAGCGGGCGTTGGCCAACGGGACGAGGACCGCCGCCACGACGGCGAGCAGCAGGAGCTTGCCGGTGGCGGGGTGCTTGAGGAGGCCGGGGAGGCCGCTCCGGGGAGCGGCGGCGGCGATCGTGGCCATCAGGCCGCCCCCTCGCGAGCGGGCGCGGCCGTTCCGTCGCCCTTGTCGCCAACGGACTCGGCCGAACCGGCGTCCGACTCCGAACCAGCGCCCGAACCCGAACCGGTGTCCGAACCGGTGTCCGCGTCGGTGTCCGCGTCGGTGTCCGCGTCGGCGAACTGCCCGCCGGTCCCCGCCACCACCCCCAGCAACGCGTCCGAGTCGACGACGCCGAGGCAGCGGCCCTGGTCCACCACGCGGGCGGTCTGGCCGGTGCGCGCGACGGCCTCGATGGCCTCGGAGACCGTGGCCTGGGGCGCGAGGGCCGGACCCTCGCCCGCCTCCTGCGCGGACGCGGCCCGCATGGCCCGCCGTACCGTCATGACCTGCTCGCGCGGCACGTCCCGTACGAACTCGCGTACGTAGTCGTCGGCGGGCGAGCCCACGATCTCCTCGGGCGTGCCGAGCTGGACGACGCGGCCGTCGCGCATGAGGGCGATGCGGTCGCCGAGGCGCAGGGCCTCGTTCAGGTCGTGGGTGATGAAGACCATCGTGCGGCCCTCCTCGTGGTGGAGCCGGACGACCTCCTCCTGCATGTCGCGCCGGATCAGCGGGTCGAGCGCGCTGAACGGCTCGTCGAACAGCAGGACTTCGGGATCCACGGCCAGCGCCCGCGCCAGTCCGACCCGCTGCTGCTGACCGCCGGACAGCTGGCCGGGCCTCCGCTGCTCCATGCCTTCGAGGCCCACCTTGGTGACGACTACCTGCGCCCTCTCGCGGCGCTCGCGCTTGCCGACGCCCTGGACCTCGAGCCCGTACGCGACGTTGTCGAGCACGGTCCGGTGCGGCAGCAGGCCGAAGTGCTGGAAGACCATCGCGGCACGGTGGCGGCGCAGTTCGCGCAGCCGGGCCTTGTCCATCGCGCGGACGTCCTCGCCGTCGATGACGATCGAGCCGGCCGTCGGCTCGATGAGCCGGGTCAGACAGCGCACGAGGGTGGACTTGCCCGAGCCGGACAGGCCCATGACGACGAAGACCTCGCCCTTGCGGACGTCGAAGCTCACGTCCCGGACGGCGGCCGTGCAGCCGGTACGGGACCGGAGTTCGGCCGGGGTGAGGGCCGCGAGCTCGGGGTCGGCGGGGACGCGTTCGGCCTTGGGGCCGAAGACCTTCCACAGCCCCTCGACGGCGAAGACGGGCTCGGCGCCAGTGCGTTCGGCACCCGTGGGCTCAACTGCGAAGCTCTGAACATCTGTTGACGTACTCATCACGCACCGCCTCCCAGCAGGTCCACGCACTTCTCGCCGACCATGAGCACCCCGATCATCGGGTTCACGGCGGGCATCGTCGGGAAGACCGACGCGTCGGCGATCCGGATGCCTTCGAGGCCACGGATCCGCAACTCGGGGTCCACGACGGCCAGTTGGTCGTCGGACGCGCCCATGCGGCAGGTGCCCGCCGGGTGGTACACGGTGTGCGCCACCGACCGGGCGTACACGCCGAGTTCCTCGTCGCCCGTGATGTCCGGTCCCGGGCACACCTCGCGCTTGAGCCAGTGCGCGAGCGGCTCGGACTTGGCGATCTCGCGGGCGATCTTGATGCCGTCGACGAGGGTGCGGCCGTCGTAGTCGTCCTCGTCCGTGAAGTAGCGGAAGTCGAGGGCGGGCTTCTCCGCCGGGTCGGCGCTCGTCAGATACAGGCGGCCGCGGCTGCGCGGCTTGGGGATGTTCGGGGTCATCGAGACGCCGTGCGCGGGGCGTTCGTAGCCGATGCGCTCCGGGTTGTCCGTGAACGGGACCTGGTAGAAGTGGAACATCAGGTCCGGGCCCGCGTGTTCGGGGTCGCGCCGCACGAACAGGCCGGCGTCGGAGTCCATCGCGGAGTTCTCGGGGATCGGCCCGTCCGTCTCCCAGACGATGACCGACTCGGGGTGGTCGAGCAGGTTCTCGCCGACGCCCGGCAGGTCGTGCAGGACGGGGATGCCGAGCGCTTCGAGGTCCTCGCGCGGCCCGATGCCGGAGTGCATGAGCAGCCGCGGCGAGTCGACGGCGCCGGCGCACAGCAGGACTTCGTTCCTGGCCCTGACGAGGACTTCCTCGCCGTCCTTGGTGCGTACGTGCACACCGCGGGCGCGCGTCCCGTCGAGCTCCAGCCTGTACGCCCAGGTCTCCAGGAGGATGTGGAGGTTGGGGCGTTCGTCCATGAACGGATGCAGGTAGGCGACCGACGCGCTCGACCGCTTGTTGTTCTCCGGGTGGTACGCGAGGTCGAAGAAGCCGACGCCCTCGGTGAACGGCTGCTTGTTGAAGCCCTCCACGCGCGGCACTTCGAGCGCCGACTGCGCGGCGTCCACGAAGTCGCGGGCGATGGCGTTCCGGTCCTTCTCGTCGACCGGCACGATGTTGTTGCGCAGCCGCGGGAAGTACGCCTCCATCGGCACCGCGCCCCAGCCCTTGGCACCCGCCGCCTCCCACTCGTCCCAGTCGGACGGCAGCGGCTTGAACGCGATGAGCGTGTTGTGCGAGGAGCATCCGCCGAGGACCCGGGCGCGGCTGTGCCGGATGTGCGAGTTGCCGCGCGGCTGCTCGGTCGTGGGGTAGTCGTAGTCCAGCTCCCCGCCGAGCAGGCCCATCCAGCGCCGCAGGGTCAGGACGTCCTCGCGGCCGACGTCGCTCGGGCCGCCCTCGATGACGGCGACGGTGACGTCCGGGTTCTCGGTGAGCCGGGAGGCGATGACGGATCCCGCGGTGCCGCCGCCTATGACGACGTAGTCGTACGTGTTCTGTTCTTCGGGCATGGCGTGGCGCTCCAAGGTGCCTTGTGCGGTGGGGAGTCGTTGGGTGGCCGGGGCGGGGGTCAGCCCGCGAACCACCTGACCGGCTTCGGCGCGAGGTTCTGGTAGACGTGCTTGGTCTCGCGGTACTCGGCGAGCCCCGCGGGCCCTAGTTCGCGTCCCACACCGCTCTTGCCGAAGCCGCCCCACTCCGCCTGCGGGAGGTAGGGGTGGAAGTCGTTGATCCAGACGGTGCCGTGCCGCAGCCGGCCGGCGACGCGCCGGGCGCGTCCCGCGTCGGCGGTCCAGACGCCGCCCGCGAGCCCGTACTCCGTGTCGTTGGCGAGCGCGACGGCCTCGTCCTCCGTGCGGAAGGTCTCGACGGTCAGGACCGGCCCGAACACCTCTTCCCGGACGACCCGCATCTCGCGGTGGCACTGGTCGAGGACGGTCGGCTCGTAGAAGTAGCCGGTGGCGGGCCGCTCGGCGGACGGCTCGGGGCGGGCGCCGCCGGCTCGCTGCACCGCGCCCTCGGCGAGGGCGGCGGCGACGTACGACTCGGTCTTCTCGCGCTGTTCGGCGGAGACGAGCGGTCCGCACTCGACGCCGTCCTCGGTGCCGCGGCCGAGCCGGATCCGCTCGGCCCGCCGCGCCAGTTCGGCGACGAAGCGCTCGCGCACGGACTCCTCGATGATGAGCCGGGATCCGGCGGAGCACACCTGACCGCTGTGGATGAAGGCGGCGTTGAGGGCCTGGTCGACGGCGGTGTCGAACCCTTCCTCCGTGGCGCAGGCGTCGGCGAAGACGACGTTGGGGTTCTTGCCGCCGAGTTCGAGGGCGACCTTCTTCACGGTGACGGCGGCGGCCTGCGCGACCTTCGTACCGCTGACGAGTCCGCCGGTGAAGGACACCAGGTCGACGTCCGGGTGCTCGGCGAGCCGGGCGCCGACGCTGTGGCCGGGCCCGGTGACGATGTTGGCGACACCCTCGGGCAGCCCGGCCTCGACCAGCAGGTCGATGAGGGCGACCGTGGTCAGCGGAGTGATCTCGCTCGGCTTGACGACGAAGGTGTTCCCGGCGGCGAGGGCGGGGGCTATCTTCCAACTCGCCTGCAGCAGGGGGTAGTTCCAGGGCGTGATCATCGCGCAGACGCCGACGGGTTCGTGCACGACGACGCTGTGGATGTCGTCCGACCCGGCGTCGACGACCCGGCCGCCGCCCTCTCCGACGACGAGATCGGCGAAGTACCGGAAGGCGTCGGCGACACAGTCGATGTCGACGCGCCCCTCCTCCAGGGTCTTGCCCGCGTCCCGGCTCTCAAGGAGCCCGAGCCGTTCGCGGTCGCGTACGAGGAAGTCGGCGACGCGGCGCAGGAGCGCGGCCCGCTCGGCGACGGGCGTGTGTGGCCACTCTCCGTGGTCGAAGGCCCGCCGGGCGGCCTCGACCGCGGCGTCCGTGTCCGGTACGCCGCCTTCGGCGACCACGGCGAACGTCTTGGCGTCCGCCGGGTCGAGAATGTCGCGCGTGGCCCCTGAGGCGGCCGCACGCCACTCTCCGCCCACGTGAATCGTCTGCTGCGCCTGGTGTCCCGACATGATCGGTGTTGCCTTCCGTTCCTGTTCCGTGCCCCTGTGTCACACGCGTGTCACTCTCGCGGGCCGAGTGCACCTGCCCCGGGACCTGGTTCGCATGCACAACCAGTGACGGATAGTGCGCGGGGTCACTGAAAAGTCATCGAAAATGCGAACAGAAGGCGCGAAACGCACGGCCGATCCGAGCCATGGACACCACAGCAAGCCTTTGACTAAAGTCAAAGAAATATGGAGCCAGTGAAAGCGTCAGCGTCCGCGGAGCACGTGACCACCCTGCGCCGCTTCAACCGGTACTTCACCCGCCGGATCGGTGTGCTCGACGATCACTACCTCGGGCAGGACCGGCCGCTCGGCGAGGCACGCCTGCTGTTCGAGATCGGCACCGGCGCGTCGCTGAAGGAGCTGAGGACCCGGCTCGGCCTGGACGCCGGGTACCTGAGCCGGATGGTGCGCGCGCTGGAGGGCCAGGGGCTCGTCCGGGTCAGCGTGCACCCGACGGACAGCCGGCTGCGCCTCGCGGAGCTCACGGAGACCGGGCGGGCGGAGCTGGCCGAGCAGAACCGGCGGGCCGACGGACTCGCGAAGGGGCTGCTCGACGGGCTGAGCGAGGAGCAGCGGGGTCGGCTGACGGAGGCCGTCACCGTGGCCGAGCGGCTGCTCAGGCTGGCCGGGGTCACTGTCAGAGCCGTCGGCGCCGGGTCTGCCGACGCCCGCGCCTGCCTGGCCGGATTCGCCGCCGAGCTCGACGAACGGTTCCCCGAGGGGTACGCCACCGCGGATCTCGTACCGCCGGAGCAGATCGCCGTCCTCCTCGTCGCGTACGAGGAGGAGCATGCCGTCGGCTGCGGGGCGCTGTGCGCGCTCGACGCCGGCACGGCCGAGATCCGGCATCTCTGGGTGCACCCCGACGCGCGTGGACTCGGCCTCGGGCGGCGGCTGTTGACCGAACTGGAGCGCACGGCCGCCGAGCGCGGGCATCACGTCGTACGCCTCGACACGCACGAGGTTCTCAAGGAGGCCGCCGCGATGTACCGGACGAGCGGGTACGTCGAGATCCCGGCGTACGACGCGAACGAGCACGCCAGTTACTGGTTCGAGAAGGCATTGGTCCTGCCCGGCTGACGTACGGTCCGGTGCCCGTCACCTGTCGCCTGTCACCCGTCGCCCGTCAGCCGTCCTTGCTGCTGATCGAGGGCACCGCGCTCGGGGAGGGGACCGGGTCGAAGCGGAACGTCTGCCCCGACTGGCCCTGGCCGCAGGGCAGTTGGAGCACCGGGGCCCAGCTCTTCTTGGAACCGCCGGGCACCGAGACGCAGGAGTCGGTGTGCAGGGGCATGATCCGGTACCCGCGTGGTTCGCTTGACCCTTGCGACCCGTCCGCTGCGACCGGCTTCAGACGGAAGCGTTCGGCGTTGCCGCGGTGGCCGCAGTAGTCGTCCGCCATGCGTGCCCCGCCCCGGGTGCTGCCGCCGGTCACGCCCAGGCAGCCGTAGCCGAAGACCGGGTGGAGCGAGCGGATCCGGTAGACCCCGTCCCCCTGGTCCTCCAGGGCGTAGGTCAGCAGGCCGCGGCCGCAGTCGAACTGGTAGACGCTGCCGGTCTCTTCGCCGTCCCGTTCGGAGATGCAGAGGGAGGAGGTGAGGCTGCGGATTTGGTAGGTGCCCGGGACGGGCGAAGCTCCGTCGCTGTCCGCCCCGTCGTGACTCACCGCCGACGCGAGGTAGCCGCCGCCGGCCAGGACCAGCAGGGTCACCACGGCACCGGACAATCGCCGGCGCGAGCCGATGAGGCTGCGCAGGCGACGGTGGCGGGGTGGTGGGCCGGCTTCGGGGTCGGGGTCGAGGGCTGACGCGTGCTGGGGGCCGGGCGGGCCTCCTCCCGGTCCCGGCGGCTGCACGTGGGCGTGGGCCCGCTCTTCCTCGTATTCGTGTGCCTGCTCGTGTGCCTGGTCCTCGGCTTGGTTCTGGTTCTGGTTCTGGTTCCGGCTCTGGCCCTCGTCCTGCTGTTGGCCCGGGCGGGTCCCGGAGGGCTCCGTCTCGGCGATCCGGTTCCGCGCCGCCAGCCATGCCTCCGCCTCGTGTCCCGCCCCGCAGGCGTTGAGGAACGCCGTCAGCATCTCCGGGCGCGGCAGGACGTCATGGCGCAGTACGTCGGCCAGGGTGCTGCGCGGCAGTACCTCGCCCCGCTCGGCGGCCCGCTCCTCCAACTGCCGGTAGGAGAGCCCCGACCGGTCCTTGAGCCGCCGCAGCCGGGCGGCGAACTCGGCGGTGTTCCGGGGCTCTTGAGGCGTCGGCCGAGGTGTCTCGCGAGGCGTGTCAGGAGGCGTCTGCTGTGACGGCTGCTGCGGCGCTGACTGCCCGTGGTCGCCCATGCCAGACATCTTTGTCGGAGGCACGTCACACAGCAAAGGCCGTTTCCGGCCCCTCGCACCGGTCGTACGAGCGCGCGCGGAAACCCGGACAGCCGACTGACCAGCCCGGACAGCGCGGGACTGTCCGGGACGGCCCGACGCTGTTGTCCCCGTCCAACCGGCCCCAGCAAGCTCATTCCTGCCCGGCAGGTCCACTGCTCGGGCACCGTCCCTGAAGAATCCCTGAGGAGTTACTCATGCGTCTTCGTCATGCCCTTGCGAGTGCCGGCCTGGGAACCGCGCTCGCGCTGAGTGTCATGAGCGCACCGGCGAGCGCCTCGCCGAGCGCCTGCTGGAGCGAGCAGACCAGCCCGACCTTCGCCCGCGGTGCCTGCAACAGCATGTCGGGCGGCGGCAGTTGGCGGCTCGGCATCCGGTGTTCCGACGGCGACTACAAGTGGTCCGCCTGGAAGAGGGTCACCACCCCGACCAGCCTGCGCTGTTCCGGCGGCCCCACCATCACGAACCACTGGATCGACACCGCCTGAGCCGGGCTCGTACGCCCCGCGCTGTCCGGGACCTGCTGCACAGGGGAGAGCAGGTACCGGGCGGTGGGGCAGTGAGCGGTGCGCGGTGACGCGCGGTGCGCGAGAAGCCGCCCCCGGGAACTCCCGGGGGCGGCTTCAGGCTTCAGGCTTGGGACTTCGGCCTTCAGATGTCGTGCTTCAGGCTTCGGGCCGGCGTGGGGCTCAGATGAGGCCGAGTCCGCGGACCGCCTCGCGCTCCTCCTCCAGCTCCTTCACCGACGCGTCGATGCGGGCACGGGAGAACTCGTTGATGTCGAGGCCCTGGACGATCTCGTACGAGCCGTCCTTCGTGGTGACGGGGAAGGAGGAGATGAGGCCCTCCGGAACGCCGTACGAACCGTCGGACGGGATGCCCATCGAGGTCCAGTCGCCGTCCGCCGTGCCGTTGACCCACGTGTACACGTGGTCGATGGCGGCGTTCGCGGCCGAGGCGGCCGAGGACGCGCCGCGGGCCTCGATGATGGCGGCACCGCGCTTGGCGACGGTCGGGATGAACTCCTCGGCCAGCCACTTCTCGTCGTTCACGGTCTCGGCGGCGTTCTTGCCGGCGATCGTGGCCTGGAAGATGTCGGGGTACTGGGTGGCGGAGTGGTTGCCCCAGATGGTGAGGCGCTTGATGTCCGCGACCGTCGAGCCCGTCTTCTTCGCGAGCTGCGTGAGCGCGCGGTTGTGGTCCAGGCGGGTCATCGCGGTGAAGCGCTCGGCCGGTACGTCCGGGGCGGCGGCCTGGGCGATGAGGGCGTTGGTGTTGGCCGGGTTGCCGACGACGAGGATCTTGACGTCGTCCGCGGCGTTGTCGTTGATGGCCTTGCCCTGGGGCTTGAAGATGCCGCCGTTGGCGGAGAGCAGGTCGCCGCGCTCCATGCCCTTGGTGCGGGGGCGGGCGCCGACGAGGAGACCGACGTTCGTGCCGTCGAAGGCGACGTTCGGGTCGTCCGTGATGTCGATGCCCTGGAGGAGCGGGAAGGCGCAGTCGTCGAGCTCCATGGCGGTGCCCTCGGCGGCCTTCAGCGCCGGCGTGATCTCCAGGAGACGCAGCTTGACCGGCACGTCCGCGCCGAGCAGCTGGCCGGAGGCGATGCGGAAGAGCAGGGCGTAACCGATCTGGCCGGCCGCGCCGGTGACGGTGACGTTCACGGGAGTGCGGGTCATGGCGTTCTCCGTATGACAGCTGACGACGGTGGGGCGTCCCTGCCCCGGGTACGGGATCCTCTGCCTGCCGCCGGGATGATCGATCACCTGCGTCGATGATCGATCTCTTGGCGTCAAGAGAGATCCAGCGGTCAGGCTATCGCGCATCCGGGATCCCGGACGGCCGGGGCCGATGTGGCCCACCCCACAAGGCGCTCCGCGGGGCACGCCACGGATTGCTCCGCGTCTTGCTCCGCTGGGTCAGGGGACACGGGGCGGGGTGCGTGAGGGGTCGACGTGGGGGCAGCGTGGGCATGGGAAGGCGGCCGTCGTTCCGGGAGAGAAGGACGACGGCCGCCTTGGTGGGGGTGCCGGTTGGCCGGGAGGGGGGGAACCTCCCGGTCGGCGCCGGACTCCCGTGGGGGTACGGTTCGCCTGCCCCGGCGGGGGTCGGGCATTCCTCTTGTACGGCGAATTGTTGCGGGTGGGGTTCGGATCGCTCGGGTGGGCTCGGTGGGCTTGGGCGGGTGAGTACGTGCGGGTCGCCCGAGGCTGGACGCGCAGTTCCCCGCGCCCCTGAAAGGCGGGTGCCGGCGGCCCGGAAAGGCAGGTGCCCCGGCCGCAGAGAAGCGGGTGAGCTCAGGCCGGTGAGTACGTGCGGGTCGCCCGAGGCTGGACGCGCGGTTCCCCGCGCCCCTAAAGGGCAGTTGCCGGCGGCCCGGAAAGGCGGACCCCCGGCCCCGAACAAGCAGGTGCCCGCCTCTGGGGAGGCGGGCGCCTGTTGGGGCTCGTTCTGCGGGAGCCTCGGGGTTGCTACTTCGTGCAGCCCTCCTCGCCCGAGGTCTGCAGGGTGGCGCAGGCCTTGGCCGCGGTGGCGTTCTTCACGGCGACCATCGGGGTGTAGGCGTCGGTGTCCGTGTCGACCTCCGCGGTCTGGGCGGCTGCCTTGCCCGCCGTGATCCGGACCTCGTCGCCGGGCCCGGCCGCGGTGATGCGGGCCCAGGCGGCCCCGCACGTCTCGCTGTAGCGGACCTCGACCTGGGCGGTGCCGACGACGGCCTTCTCGACCGTCGTCGCAAGCGTGCCGCCGCAGCCCATGTTCTCCGGGTCCTTGCCCGCACAGTCCGCGCCGAAGCACTCGACACCGGCCGGCAGCTCCTTGCTGACGGTCGGCGTCGGTGTCGGCGTGGTCTCGCTCCCGGCCTTGTCGTCGCTCCCGCCGTCCGTGAGGAACACGGCCGCGGCTATCACCACGAGCGCGCCCACGACCCCCGCGAGGAACATCGTGAGCCGCCGCTTCCCCCGCTTCCCGTCGGGCGAACCGCCCGAACGCGGACGCGCGTCCTCAGGCGGCCCCCCAGCAGAACCGGCCGAACCGGCGGGACCTGCCGTGCCGGGCGGCCCGAAGGAACCCGACGGGCCGAGGCCCGACGACCCGGACGCACCGGCGGAGCCGGACGTGCCGGCACTCGACGCACCCAGACCCCCGGGGTATCCGTACCCCCCGGACCCTCCGGCCGTCCCGGACGTCCCGGACGTCCCCGAAGGCGTGGCGACGACCCCCCAGCCGCCACCGCGCGAACCCGAGGCCCCGCCGGAGGCGTTGCCGGCACCGGCGCCGTGCGGCGTCCGCCGCTCCTCCCCCTGCACCGGAGTCTGCGGCGGCACCGTGGGCGCCACCCCGGCAGGTCCCGCGATACCCGGCGTGGGGGCACCCGTCGCACTACCCCCGGCGCGCGCCTGCTTCCCGTTCCGTCCCCCCTTGGCCGGAGTCGACCCGAACTCTCCGAGCGCGGCACGCGCCTGGGAGATCCGGATCGCTTCCATGGTCATGTCGTGGCGCATCTCCGAGCGGCTCCAGGCCCTCTCGGCAAGCTCCCACATCGTCGTCAGATGGACGGGATTGGTCCCGGTCACCTCGGCCAGAGCCACGATCGCGCCCTTCGGCGCGAGCAGCCGGCCGTTCAGATACCGCTCCCAGGACGTCTTGCTGTACCCGGTACGGTCGGCCACGGCGGCGACACTCAGACCACCGCGGTCGACCAGCCGGCGCAGCTGGCTGGCGAACTCCCTGACCTGCGGATCGAGTTCATCCGGCAAGGCCCTCCAACGAGGCATTGCTACCCCCCTCTTTCCCCCCGTACGTGCTGGCTTTTCCCGCGCGTGAAGCCCTCTGCCGAGTCCTCGTTCTGGCTACCCACAGGGATGCGCACAGTAAGGATCTCAGTTCCCGGGATGGGGGCGCACGGGAGCATTCGGGCCTGTGGGCATGCACCGTTGCACGCCCGTTGGTCTGCGGTCCAGTGTCCCACCGACTTCCCCCTCGGCCGACAGGATCGCCTGGTCAGCGCACGGGACCTCCCGGAGCGTCCCGATTGCCCACGTTATCCCTGGTGTCGGGGGTGATCAGCGTAAATCCTCGAACTTGTCAACACATCGACACGTGGGGAACACATGCGCGACCTCGTGCGTCACTCGCGACCTCAGGGGGACCACACGCACACCATGGGCAGGTCGAACGGCCGACCGCCCACCGCGGTCACCGCCGCGACCGCGACGGCAACAGCGTGAAACGCCTCTTCACGACGTACGACACCGACGGCTCCTTCGGCCGGAGGACGAAGTCGCCCCTGAACTGGCGGCGGGCGGGCGAGGAGCTGGAAGAGGTGGACGGCGGCGTCGGGAAGGAGGCTTTTCGGCCACGCGGAGACGTCCTCGACGGCCCGTAACCGGGCGGCAAGGTTACGTACAGCGGCTACCGGCGGGACGTCGCGTTCGAGCGGCTGAGCGGGAAGTACTACGTCAAGATCGGTACGCAGGGGAAGGTGGCGGCGCGCAACCGGCGTGGCTGGATCCGTACGCCCCGAGCCCTCGGACTGTCACTCCGACGTGTGATCACGCCAGGACGACGGCGCCGACGGCGGACTGGTTCCCGTCGGATGCCTCGCGGGTCGTACGCCGCACGACGGCCGCACGACGGCCACACGTGGGCCGCGACGGCGCCCTGACGGGTGGGACGTGCCGGAACCGTCACCTCCGTGCCACAGGGGGCTGACAGGCATTGAACCGCCGTTGGCACGTCCATGACTCTTGAGTCCAGGCGGCGCCCGTCCTCGCTCGGGGGAGTGGACGGGCGCCGCTCCCGTCCACGAAGAAGCCCGCCTCCTCGGCAAGAGGGGGCGGGCTCTCGTCGTACGGGCACCGCGTTCGCCAGGTCCCGATCGTGAGGTCAGGTCCTGATCGTGAAGTGCAGCGTGTCGTCCAGGAACGGGATCTCCAGCAACGGGTTGGGCTGCGCCATCAACGCGAGCAGCGCGATCGTCACGCCCAGGACGCCGTACGTGACGAGGTCCGTGAACCGGGAGCGGACGGCGAGCATGCCCACGTCGGGCAGCATCCAGCGCATGACGCCGCCCGCGAGCAGCGCGAGACCGATCAGCAGGGTGCCGAACTTGAAGAGGTCGATCGCGGTCAGCAGCAGACCGAGTCCGACGGTGCCAGTGACCGCGAGGATCGGCCACTGGCGCGCGGGAGCGGGCGCGTCGCGGGGAGCCGCCCTGCCACCGCCCTCGGGCCGCGCGGTGTCCCGAGTGAACAGCGGGAACCGCCGCGTGGTCCGCCGGGGCTGTCCGTCGGGGCCGGGCGCGCTGACGGCGTCCCGGACGCTGGGCTCACCCTCGTGAACCGCGTCGGCACCGGGACCGGCGCCCTCAGCCGGGGCCCCACCGGAGTCCCCCTCACCGGCGTGAGCCTGGCGCGGCTCGTCGCCACTCGACTCCGCACCGTGCGGCTCCGCGTCCAGCGCCCGTCCCGCCTCCGGCTCGGCGCCGCCGGTCGGCTTCTGTTCCGGTACGGACGCCCCGGCGGCGGCAGTCGTCCCGTGCGACTCGGTGTCCTGGACGTCCGAAGCACCCTCGGCACCCCGGCCCGCGGCGTCCTCATTCGTCGCGGCATCCGCCTTCACCGACGTGTCCGCTTTCACCGAGGTGTCCGTCTTCGCGGAGGTGTCGGCATTCGTGGAGGTGTCCGCGCTCGCGGAGGTGTCCGCCTCGCTGTCCCGCCCGGTGGCGGCCCGGTCAGCCGGCACTGCGTTCCGCCGCCTCGACCACGTTGACGAGGAGCTGGGCGCGGGTCATCGGGCCCACTCCGCCGGGGTTCGGGGAGATCCAGGCGGCGACCTCGGCGACACCGGGGTGGACGTCGCCCACGATCTTGCCCTCGGCGCTGCGGGAGACGCCGACGTCCAGGACGGCCGCCCCGGGCTTCACGTCCTCGGGGCGGATCAGATGCGCGGAGCCCGCCGCGGCGACGATGATGTCGGCCCGGCGCAGGTGAGAGGCGAGGTCGCGGGTGCCGGTGTGGCACTGCGTCACCGTCGCGTTCTCGGAGCGGCGGGTGAGCAGCAGCGGCATCGGGCGGCCGATCGTCACGCCGCGGCCGACGACCACGACCTCGGCGCCCTTGATCTCCACGCCGTACTGGCGCAGCAGGGTCAGGACGCCGTTGGGGGTGCAGGGCAGCGGGGCCGGCTCGTTCAGGACGAGGCGGCCGAGGTTCATCGGATGGAGTCCGTCCGCGTCCTTGTCCGGGTCCATCAGTTCCAGGATGCGGTTCTCGTCGATGCCCTTGGGGAGCGGCAGCTGGACGATGTAACCGGTGCAGTCCGGGTCCTCGTTGAGCTCGCGGACGACCGCCTCGATCTCCTCCTGTGTGGCGGTCGCGGGCAGTTCCCGCTGGATGGAGGCGATACCGACCTGGGCGCAGTCGCGGTGCTTGCCCGCGACGTACTTCTGGCTGCCGGGGTCGTCGCCCACCAGGACGGTTCCGAGGCCGGGCGTGATGCCCTTCTCCCTCAGGGCCGCCACGCGGACGGTCAGATCGGACTTGATCGCGGCTGCGGTGGCCTTGCCATCGAGAATCTGGGCGGTCATGTGCCCATCCTCGCGGATGACCGGGCCCTGGTTCCAATCCGGCCCCCCACGCACGCGTTCCGGCCTTCGCCCATGATCGGCCATGTTGCACTTGCACAACACACGCGGTATCCGGCTGGACAAATAAGCAACGCGTTAAGGACGATGAGCGGCACAGTGCCGCGGACAGTACCGGGGGGACGAACCGCATCTGTAGAACTTTCCTCCGAAATGTGCCGCGTCGTCCCCGCACTTACGCAACGACGGAGGAAAGACGCCATGAGTTTTGGCGACCCGAACAACCCATACGGTCCGCCGCAGGGCCAGCAGCCCGGCTACCCTCCCCAGCCTCCGCAGGGCCAGCCCGGTTACCCTCCCCAGGGCCAGCCCGGCTACGGCTACCCGCAGGGCGCCCCGCAGCAGCAGCCCGGCTACGGCTACCCGCAGCAGCCCGGGTATCCCGGTTACCCGGGCGGCAACCAGATGCCCGTGGAGATGCCCGGTCTGATGAAGACCGCGCGCGTCCTGCTGTTCATCCTGTCGGGATTCCAGATCCTGTTCGGCATCATCGCGGGCATCGCCGTCGGCGCCGCACAGGACGTGTCGAACGGCATCGGCAGCGGTGACAGCACCGACACCCTCGCCGGACTGGGCTTCGTGCTCGCCGCCTTCTTGGTGGGCATCGGCGCCCTGTCCATCTTCCTGGGCGTCAAGTTCAAGACCGGCGGCAGCGGCATCCGCGTCACGACGATCGTCTACGCGTCGCTGATGATCCTCGGCGGCCTCGGCAACACCGTGCAGGGCGCGGGCGGCTCGGCCACTTTCGGCGGGATCATCTCCCTCGCCATCGCCGGCATCATCCTCGCCTCGATGGTGAACAGCGCCGCCTCGGCATGGTTCAACCGCCCGCGGTACTGACCTCGGAGCCCCGAACTCCCGCTCGGCAACGGCACGTTCACGCCATTCACGCCAAGGGCCGTGTTTCCCCCCGCTGAGGGGGACACGGCCCTGCCGCGTCGCCATACCCTGATCCGGTAACCGCGTACGGGACTGGGAACGGGGAGCGGGACGGGGAGAACGGCCTTGTACAGCATCATCGTGGTACCTCCGCCGACCACGGAGGACGAACACAGCGGCACGTACGGCGGGACATACGGCGACGCACTCGGCGGAACGCACGGCGCGAAACGCACCAGCCCCCAGATCCGGCTCGCGCCCGGCGAGCGGTTGCCCTTCGGACGTTCCGCGAACGGCGAAGGACTTGCGATCGCACACGAGGGCGTCTCCCGGAACGCCGGGGAGATCACCGCGCAGGGCGCGTTCTGGGTACTGAGCAACCTCTCGGCCCACCAGACGTACGTGGTGGAGAACCCGGAGGGCGCGGGCGAGCACATCAAGGTCGGACCGGGCCGGCTGGACGCGCCGGTCCCCTTCGAGTTCTCGCGGATCGTGCTCCCGGCGGCGGGCGACCTGCTGCCCATCGAGGTGTGGGCACCCCGCCACGACTATCTGCGCTCGCCCGAGGGCATGGACGGGTCGACGACCACGCCCGCGTTCTCCGTCGACCGCACCAAGCGGTACTTCGCGGTCCTGGCCGCCCTCTGCGAGCCCCGGCTGCGCGGTGAACCGCACGCCCCGCTGCCCACGGTCGACCAGGTCGTGGAGCGGCTGCGCCCCCACTGGCCCGCCGCGTCCCGCACGTCGGTCCAGTGGAACATCGACTACCTCGCCGTGAAACTGCGCCTCAAGCCGGGCCCCGACACGGCGGACACCGGCCCGCGCCTCAACGGCAAGAAAGAGTCCCTGGTCTCCCTGGCCCTGCGCTTCGATCTCGTACGGGAGGACGACCTGCTCGTCCTGACCGAGCAGGCGAGCCGGGCGGCGCGGTGACCGAGGCGTACGCGGTCTCGGTGCCCAAGGGGTACCGGGTGGGGTCCTGGGAAGTGCGGGACCCGATCGCCACGGGCGCCTTCGGCAGCGTCTACGAGGCCCGGTGCGCCCACCCGCGCGAGGGCCTGCCGAAGTCGGCCGCGCTGAAGTTCCTGCCCACCGGCACGGGTACGCCCCGTCAGCTGACGCATCTGCGTGAACTCGCCGAGCGCGAGGTCGAGTTGCACCGAAGACTCACTCGCCCGCGGCTCATCCGGATGTACGAGACCCTCACCGTCGACGACCCTGGCCACCCCGAACTCGACGGCGCCACCGTCCTCGTACTGGAACGGGCCGAGGGTTCCATGGCTGCCCTGCTGGACCGCTCCCCGAGCCCGCCGCAGGGCCCCGCGCTGCTCGCGCAGACCTGTGAGGGGATCGCCCAGCTGCACAGCGCCGGCTGGGTGCACGGTGACCTCAAGCCCGCCAACGTGCTGCTGATGAAGGACGGTTCGGCCCGGCTCGCCGACTTCAACATGGCCGCCGAGCTGGAGGGCACCCACGCCTACACCCCCGCCTTCTCCACCCCCGACTACACCCCGCCCGAACTCCTCTGGTCGGAGATCGGCGAACGCGGCCGTCAGATCAGGCCCTCGGCCGACATCTGGGCCTTCGGCGTCCTCGCCCATCTCGTCCTCACCGACACGTTCCCGCTGCCGGGCGGCACGCCCTCGGCCCGCCGGGACGCGGCGGTCCAGTACGCGCGCGGCACCGACGAGCTACGCCTTTCCCCTCAACTCCCGGACGGCTGGCGGGAGATCGTGCGGGACTGTCTGGCCCGTACGCACACGGAACGGGTCTCCGGAGAGACGCTGCTGCGGCGGGTGGAGGAGGCGGCAGGCACCAGCCGCTCGCCCCGCCTGCCGAGACTGCGCGCCCGGCGCGGACGCCGCTCGACGCTGGTCCTCGCCGCCGCGGCCGCCGCGGTCGCCGTCTCGGGGCTCGCGTACGGCATCACGACCTGGGCGGGCGACGGCGAGAGCAGCGCGGAGAGGCGCGCGGGAAACGCCTCCGCGAACAAGAAGGTCGCCCAGGCCTCGTACGGCGCCGGTGAACTCCGTACCGGCAAGGGCGTACCGGCCGTCTACCGGCCGCTGATCGTCGACTCCGCGCACGACTGTGTGCAGGAGTCGGTCACCCCGGCGCTCCTCGCCGCCATGCTGAAGGTGGAGAGCGACTTCGACCCGGGCCTGTCCGACCCGGCCGACGACGAGTACGGCATCGCCCGTTGGACCCCGCGGGTGCTGCGCTGGTGGATCCGGTCCGACGGCGTCACAGCCAAGACGATCCCCCAACCCCCCTTCTCCCCCGCCGAGTCCATCCCCGCCATGAGCAGATACCTGTGCTGGATCGCGCCGCGCCTCGATCCCAAGCTCGACGGCGACCGTCGCGTACTGATCGCGGCCGCCTACCGCACGTCGTACGAGAAGGTGAACGACGCGGCCGGTGTTCCCCCGAAGTCCCTCGACTACGCCGCCCGCGTCGCTCACTACCTCAAGGAGTACACGCCCGCGGGGAAGAAGTGACCCTGAGAGTTCCGAGGTACCGCTCGCGGGTCTCCCCTGGGGCGCCCGCTCCTCGTCATGCCGCTGTGACATGCCTCCGGTAACTCCCGATACCCTGGCCGACCCCTCTGACTCCCCATAGCCTGGCCATCGTTGGGGGCAGGGGTAAGGGGAAACGACTCTATGTACAGCGTCATCGTGGTACCGCCGGGTGGCACTGGATCAGGCGACCAGATCCATCTCTCGGCAGGCGAGAAGCTCGCCTTCGGCAGGTCCGCGCGGGAGGGCGGTCTGACGATCGCCCACGAAGGAGTGTCCAGGGTCGCCGGTGAGATCACCGCGCACCGGGCCTTCTGGATCCTGAGCAACCTCAGCCAGGACCAGACGTACGTGGTGGAGAACCCGGAGGGCGCGGGCGAGCACATCAAGGTCGCACCGGGCAGGCTGGACGCGCCCGTGTCGTTCGAGTTCTCGCGCGTGGTACTGCCCGCGGCGGGCGAGCTGCTCAGCTTCGACGTGTGGGCGCCGCGGCACACGTACAGCGGTACGGCCCATCCCGGGGTCTCCGGCGCCACCACGGCCGCTGCGTTCTCGCTCGACCGGACCAAGCGGTACTTCGCGGTGCTGGCCGCTCTGTGCGAGTCCCGACTACGTGGCGAGCCGCACGCCCCGCTCGCCACGAGCGACCAGCTCGTGGAGCGGCTGCGGCCCTCCTGGCCCGCGGCGAGCCGCTCGTCCGTGTACTGGAACATCGACTACCTGGCGGTGAAGCTGCGCCTGAGACCCGGCCCTGACACAGCGGAACCCGGCCCGCGCCGCTACGGCAAGAAGGAGTCGCTGGTCTCGCTCGCGCTCCGGTTCGACCTCGTACGGGAGGACGATCTCGTCGTCCTTGCGCCGGCACCGAGCAGGGCGGAGCAGTGAGTGGCGCGGCGAGCGGCGCACCGAACGGACGCTCCTACGCCGTCTCTGTTCCGAAGGGGTACCGGGTGGGCCTCTGGGAGGTGCGCGAGCCGCTCGCGTCCGGCGCGTTCGGCAGCGTGTACGCGGCCAGGCGTGCCGGTGACGGAGGCGGGGGCGGAGCCGGTCCGCTGCCCCGGCGCGCGGCGCTGAAGTTCCTGCCGACCGGTACGCGCACCCCGCGCCAGCTCCACCACCTGCGTGAACTGGCCGACCGTGAACAGGAGTTGCTGAAGCGGCTGCGCTCACCACGCCTGATCCGGATGTACGAGGCGCTGACGGTCGACGACCCGGAGCACCCCGAACTCGACGGCGCCACCGTCCTCGTACTGGAGCGGGCGGAAGGCTCGATGGACGCGCTCCTCGACCGGTCCGCCACCCCGGGAGGCGGGCCCGCCCTGCTGGCCCAGGTCTGCGAGGGCCTGCACCAGCTGCACCACGCGGGCTGGGTGCACGGCGACCTCAAACCCGCCAACATCCTGCTGATGAAGGACGGTTCGGCGCGTCTCGGCGACTTCAACCTGGCGGCGGAACTGGAGGGCACCCACGCCTACTCCCCCGCCTTCTCCACCCCCGACTACACGCCACCGGAACTCCTCTGGGCCGAGATCGGCGAACGCGGCCAGCAGATCCGCCCGACCGCCGACATCTGGGCCTTCGGCGTACTGGCCCATCTGGTCCTGACGGGCTTCCTGCCCCTGCCGGGCGGCACGGCCGAGGCCCGCCGCGACGCGGTGGTGCGGTACGCGCGGGGCACCGACGAACTCCGCCTGTCCCCCCAACTCCCGGACTCCTGGCGGGAGATCATCACGGACTGCCTGGCCCCTACGCACGCGCAGCGCGCCCCGCACGACGCGGCCTCGCTGCTGCGCCGGGTGGAGCGGGCCGCGGGGACGGCCCGTTCGGCTCGCCTGCCGAGGCTGCGGCCCCGCCGGTGGCGCCGCCCCGTGCTGGCGGCCGCCCTCGCGGTGGCGGTGCTGGGCGCGGCGACGGTGACGTACGCCCTGCGGGATTCGGACGCGGCGGCCGCCGCGCCGCCCACCTGCGAGAAGCCCGCGGTGTACGAGGACAGCACCTACGGCCGCGGCTACACCGCGGGCTGGAGCGGCACGTGGGACTTCACCGTCAAGCAGGGCGACGGTGGCAGCCAGGTCAGAGAGCTCCAGTGCCTGCTCAAGCACCTTCACCGCATCACCGGAATCGGAAGGGTGGACGGCGACTTCGGCCCGCTGACCCACGCGGCCGTCGTGGCCTTCCAGAAGCGGGCGGGCCTGTCGACGGACGGAGAGGTGGGCCCGAACACCTGGCGCGCGCTGCGCACCAGGAGCACTGAGAGCTAACTCATGGGCACATCAACACCCTTGAGCGCGCCGACGAAGGGGGCCCAGGCGCTCGCGGGAAACATGAGGGCGGGGCCGGCGGGGGCCTTGGAGTCCCGGACGGGAACGATGCCGGGGAGGCCGTGGCGGACCTCGACGCAGTCCCCGCCACTGCCGTTGCTGTAACTGCTCTTGCGCCAGACGGCAGCGCCCAAGTCAATCTGCTTGCTTGCCATTTCGATAGTCCTCTGCCGCATCCTCGATCATGGCGAGGGACGCCTCAGGCGGCAATGCGGCGGCCCTGAGCAGATCGTACGACCTTCGGTATTCCTCCACGAGGGCCGGATCGTCGATGGTGTCACCGCTGTGGAGAGACTCCGTATAGGCGAGCGGAGGCGCGTCAGGAAAGGTCATGATCTTGGCTGTGCCCAACATGAAGGGGTGCGGCCCGCTGTTCCACGGAAGGGTCTGTGGAACGATCCGCCGACGCCGCGCCAACGCCGCGATGCGGTGGAGCTGTTCGGCCATCGACTCTGCCGGAAGGATGGGGTGGCGCAGGATCGACTCGTGCAGGATCGCCCAGTACATCGGCGTCGTGTGATCGTCCTCGAAGAGCTGGGCCCGCGCCATACGGGCGTTGGTCTTCTCCTCCACCTCATCGTCGGGCGCCAGCGGGTGTGTCGCCCGCACCACCGCCCGCGCGTACGCGGGAGTCTGCAGCAGCCCAGGAACGAGGGTTGGGCACCATTCCTCGATGGTCTTCGCGTGTTTCTCAGCATCCAGAATCCGCTCGAAGTACCCCGCATGCCCCTTCCTCTTCGCCTTCCGCACGTCCTCGCACCGTCGTCCGAAGAACCCGTCGGTCTTCAGCACCTGGTCCACGTGGCGGGCGAGATCCTCGGGCATTCTCCGCTGCCCGCGCTCGATCTCACTCAGGTAGGTCGCCGCGTAGAAGCTGCCCTCCACCGTCCCCTCCAACGTGAGCCCGACCTCCTCCCGCTTCCACCGCAACTCCTTGCCATAGAACTCCGGAACGCTCGCCGAACCGTCGATGTCCTTGCGCGCAGCCACCGTTGACCACCTGCTTCCACACCCGGTGCCGTGGACCCCAAAACCCTTTTACGGTACGCCGACCGACGCCAGAGTGTGACGAGTTCGTCACGTAAAGCACAGGAAGGCGTTCCCCCCATGGCCGACCCCGCCCCCGACGACGTACCCGCCTGCGTAGAACAACTCCGCACCGCGCTGGCAGCGAACGGCATCGCCCTGCCGTCCCTCGGTGTCGAGTCGATGTCCTTCGCCGCCACGTACGCCACCCCGCACCTCGTCGCTCTCGGCAACTGCAACCTCGCCACCGCCCAGGCCCTGGCCGCCGCCCTCCACAAGGCGGCCGACCGTTGAAACCGCTCACCCTCGACCTGCTCGCGGCCCCCAAGGCCGTGCCGGAGGTCCGCCGCGCGGTACGTGAACACCTCGGCGTCCCCTGTCCCGAAGTGCAGCTCTGTGTAAGCGAGTTACTGACGAACGTGATCGTCCACCTCGGCGAGGACACGCCGGTCACCGTGCGGCTCGCCCACGACGACGGCCGTACCCGTCTGGAGGTCACCGACCCGGACCCGTACTCCTGGCTCATCCTCCGCAGGGCCGCCCCCGACGACGAGACCGGCCGTGGCCTCCTCCTGCTCGACGCGGTCGCGCTGCGGTGGGGCGTGGACCAGGGGCCCGGCGGCAAGACCGTGTGGTGCGAGTTGAAGGAAGACGCGTCCGACGGCACCGGTGGTTCCGCACCGCACACCTGAAACATTCCAGGTTCCCCAGGACACCCGCCTCGGCCAACATGGCCATGGCAAGAACGCACCACATCAACACAGACGGTGACATCGACGCGACCGGTGATCGGCACCGGCCACATCAGGTGCCGCCCTGCGACCCGAACGGGGAAATGAATGGGACTGAATGTTCTGACGAGGACGCTCGTCAGTGTCACCACCATCGGCGTGATCGCCGCCGGGAGCCTGGCGACCGCGGGCACCAGCTTCGCCGCCTCCGCGCCTGCCGCGAAGCCTGCGGCGAGCGCCGAGGCGGCCGCTGTGGTCAACCTTGGCCTGAGCACCGCGCAGGCCAAGAAGATCCAGCAGGGGCTGAAGCTCAACTGGGGCTACACCGACACGATCGACGGGGAACTCGGCCCCAACAGCTGGAAGGCGATGCAGCGCTTCCTCAAGGCGCGCTGGGACTACAACGACTCGATCGACGGAGACGTCGGACCCAACACGGTGATGGCGTTGCAGCGCTGGCTCAAGGCACTCTGGGGCTACACCGGTGGCATCGACGGAGTCGCCGGATCGGGGACCCAGGCCGCGTTCAAGCGGGCGGCCAACAGCTGCCCCGCCTGCTGACCGGACCTGACCGATCGCACGACCGTGCCGCGGCCCGTCCTCCCTTCGTGGGAGCGGACGGGCCGCGGTACGTTGCCGCCGGGAGCCTGGCGGCTGCGGGCACCGGCTTCGCGGCGTCCAAGGCCACGAAGCCGACGGGCAAACCGCTCAGTGGAAGAAGTGCCGCGTCCCCGTGAAGTACATCGTGACGCCCGCCTTCTTCGCGGCCTCGACGACCAGTTCGTCGCGGACCGAACCGCCGGGCTGGACGACGGCCTTGACGCCGGCGGCGGTGAGGATCTCCAGGCCGTCGGGGAACGGGAAGAAGGCGTCCGAGGCGGCGAAGGAACCCCGGGCGCGCTCGGTGCCCGCGCGCTCGACGGCGAGCTTGGCCGAGTCGACGCGGTTGACCTGGCCCATGCCGACACCGACTGAGGCGCCGTCCCTGGCGAGGAGGATCGCGTTGGACTTCACCGCGCGGCAGGCCCGCCAGGCGAAGGCCAGTTCCGCCAGCTCGCCGGGCGACAGGGCGTCGCCGGTCGCCAGGGTCCAGGAGGACGGGTTGTCGCCGTCGGCCTGGAGGCGGTCGGCGACCTGGAGGAGCCGGCCGCCGTCGATCTGCTTGACCTCGACGGAGGCGGCCGGGCCCTGGTGGGCGCGGAGCACGCGGATGTTCTTCTTCTTGGTGAGGGCCTCCAGCGCGCCGTCCTCGTACTCGGGCGCGACGATGACCTCGGTGAAGATCTCGGCGACCTGCTCCGCCATCTCCTTCGACACGGGCCGGTTGACGGCGATCACGCCACCGAACGCGGAGAGCGGGTCACAGGCGTGCGCCTTGCGGTGCGCCTCGGCGACGTTCC
Organism: Streptomyces sp. NPDC020747; assembly: GCF_044334695.1. Taxonomy (NCBI): domain Bacteria; kingdom Bacillati; phylum Actinomycetota; class Actinomycetes; order Kitasatosporales; family Streptomycetaceae; genus Streptomyces; species Streptomyces sp. NPDC020747. Next base: position 182,048 of record NZ_JBIRTJ010000002.1, on the reverse strand, counting down.
CACCGATCGCGATGCCGCACGGGTTGGCGTGCTTGATGATCGCCACACAGGGCTCGTCGTGGTCGTACGCGGCACGGCGCGCGGCATCCGTGTCCGTGAAGTTGTTGTACGACATCTCCTTGCCGTGCAGCTGCTCGGCGTCGGCCAGACCACCGCTGCCGTCCACGTAGAGCGCGGCGCCCTGGTGCGGGTTCTCGCCGTAGCGCAGGGTGTTGCGCTTCTCGAAGGTCGAGCCGATGAAGTCGGGGAAGCCCGACTCGTCGGCGGGCGCGTACGAGCTCGCGAACCAGGAGGCGACGGCGACGTCGTACGCGGCCGTGTGCTGGAAGGCCTCCGCGGCGAGCCGCTTGCGGGCGCGCAGGTCGAAGCCGCCGTCGCGGGCGGCGGACAGCACGTCGGCGTACCGCTCGGGGCTGGTGACCACGGCCACGGACGGGTGGTTCTTGGCGGCGGCGCGGACCATCGAGGGGCCACCGATGTCGATCTGCTCCACGCACTCGTCGGGCGTGGCGCCCGAGGCGACGGTCTCGCGGAACGGGTAGAGGTTCACGACGACCAGCTGGAACGGCTCCACGCCCAGCTCGCCGAGCTGCTCGCGGTGGGACTCCAGGCGCAGGTCGGCCAGGATGCCCGCGTGCACGCGCGGGTGCAGCGTCTTGACCCGGCCGTCCAGGCACTCGGGGAAGCCGGTGAGCTCCTCGACCTTGGTGACCGGGACCCCGGCGGCGGCGATCCTCCCGGCGGTGGAGCCGGTGGAGACCAGCTCGACACCGGCGGCGTGCAGGCCGCGGGCGAGCTCTTCAAGACCGGTCTTGTCGTAGACGCTGATGAGCGCGCGGCGGATGACCCGCTTGGTGTCCTGCGTACCCTGCGTACCTTCGGCGGTCACGGGATAACTACCTTTCGTCCCTCAATGCGATAGCCGTTGCGGGCGAGCCGCCCCACGACATCGACGAGCAGCCTTCGCTCGACTTCCTTGATGCGCTCGTGCAGAGCGCTCTCGTCGTCCTCGTTCCGGATCTCGACCACGCCCTGAGCGATGATCGGGCCGGTGTCGACGCCGTCGTCGACGAAGTGGACGGTGCACCCGGTGACCCTCGCGCCGTACGCGAGGGCGTCGCGAACGCCGTGCGCCCCCGGGAAACTCGGCAGCAGCGCGGGATGGGTGTTCACGCACCGGCCGCCGAAGCGGGCCAGGAACTCCTTGCCCACGATCTTCATGAACCCGGCCGAGACGACGAGATCCGGCTCGTACGCGGCCGTCGCCTCGGCGAGCGCCCTGTCCCACTCCTCACGCGTGGCGTGGTCCTTCACCCGGCACACGAAGGTGGGAAGCCCGGCGCGCTCGGCGCGCTCCAGGCCGGCGATGTTGTCGCGGTCAGCGCCGACCGCGACGATCTCGGCTCCGTAGGCGGCCGTCCCCTCCGACGCGATCGCGTCGAGGAGAGCCTGCAGATTCGTACCTGATCCGGAGACCAGCACGACGAGGCGCTTGGCCTTGGCCACGGCGGGGCCCTTTCTCGGGGGTTCCAGGGGAGTTCTTGGGTGGTTCTCGGTGGTTCTCGGGTGGTTCGCGGATGCTTCTCCGTGGTTCTCGGGGAGAGTGTGTCCACGGTCGGCGTTTGTATGGTCGTACGAATGCATCGAGCCCCCGGATACGGGGAAGTCTACGAAGCGGCCGACCGTCAGCAACGATACCGGCACACCGGGCGGCCCCCACGGGACGGGGGCGTGGCCGGAAGGTAGCGTCTGGGGAGGATCCGCCCGGGGAACACGGTGCGCACCGGGGAACGCCTTTCGCGCACGGGACGTTGACCAGGGACGGGTACGAACGCTTGGGCGCGAGCCCCGGACACGTAACCAGCTCTGTGGACACGTTGCCGCCAGAGACCATCAAGGGGAAGACGCACACCTGATGCCGGACCGCAGTCTCCGACTCCCTCCACTCCTGCTGCGCGAGCGGCGCCCTTCTCCCACTCCGCCGGAGAGCGACGACGTGCCCGAGAGCGGGCAGGACTCCGCGGGCGGACAGGGGTCCGCAGGTGGGCAGGGCTCCGCGGGTGGCCCGGGCGGCTCCGGTGGCACGGGCGGCTCCGGTGCGCCCGATTCCGGGCAGCGGCCCGAGCCGCCGCCTCCCGCCGACGACAACCCCTTCGCCCCGCCGCCCGAGGGCACACCCGACCGGCCCTGGCAGCCGCGGCGGCCCGCGGGCGGACAGGGCGACGGCCAGGACGGCCGGGGCGAGGGCGACGGCTCCCCCTGGGGCAGCCAGTGGAGCGACCGCCAGCCGGGGCCCGCGCAGGGCGGCCGGTTCGGTGACCGGCCGGGTTCCAACGGCGGGTCCGGCGGCGGATCCGGCGGGCAGAACGGTCCGGACGGGTCCGGCGGCGGTCCTGGCGCCGGTATGCGCTGGGACCCGACGGACCCCGCCCAGCGCCGCGCCCGGTTCGCGCTGCTGTCCGGCATGTGGGCGTTCTTCTTCGCCCTCTTCAGCTGGCCGTACGTGGCACTCCTGCTCGGCGCGCTGGCCCTGTACTGGGCGATCAGCGCGCTGCGCAGCAAGCCGCCGCGCGCGCCGGACCCGAACACCCCGGCGCCGCCCACCTCGGGCTCCAGGCCCCAGACCACGGCGGCGATCAGCGGCCTGGTCACCGGGTCCCTGGCCCTCGCCATGGTCGCGGCCACCTTCACGGCACAGCTCGTGTACCGCGACTACTACACGTGCGTGAACGACTCGCTGACGAAGACGGCGGAAAAGTCCTGCGACCAACTGCTTCCGAAGGAACTGCGGGGGCTGCTGGGGACGGAGAGCTGAGGGCCCGCTTCTTCGTACGGGGTGCAGCGGCCTCGTACGGGGTGCAGCGCGTGGATTCTCGTACATGGTGCAGCCCGTGGATCGAAGTCGCGGGCTGGAGTCGTGGGCTGAAGTTGTGGGCTGAAGTTGTGGGTTGACTTGGAGTGCGCTTCAAAATCCATGCTCCTCTCGACGCCCGCCGCTCGGCGGGCCGTAAGGGGAGGACAACCCGCATGCGCTACCGCACGATCGGAACGGCCCCCGGGACCCGCCGTGAGGTGAGCGTCCTCAGCCTCGGCGCGATGCTGTTCGGGACGGTCACGGACGAGGCGACCTCGTTCGCGATCCTCGACCGGTTCGTCGAGGCGGGCGGCACGTTCATCGACACGTCCGACAACTACGCGTTCTGGATCAACGGCACGCAGGGCGGCGAGAGCGAGGCCCTGCTCGGCCGCTGGCGGCGCAGTCGTGGCATCGGCGACGAGATCGTCATCGCCACGAAGCTGGGCGCACGGCCGCTCGCCCCGGGCACGAGCTACACCGACAACCCGGAGGGCCTGTCCGCCAAGGCGATCCGGGAGGCGGTGGAGGGCAGCCGCGAGCGGCTCGGCGTCCCGAAGCTGGACCTGCTGTACGCCCACATCGAGGACACGACCGTGCCCATGCGGGAGACCGTCGAGGGCTTCGCCGAACTCGTCGCCGAGGGCTCGGTCGGGCTGCTCGGCGCGAGCAACCACTGGACCTGGCGTCTGGAGCGGGCCCGGAGCCTCGCTGCGGCGGCCGGACTGCCGGGTTACGAGGTCCTCCAGTACCAGCACAGCTATCTGCGCAAGCGCGCCGACCTGCCCGGGCAGCTCTCGCCCGACGGCGACCAGGGCGTGACCGGCGGCGACCTGCTCAGCTACCTGCGCGCCGAGCCGTCCCTCACGCTCGTCGCCTACACCCCGCTCCTGTCCGGCCGTTACGTCCGCGAGGACAAGCCGCTCGGCCCGGAGTTCGACCACGCGGGCACGCCGGCCCGGCTGGCGGCGCTCCGCTCGGTCGCCGAGGAGACCGGCGCGACGGTCAACCAGGTGGTCCTGGCATGGCTGATCGACGGCGAGGTCCCGGCGATCCCCCTCGTCGGCTGCTCCTCGGTGGCCCAGTTGAACGAGAACCTGGCTGCGGTCGACCTGGAACTGACGGCGGAACAGCGGGCCCGCCTGGACGCGGCCCGCTGACCCCCGTCAGTCCCGTCGGTCCCCGCTCTCCGGGGAGCCGGTCGGGCCGGACGCCTTCTTGAGAGCGGCCCAGCGGGCCTCACGCGAGACGTCGTCGTGCCAGAGCGAGCCGAAGGAGTCGGAGGCGGGCAGGAAGTCGTACGGCTCGAAGTCGGGATCCGGGGCCGGGGTGGCGCGGCGACTCTCGACGGGGGTGGCGGGGATGGCGGGGGTGACGGGCGGTACCTCCGCCCGCCGCCGAAGCCGTACGCGCGCGAACCAGCTGGTTCGCGGGGCGCGCGGGGGCGGCAGGGGCTCGGTGGGGAGTTCGGGGGGGAGTTCGGGGGACGTCCGGGAGTGGAGGGGGGATCCGGGCGGCTCGGGGGCGAGGGGTTGGTGGGCGAGGCGCTCGGGGGCGAGGGACTCGGAGTGAAGGGCCTGCTCGGAGGGCTCGTCAGCCGGGAGCGCCCCTCCTGACCGCTCGAAGTCCGGGAGCCCGGCTCCTGACGACTCGTGGGCGTTGGACAGGAACAGGCCCCCCGACGGCTCGAAGCCCGGAAGCTGTGCCTGCGGCTCCTTGGCCGACGGCTTCGAGAGCAGAGGCTCATGCACTGGAGTCACCCCGCCCGCAGGCTCATGGGCTGAAGCCTTCGGGCCTGCGGGTGTCTGGCCTGCCTGTGTCTGTCCTTCCCGCCCACGCCCCCAAGGCCTCCGCATCCAGGAAGCCCACGCCCAGCGCCCACTCCCCCGCACGGCCCTTACCCGGGGCGCCCGCGTCACCCGTACCCGCGGCTGTCGCAGCCGCCAGGCGCGCAGGGCCAAAGCCACCGGGACGCCCACCACCGCGGTCCACCCCGCCGCCGCGGGACCCGTCTGCCACCAGACGGGGCCGAAGTCGGCGAGTGCGTGTGTGCCGAGGGGGCCGCCCGACAGGGCGGCGAGCGCCGCGAGGGCCAGTCCGCAGAGGAGGGCCGCGAGGGCCGCGTTCCCGGCGGTCCGGCCGGGTGACCAGGCCTCACCGCGGCGGGCCGCCACCGAAACCCGGCCCGCACCCTCCCCCTTCCGCTTCCTCTTCCCCCTCCTTTTCCCCTTCCGCTTCCCCTCTTCGTTTCCGGTTGTCGCCTGTGCCTCTGTCTCTCCCTCCCCCGCGTCCTTCCGGCCCGGCACCCCCGCCCCCACCGTGAACCAGGCCACCACCACGCCCGCCACCAACGGCACGGCCCCCGCCGCCCAGTTCACCGGAGTGCCCGGGCCCGCGCCCGGAACCGCCGCAAGCATGGGGAAGGGCGGGAGCAGCGGACCGGGCGACGACATCAGGGGATCGGCCGCGTGCCCCGCGCCGAGCACGAAGCCGGGGCCGAGGGCGTACGCGGCCCCCCACACCGCCGCGTTCGGCACCAGGGCCAGCGCCAGGAGCAGTACCGCGAACCGTCCCGACCAGCTCTCCGTGAGCTGCAGAAACGACACGCGGGCCGGCCCTCCGTGCCACACGAGTGAGGCGCCGACCAGCACGGCCCCGCCCCCCACGAGCACCGCCGCACCCGCACTCGCGGCGCGCACGGCGGCCGGGAGCCGGAGCCCGGGGACGGCGGAGACGAAGGAGGCGAAGGGGAGGGCGCGGAGTGCCCGGCGCACGGGCGGCGCCAGCGACCCCCGGGGGCGCCCGTACGCCGTCCACGCGCCCACCCCCGCCGCGGTGACCGCGAGCAGCGGCAGCCATACGGCGACCGACGCCCAGGACGGCCGCAGCGCACCGCCCGAGGCGTACAGGGCGGCGGCCGTGCCGACCGTGAGATAGCCCGCGACGACACCGCCCCATGCCGTGCGGACGGCGGGCGGCGCCGACTCCTCGTCGCCGTCCGCCGCGTCGCGCCCCGCGCGGTGCAGCAGCCACGCGGGCAGCACGACCAGGAGCAGCGGGGTCACGCCGACGGGCGCGGGTACGCCGGACAGCGTGTCCGTGCGGACGAGTTCGCAGCCGTGCGCGAGGAGCCACAGCCCGGCGGCGACGTGCAACGCCCCGTCAGGACCGCTGTCCGGGTAGGGCGAGCTGATCCAAAGGACCGTCACCAGTACGGTGAACGCCGCCAGTCCGAGCCCCGCCGCGAGCGCGCCGCCGACCAGGCTCGCGGCCAGTCCGGGCGACCTCCCGCGCCATCGGGCCAGCAGCGCAGGCAAGGCCGGTGGGGTCGGCAGGGACGAGGTGCGGTCCGGACTGCGGTCGGTCGTCTGGGTCACGCCGCCATGCTCCCAACGACACGCGCTTTCTCCTCGTAACAGGCAAACCTCGGATGTGTCGCTCAATATACTTTTTATGTACTTTTACGTACGAAGGGGCGCCCGGTGACGCAGACCCCTGCCTGCCCGCCGCCACTTCCGGAGGCCGAGGCCGAGGACGGGACCGAGGTGGAGGTCGACCTCGAACCCGCGCCCCCCGCCCCCGCCCTGACGCCAGGTCAGGCCTTCGACGCCCTCTACGCGTTCGCGGCCCCCGCCCTCGTACGGCAGGCCTATCTGCTGACCGGGCGGCGTGAGTTGGCGCGTGAGGCCGTGGAGCGGGCCTTCCAACTGGCGTGGCAGCGCTGGCCGGAGGTGGCGGTCGACCGGGATCCGGCGGGCTGGGTGCGGGCAGCGGCGTACGAGTACGCGATGTCCCCCTGGCACCGGCTGCGTCTTCGGCACCGGACCCCGGAGCCACCGCCCGCCGCCCTGGACGACCGCCGGCTGCTCTCCGTACTGCTCGGCCTGCCGCCGGCGTACCGACGCACCGTGCTGCTCCACGACGGCCTCGGCATCGGGCTGCCGGAGACCGCGGCCGAGACGGAGGCGAGCACGCCCGCGGCGGTGGGCCGGCTGCTGCACGCGCGCGAGGTCGTCGCCGCGCGCGTGCCCGAGCTCGCGGATCCCGGGGAGCTGCGGCTCAGGCTGACGGAACTCGGGAGCAAGGAGTCGCTGCGGACCGCCGCGAAACCCGTCGTGGTGCGGTCGGGAAGTGAGCGCCGCGCCCGTCGCTGGACCCGCGCGGCGATCGCCTTCACGGTCCTGCTCATCGGGTCCACCGCGTTCACGCTCCGCACAGCGCCCGACCACTACGAGGCCCCGCAGGCGCCCGCCGCGACGATCAGCGGGGTTCCGCCGAGGTCGGGCCCCGGTCCGCTGTCCGAGGAGGAGCAGGAGCTCCGCACCAAGCTCCGCACGATGTTCCAGAGCGGTCCGGAGAGGCTCCGGCCGGAGCTCCGCTGAGGAGCATGGGTACGAGAACCGCCGGGCAGACGGCGACGCGGACGGGCCCGCACCCCTGGAGAAGGGATGCGGGCCCGTCCGCGTACAGGCGGCGAATCAGCCGACCGGAGTCGTACCGGGGGCTGCGCCGGGAAGTGCGCCAGGTGCCGTGCTCAGCCGGCCAGGATGGCGCGGGCCAGCTTCGCCGTCTCGGTCGGGGTCTTGCCGACCTTGACTCCGGCGGCCTCCAGGGCCTCCTTCTTCGCGGCGGCCGTGCCGGAGGAGCCGGAGACGATGGCGCCGGCGTGGCCCATGGTCTTGCCCTCGGGCGCGGTGAAGCCCGCGACGTAACCGACGACCGGCTTCGTCACGTTCTTCGCGATGAAGTCGGCCGCGCGCTCCTCGGCGTCGCCGCCGATCTCGCCGATCATGACGATCAGGTCGGTGTCGGGGTCGGCCTCGAACGCGGCGAGCGCGTCGATGTGCGTCGTACCGATGACCGGGTCGCCACCGATGCCGACGGCCGACGAGAAGCCGATGTCACGGAGCTCGTACATCATCTGGTACGTCAGCGTGCCGGACTTCGAGACCAGGCCGATGCGGCCCGGCTTCGTGATGTCGCCCGGGATGATGCCGGCGTTGGACTGGCCCGGCGTGATGAGACCGGGGCAGTTCGGGCCGATGATGCGGGTCTTGTTGCCCTTCGACTTCGCGTACGCCCAGAAGGCGGCGGAGTCGTGGACGGCGATGCCCTCGGTGATGACGACCGCGAGCGGGATCTCGGCGTCGATGGCCTCGACGACGGCGGCCTTGGAGAAGGCCGGCGGCACGAAGAGGACGGACACGTTGGCGCCCGTCTTCTCGATCGCCTCGGCGACCGTGCCGAAGACCGGGATCTCGGTGCCGTCGACGTCGACCGACGTGCCGGCCTTGCGCGGGTTCACACCGCCGACGATGTTGGTGCCGTCGGCGAGCATGAGCTTGGTGTGCTTCATGCCCGTGGAGCCGGTCATGCCCTGGACGATGACCTTGCTGTCCTTGTTGAGGAAGATAGCCATGGCTGTGGTTTTCCCTCGTCCCTTACTTGGCCGCGGCCAGCTCGGCGGCCTTGTCGGCCGCGCCGTCCATGGTGTCCACGCGCTGCACCAGCGGGTGGTTGGCGTCGGACAGGATCTTGCGACCCAGCTCCGCGTTGTTGCCGTCGAGACGGACGACCAGCGGCTTGTTGACTTCCTCGCCCTTGTCGGCGAGCAGCTGCAGCGCCTGGACGATGCCGTTGGCGACCTCGTCACAGGCGGTGATGCCACCGAAGACGTTGACGAACACGGACTTGACGTCCGGGTCGCCGAGGATGATCTCCAGGCCGTTCGCCATGACCGCGGCGGAGGCGCCGCCGCCGATGTCGAGGAAGTTGGCCGGCTTCACGCCGCCGTGGTTCTCACCGGCGTACGCGACGACGTCGAGGGTGCTCATGACGAGACCCGCGCCGTTGCCGATGATGCCGACCTCGCCGTCGAGCTTGACGTAGTTGAGGTTCTTCTCCTTGGCGGCGGCCTCCAGCGGGTTGGCCGCGTCCTTGTCCTCCAGCGCCTCGTGCCCGGGCTGGCGGAAGTCGGCGTTCTCGTCGAGCGAGACCTTGCCGTCCAGCGCCAGGATGCGGCCGTCCTTGGTCTTCACCAGCGGGTTGACCTCGACGAGGAGCGCGTCCTCGGCGACGAAGGTCTCCCACAGGGTCACCAGGGCCTCGGCGACACCCTCGGCCACCTCGGCCGGGAACTTCGCCAGGGCCACGATCTCGCGGGCCTTGACGATGTCAACGCCCTCGACCGCGTTGACCGGGACCTTCGCGAGGGCCTCGGGGGTCTTCTCCGCGACCTCCTCGATGTCCATGCCGCCCTGCACCGAGGCCATGGCCAGGAAGGTGCGGTTGGTGCGGTCGAGGAGGTACGAGACGTAGTACTCCGCCTCGATCTCCGGGGACAGCTCGGCGATCATCACCTTGTGGACCGTGTGGCCCTTGATGTCCATGCCGAGGATGTCGGTCGCACGGGCGACCGCCTCGTCGGGGTTGGCGGCGAGCTTGACACCGCCGGCCTTTCCTCGGCCACCGACCTTCACCTGGGCCTTGACGACGGACTTGCCGCCAAGCCGCTCGGTCGCCTCGCGGGCTGCCTCAGGCGTGTCGATCACTTCACCGGCCAGCACCGGTACACCGTGCTTGGCGAAGAGGTCCCTCGCCTGGTACTCGAACAGGTCCACGCGCGTCCGTCCCTATCAGGTATCTCGCGGTTCGTTGTCTGCGTGGGCGTGCCGCGAAGGGCAACGTGACTGCGCGGTCACAAGGAGGGCGTGGGCACGGTGGCCGGCACGCGGCATGTCCGCCTCGCAGGTTATCCCCGCTCATGGTGGGGTCGTAAATCGCAGATCACACCTGGGCGGTGATTACGGTCACAGACCACCACTCTAAAGGGCCTCACCAGGCTGGGGTTTGCCTGGTGAGGCCCCTCGAACAACCCCTGACAGTGACCTGAGGGGCGTAGGGCGGCCGGTCCCCACCCCAATGAGGACCGCCCGGCCCTGACCGCAGGGTTCCGGTCGCACGACCGACGGATTTCGGCCGTACGTGACCGTCGCGCTGCGGGGTCCGGTGGATGCCGTACGACCGGCGGCCGGGCACGGTCGTACGGCGGGGTGTACGCCCCTGGGGCAACGCCTCGGGGTTCCCTCGGGGCATACGCCCTGGGCGTCGTCAGACGCCGTAGGGGGAGCCGTGCTGCCCGTAGGGGGCGGTCGGCAGGGAGCTCGGAGCGACCTCGTACCGGTCGGTCGGCAGGTAGCTCGGGGTGACGGAGTCGGCGACGTCCTCGACTCCGCCGACGGCGTTTCCGGCCAGCGGGCCGGCGGCCGACCCGACGGCTCCGGTCACGTTCCCCGCGAAGGGCCCGACCTGTCCGGTCACGTCGGCCGCGAACGGGGCGACTTCGCCGACGACACCGTCCGCGAAGGGGCGTACGTCGCCCGTGACGCCGTACGCCAGCGCCGTGGCACTGCCGCCGACGCCGTCCACGACCGGCCTGACGTACTGGACGGCCGTGTCCACGACCGGCCGCACCGCGCCGACGGCGCCCTCGGCGAACGGCGGCACCTGGCCGACGACGCCCCGTGCGAACGGGTCGACCTGGCCGACCACGCCGTACGCGAGCGGCGGGACCTCGCCGACAACGCCGTCCGCGAAGGGCCGCACGTCGCCGACGACACCGTCGGCGAGCACGGTCGCGTCGCCGACCGCCTGCCCGGCTACGGGCACCACACCGTCCACCGCCGTGGCGGCGACGGGCGGGAGGACGGAGTCGACGGTCTCGTCGGCGACCTGGGTGACGACGGAGGTGGCGTACGGGGGAACGCCCGCGACCACGCCGGTGGCGTACGGGGCGACCTCGCCGACGACACCGGTCGCGTACGGGCCGACGTTCCCGACCAGGCCCGTCGCGTACGGGGCCACGTCGCCGGTGACGCCGTCGGTGTACGTGCGCACGTCGGCCACGACCTCGTTGGCGAGGCCGGTGGCGTTGTCCGCGGCCTGGCCGGCGACCGGGACCACGCCGTTCACTGCGCCGGTGGCGACCCGGGGGACTCCGGTCACGGCCTGGTCGGCGACGGGCGTGACCCCGCCGACGGCCCGACCGGCGATCGGGGTGACGCCGTGCACGGCGGTGGCTGCGACGGGCGGCAGCGCGGCGGCGGCCGTCTCGTCGACTACCGGGGTGGCGGTCCCCTGGATGCCGCCCTGGATACCGCGGACCGTGGAGGGGAGGCCGGTGACGGTGGCGGCCGCCTCGGCCCGCACGGAGGTCACGGTGGTCCGGGCCCGGCCGCCGAGTGTGGCGACGGTGCCGTGGACCTGGCCCTTCGCACCGGTGACCGTGTTCTGGAGGTGTGCGGGGGTGGTGTCGAGGGTGGCCCGGAGCCGGCCGGGCACGCCGTTCGCGGTGGCCGTGGCGCGGGCGTCGGGAACGGTCCGGCCGGCGGTGGCGACGGTCTGCCGCACCTGGGCACGGGCGCCGGAGGGGACTGCGGTGGCGGTGCGCCGGGTGGCCCCGAGCTTCGTCTGCGTGGCGGCGAGGGCCTGCTCCAGCTCCGGCGCGAAGGCCGAGAGGGGGCCGAAGAGGTAGTCGACCTCGCCTTGGGGGTGGGGGGTGGGGGCGTCGGACAGTGCGTCGGTGGCCCTGGCGGTCACGTCTGCGGCGGACTCGGCGACGGTGTCCACCTTGCCCTTGACCTGGATCTGGGTCTGGGTCTGGGTCTTCTGGGTGGGGAGCTCGGCATCTACGTACCGGCGGGCCTGGTCGGCCGCCTTCGTCTTCGCGTCGGCGGCCGGCTTCGTCCCGGCGATGGCGTCGGCGCTCGTGCCGGTGATGTCGGTGACGGTGGCGCGAGCGTCGGGAACGGTTCGGGCGGTGACCGGGGAGGCGTCGGTGCGGACGTCTCCGACCGCCCCGTCGACGGTGTCGGTGACCGTGCCGACGACGGGGTCCACGTCGTCCAGGGAGAGGGACGCGTCGGGTACGGAGGCGGACGTGGCGGGCAGTTCGTCCGCGCTGGCGACGGCTGAGCCGAGCGCCCAGGCACCGGTGACTCCGGCGGCTATGACGATGGAACGGCGAATGTTCTTGTGCATGCGTGCGTCAGTCCTTCGGAAGACCGAGAGTTCGGGACGTGGTGTGGGGAGGGACCGGGCGTCCGGAGGGGCCGATGCGCCGCGTCGGTGCTTCGAACTGAGGAGTCGAGCACCGACGGCCGTGGCAGCGGCCCGCGTCCGGGGTGTCCGGTCGATCGCGTCCGGAGAATCCGGAGAATCCGGAGAATCGGAGGGATGTCCGGACGGGCGCGCGGGCAGACCTGTTCCGCCCCCGCGCGGCAGGTCTCAGCGGGGGAAGGCCGGCGGCTCTAGCCGGGGAATGCCGGGATGTCCCGGTGCCTGTCCCTGGTCCCGGCCGCGGTGACGTCCGCGGCGGCGCCGGGCACCAGCGCCGGCCGGTCCCTCTCGTTCAACGCGACGGTCTGCGCGTCGCCGTGCCGCGGCGACCCGTTGTCGACCGCGGAATGACGCCCCGGCGCACCCGTGGGGTCGCCGTCGGGAACCTGGTGCACGGGTGCCTGCTCGGCCCGCGTGCCCTGAGTGTCCGCATGGTGGCGCACATCGTCACCGGCCGCCGCGAGGCCACCGGCGAACCGCGGCCCGTACACCGTCGCCGCGTTGTCGTCGCGCGACTGCTTCTCGGCCGCCCGGTGGTTGTCCGTCGCCCCGCCGGGCTGCTGCGGCACCGCACCGACCGGCAGGGTCTGCCCGGGAACCGCGGGCAGCGGCAGCCCTGGCAACTCCGGGAGCCCGGGAAGGCCCGGCAGCGTGGGCAGTTGAGGCAGCGACGGCCACCACTGCGGCGGGTCCGGCCGCTCACCGATCCCGCCGGTGACCCCGCCGGTGATCCGATCCACCAGATCACCGATGGGCTGTACGACGTCCTTGGTGACCGGCGGTACTACGCGCTCGGTGACCGGGCGTACCACCTGCTCGGTCACCGGCCGCACGACAGGTTCGGCGACCGGCCTCACGACTCGCTGGACTTCGTCGGTCACGGGCGTGATCGCTCTGGGGAGTCCAGGTTGCTCGGAGCCGGAACCGGAACCGGAGGACGCGGTGGAGACGGGCGGCGGGGTGGCCGACGAGACCGTCGCGGACCGTGAGTTCGAGCCCGAGGGCCGCTCTCCGACCCGCTGCCGCGGCTCCTCCGCACCCTTCGCCGACCGCTCGGCCGAACTCGTCACCGACCGCACGACCTCTGTGAGCTTCGAGGCCGGCGCGACACCGTCCGCCGCGCGCGCCTGCTCCCCGCAGAGGAGCCCCAGCACGAACAACCCGCCCACCAGCAGCGCCACTTGCAGCGCACGCCGCCCCGCCGCCGTGCGCGTCACGCGCAGAGCGACAGCGGGCGGTACGGCTGACAGGGCCAAGGCGGGGAGAGCCTCCCGTGCGGAGGGACGAGGTGAAGCGAGATGAGGTCGGGTGAAGCGAGATGAGGCGGGGTGGAGCGAACGGGGGCGCGGCTGCGAGGCTGCGCGCCCTCTGAAGTCCGGCCGATCCTTGCACGGGACTCCCGAGGTCGCGCAAGTCCCCTGTTACCGATGGATACTCATGTCCGCTTTTTCCGTCGTCTGTCAGCTCCGCCGCGTCTCCCTCGCTGCCGCCTCTACTGCCCCGGGCTCCCGGTGTCCGGTATCGGCAGCGGGCGCTTCTCGATCGCCGCCGCCATCACCTCCGGGAAGAGGTCGGGCGTACAGGCGAACGCCGGTGCTCCCAGTGCCGCGAGCGCCGCCGCGTGCTCTCGGTCGTACGCGGGAGCCCCCTCGTCGGACAGCGCGAGCAGCGTCACGAACTGCACCCCCGACGCCTTCATCGCCGCGACCCGCTTGAGCATCTCGTTCCGGATGCCGCCCTCGTAGAGGTCGCTGATGAGGACGACCACGGTGTCGGCGGGGCGCGTGATCTGCGACTGGCAGTACGCCAGCGCCCTGTTGATGTCCGTCCCGCCGCCGAGTTGCGTACCGAAGAGCACGTCGACCGGGTCGTCGAGCTGGTCGGTGAGGTCGACGACGGCCGTGTCGAAGACCACGAGCCGGGTGTTGATGGACCGCATCGAGGCGAGCACCGCGCCGAACACCGACGCGTACACGACCGACGCCGCCATCGAGCCCGACTGGTCGATGCAGAGGATGACCTCCTTCTTCACGGACTGCGACGCGCGCCCGTACCCGATGAGCCGCTCGGGCACGATCGTGCGGTACTCGGGCAGGTAGTGCTTGAGGTTGGCCGAGATCGTGCGGTTCCAGTCGATGTCGTGGTGGCGGGGCCGGTTGATACGGGCGCTGCGGTCGAGGGCGCCGGTGAGCGTGGCCCTGGTGCGCGTCGCGAGCCGTTTCTCCAGGTCCTCGACCACTTTGCGTACGACCGCCCGCGCCGTTTCCTTGGTCGTCTCGGGCATGGCCTTGTTGAGCGACAGGAGCGTGCCGACCAGGTGGACGTCCGCCTCCACCGCCTCCAGCATCTCCGGCTCCAGGAGCAGGGTGGACAGGCCGAGCCGGTCGATGGCGTCCCGCTGCATGACCTGGACGACGGAGGACGGGAAGTACGTCCGGATGTCCCCCAGCCACCGGGCGACGGACGGCGCGGACCCCCCGAGCCCCGCCGAACGCTCCCGCCCGGCCCGCGCCTTGCCCACCTTGCCGTTCCCGTACAGCGCGCCGAGCGCCCCGTCCATCGCTGCGTCCTGCCCGGTGAGCCGGCACCCGGTACCGTCCGCGTCCTCCCCGCCGAGCACGAGCCGCCAGCGGCGAAGCCGTTCGTCGTCGGCGCCGCCCGGCTCGGGCGCCTCGGCCTGGTCGGTCGCTCCCGTGTTCACCGCTCCCGCGCTCATCGGCCCACCCCCACAAGGTCGTTGTCATCGGCGCCGTTGTCATTGCCGTTGGTGCTGCTGGTGCTGGTGCTGGTGCCGTGGAGGCTGCTGTCGGCGGCACCGTCGGTGAACGCTGTTTCGTCCGGCCCCAGCAGCAGGCGCAGCACCGGCAGCACCGCGTCGGCGCGTGCGGCGTCGAGGTCGGAGGCGAAGCCGGGTATGCCCGAGGCGGTGGCCGTGGCACTGCCTCGCGTTCCCGGGCCACGCCGGACCAGTTCGCCGAGGGTGCGGCGCACTCCGGGCTCGTACGCCGAGAAGGTGCGCCTCAGCAACGGCAGTACGTCCGTGAACGCGCCCCCCGGCACCCCGGCCAGCCAGGCGTCGACCAGCCCGAGCAACCGCTCGTCGTGCACGAGCAGCATCCCGCCCCCGGAGCCCCCGCCGACGAAGCCCTCGATCCACGCCGCCGCGTCCGCCGGCTCCGTCCCCGGCGACAGCACGAGCCCCATGAGCCGCGCCGCCTCCTCCTGCCCCAACTCCCCGTCGTCCAGCAGCAACCGCACGGCCCGGCCCCGGATGACCCCGGGAACCGTGTCCCGCCCGGAGAGCGTGCGCAGTACGCCGTGCCAACGGCCGCGTATACCGCCACGGGGTCCGGGCCTGGATCCGGCCGAGCCCCTCGACTCGCCCCCTGCCGACGCCTCGGCCCCCTCGGACCCTTCAGACTCCTTGGGCGTCTCGGACCCCTCGGACTCCTTGGGCCTCGCGGGTCCCTGCTCACCTCGCGCCCAGCCCTCCACGTCTCGTGCGGAGTCGGCCTCATCCCGTGCAGAGTCGGCCTCGTGCCGTGCGGAGTCGTCCCCCTCTCCCTCCCCCAGCAACCCCACCGCCCCGTGCACCGCGTCCACATGCCCGCGCATCTCCTCCGCGGCGTCCGCGTCGAGTGCGGCGCAGGCCGGGGGCAGCCCCACGAAGACGCGCTCGGCGAGCCCCGCGGCCACCTCGGCCAGGGCCTGCGTACCCGTGCCGCGTACGTTGCCGTAGCGGAGGGAGCGGACCAGCGCGGGGAGCGCCTGGGCTAGGTGGCCGACGTCGGCGTCCAGGGCGGCGCGGTCGGCGAGGATCCGCATCACCACCGGGAGGGCGTCCGGGAGTTCGGCGAGGAGGCAGCGCTCGGCGAGGCCCGTGACGTCGGCGAGGGACCGTGCGCCGATGGCGTCCGCCCCGGCCTTGGCGGTCGCGGCGGCGAGCACGGTCGTGCCCCACACTCCGGCCTCGGCGACCCGCACCGCCAACTCCGGCTCCCAGCGCAGCCGCCAGGTCTCCCGGAACGTACCGGTGCTGCCGCGCGACGCGGCCGGCTCGCCCCACTCGATACCCAGGAGCCGCAGCCGGTGCAGCAGCCTGCTGCGCCCGGCGTCGTTCTCCTTGCGCAGATCGAGCTCCAACTCCCGCTCCTGCGCCTCCGGTTTGAGCCGCAGCCGCCGCTGCAGCCGGTCGAGGTCGCGCTGCAGCGGCACGGCGGGCGCCGCCGCGGGCACCTCGCCCAGGACGTCACCGACGACGAGCCGGTCGTGCACGAGCGCGAGGGGCACGTCCGAGCCCTCGCACATCACGGCCCGTACGGCGTCGGTGGTCTCGGTCAGGCCCGGCAGGGGGCGGCCCCGCATCGCGGCGAGCGTGTCGGCGAGCCGCACCGCCTCGATGACGTGCGCGGACGAGACGAGCCGGTCCTCGTCGCGCAGCAGCCGGGCCACCTTCGTCATCCAGCGCTCGATCGGGCGGTCGGCGGCGCCGAACAAGTGTCCGTACCAGCCCGGTGAGTCGATCCCCGCGCCGTAGCCGCTCACCCGCGACAGCCGTCGGTGGGTCCAGGGCACCCATGTCATGTCGGCCTTGGCCTTGGGCAGCCCCTTAAGCAGTGCCCGGTCCGCGGCGACGGTCGTGCGCTGACGCAGCGCGGGCACGTGCCAGGCACCGCACACCACGGCCACGTCGTCCCCGAACTCCCGCTGGGCCGCCCGGACCTGGAGCCGCATGTACGCCTCCCGCACGAGGTCCCGCTCGTGTCCCCCGGTCCCGAACGCCTCCCGCAGGGCCCCCATCGCCTCGCCGAGCACCTCGAACGGCGCGAACGCGTCCCCGTCGCTCGCCCCCCGGTGCTCGATCACGTCCTCCCACCACCGCTCGGCGTCGTCGTACCCGGCGGTCTCGGCGAGGACGGCGAGCGGGTCGATCCGCACGGCCTCCTCGGGCTCGGACGGAAGTCCTCCCGGCTCCCCCTCCCCCGCCCGCTCCCTCTTCTCCGATGCCTCCTGCTTCTGTTCCTCTCCCTCCTCCCGTCCCCATGCCAGCGTGTGCGTGGCCGGGAGGTCGATGAAGCGGGCCGGCACCCCGTGCTCCAGGGCCCAGCGGATGGCCACCCATTCCGGCGAGAACTCGGCGAGCGGCCAGAACGCCGACCGCCCCGGCTCGTCCACGACATGCGCGAGGAGAGCGACGGGCGGCCGCATGTCCTCGTCGGCGGCCAGCGCGATCAACGCGTCGGCCTCCGGCGGCCCTTCGATGAGTACGGTGCGCGGGCCCGCCGCCTCCAGCGCGGCCCGTACGGCCCGGGCCGAGCCGGGTCCGTGGTGGCGCACCCCGAGCAGCAGGGGCCCGGTCCCCCCGTCGCGGTCGCTCACGCGCTCACCTCCCGGCAGGCGCGGTAGAAGTCCTTCCAGCCGTCGCGCTCGCGGACGACCGCTTCCAGGTACTCCTGCCAGATGACGCGGTCGGCGGCCGGGTCACGGACGACGGCGCCGAGGATGCCCGCGGCGACGTCGCTCGCGCGCAGGACGCCGTCCCCGAAGTGGGCGGCCAGGGCGAGGCCGTTCGTGACGACGGAGATCGCCTCAGCGGTGGACAGCGTTCCGCTGGGCGACTTCAGCTTCGTACGCCCGTCGGCGGTGATGCCGTCGCGCAGCTCGCGGAAGACCGTGACGACGCGGCGGATCTCGTCGACACCGTCGGGCACCGCGGGCAGGTCGAGGGAGCGGCCGATCTGGTCGACGCGGCGCGAGACGATGTCGACCTCGGCGTCGGCGCTCTCGGGCAGCGGCAGGACCACCGTGTTGAAGCGGCGGCGCAGGGCGCTGGACAGGTCGTTCACCCCGCGGTCGCGGTCGTTGGCCGTGGCAATCACGTTGAAGCCCCGGACCGCCTGCACCTCAGAGCCCAACTCCGGTATCGGCAGGGTCTTTTCCGACAGGATCGTGATGAGCGAGTCCTGTACGTCGGCGGGGATGCGGGTCAGTTCCTCGACCCGGGCCGTCATCCCCTCCGCCATGGCCCGCATGACCGGGCTGGGCACCAGCGCGTCCCGGCTCGGGCCGTTCGCTAGCAGCTGCGCGTAGTTCCAGCCGTAGCGGATCGCCTCCTCCGGTGTGCCGGCCGTGCCCTGCACGAGGAGGGTGGAGTCGCCGCTGACCGCCGCGGCCAGGTGCTCGGAGACCCACGTCTTGGCCGTGCCGGGCACGCCGAGCAGCAGCAGGGCCCGGTCGGTGGCGAGCGTGGTGACGGCGACCTCGACGATGCGGCGCGGGCCGACGTACTTCGACGTGATCACCGTGCCGTCCGGCAGTGTGCCGCCGAGCAGGTAGGTCGCGACGGCCCACGGCGACATCCGCCAGCGGACCGGGCGCGGCCGGTCGTCCTGCGCGGCCAGCGCCGCGAGCTCGGCGGCGAACGCGTCCTCGGCGTGCGGCCGCAGCGCCTCGCCCTCCGCTGCTTCCCGTGTGTGCGCGGAGTGGTGCTGGCTCGGTTCGACGGACGTCTGGTCGACGGGCACGGACATGGAGCGGTCCCCCTTGCGGCTCGGCCGGTTCGGATCTGGTTCCACCGTGCACTACGCCACTGACAATCGCTCTGACCTGCATAAACGCACTCGCCGGGGCCGATTGTCAGTGGCGGGACCTACCTTCGATGACATGACTCAGCAGGGGGTGCGCTGGACTGCGGATCAGGTGCTTGCACTGGCTCCTGACGCCGCGTCACGCAAGGCGGGCAGCAAGCTCGGCGCGGCAGGGCCGTGGTCGGAGGCGGGGAGTACGGACGAGGGGACGGTGTGGGGGCTGTGCAGGGGGAGCGGCAGCAGGCCGTATCGGACGGTGATCGACATCGCGGACTCCACCGGGCCCGCGTACAAGTGCAGTTGCCCGAGCCGCAAGTTCCCGTGCAAGCACGCGCTGGGGTTGCTGCTGCTCTGGGCGGGCGAGGACGGCACGGTGGCGCGGGGGCAGGTGCCGGACTGGGCGGAGGAGTGGACCGAGGGGAGGAGGAAGCGCGCGGACGACAAACGGGCGGCGAGCGCGGCGGGTTCCCCGGCCTCGGGTGACCCGGAGGCCGCACGGCGCAGGGCGGAGCGGCGGGCAGAGCACATCACCGCGGGGGCCGCGGAGTTGGAGCAGCGGCTGGCCGATCTGCTCCGGGGTGGCCTGGCCACGGCGGAGCAGGCGGGATATGGGCTCTGGGAGGAGACGGCGGCCCGGATGGTCGACGCGCAGGCGTCCGGACTGGCCGCGCGCGTAAGGGAGTTGGGGGCGATCCCGTCGTCGGGCCCCGGTTGGCCGGTGCGGTTGCTGGAGGAGTGCGCGCTGCTCCACCTCCTCGACCAGGGCTGGCTGCGCCGCGAGCGGCTGCCTGACGGCCTGGCCGCGACGGTCCGTTCACGGATCGGCCTTACCGGCTCGGCGGACGGCCCACCGGTCCGCGACCACTGGCTGGTCCTGGCCCAGTACGACACGTCGGACAGCCACCTCACCACCCGCCGCATCTGGCTGCACGGGGCGGAATCGGCACGCCAGGTCCTGCTCCTGTCGTACGGGGCTGCCGGCCGCGCACCCGAACTGGCCCTTCCGGTCGGGCTCGCGCTCGACGCCGAGGTGTCCGCTTATCCGGGCGCGGGGCAGCTACGGGCCGCGCTCGGCGAGCAGTTCACGCCTCCGGCGCCCACGACGACCCGCCCGCCGGGAGTGGGCGTGGCGCAGGCGGCGGCCAGGTACGGCGAGGCGCTCCGGGACGACCCGTGGCTGGACTCCCACCCGGTGACACTCGGCCGCGTCATACCCACCCCCGACGGCGACACCTGGCAACTGGCCGACGCCGACGGCGAGCTGGCCCTACCGCTCACCCCGGCGGCCCGGTCCGGCTCGGGCCTGTGGCGTCTGGTCGCCCTCTCCGGTGGCACACCGGTCACGGTCTTCGGAGAGTGCGGCCACCGCGGCTTCACGCCCCTCACGGCCTGGCCGGAGGGCCCGGGCGAGGCGGTGTCGCTGTGCTGACGACGACACCCGACACGACTCCCGGCCCCCTCACCGCCTACGGACCTGACCGGCCCGACCGACGTGACCAAGATGGCCGCGATGGCCGCGACAGCCGAGATGACCGCGATAGCCGAGATGACCGACGTGACGGACCTGGTGGATCCATGGAAGGGACTCACATGAACAGGACCCCCGCTCCCACCGACACGGCTTCCACCGATGCAGCTTTCACCGACGCCACTTCCACCGACGCGTCTTCCAACGACACGGCCTCCACGGAAGTGTCCGGCGGGAGCCGCTGGGAGGAGCTCGTGACCGCGGCGCTCCTGGGGACCGCGCGGCGCACGCCGTCGGGGGTCCCGGCCGGCCGGGAAGCGCCGACGGCCCTGCTGGACGCGGCGGCCGTGGAGACCGTGCGGCGGCGGGCCGGGATGCGGCCGGGGCGGGCGGCGGCCCGGGTGGAGCCCACGGCGGCGGACCCCCGGCCGCTGTTGCCGACCGCGGCGGCGCGCAGACTCGCGATGCTGCTCGCCGACCGGCCCGGGACGGGCAGCGGCAGTGGCGGCCGCAGAGGGTCGGCGCCCGATCTCATGGAGCTGCTCCCCCAGTGGCTCACCACGGCGAACCTGCGCGGGTTCGCGCCACGCCCGGAGGCGCTGCCCGCGCTGCTGGACGCGGCCCGGGGGCGTACGGATCTACGGCCGGCGGTGCTGGCGTTCGCGGGGCCGCGCGCGCTGTGG
The DNA here is from genome assembly GCF_044334695.1 of Streptomyces sp. NPDC020747. Taxonomy (NCBI): domain Bacteria; kingdom Bacillati; phylum Actinomycetota; class Actinomycetes; order Kitasatosporales; family Streptomycetaceae; genus Streptomyces; species Streptomyces sp. NPDC020747. The sequence continues at coordinate 161,339 of NZ_JBIRTJ010000002.1, read as the reverse complement.
CTGGCCCGGCTGAACGCGGACTGGCGGTTCGCGCTGCGCTCGACGCCGGGCGGCGGGGCGGCGCTGCCCGGGCCCGAGGAGCCCGACCGCATAAGGGAGTTGTGGGAGGAGGGGCTGTTCGCCGAGCGGGTCGCGCTCCTTTCCGGGATACGGGCCCGGGACGCGGCGGCCGCGCGGGACCTGCTCGCCACGACGTGGGCGACGGAGCGGGCCGAGGACCGGCTGATGTTCCTCGACTCGTTGCGTATGGGGCTGTGCGCGGCGGACGAGCCGTTCCTGGAGCGGGCGTTGGCCGACCGGAGCCGCAATGTGCGGGCCACGGCGGCGGAGTTGCTGTCCGCGCTGCCCGGTTCGGCGCTCGCCGGACGGATGGCGGAACGCGCGATGTCCTGCGTGGCCGTCGACCACACACAGGGCACACAGAGCACACAGGGCGTGCCGACGATAGCGGTCGAGGCACCGCACGAGTGCGATCCGGGGATGGAGCGCGACGGAGTCGTCCCCAAGGCTCCGGCGGGGCGGGGCGAACGGTCCTGGTGGCTGGGCCAGTTGGTGGAGGCGGCACCGCTCGGCACGTGGTCGCGGCGGCTCGGGGGACGTACGCCGGAGGAGATCGTGGCGCTGCCCGTGGCGGACGACTGGCAGAGCGAGCTGCATGCCGCCTGGTGCCGGGCGGCCGTGCGCCAGCGCGACCCCTCCTGGTCCAGAGCTCTGCTGGGAGCTCCCGCCGCGCCGGAGGCGGGCGGACCGGGGGCGGTGTCGCTGGCCGAGCGGGCCAAGCTGCTCGGCACGCTGGGGGCCGCGGAGCGGGCCGACTGGGTGGCCGGATTCATAGCCGTGCACGGCCTGTCCGAGGCGTTCCAGCTGCTCGGAGTGTGCACGGTGCCCTGGTCGGGACCCTTGGGGCGAGCGGTGGTCGACGCCCTCAACATCGCCCGCGACGCGGGCAGTTATCCATGGAGTTTCAGCGGGGTCATGGGCCTGGCCGAACGCTGCCTGGACCCTTCGGAGGCCCCTCACCTCGAAACCCTCACCGCCATCCCCGACGAACCGGAGAACGCGGCCCCCGGCGCCGGCAGCTACTGGGCGGAATCCTTCCAACGCCTGGTCACGACCCTGCGCCTACGAGCGGCGATGCAGAGAGAACTCACGGAGGAGTAAGCGCCGAGGTGTGGCCGGAACCGGGGCAGAGACTCACAGCACCTCGCAACGCCCTCACCCCACCCACCCCCAAGGGGCGCGGGGAACTGCGCGCTCAGCTCAGACCGACCCGCACCAACAACACACCCCAAGCCCCCACACCCCCGGCCCACCCGGCGGAGCCCTACCGCACGTTCGCGCGAACCCATTCCACGATCGACACAGTCGTCGCCCCGGGCGTAAAGATCTCCGCCACACCCAGCTCCTTCAGCGGCGCGATGTCCGCCTCCGGAATGATCCCGCCCCCGAACACCTTGATGTCCTCCGCGTCCCGCTCCTTCAGGAGCCCGATCACCGCGGCGAACAACGTGTTGTGCGCGCCGGACAGGATCGACAGCCCGATCGCGTCGGCGTCCTCCTGGATCGCCGTGTCCACGATCTGGTCGGGCGTCTGGTGGAGACCGGTGTAGATGACCTCCATACCGGCGTCCCGCAACGCCCGCGCGATCACCTTCGCTCCGCGGTCGTGGCCGTCGAGCCCCGGCTTGGCCACCACCACGCGGATCGGACCGGCTGCCACACCCATCACTGCCTCCATGAACCGACTACACCGAGCTACCGACCCGCACAGTCCGCGGGGATGCGCGAAGCTCCACTGCGATCCGCTGAGATCCACGGAGATCCACTCGGACCTGTACCGACTGATAGCACCCGAGGGCCGAGACGGCGACTCGCCGCCACCGTCCTCACGTCAGATATGCCCCGGTTGCACAGCAACCCCACACGACACGGCCCGGGGAAGTGAACGAACGTTATCGACACCATCCCGCAACCGGCAGTTTCACGGTGTGGGCCGAGGGGGAAATCACACGGTGGGACAAGTTCGCCGCGCACCGGTCCCGCATCACGCGGCACATGGGCCGCAGTCCGCGGCCGATGGGCCGCGGCCGGACCGGGCGCAAGGGGAGCCGCTTCGAGGTCGCCGCACCTCCGCGCCGTCAGCCGCGCGGCACGGTGGTGCGGCGCATCGGCGATCGCACGACGACGGGCCCGCCCGTCGCTCCACCGGTGCCACACGCACCGCACGTGCACCTCGCCTTCCTCGTCACCGGCTTCTCACGAGGGCACACGGGGGACGGAGTCGTCCTCCCGTGCGCCGACGGGAGGTCGGCCATGAAGGTCACCAGGGCAGTGTCGCCCCTTCTTCCACTCTGCCAGCGCCTGCTCCCCGGCAGACTGGCCGGACTCTCGCTGGCCCTCCTGAAGGCGACCGCCCTGGAGATCGCGATCCTCGCCGGCCATCTCCTGCTCTATCCCACAGGCATCACCCCGGAGCGCCGCCCGACCCCACCCGGGTCCCCGGCCGACCTCACCGACACGGACACCCGTACGGGCACAGGCACCGGCGCCACCTCCGACACCACCCGGCTGCCCACCCCCACCAGGCCCCCGGTCGTCCTGCTGCACGGCTTCATCGACAACCGCTCCGTCTTCGTGATGCTGCGCCGCTCACTGGCCCAGCACGGCAGGCAGCAGATCGAGTCGCTCAACTACTCCCCGCTGACCTGTGACATACGGACCGCCGCCGAGCTGCTCGGCCGGCACATAGAGGAGATCTGCGAGCGCACCGGCCGTCACGAGGTGGACGTCGTCGGGCACAGCCTCGGCGGACTGATAGCGCGCTATTACGTGCAGTGCCTGGGCGGTGACGTCCGCGTCCGGACCCTCGTCACACTGGGCACGCCGCACTCGGGCACGCGGGTCGTCCCGTTGATGAACGCGCACCCGATCGTCCGCCAGATGCGTCCCGGTTCGGCCGTGCTCGACGAGCTGTGCCAGCCGGCACCGCACTGCCGGACCCGGTTCGTGAGCTTCTGGAGCGACCTCGACCAGTTGATGGACCCGCTGGAGACCGCGTGCATCGAGCACCCGGACCTGCTCGTCCAGAACGTACGGGTGAGCGGGATCGGGCATCTCGCCCTCCCCGTGCACCCGGCCGTCGCGGCCGGCATCCGGCAGGCCCTGGACGCCGAGGAGACGGAGGCCCGCCCGGCCGCCGCTCGCCCTGCCGCCGCCCACGCCGACGGTCTGACGGTGGCGTGACGGTGGAGTGATCGACCGACGATGGCGCGACCGGAGGCGTGAGCCAACCGGAATCGGCGGAGCGTAAGCGGCGCAAAAGGGGATCGGTACAACCGGAAGGCGCCGCCGAGCCCGTTCAACCGGCTCCGAAGACCGGCGTTTCTTCGAACATTCATCGAACGCCAGGCCAAAGCTGTGCCCACCCTCCGCCGAAAGGCGGCCGAATGCCCGTTTCCTGAGAGAGGGAAAGCCTCCGAAGATTGTCGCGCCCTCATACCGCCGGGTACAGTCGCCGCACTGCTCTGCCAGCCCCTGTCGTCGAGGCGAAAGAGAAGTTGGTGAACGACCGTCACCCGTCGGGGACCGCAACTCCCCCGGCTCCGGCTCCCGAGGCCGCCACGGCGCACTACGCGTCCCATGGCGAACAGGGCGTCCAGTACGGCGACTTCACCATGTACGACGGCTACTCCGCCACCGGTTTTGACGCCACCGCCTCCGGCACGTACGGCACGACGGGCGGCTACGACACGACGGGCGCCTACGCGACGACGACCTTCGACACCGACCCCCTGTTCGGCGACCTCCCCGGCGACGGCGGCGGAACCGACGGCAGCGGCGCGGGCACCGGTTCGTACGACGCCACCCAGTGGGCCACCGGCAGTCATCAGACCCTGAACTACGACCCGTACGCGGCCCAGCACCACGCCGCGTTCGAGACCGGCAGCTACGACACGAGCGGTGTCTGGCCGGATTCCGGTTACCAGCACCTCGGCGAGATCCCGACGCAGGCCGGAAGCCCCGAGGGCACCGGCCAGTGGGACGCGAACGCCTGGCGCCAGGCCGATCCGGTCGACCCCACCCAGCAGTGGACGGCACCGACCTTCGAGACCGGCACGTACGACGCGACGGCGTGGAACTCCGACGGCGGCGAGCAGAACCAGACCCAGGTCCCGCACACGTCGTACGACCACCACGAGGCCCACGACCAGCAGGCCACCACCACCTTCGAGCAGGTCCCGTACGAGGAACAGGCCACCGCGGAAGGCGAGTTCACCCCCTCCGACGACGCCGACGCGGACTCCGCCACCGGTGGCCACAGCCACCACACGCACGACGAACCGCCCTTCGACGACGTCGAGGAGACCACCTCCGTCGCCACCGCCGCCCCGGCCGGGCGCTCCGCGTCACGTGCGGCCGGCCGTTCCGCGCCCCGGTCCCGCCGTCGCACCCCGCCGAAGCGTTCCGCCCTGCTGACGGTCGCCGTGCCCTCGGCGTGTGTGATGGGCGTGGCCGGAATCGCCGCCGCGTCCGTGACCGGCGGCAGCGGCAGCAACGACGACGTGCAGACGACGACGGCCGCCGCGCCCGACGCGAGCGCCGTGAAGCCGGCGGCCGCGAACAACGAGCTGGACACCCAGCTGGAGAACCTCTCCGCGGACGCGGACGACTTCGCCGACCGGGCGAGCCGTACGCAGGAACGTATCGACTTGAAGGCCCAGCAGGTCGCCGACAAGCAGAAGGCGGCGGCGGAGGCGGCCCGCAAGGAGCGGCTGCGCCCGAAGTTCGCACTGCCGGTCGCGCAGCACGGGCTCAGCGCCTACTACGGACAGGCCGGCATCAACTGGATGTCCGTCCACACCGGCATCGACTTCCCCGTCTCGTACGGCACGACGGTGATGGCCGCGACCGACGGGACCGTCCGGACGCAGTGGAACAGCGCGTACGGGAACATGGTCATCGTGACGGCCAAGGACGGTACGGAGACGTGGTACTGCCACCTCTCCACGTACAAGGTCGCCTCGGGTGCCGTCGTGAAGGCCGGGGACCCGATCGCGTACTCCGGGAACTCCGGCAACTCGACCGGTCCGCACCTCCACTTCGAGGTGCGCCCGGGTGGCGGCTCGGCGATCGACCCGCTGCCGTGGCTGCGCAGCCACGGCATCGACCCGACGTGACCCGTTGACCCGTTGGTCCCTGGGGGCGTTTCCCCCAGGGGGCGGGAGCCCTCAGGGCTACAGCTTCTCCACCGGTGCGTACCGCAGCAGCAACCGCTTCGGCTTCTCCTCGCCGAAGTCGACCGTCGCCTCGGCGTTCGCCCCCGTGCCCTTCACCCCGACGACCGTGCCGAGGCCGAACTGGTCGTGGGTGACGCGGTCGCCGACGGCGAGTGACACCACCGGCTTGTCCGCGGCGCCGCCGCGTCGGGTGGCGAAGCCGGACGCGCCCGAGGCGGCCGAGCGGGAGCGCGAGGAGGACAGGGAGGCCGCCACCCCGGACACCGGACCGGAGGCCACCGGGCCGAGGGAGCCCGTGCGCTTCCACTCCAGATGCGTCTCCGGGATCTCCTCCAGGAAACGGGACGGCGGGTTGTACGAGGGCTGGCCCCAGGCGCTGCGCATCGAGGCGCGGGTCAGATACAGCCGCTCCCGCGCGCGCGTGATGCCGACGTACGCGAGCCGGCGCTCCTCCTCCAGCTCCTTGGTCTGGCCGAGTGCGCGCATGTGCGGGAAGACGCCGTCCTCCAGGCCGGTCAGGAACACCACGGGGAATTCGAGGCCCTTGGCGGTGTGGAGGGTCATCAGCGTTATCACGCCGGACCCGTCCTCCTCCTCGTCCGGGATCTGGTCGGAGTCGGCGACGAGCGCGACCCGCTCCAGGAAGGCGGAGAGCCCGCCCGGTGCCTCGCCCTCGCCGGCCTCCTGCTCGAACTCCAGGGCCACGGCGGCCAGTTCCTGGAGATTCTCGATGCGGGTCTCGTCCTGCGGGTCGGTCGAGGCCTGCAACTCGGCGAGGTAGCCGGTCCGTTCGAGAACCGCCTCCAGGACCGTCGCCGGGCCGGCGCCCGACTCGACGACCGTGCGGAGGTCCTCCATCAGCGTGTTGAACTTCTTGACGGCGTTCGTCGAGCGGGACGCCATGCCGTACGCCTCGTCGACGCGGCGCAGCGCCTCCGCGAAGCTGATCTTCTCGCGCTGGGAGAGCGCGTCGATCATCGCCTCGGCGCGGTCGCCGATACCGCGCTTGGGGACGTTGAGAATGCGGCGCAGCGGTACGGAGTCCTCGGGGTTCGCGAGCACGCGCAGGTAGGCGAGGACGTCCCGGACCTCCTTGCGCTCGTAGAAGCGGACGCCGCCGACGACCTTGTAGGGCAGGCCGACGCGGATGAAGACCTCTTCGAAGACACGGGACTGCGCGTTCGTACGGTAGAAGACGGCGACGTCGCCCGCCTTCGCGTCGCCCGCGTCCGTGAGCCGGTCGATCTCGTCGGCGACGAACTGGGCCTCGTCGTGCTCGGTGTCGGCCACATAGCCGGTGATCTGGGCACCGGCGCCCGCGTTGGTCCACAAATTCTTGGGGCGGCGCGACTCGTTGCGCTCGATGACCGCGTTCGCGGCGGTGAGGATCGTCTGCGTCGAGCGGTAGTTCTGCTCCAGCAGGATCGTCTTCGCGTTCGGGTAGTCCTCCTCGAACTGGAGGATGTTGCGGATGGTCGCGCCGCGGAAGGCGTAGATCGACTGGTCGGCGTCACCCACCACGCACAGCTCGGCCGGCGGGAGGTCGTGCTCGCTGGGCGGTACGTCGACCGGGTGCTCGGAGGTGCCGACGAGCTCGCGGACGAGTGCGTACTGCGCGTGGTTCGTGTCCTGGTACTCGTCGACCAGGACGTGCCGGAAGCGGCGGCGGTAGTGCTCGGCGACGTCCGGGAAGGCGCGCAGGAGGTTGACCGTCGTCATGATCAGGTCGTCGAAGTCCAGCGCGTTCGCCTCGCGCAGGCGTGACTGGTACATCGCGTAGGCCTGGGCGAGGGTCTTCTCGAAACCGTCGGCGGCCTGGGCCGCGAAGTCCTCCTCGTCGATCAGCTCGTTCTTCAGGTTCGAGATCTTGGCGCTGAACGACTTGGGCGGGAAGCGCTTGGGGTCGAGGTCCAGGTCACGGCAGACCAGGGCCATGAGGCGCTTGCTGTCGGCGGCGTCGTAGATCGAGAAGGAGGAGGTGAAGCCGAGCTGCTTCGACTCGCGCCGCAGGATCCGTACACACGCGCTGTGGAAGGTCATCACCCACATCGCGTTGGCCCGCGGGCCGACGAGCTGCTCGACGCGCTCCTTCATCTCGCCCGCGGCCTTGTTCGTGAAGGTGATCGCGAGGATCTGGCCCGGGTGCACCCTGCGCTCGCCCAGCAGGTGGGCGATCCGGTGCGTGAGCACACGGGTCTTGCCCGAGCCGGCGCCGGCCACGATGAGCAGCGGCGAGCCGTGGTGGACCACCGCCGCGCGCTGGTTCTCGTTCAGCCCGTCCAGGAGCGCGGCCGGGTCCACGTGCGGGCGAGGGGCCCCGTCGCGGTAGTACCCTCCCCCACTCTCGGCTTCGCTCGAGCGGGGGGACCCCCATCTGCTCGACGGCACGTCGAAGCGGCCGCCGAACAAGTCGTCCGGAACCGGCCCCGACTCCGGCGCCTCGTCCTCGGGCGGCGGCGGGGGCTCGTCCTCGGGCGGCGGGGGCTCCTCGTCGTGGGCCCGCGAGGGCTTGAGGTCCGCCAGGAAGCTGTCATCAAAGAGGCTGCTCATCGCTCTCCGAGTCTAGGCGCCCCCACTGACACACCGCCGCCACCCTGAAAACTCGACGGGATCGCTCCGCGGGGGTGCGGGTTTCCGGGGCCGCTCACGCCGGGCCCGTCACCCTCCGGTGGTGGCGTGTAGCGGTCCGCGATCAGATGGCCGACCTGCGGCTTCGGTGGGAACGGGAATCCGGGAACCCCCTATCGCGGGTGCGGGCGGGCCTTGGCCGACGGCGCAGATCCCCACGCCCCTCTCGGAAGCCACCGTTCGGGATGCCGCCGTCACCGCACTCCGGACAACTCGCCGTAGATCGTTCCCAATTGACCACGGAGAGTCGAGCCCAAAGCTAAGGTCACGAAAACGTATCGGGCATATCGCACATCAAACTTCACAGGGGCCACACGAATTAGCTAAATTTTATGTGGGCCGCACGACCCGCACCGGCGAACACGCCGGGCCGAGCGGCCTCCGCCGAGTCCGGTACGCCCTCGTGGCCGACGGAGCCGGGGACCCAACCGACCTTGGGGTGAATCGGTCCAACTCCCTTCGGGGAAACGGACCGTAGGGCAAACCTTCCGGAGCACCCGCCCGAACCCGACAGCTAACTCGGTAGGCGGATGACGGAAGGAGACGCCCTCGTGGCGCCACACCGCAAGTCCCGGCCCCCCAGTCCCATGGGCATACGGACTCCGGCCCTCGCCACCGCGGCCCTGACCTCGGTGGCCCTTCTCTCCCAGACGGCGAACGCGTCCCCCTCCGAGGAGCCCAAGCCGAGCCTCGAGGAAGTCGAGAAGAAGGTCGGCGACCTCTACCGCCAGGCGGAGACGGCCGGCGAGAAGTACAACGCGGCCAAGGAGAGGACCACCAAGCAGAAGAAGCGCGTCGGCACCCTGCTCGACGACGTGGCACGGCGCACGGAGAAGCTCAACGACGCGCGCGAGGAGCTCGGTACGTTCGCCGCCGCGCAGTACCGCACCGGGGCCGCCGCCCCCGACACCGCCTCCCTGCTCCTCGCGGACAACCCGCAGGACTACTTCGACCAGACCCAGCTGATGGACCGGCTGACCAGCCGCCAGAAGCAGTCCGTCGACGACTACGTGACGCAGCAGACCGCCACGACGGAGAAGCGGCAGGAGGCGTCCCAGAGCCTGGAGACGCTCACCAGGACGCAGAGCTCGCTGAAGACGTCCAAGGCCGACGTCCAGCGGAAGCTCGCCACGGCGCGCGAACTCCTCTCGAAGCTGACCACCGAGGAGAAGGCGCGGCTCGCCGCGATCGAGCGGAAGAAGCAGGAAGAGGCCCAGCGCAAGGCGGACGAGCTGGCCCGGCAGCAGGCGGCCGACGCCGAGCGGCGGCGCCAGGAGGCCGCGCAGGGCACCGGCACCGGGACCTCCACGGGCTCCGGGAGCACCTCGGGGACCTCCGGGTCCGGGCCAGCCGCCTCCACCGCCAAGGCCGACAAGGCGCTCGCCTTCGCCCGCGCCCAGATCGGCAAGCCGTACGTCTGGGGCGCGAGCGGCCCCGGCTCGTACGACTGCTCCGGCCTCACCCAGGCCGCCTGGAAGGCCGCCGGCGTCACGCTCCCGCGCACCACCTGGGACCAGGTCAAGGCCGGCACGACGGTCTCAGTGAACAGCGCACAGCCCGGTGACCTGGTCTTCTTCTACGACGACATCAGCCACGTCGGCATCTACATCGGCGACGGCATGATGATCCACGCGCCCAAGCCGGGGGCGTACGTCCGCGAGGAGTCGATCTACTACATGCCGATCCACAGCGTGGTGCGCCCGGCGTGAGGGGCTTTTCGCAGACTTGAGTGGAGGCAGACCTGAGTGGAGACCCATGTGGAAACACACCGGTCTCCACTCAGGTCCAGAGCACCGCGATGAAGATGTTCACCGTGGTCAGCGCGCCCACCAGGCCGAACAGGCTGCTCTCCACCTTCTCCTCGTCCCGTTTCACGTACACGAGGCCGAGGATCACGACCAGCAGGGCGAGCTTCACGCCGATCTTGATGTTGTTGACGGTCTGGTCGTCGGCCTGGTTGAGGCCGACCAGGATCGCGCCGGTGACCAGCATGGTCAGCGCGCCGTGGAGCATGGCGGGACTGAAGCGGGCCGTGCCGTCACTCATGGCCTTCAGCTGTGTGAGAAAGCCGCCGAGGAGGGACGCGATGCCGATGATGTGCAGGGCTACGAAGACATGAATGAGTACGTCCATGAGCCCGGACACTAACCAGACACCTCCGCACCACCGCGCACCGCCCCCGGCGGAGCCCATAGCACCGGGTCGCCGCCCGTTTCACCACAATCCGCGCATCGGTCACCGCACCACGCCAAGTCGGCGGCACCGGGCCCGGCTCGTGGTCGCACCCGGTCAGCTCATGTCCGAGTCCCACCACTTCCGTACATGCCGTTACCCCCGCCGCGGTCCCAGGTTTAGCGTCCTTCACCAGGTGACCGGCTCCCCACCACCGCCCGGGTCAGGGGCGGCATCCGGACACCACCGCCGAGAAGGTCCGGCGGCGGCCCGCTCCCCCTGTGCGGAACGCCGCCGGACGTGCAACGGGCCCCTGAGGGCCGCCGCCGCAGCCGCACCAACGCCTCGGCGGCCGTACGGAAGGACGTGGATCGCACGTGGCAGCGCACCGCAAGCCGAGACAGCGCTCAGTCGGCGGCAGTACGGCCCGCACCGCCCTCACCATCGCGCTTGCGGGCGCGGCGAGCGCGACCGGGTTCGAGGGGACGGGTGCCGCCGCCCCGGAGCTGACACCCGCTCAGGTCAAGGCGAAGGTCGACAAGTTGTACCAGGAGGCGGAGGTCGCCACCGAGAAGTACAACGGCGCGAAGGAGAAGTCGACCAAGACGCGGGGCCGCCTGGACACCCTGCGGGACGAGGCCGCGCGCAGGACGGAACGGCTCAACTCCGAGCGGGAGGCGCTCGGTTCACTGGCCGCCGCGCAGTACCGGGACGGCGGCGTCGACCCCGCGCTGGGGCTCATGCTCTCCTCCGATCCCGACCAGTACCTGGACGGGGCCGCGTTCGCCGAGCGGGCCGGCAGCAGGCAGGCCTCGAACGTGTCGCGCGTACGCCGGCAGCTGCGCGAGATCGAGCAGTTGCGCGGGGCCGCCCATGTCGAACTCACCTCGCTCAAGGAGCGGCAGGCGGAGCTGAAGCGGCACAAGACGGCCGTCACCGGGAAGCTGGGAGAGGCACGGGATCTGCTGTCGCGGCTGTCGGACGCGGACCGGGCCCGCATCGGCGCCGACGACGCGGACACCGCGCGTGCCTCACGTTCCGCCGCGGGCCCGCGCGATCTGGGCGGCGGCAGCGGTTCGTCGGCCACCGCCCCCAACTCCCGTGCGGCGAACGCCATTTCGTACGCGTACGGAAAACTCGGCAGCCCGTACGTGTGGGGCGCCACCGGTCCCGACGCCTTCGACTGCTCGGGGCTGATGCAGGCCGCGTACCGCGCCGCGGGGATCGAACTGCCCCGCACGACGTACGCGCAGATCAACGCGGGCCAGCGGGTGTCGCGGTCCGAACTGCGCCCCGGCGACCTGGTGTTCTTCTACTCGGGCATCAGCCATGTGGGGCTGTACGTGGGCAACGGGCAGATGGTCCACGCGCCCAATCCGTCGGCGCCGGTGCGGGTGGCACCGATCGACGAGATGCCGTTCGCGGGGGCCACGCGCGTGGCGTGAGCCGGCCGGCGATCAGGCGGAGGTTGGTGGAACAGGCAGGGTTTGGTGGAGAGCGCGGGGGAGTTCAAGCCGTTCGGGCGTCGGCCGGGCGTGGATGGGCATCGCCTGGGTACAGCGGCGGGGTAGCGTCGGCGTGGCACTGTTCGAAATGCCGCACCGCACCGCACGGTCGCGCTCCGCTCCGTTCCCTTCTCACTCTGCCTCGCTGTCTTCCGTCCCGTTCCCGTCCGTCCCGTTGTCTTTCGTCCTGTTGTCTTCCGTCCTGTTGTCTTCCGTCCTGTTGCGTTCCGTCCTGTTCCGCCTGGTTCGCCGTCGCCTTCCCGAAGGATTCGATGCCCGGCCCCACGCTGCCGCTTCCGCCGCCGCCCGCGTACATCAGCGGCTGGCCCAGTCGGTCGGCGCTGTTGGCCGACCGCGGGCGGGCGTTGGAGGAGCTGCGCAGACGCAGTCTCGGGGTGCACCGGGTGCTGCTCCTGTGGCTGCTGGCGGTCACCGCGATCATCGGATGGGCGCTGCTGGTACTGCCGTTGCAGCAACTGGAGCAGCGCGATCCCACCGGGTTCATCCTGGGGCCGCTCTTCGCTGTCCTCGGCCTGGCCTCACTGGCGCCCTCCGTCGTGGCTGTCGTCCTCGCCGTCCGGCGGGACCGCCATATCAGCCAACTTCTCGACGCCTGGCTGCGGTTGGACAACCATCAGCCCGCGGACGCCCGGCTGCGTTCCTCCGGTCTGAGTCTCTTCTGGCTGCTCTCCTCGCTCACCGTCTGCGCGTTCGGGCTGTGGACGTCGTTCGCGGGGGCGGCGGAGGCGAAGACCGGACGGGACGCCTACAGCGACGTGGTGCTCGTGACGGGGATCGGATTCATCCTCTGGCTGACCGGTCTCATCGGCGTGGTGAAGGCCGTACGCCACTATCGGTGGGCCGTGCGGGTGTTGGGGCCCCGGACACCGGCACCCACCGAGCAGCGGACAACGGCCTCACCCAGTACGGCGACCCCCTCCTCGATCGCCGACACCGAGGACGCCGCGTAACCGAGCAGCAGCCCTGGCGGGCCACCCGGGCGCTGGCGGTGCCAGGAGAGCGGGTGCACCTTGACCCCGCGGGCCAGCGCGGCGGCGGCGAGGTCGGCATCCCTGAAGTCCCCGGTTCCTCCGCTGTCCCCGGTTCGTCCGCTGTCATCGGTTCCGGCACTGGCGTCGGTTCCGGCGCTGTCGTCCCCGCCGAACGTGATCAGCAGATGCAGTCCGGCCGCGGCCCCATGCACCACGGCCCCCGGAAGATGCGCCCGTATCGCCCCGATCATCGCGTCCCGCCGACGCCGATGGCGCCGCCGTACCAGCCGCAGGTGCCGCTCCAGTTCCCCCGACTCCATCAGCCGGGCCAGCACGAGCTGGGGCAGAACCGCGTTGCCCAGGTCGGCGTACCGTTTCGCGGCGACCAGCGCCTCCCGGTAGCGCGCGGGCGCCACGACCCACCCCATCCGCAGCGCGGGCGCGAGCAGCTTGGACACGCTTCCGGCGTAGCAGACCCCCTCCGGCAGCATCGACCGCAGCGCGGGCACGGGCGCCCGGTCGTACCGGTGCTCGGCGTCGTAGTCGTCCTCCACGACCAGCCCGCCGTCCCCGGCCCACCGCATCAGCTCCCGGCGCCGCGCGCCCCCGAGTACGACCCCCGTCGGAAACTGGTGCGCCGGGGTCAGCAACACGGCCCGGTGGTCCCGCAGTTCGGACACGAGGACGCCCTCGCCGTCGACCGCCACCGGCGGGGTACGCAGCCCCTGGTTCCGTAGATGCTGCCTGACCCCGAGCGACCCCGGGTCCTCCACGGCGATCTCCTCGATGCCGTCCTCCCGCAGCACCCGCCCGATCAGCGCGAGCGCCTGCGCGGTCCCGGCGACGATCAGTACGTCACCGGCCTCGACCCGGATCCCCCGGTACCGCCCCAGCCACCGGGCGACGGCCCGCCGCAGCTCCTCGGTCCCGCGCGGGTCCCCGTACCCGAACCCGCCCGCAGCCAGCTCCCCGAACACCCCACGCTCGGCCCGCAGCCAGGCCGCCCGCGGAAACGCCGCGAGATCCGGCACCCCGGGCGACAGGTCGATCCGCGCGGCCGCCGTACGGATCAGGTCGAAGACGTCATCGCCGGGCGGGCTGCCGAACGGGGAGGACGGAGTGGAGGCGGACGGGGAGGGAGCGTACGGAGGCTCGGCGCAAGCGAGTTGCCCCGGGCCGACCGCACGGCCTCCGACACCCGAACCCGAAGCACCCGCTGCCCCGGGCCCCGCCACCACCACCGTCCCGCCCCTCCCGCGGCCCTCCACCTGCCCTTCCTCCGAGAGCCGCCGGTACGCCTCGGTCACGACCCCGCGCGAGACGCGCAACTCCGCGGCGAGCACCCGAGTCGCCGGAAGCCTGCTGCCGACCGGCAACCGCCCGTCGGCGACGGCCTGTCTCAACTGCCCGGCCAGCCACTCGGCCCGCCCACCGAACGGCGCCTCGGCCACATCGAGTTGGAGAAAGTCGGAGCCGGGGACGACGGACCCGGCGACGCCCGCCCCGGCCCCCGCACCCACGGCCTCACCGACACACGCGTCCCCCTCGACGCCTATGGCCCTCTCGGCGGCACCTTCTTTGGACCTGTCCACCGGACCATTCTCCGACGAGGCTCACGGTCATGACCACACCCACCGAAGCCCTCGACTACGTCCACGGCTACTCCGCCCACGAGTCCCGCCGCCTCGGCGACCAGGCGGACACCCTCGCGGAACTGCTCCACGCCGGCACGGCGTACCCACCGGGCAGCAAGGTCCTGGAGGTGGGCTGCGGGGTGGGCGCCCAGACGGTGCACCTGGTCGCGGCGAGCCCGGAGGCCCGCTTCGCCGCGGTGGACGTCTCGGCCGCCTCGCTGGCCCAGGCCCGCGCCCGCGTCACGGCGGAGGCCCCGGACGCCCTGGTCACCTGGCACCGGGCGGATCTCTTCGAACTGCCTTTCAAGGACGCCGAGTTCGACCACGTCTTCGTCTGTTTCGTGCTTGAGCACCTGCCCGACCCTCGGCGGGCTCTCACGGCACTGCGCCGCGTCCTGCGCCCCGGTGGCACGCTCACCGTCATCGAGGGCGACCACGGCTCGACGTTCTTCCACCCCGACAGCGCGTACGCCCATGCCGCCATCGACTGCCAGGTCCGGCTCCAGCAGGCGGCGGGCGGAAACGCCCTGCTGGGCCGTCAACTGCACCCGCTTCTCACCGCCGCCGGGTACGAACACATCGACGTCCGCCCCCTGCCGGTCTACGCCGCCCCCTCCCGCCCGGCCCTGGTCGAGGGCTTCACCCGCAACACCTTCATCGCGATGGTCGAGTCCGTACGGGAGGACGCCCTGGCCGCCGGCCTCATGCCCCGGGCGGACTGGGAGCACGGCCTGGCGGACCTGCGCCGCACGGCGGACCCGGACGGCACCTTCCACTACACGTTCTTCAAGGCCGTGGCCGTGAACCCGCCGAACACGGCTGTGAACCCCTGACGTCAGATGCCGTCAGACCAACCGTCGCGCCGTCGCCCACCGAGTCAGCTCGTGCCGGTTCGACAGTTGGAGCTTGCGCAGCACCGCCGAGACATGGGACTCGACCGTCTTGACGGAGATGAACAGCTGCTTGGCGATCTCCTTGTACGCGTAACCGCGGGCGATGAGGCGCAGGACCTCGCGCTCGCGCTGGGTGAGGCGGTCCAGGTCCTCGTCGACGGGCGGGGCGTCGGTGGAGGCGAAGGCGTCGAGGACGAAGCCGGCCAGGCGGGGCGAGAAGACCGCGTCGCCGTCCTGCACGCGGAAGACGGAGTCGACCAGGTCGGTGCCGGTGATCGTCTTCGTGACGTAGCCACGGGCACCGCCCCGGATCACACCGATGACGTCCTCCGCGGCGTCCGACACGGACAGCGCGAGGAACCGCACCGGCTGCTCGGCGTCGGCCATCAACGGCGAGCAGCGGCGCAGGACTTCGACCCCGCCGCCGCCCGGGAGGTGCACGTCGAGGAGGACGACCTCGGGCCGGGTCGCCGTGATGACCGTGACCGCCTGGTCGACGTCGGCGGCCTCGCCGACCACCTCGACGCCGGTCCGCTCGGTCTGCCCGATCTCCGCCTGGACCCCCGTACGGAACATGCGGTGGTCGTCGACGAGAACCACGCGCACGCGTCGCCCGGGCGCGGAGCCCGCCGGATCGGGGGCGCCCGCAGGGCCGTTCGCCGTGGCGGCACCGGACGGCGCACCGGCTCCGGCCGAACCGGCCGTGCTGGCCGAACCTGCCGCACCGGTCGCCGCGGCAGGGCCGCCGGCCGTGCCCGCGCCGGTCGTGCCGGTGTCCGGCTCGACCGCTCCGGTCGGTTCGTTCGCGTCGCTCATGTCTCCGCCCTCTCCATCTCCAGCTCGACCTCCGTGCCGCCGTCCGGCACCGCGCGCAGCCGCGCCGTACCGCCGTTGCGCTCCATGCGGCCGATGATCGATTCTCTGACGCCCATGCGGTCGCCGGGTATCGAATCCAGGTCGAAGCCCGGACCGCGGTCGCGGACCGACACGAAGACGGTCCTCCCCTCGACCTCGGCGAAGACCTGCACCGCACCGCCCTCGCCACCGTACTTGGCCGCGTTCACCATGGCTTCCCTCGCGGCCTGCATCTGGGCGCCGATCCGGTCGTCGAGCGGGCAGTCGCCGACGACCACGACCTCGATGGGGACGCCGTGCTTGTCCTCCACCTCGGCGGCGTTGCGCTTCACGGCCTCCGCGAGCGTGCCGGGCTCGTCGTCCTCGTCCTTGCCGGTGCCCTCGGGCTTGTAGAGCCAGTTGCGCAGGTCTCGCTCCTGGGCGCGGGCGAGGCGTCGGACCTCGTTCGCGTTCTCGGCGTTCCGCTGTATCAGGGTCAGGGTGTGCAGCACCGAGTCGTGGACGTGGGCTGCGACCTCGGCCCGCTCCTGGGCGCGGATGCGCATCAGGCGCTCCTCGGAGAGGTCCTGGGTCATGCGGACGACATACGGGCCGGAAAGCAGCGCTATGCCGACGAGGACCGCGAGCGCGGCCTGGAGGACCGAGCCGAGGTGGGCGGCGGAGCCTTGCAGGACGAAGATCGCGGAGACGCCGGTGGCGACGAGCAGGACGCCGGCCGCGGAGCGGAGCAGGGTGATCGTGCGCTTGCGGCGGCCGACCTCCATCCAGCGGGCCCGCCGCGCGTTGTCCGCCTGGCGCCAGACCAGGGCGACGCCCGCGCCCACCAGGACGGTGGGCCAGAGATAGGCCTTGGCTCCGCCGCTGAGGTCCACATTGCCGACGAAGACCAGGGCCACCACGACCATGGCGAGCAGCGCGACGATCTGGCCCTTGTCGGGCTTGCGGGCGACGAGTCTGCGGCGGCCGTCGGGCGCGGTCTCGGTGGCGAGGGCGGGGGGCCGCTCGGCGTCCACACCGCCGATGCCGAGCGGGACGAAGAACCAGAACGCCGCGTACAGCAACGCGCCGAGGCCGTCCGCCGTCATGAGGCCGACGAAGACCAGCCGCACCCAGATCACCGGCAGCCCGAGATGGCCCGCGAGCCCCCGCGCCACCCCTCCGAGCCAGCGTCCGTCACTGCTGCGGTAGAGCTTGCGCGGCGGCCGCGGGTCCTCGACGGTCAAGGTTGCGGCTTCCGGCATGCCATCGATGTTCACACGCCGGGCAGCGCCGGGCATCAGGGTCGACCCCCTAGACTCCCCTGATCTTCGAATCTCTGCGAATCGCCCGACCCGCGAATAGGCACGGAGTCCCTCTCGGCACGAAGTCTCCTCTCGGCACGGAGTCTCTCCTCCGCTCGGAGTCTCCTCGGTGATCGTCGCGTGAGGGTCCGGCCCAGGGTCGATTTCAGGGTTCGGCCAGGGTCGTACCGACTCCCGTCCGGCCGTCGCGGCCGTCACCATGGACACATGACAGATCACCAGCACGCCGCGCCGGGTCCGGGACCCGGCTCCGGCCCGGCCGGGAGTGGAGTCCCGGGGGTGGAGCCGCAGGACACCGTGCTCGCGGCGGGCGCCCGGGCGACCGCGGGTGAGGAGCCGCGCGCACCCGGGGAGCCGAACCCGCCGGAGAGCCCGGTCCCGCCCGGGGAGCCCGGTGTGCCCGGTGTGCCCGGTGTGCCCGGTGTGCCCGGTGTGCCCGGTGTGCCCGAGGTCCCGCGGAAGTTCCGGCGCGACCCGCGGCACAAGATGCTGGGCGGCGTGTGCGCGGGGCTCGGGCGGCACTGCGACATGGACCCGGTGATCTTCCGGATCGTGCTCGCCGTGCTCTCGGCGACCGGCGGCATCGGCCTTCTCTTCTACGGCTTCGCCTGGCTCTTCGTCCCGAACGACGACGAGGACGAGAACGAGGTGCGCAAGCTCCTCACCGGCCGGGTGGACGGCCAGGCGCTGGCGGGCGTGCTGTTCGCCCTGGTCGGCTGCGGTGTGTTCCTCTCCATGCTGAGCAACAGCGGTGTGCTGACGTTCGGGACGGTGCTCTCACTGCTCCTCGCGGGCGCCGGGTACTGGTCGCGGCAGCGCGCCACGGACGACCCCGACCCGCTCGCCGCGCAGGCCGTCGCCGACGCACCGCCCGAGGCGCAGGCACCGCCCGTCCCCGCCTCGTTCCCCTCCTGGTGGCGCGAGCCCATCGTCAAGGACGGCACGTATGTGGGCGGCACGGGCTATCTGTGGGGCCCCAAGGACGCCCGCGAGCGCGACATCGCGGCGGCCATCACCATCGCGCGCGGCGGCGGCCACGTCCGGGACATTCCGGCCCGGGCGCCCAAGCCGCGCGGCCCCCGCTCGATCGGCGGCCAGGTGTTCCTGTTCGCCCTCCTCGCGGGCCTGCTCGGTACGCACCTGACCTGGGACGACCGCGCGCTGGGCGCCAGCCTGCAGACCGGCCTGGCCTGTGCGCTCGGCGTGCTCGGCCTGGGCATCGCGGTCAGCGCGTTCCGGGGGCGCACCGGAGCGGGGTCGATCTTCCTCGCGATCGTCACGGCGGGCCTGCTGGCCGGCTCGGCGGCACTGCCGAAGGACATCAGCACCCACTGGGTGCGTACGGACTGGACACCCGCCACGGCCGCCGCCGTACGGGAGCACTACGACCTCGGCACCGGCGTCGGCACGCTCGACCTCAGCCGGATCGACCTCGCCAAGGGCCGGACCGTGGCGACGTACGCCGAGGTGGGGATGGGACAGCTCAAGGTGATCCTGCCCAAGGACGTGACGGTGCAGCTGGTGATCGAAGTGGGCGTCGGCGACATCCAGTTGCCGGGCGACGACAAACAGGACGTGGACGTGGCCCCGGGCAAGCACAAGCAGCTGACGCTCTCCCCCACAGACACGGACAAGGCCAAGGCAGGCGGCACGCTCGACCTCACCCTCGAAGTCGGCATCGGACAGGCGGAGGTCATCCGTGGCACGTCATGAGTTCCAGCCCGGTCGGCTCATCGCGGGCTTCTTCCTCGCCCTCACAGGCGTCGTCTACGCCGGAGACGCGGGCGACGCCTGGGACACCCCGTGGTTCGTGGTGATCCCCCTCGTCACGGTCGGCCTCTGCCTGGCGGCCGCGGCGGGCACCCTGGCCCACGGAATCCGGCGCCGCAGGCGCCGCGCGCTCCTGGCCCGGGAGACACAGGGCTCCCAGGCGGACGAGCGGATACCGGGCCGGTAGTCCCTCACGCGGTACCGCGCCCCTTCAGGGACGCGGGGCTGTGTACATGCGACTGCTCCCCCACTCTCGGCTTCGCTCGACCAGGGAGGGACCCCGTCGTGGGCGCGACCAGCCCCCACGCGGCCCGCAGGTCGTCGCCCTGCTTCCAGCGGAGCGCCTCGCGAAGCGCCTCGCGGAGTGCCTAGTAGGCGCTGCTCGTCCGGCGCCTGCGCCGGGATCGCAGCATCGCATCCACCGAGAACACCGACGCACCGGCGAGCACGATCGGCAGCCAGGCCATCAGGTAAGGGAGGTCGTTGCCGTAGTAGTACGGGTCAGAGGCCCAGCTCACCGTCAGCCAGAGGCTGAGGGAGATCAGGGCGCCGCCGAACGCGGCGAGACGGGCGAGGAGACCGATCAGCGTGCCGATACCCACCGCGAGCTCACCGAAGGCGATGGCATAGCCGAAGCCGACGGGATTCTTCAGGGCGAGATCGACGAGCGCCGGAATGGCCGACGAGTCGCGCACCGCCCGCATCAGGTCGCCGACCGATCCGGCCCCGGCGTCGTGCATGAAGGCACTGTCGGTCAGCTTGTCGATTCCCGCGTAGATGAAGGTGACGCCGAGGAAGACCCGCAGCGGAAGCAGGGCGTACCGCGTCGCGGTGTCCCGCCAGTCGCCGCCGCCGTCGTCCATGTATCCGGAGTGCGTGTCCATTCGCATGCCGTGAGCCATCGCTCTCCGCCGCCTCTCGCCCGCCGAACGGTCCACCCCTCAACAGACGATACGTACGACGGCGAGGTCCCGCTCAGGAGCGGACGCACAAATTTTCACCAGGTCCCCCTGAACATCCCTTTTGAGCCCGTACGGGAACGGAGGATCCGGGTCCGCGGGCCGCTCCCCGGAGACACGTCCATGCGAGTGGCGGGCGGGAGCCGTGGGCCGGGCGCCGCGGTCGCTCCGCCACCGAGGCGCGGTCACTCCGTCACATCGATCCCCACCCGGTTCGTCTCCAGCCCCGCCGCGGTGACGACCTGTACGTCCACCCGCCCGGGCTCCACATCCGCCGGCACCGGCACGGTGAGCACGGCGTCGGAGGGGTTGCTGAACCCACCGGGCACCGGAACCAGCGGCACGTGCACATGCACGGCCCCGATCCGCACCACCATCCGCGACAGCCGGTCCGCGCCCTGCGCGCCGGGCGGCACGAATCCGGCGCCCCGGATCTCGATGTCGTCGCCGGTCCGGATCGGCGCGTCCAGATCGCCCGCCTCGCGCGCCCGCACGACCGACAGAATCACCGGCCGCCCGCCCTCCGCGTACTTCCCGGCGACGTACGTGGCGGCCGACACCAGCACCATCACGGCGAGGCCCCACGGCAGATCGGGCAGCTGCTCGGGCCGGCGGGCCAGCCGCACCGCCGCGAAGACGAGTGCGACGGCGCCCGCGACCACGTACTGGATGTCGGCGAAGCTGCCGCGGCCGGAGTCGTCGGTGAGGAGGTCCGCGGCCCGCGGCCGGTCGGCCCGTACCTTCTGCAGCCGCTGTCCGAGAACGCGCAGACCGACGACCCGACGCACGAGTACGGCGATCGCGCACGCGACGGCGAGCACGGTCACGATCCCGGCTCCCCGGGCGAGTTCGAGCCCGGCGATCAAGGAGTCCCGCTGGGCGGGGGAGGAGGCTCCGGCCAGCCGTCCCGCCAGGACGAGCACGGCGTAGACGACGAACAGCACCCAGCCGACCGCCACGGCACGGGAGGTGGACAGCCGGTTGTCCTCGCCGATGACGGGCGCCAGCACCCCGCCCCGCGCCCGGTGGAACCACGAGGCGCCGGTCAGCAGCAGGCTCACGACCACCGCGGCCACCAGCCCCGCGGTCCGCGCGGCCGTCCAGCCCGCCCCGATCGCGGTGAGCGTCTGCACCAGGAGCAGGACGAGGACAACTCCCCACACGGCGATGACGGTTCGCCGCCACACCAGGCCGAGCCAGACCTCGCCCTCGGCCCGCCCGCGCTCCGCGACGACGTCCGCGGACTGGGTCAGTTCGTCCGACACCCACTGCCTCGACGCGCCGGCCGAGTACGCGACGGCCGCGGGCAGCCCCCGCCCGGACGCCAACTCGTCCCGCTTGGAAAGGAACTCGGCAACGGCACGCCGATGTCCCTCGCGTGCCCCGTGCGGACAGTTCCCGCAGGTGCAGCCCCCCTCGTGCCCGCTCCGACCGGCGCCGCGCCCGGCGTCACGCCCCGCGCCCTGTCCAGTCTCCTGCACCGCCACGCCCGTTGCCGCCTTCCAGACCATTGGGTCGAACCCTCATCTACCGCACACCCCACCGAACAGACGCATGCTCTACCGAACCGACGCACGCCGTACCGAACCGACCGCACGCCCTACCGATATGTCACGTTCGCACGCCACCGCCGCACCGCGGACAGCGGCACGACCGCCGGCCCCGAGGCCACCGGTCGCACAATCAACCCCCGCACATCTGCGCAGCCGCACAACTGCCTCGCGACGACAGCGCATTGTGCCGTACCCCACACCCCGCGCGTCCGCCAGGTCTGGTCAGCGCGGGTGAACCGCCCACCCCCGTGTTGACCCGGCTGCGAGAATTCGCGTATGGCCGAGATCATCCAGCGCGACGGGACCTGGGCCTTCGACGGCAGCACGGTCCGGATCACCCCGGGACTGCACCGCTCCGTGCCGCTGTTCCGGCAGACGTACGGAGAGATCGCCGTGCCCCTCGAAGCGGTCGCGGGCGTCGCCTACGAACCCGAACGCAAGCGGGGCCGCCTGCGCCTGAGACTCCGCGAGGGCGCCGACCCGCTGCTCCAGGCGACCGGTGGCCGGCTGCCCGAGCCCGCGGACCCGTACCGGCTGACCGTGGACATCGACGGCTCGGGCGTCGCCGAGTACGTCGCCGAGGAGATCCGGCACGCCCTGCTCCTCGAAGAGATTCCCAGGGAACCGGCCAGAACCTACCTCGTGTCCGGCCCGCCCGTCCCCGTCTCGGTCCGTTCCAGCGACGGCACGGTGTCCTTCGACGGCACCCAGGTCCGTATCGACTGGAGCGACACCTCGGACCGGGTGAAGCGCGCGACGGGCCCGCGCATCATCGAGCTGCCGGACCTGGTCCAGGTGGAGTGGCTGCCCAACTCCGGTTACGAGGACGGCTTCCTGCGCTTCGTGACCCGTGACTCGGTGTTCTCCAAACTGCCGCCGGAGAAGGACCCGTTCGCCCTCGACCTGTGGGGCAGTGCCCGCCGCGATCTGCTCACGGCACTGGTCGCCACCGCGGTCATGGCCCGGCTCCCGCACCCGTCCACCAGGTCCGGCGAGTACGCCCGGGGCGACCCGCCCCGCCTCCCGGCCGCACCCGAGGACGCCGTACCGCAGCAGCCCAGGCAGGGGCATCACGACGTACTCCTGCGCCGCCTCAGGGAGTTGGGCGAACTGCACCGCGACGGCGTGCTCACGGACGAGGAGTTCGCGACGACGAAAGCGGCGGTGCTGCGGGACTTCTGAACCGGGCCTTCCGACTGAGGAGTTGAGGGCTGAGGAGTTGGGAGCTGAGGAGATCGGGTTGGCTCAACTGAGTAGATCGGGTTCACTGCGGCTGATGTCCTGCCACAGTGGCTGGTAGTTGATCCACGCCACCAGATCCCCGCCGAGCTGTTCCCGTGTCGCGACCGCCTGCTTGTGGTCGATGAGTACGGGACGGCCCGCCGCGCACGCGGTCAGCTGCACCTGGCACGAGCGCTCCATCGACAGGAACCACCAGGCCGCCGCGTCCACCGAGTCGCCGACGGTCAGCAGCCCGTGGTTGCGCAGCACGAGCGCCTTGCGGGTGCCGAGCCCCGAGGCGATCCGCCGCCCCTCCTCGGCGTCCACGGCGACCCCCGAGTACGCGTCGTACAGCGCGTGGTCCTCGTAGAACGCGCAGCTCTCCTGGGTGATCGGATCGAGCAGGTCGCCGAGCGCGGACAGCGCGCGGCCGTGCACCGAGTGGCAGTGGGCGACCGCGACGACGTCCGGCCGGGCGGCGTGCACCTGCGCGTGCACGGTGAACGCCGCCTGGTTCACGTGATAGCGGCCCTCGATCACCTGCCCGTCCTCGTTGGCCATGACCAGGTCACTGACCGTGACATGCTTGAACGGCATCCCGAACGGATTGACCCAGAAACAGTTGCTGTACTCCGGATCGCGCGCGGTGATGTGCCCGGAGACCCCGTCCTCGAACCCGAGCCGGCCGAACAACCGGAGCGCGCCCGCGAGGCGTTCCTTGCGGTGCCGCCGCTCGTCGTCGAGCGACTCGTGCATCGGCGGCATGGCGAACCGCAGCCGGTCGGTGGGAAGGGGCAGGGGCGGCGTGGGCCCGTGCATATGTCCTCCAGCCCTGAGGTACGGACTCGGTACGTGTCTACGGGCCGGAAGTTACCGGCGGTCAGCGCAGGAGAACAGAGATGTTCGTGAAGAGAGTGCACAACCGTTGCACGGGGTCGCTGGTCTGCCTGTCCGGAGCCAACTATTCGGTCGGGCACCTGCACCGACGCCCCCTGGAGGACCCCGTGCGCAGTCACCCCCCTACGCTGCGCGGACCGCGTCCCGCGACCGCACCCCCCACCAGCCCATGAAGAGAAACGAGCGCCTTGTCACTGGCATGCTCAGACAGATCGCCACGCGCGACGTGGTCGTCCTGGACGACCTCGGCGGGTCCCCCCGCCGCCTCGCCGCGCTCACCTACATCGCCGTGCAGTACGGATTCCGCTACGAGGAGACGAACAGACTCGGCCAGACACTCCAGGTCCGCCTGACCCGCGACCCCCGCCCTGAAGCGCGCGAACGAAGCACGGCCGCCCTCGGCCGCCTCGCCGCGGGCCGCGCTCCGGGCATGCGCCCGGGCACGCTCAAACCGCTGCCCGACGTGGCGCCCGCGGTCGGGCTGCTCAGGGCCCGTATCGAGTTCGACGCGCTGGCCGACGACCTCGACTGGCGCCGCAAGGCCGTCTTCATGACCGCCAGCGCGGCCCTCATGGCACTGCTGCTGATCCCCGCGGGCTGGAGGGCCTCGCTCGCCGCGAGCGCCACCATGGCCGCGGTGTTCGCGGTCTTCCTGCGCCTGGAGGTGTTACGGAAGGACCGGCTGGCCCGGCGGCTGCGGTCGGCGGGGCTGATCTGAGCGATCCGGCCCGAGGAACCCTCCGCCGCAATGGCGACAGAGGATGTCGGGTATCGGCGTAAGACTCGTCGTATGACTCGGACGACATCGACTCGCGGGACATCGAACTGGGCAGCGTTCACCGCCGCGGAACCGGACCTCGCCAAGACCGTCGAGGACCGGTTCGCGGCCTTCACTCACCACATCGTGGCGACCCTCCGCAAGGACGGGTCGCCACGCACCTCGGGACTCGAAGTCCGGTTCCTGAACGGGGAGTTGTGGCTCGGCATGATGCCGGACTCGCTCAAGGCGCTGGACCTGCGCCGCGACCCGCGCTTCGCCCTGCAGACCAATCCGGGCCCCGGCACGGGGATGGCGGGCGGCGACGTACGGATCGCGGGCCGGGCCGTCGAGGTCGAGGACCCGGCGGAGCGCGCCCGGTACGCCGAAGAGGTGGAACCGCCGGAGCCGTTCCACCTCTTCCGCACCGAGCTGACGGAGGTCGTACGGACCTACGTCGAGGACGACACCTATCTGGTCGTCGAGATCTGGAAGCCCGGAGAGCCGGTGCGGACTCTCAAGCGGACCTGACCGTCAGCAGCAGCCCGGGGCTACTCCCACTCGATGGTGCCCGGCGGCTTCGACGTCACGTCGAGGACGACCCGGTTGACGTCCGCGACCTCGTTGGTGATGCGCGTCGAGATCTTCGCGAGGACGTCGTACGGGAGGCGCGACCAGTCGGCGGTCATCGCGTCCTCGGACGAGACGGGCCGCAGCACGATCGGGTGGCCGTACGTCCGGCCGTCGCCCTGGACGCCGACGCTGCGGACGTCCGCGAGCAGCACGACCGGACACTGCCAGATGTCACGGTCGAGACCGGCCGCCGTCAGCTCCTCGCGGGCGATGGCGTCGGCCTCGCGGAGCAGGTCGAGCCGCTCCTTGGTGACCTCGCCGACGATACGGATACCGAGGCCGGGGCCGGGGAACGGCTGGCGCTGGACGATCTCGTCCGGCAGGCCGAGCTCCTGGCCGACCATCCGGACCTCGTCCTTGAACAGCTGGCGCAGCGGCTCGATCAGCTTGAATTCGAGGTCTTCCGGCAGCCCGCCCACGTTGTGGTGGGACTTGATGTTGGCGGTGCCGGTGCCGCCGCCGGACTCGACGACGTCCGGGTAGAGCGTGCCCTGCACCAGGAACGCGACCTCGGGCCCCTCGTCCGCGATGATCTCCGCCTGCGCCTGCTCGAAGACGCGGATGAACTCGCGCCCGATGATCTTCCGCTTCTCCTCGGGGTCGCTGACTCCCTTGAGCGCGGTGAGGAACCGCTCCTCCGCGTCCACGACCTTCAGCTGTACGCCGGTCGCGGCCACGAAGTCCTTCTCGACCTGCTCGGTCTCGCCCTTGCGCATCAGACCGTGGTCGACGTACACGCAGGTCAGCTGGGTGCCGATGGCCTTCTGCACGAGGGCGGCGGCTACGGCGGAGTCGACACCGCCGGACAGGCCGCAGATGGCGCGCTTGTCGCCGACCTGCTCGCGGATCGCGGCGACCTGCTCCTCGATCACATTGCCGGTGGTCCAGTTCGGGGTCAGGCCCGCGCCCCGGTACAGGAAGTGTTCGAGCACCTGCTGGCCGTGCGTGGAGTGCATGACCTCGGGGTGGTACTGGACCCCGTACAGCCGCTTCTCGTCGTTCTCGAAGGCCGCGACCGGGACGACGTCCGTGGAGGCCGTGACCGAGAAGCCCTCCGGGGCCGCGCTGCACGCGTCGCCGTGGGACATCCACACCGACTGCTCGTCCGGGGTGCCCTCGAAGAGGGTCGAGCCCGACTTGGAGACGTGCAGCGGCGTACGGCCGTACTCGCGGGCGCCGGTGTTGTCGACCGTGCCGCCGAGGGTGGTCGCCATCAGCTGGAAGCCGTAGCACATGCCGAAGACCGGGACACCGGCCTCGAAGAGCGCGCGGTCCAGGCGGGGGGCGCCCTCCGCGTACACCGACGAGGGGCCGCCGGAGAGGATGATCGCCGCCGGGTTCTTGGCGAGCATCTCCGCGACCGGCATGGTGCTCGGCACGATCTCGCTGTAGACCCGGGCCTCGCGGACCCGGCGGGCGATGAGCTGGGCGTACTGCGCACCGAAGTCGACGACCAGGACGGTGTCGGGGGCGACGGGGGACGCTTCTGGCACGGTTTGCCTTCCGGCGGTGAGCAAGGGGTGTGTGGGGGCGAGTCTACCGGGGGGTCGGGGGTGGGGGGCCTACGACCTTTCCTCGCCCCCGCCGGGGCGAGGAAAGGTGTCTCAGGATTCGAACCGAGTTGGACGGCACCGCCCGCCCGGGCATACTGCTCCCATGCTCACGCACGAGACCTTCGTCTTTACCTATGGCAACCGGCCCACCGGCTGCCATGGTCGTGCTGCTTGAGCAACTGACAAGCGACTTCCCAGGCGCCCCGGGCCGACAAGGCCCGGGGCGCCTCGCGGTTTCCGGACCTTGCCGCTCCGGGGCACCCCACCCGAAGAGGAACCCCCGAGATGAGCACAGCCGCCGCCACGAACACCTCCACCGACAAGACCGGCGCCCGCACCGAAGAGGCCGCCGACGTCATCACCGGCGCCCGCGAACGCATCGACGCCCTCGACGACCGGATCATCGGCCTCGTCCAGGAGCGCATGGCCATCTCGGCGGTCATCCAGGAGGCCCGGATCGCCTCCGGAGGCCGCCGCGTGAACCTGTCCCGCGAGATGGACGTCCTCGGCCACTACAGGGACGCGCTCGGCAAGCCGGGCACCTCGCTCGCGATGACCCTCCTGGAGCTGTGCCGGGGCCGCGTATGAAGACCGCCTCCGAAGACCGCCTCCGACGATGCTGAGGGCGTACGGGATCCACGTACGACATCCGTGTACGACGGACGTCCGGTGCACGCACGTACGCATGTCCTCTCACCCGTACGGCGCGTGACCGCCCCGCGGCGGGCTTCGTTGGTCCCGGTGTCCGTGCCAGCCAGGGGCGGGCCCGAAGAACCACGCGTGGCTCCGCTGGAACGATGAGGCGTACGGACGTGCGCCGTGGGACCTCGTTCCAGAGAAGTGACCGGACGGCAGGGGACAGCAGCCCGGTCACCCAAGAGAGGTCGGCTCCGGGGACGCTCGGAGCCGACCGGCGGAATCTGTGCAAGGGCGGTCGAAACGGTTGCGGAGGCCGCGGCCCATCGAGCACGATGTCTGGAACCACCCCAAAGTCCCAGAGCAGACAGCGGCATTGGATCGTCTTACCGCCATTGGTCGATACCACGCGCACTCCCCTCGTGCGCCGGGGCGCCGACCGGGCGGAGAAGCCAGTAAACGGCGCACCCCCCGGCGCCGTCCCGCAGGCACCGACGCTGCCCTGACGTCGGTGCTGACCACGAAGGGCCCCGCGGTTGTCCGCGGGGCCCTTCGCCTGTCCGGTACGCCGTGCGGCCGGTCCCGGGTCCCCGGCCTTGCCGTCCTGTCAGGCCGTCGTCCTCTTCAGCTTGGCGAGCTGCGCCTCGACGAGTTCGACAGGGACCTCGACCTCGTCGGTGTCCAGCATGTTCATCGAACTGAAGGCCACCAGCGTCGAACCGTCCCGCACGACCGTGTACGCGGCCGGGACCTCCGCCCCCTCGATGGAGGCGACCAGCCGGAACGCGACGGACTCGTCGCCCAGCTTCGGATCGGCCAGCGCGTTGACCCCGGAGTACTTGTAGCCGACGTACCGGTACTCGGTGCACTCGCCCGTCGCCTTGCGCAGGCCGGCGAGCACGTCGTCCGCCTCGTCGGACCCGTACGAGAGGAGCGCGAGCGTGGTCACCGAGGCGTTCGTCTCGTCCTTGGCGGTGACGCCGCAGCTGAGGGAGGTCCGCGAGACCGGGTCGGTGGTGAACAGGAACATGTCCGCGACCGGCTGGCACTTGGCCGGGCCCGCCGGGGAGGACGCCCCCTGGAGATCGGCGGATCCGGCCCCCTCGACCTTGTAGCCCTTGACGTCACCCGTCACGAGCGCGGCCTTCTTCAACCGGGCCCGGGTCAGGGGTTCGTCCGTGTCCGGGGCGGCCGAAGAGTCCTTGGCCGGAGCCTTCGCCCCGTCCTTCGCCCCGTCCTTCGACCCCGCGTCCCCCTCCGCCTTCTCCTTCGACTCGCCGGCCTGCTTTGCGGCGGCCGACGTCCGTGCCGCCTTCTTGTCCTTGTCGTCGCCGCCCGCGCACCCCGAGGCGCATCCGATGCCTGCCACGACCGAAGCGGCCACGAGGGTCCGCACGATCCTCTTGCTCACGCCCGCCTTCACGCCCGTACCCATGTCCGTGCTCATGTCCGGGACACCGTCCCACACTCCTCCGACCCGGACTTGCCGATGTCCCGGCTGCGGTCGTACGGGTCGGTCGTGGGCCCGCTCGGCGGGGCGCCGGTGGGATCGACCGAGTCGAACTGCGGGTGCAGGAAGCCGTCGTAGACGTCACAGGCGGAGTTGGCGAGATCCAGGTCGTGGCGGTTGACCGAGAGCCTGCCCGGGGTGACCTCGTACTTCGCCGGGTTGAGGAGTTCCAGGTCCAGGACGCGGCGGACGATGGTGCGGGAGACCTCGGTGGCGTCCGGGTCCGCCAGGGCCAGCGGGTAGACGAAGGTGTAGTCGGCGTGGATGGCGACGCCACCGTCCTTGCCCGCCTTGAAGGTCGTACGGCCACGGGTCTTGACCACGTCGCCGACGAGCCGCACCTCGTCCGGGTCGAAACGGCTGAAGAGCCAGAGCGGGTCGCTGTCCTTGCCGGGCGTGCGGAGCCAGGACTTCGCGTCGTCGATCACGTCCGGCTGCTTGGGGTCGAGGATCTTGTCGAGCGTGGTCTCGGGGGTGCCCCCGAGCAGGGTCTTGCGGTCGATGTTCGTGTCGACGAGCAGGGACTTGGTCTGCGCCAGGGCCTTCGCCACCTGGTCCTTGCCGAACGCGCCGACCGGCTTGGCCTCCGGCAGGACGATTCCGGCGGCGCCGTCGGCGTACCGCACTGCCGGGGAGCCGGCGAACGGCTCGTCCAGCGTGGGCGTTCCGGGCGCCGCGGAGGGGGCGCTCGACGGGGCCGCGGTCTCGTCGGGCAGCGGGTTCGCCGACTGCGTGCCCTCGTCCGTGCCGGTGCCGAACAGGTCACCCGGCAGCAGGGACGGCTTCATGGCCACCACGGCCGCCACGATCGCGAGCACCACGCCGATGATCGTCCACACCTTGCGGCGCCGGGCCGCCCGCCCGTTCATCTCCTGCCAGGCGGGCCCGGTGCGCCACCCCGGGGGCAGCTCGCCGCGCGCCTCCTGCTGCCGCAGCCGTTCGGTCACCATCCGGGCCCGCGCGGACGGCTCCTTGGGCGCCTCGGACGTATAGATGTCCCGCTCGCTGTCCTGGACGAACTGCGCCCACACGTCGTCCGGTATGGACTCTCCGGACTGCCCGGCCCCCTCAGGTTCCTCGGGTGTCTTCTCCGACGGCTTCTCGGCCATGGCGCTCGCGCCCCTCCCCCGTGATCGACCCGCGGATCGACGTTTTCTTCGAATTACTCGACGAACAAACGATGGACAGTTCTAAGGCGTAGGCAAGGGAGTTCACAAGTCCGGGCCGACTGTGACCCAGCCCACATAAAAATTCTGTGAGTTCGGAGGCAACCCTTTACAGGAGTCACAGGTCTCACTTGCGGAACCAACGGCCGTACCCGCGTACTCCGCACGCGGAGGCCTCCCAACATCTCGTGCCGCAACGCTGCGGTACGCCGGACTCTTCGAGGTCTTCATGAAGCTTCGCCGTGTCATGGCCGCTGCGGCCACGACGGCTGTCATAGCTCCACTCGCGCTGCTGTCGGCTCCTGCCGCCTTCGCGACCGACCCGACTCCGACCGGGACCGAGTCCGCGACCACGACGCCGACCGCGACTGCGACCACCGAGTCCGGGACGCCGACGGCCACGCCGACGACGACGCCGGTCACCCAGACCCCCTCGGGCACGCCGACCTCCACCACGACCCCGAGCAACACCACGACGCCCACCGGGTCGCCGACCACGACGCCCGAGCCGAGCGAGGAGCCCGACCCGGACGTCCCCTACTGCGAGGACCTCGACGAGAACTACGGCGACGCCAAGGTCTCCGCGGACATCAAGGGTCTGCCCGGCAAGATCGTCGCGGGCGACGGCTTCCACAACTTCAACCTGGTCGTCACCAACGAGTCGAAGGCCGACATCAAGGGTGTCGCCTTCTACGCCGAGATCGAGAACTACGAGCTCGACGAGGCGAAGTTCCTGAGCCCGTACGTCACGCTGGAGTTCAAGAACACCGAGTCCGGCAAGTGGGAGCGGATCGGCGACGAGAACTGGGCCGGTGACTACTTCTTCTACGTCGAGTCCCTGAAGGCGAAGGCGAGCGAGAAGGTCGCCCTGCGCTTCAGCGTCGACAAGGGCGCTCCGGCCGGTGACTCGTACTCCTTCGGCTCCGGCGCCTACCTGGACAACATCAAGGGCCAGGACTGCATCGCCGAGGGCTGGGCGCAGTACGACTTCGAGGTGCTGAAGGCCGGCTCCGCCAACCCGAGCCCGGGCACCGCCGAGCCGGGTGACAACGACAGCAAGGACCCGGTGAAGAAGCCGCAGGGCAACGTCTCCGAGCTGCCGACCGGCAACCTCGCCGAGACCGGCTCCAGCTCCGCCCTGCCGACCATCGGTCTCGTCGGCGGCGCCGCCGTCGTCGCCGGTGCCGGTGCGGTGTTCGTCGTCCGCCGCCGCAAGGCCGGCGCCGACGCCTAGGACGCGTAGGGCGTAACTCGCTTCACGCGAACCAACGCTTCACGCAAGAAACGAAGGACCTGCGCTCGGAGGGGGGCGCAGGTCCTTCGTCGTTTCCGGTCGCCGATTGCACGCGGTACGGCGGGAGTTACTTCTTCGGCGGCACCGTCGGTATTCCCAGGAACGGCAGGCGCAGCGCGCCGAAGGCGTCCGCGGGGACGGCGGGTGCGAGGGGCTCGACCGGCTTCAGGCGCTCGTACGCGGCCCCCTGCGCCGGACGCGGGTCCGCCTCGCCCTTGTTGGGCCAGTACGACATCGCCCGCTCCGCCTGCGCGGTGATCGTGAGCGAGGGGTTGACGCCCAGGTTCGCCGAGACCGCGGCGCCGTCGACCACCGAGATGCCGGGGTGTCCGTACAGCCGGTGGTACGGGTCGATGACGCCCTCGGCGGCCGACGCGCCGATCGGGCAGCCGCCCAGGAAGTGGGCGGTGAGCGGGGTGCCCATCAGCTCGCCGACGTTCGAGCCGGGGAAACCGTTGATCTCCGCGGCGATCGCGGAGGCCGACTCCGAAGCCGCCTTGATCTGCTTGGGGTTGGGGGCGCCGTGGCCCTGCCTGGCCGTGAGCAGGCCCTTGCCCGCGCCCTTCGGCTTCAGGTACGTCGTCAGGGAGTTGTCGAGGGACTGCATCACCAGGCCGATGATGGTCCGCTCCGACCAGCGGCGGTTGGAGAGCGAGCGGGCCACGAGGGTGGGGTGCTTCACCGCGTTGACCAGCCAGCCCAGCACCCTCGACGAGCCCTCCGTGTAGGGGACTTGGAGGATCGACAGACTGCCCATCGAGTTCGAGCCCCTCCCGTAGCGGACGGGCTCGATGTGGGTGTTCTCGTCCGGGTGGACCGACGAGGTGATCGCGACTCCGCGCGTGAAGTCGACCTTCGCCTCGCCGGTGGCCTTCCGGTAGCGGCGGTTGTCGGTCTGCGCGCCGACCAGGGCCTCGGAGTTGGTACGGGTCAGCTCGCCCAGCCTGCCGGACAGGTACGGGAGTTGGCCGCTCGACTTCATGCGGTGCAGCAGGGTCTGGGTGCCGTACGTGCCGGCGGCGAGGACGACCCGGCGGGCCTTGAAGGTCCGGCCCTCGCCCTTGCGTTTCTCGTCCGTCGGGAGCGTCGCGACGGCGTAGCCGCCCTGCGAGTCGTCGGTGACCGACATGACGGTCGTCATCGGGTGGACGACCGCGCCCGCCTTCTCCGCGAGGTAGAGGTAGTTCTCGTTGAGGGTGTTCTTCGCGCCGTGCCGGCAGCCCGTCATGCACTCGCCGCACTCGGCGCATGCCTTGCGGGCCGGCCCCACCCCGCCGAAGTACGGGTCGTCGACCTGCTGTCCGGGCCCCGCCTTCGCGGTCCCGTCGGCGTCCTCGCCGTCACCGAAGAAGACGCCGACCGGTGCCATGTGGAAGGTGTCGCCCACGCCCATCCGCTGGGCGGCTGCCTTGAGGTGGACGTCCGAGGGCGTCATGGTCGGGTTGAGCCGTACGCCGAGCATGCGCCGGGCCTGGTCGTAGTACGGCTTCAACTCCTCCTGCCAGTCGGTGATGTCCTTCCACTGCGGGTCCTCGAAGAACGTCTTCGGCGGTACGTAGAGGGTGTTGGCGTAGTTGAGCGAGCCGCCGCCGACACCTGCGCCCGCCAGGACCATGACGTTGCCGAGGAGGTGGATGCGCTGGATGCCGTACATGCCGAGTCTCGGCGCCCAGAGGTAGTTCTTGAGGTCCCAGGAGTTCTTGGGGAGGGACTCGCGGGTGAAGCGGCGGCCCGCCTCCAGGACGCCTACGCGGTAGCCCTTCTCCGTGAGGCGCAGGGCTGTGACGGATCCGCCGAAGCCGGAGCCGACGACGATGACGTCGTAGTCGTAAGCGTCCTGAGGCACGTGCCTTCTCCCCTTTGAGTGTGCAGTGCGGGTGCTCTGTGGTGGCTCGCGCCCCTGAAAGACGCCCCTGAACGACAAAGGACTTCTAACGGAACCGGAATGCCTTCATCAGCCTCAGGCTGCGGCTCATGAACCGGGCGTAGCCCTCGTCGTCCATGCCGAGGGACGGGGCCATGGGCAGCAGGCGCTGCTGGGCCACCGTCTGGGCCTCGGTGTACTTGAGGATGCCCTCGGAGCCGTGGCGGCGGCCGAGGCCGGAGTCCTTCATGCCGCCCATCGGGGACTGGACGCTGCCGTAGGCGGGCGCGTAGCCCTCGTTGACGTTGACCGTGCCGGTGCGCAGGCGGGCCGCGACGTCGGCGCCGCGGCGGCCGTCCTTCGTCCACACCGACGAATTGAGGCCGTACGGCGTGGAGTTGGCGAGTTCGACCGCCTCGTCCTCGTCCTTGAAGCGGTAGATGGAGACGACCGGGCCGAAGGTCTCCTCGTTGCAGACCGCCATCGGCGCCTCGACGCCGTCCAGGATCGTGGGCTCGAAGAAGTACGGGCCGATGTCCGGCCGTGCCACACCGCCCGCGACGAGCCTGGCGCCCTTGGAGACCGCCTCCTCGACGTGCCGGGTCACCGTCTCCAGCTGGCGCTCACCGACCAGCGAGCCCATCTCGGCGCCGTACGAGAGGGACTTGCCGAGCCGCATCGCCCTGGTGCGTGTGGCGAACCGCTCCACGAAGGCGTCCGCGATCGACTCGTGGACGTACAACCGCTCGATGGAGATGCAGAGTTGGCCCGCGGACGAGAAGCAGGCGCGGACCGCACCGGCCGCCGCCTTGTCGATGTCGGCGTCCTCAAGGACCAACATGGCGTTCTTGCCGCCGAGTTCGAGGGAGACACCGACCAGACGGGCCGCCGCGCTCTGGGCGACCTCGCGGCCCGTGCGGGTGGAGCCGGTGAACGAGACGTAGTCGGCGCGCTTGACGACCTCCGGGCCGACGACCGGCCCCTCGCCCAGGACGACCTGGAAGACGTCGGCCGGCAGGCCCGCCTCGATCAGCAGGTCACGGGCCCACAGGGCGGTGAGGCAGGTCTCGGTGTCGGGCTTCATGACGACGGCGTTGCCCGCGACGAAGGCGGGGATCGCGTCGCCGACGGAGAGTTCGAGCGGGTAGTTCCAGGGGGCGATCTGGCCGACGACGCCCCGGGGGTGGCGCAGCTCGGTGACCTTGGTGAGGGTCGGCACGGCGCCCGCGTGGCGCTTGGGCCTGAGGTACGAGGCGGCCTTGCGGCCGTAGTGGCGGGCCGCCACGGCGACGGCCTGCACCTCCTCGTGGGCGTGCAGCCGGGCCTTGCCGGTCTCCAGCTGGATGAGGTCCAGCACCTCGGCCTGGCGGGCGAGCACCAGGTCGTGGAAGCGGAGGAGGACGGCGGCGCGCTGCCTGACCGGGGTCTGGGCCCAGACGGCCTGGGCGGCGCGGGCCTTCTCGTAGGCCCGTTCCACGTCCTCGGGGGTGGACTCGGGCAGGTCGGCCAGCTTCTCGCCCGTGAACGGCGTGTGGTTGGCGGTGCGGCCCGAACCGACCACGCCACGCGTGAGCTGTGCGATCAGCTCCGGCGTGACCACGTCAGCAGCCGTGCGGGCGCCCTCGGGGGCGGGCGCGAGGGGGTTGGTGCCGGTCTTTTCCGGGGCCTGTGCCGGGGCCTGCGAGTCGGTCATGGCCCGCAGCGTATGCCCGGGCCCGCCGCTTTGGGTACCCGGCGGTAACAGGGTTTCACCGAGTACACACACGACGCCAGCGATCACTGGCAATGAATGGCCTGATCAGGGAGTCGTCCGGCGACGATCAGGGGCCGGCCGAAATATCGGAGCGCGGCGACCACTTCCTCGACCCGCCGATCTTCAGCCGGTCCCGCGCCCCCTTGAACACCTCCGTGCCCCTTTTCTCGTTCGCCGTCCCCTTCGGCATGTCGACGCGCAGCTCGTACAGCCGGCTGTCGTCGGTAAGGATCATCAGCTCCATGACGCGCACCAGCCTGCCCTCGGTCTCGTAGGTCGTGTCGACGAGCACGGCCTCGTTCCCGTGGAAGGACGTCTTCGTGTACTGCGTCCGCGACTCCCCGTAGCCGGCCCATGTCTCGGCCGAGTCCTTCGCCTGGCCCATCGGCGAGCGCGGCGCCTCGTCCCACAGGGTGAGTCGGACCTGGACGACCTCGTCGTTGTCGTAGATGGCCATGCGCGGCTGGTCGTCGGGGCCGCCCTGCTCGTGGAAGCGCACGTACTGCCTGGGGAGGGAGAGGACGGCGTTCAGGTCCGGCTCCTCGTTGGCGACCCAACTGTCCTTGGGAATGGGCAAGTTCGGGGCCACCGACGGCTTGCCCCCTTCGGCGGTCGCGCTGTCGTCGGTGAGCGAGGTCCCGGCCCAGACACCACCCGCGACGAGGAGGGCACCGGCGAGGACTCCGGCCACGAGACGCGCGGTGGAGCGCTTGCGCCTGGGGCGTACGGGGACGGGGTCGGCCCGGGTGCCCTCGGACGGGGCGGATATGTCGGAGGAGGCGGTCGACTCGGAGGGGGTGGCCGTCTCCGGCCGGACGGGCGACTCCGACGACCTCGACTTCTCCGGCGCCTCGTCCGAGGCGGAGGGCCTGGCGAGCCGCACCGTCCCCGAGTCGTCCGCGAACTCCCGTAACGCGGAGGTGTCCTGAGGGATCGTCAGATCTTCCCGTGGAGCCGGAGCCGGTACCGGCCACCGTTCCGCCACCGCCTCCAGTGCGACGACGACCTCGTCCGCGTCCGGTCTCTCGTCCGGGTCCTTCGCCAGGAGCCGCACGATCAGGGCGCCGAGCGGCCCCGCCTGCTTCGGTTCCGGCGGCTCGGCGGACAGGATCGCGGCGAGGGTCGACTCCAGCGTCGTACGCCGGAAGGGGGACCAGCCCTCCACGGCCGCGTACAGGCAGACGCCGAGGGACCACAGGTCAGCGGCCGGGCCGGCGCCGCGGCCGGACATCCGCTCGGGTGCGATGAACTCGAGGGAGCCGACGAACTCCCCGCTCATCGTGATGGATTCCTCGCCCTGGATGTGGGCGATGCCGAAGTCGGTGAGCACGACGCGGCCGTGCTGTCC
Organism: Streptomyces sp. NPDC020747; assembly: GCF_044334695.1. Lineage (NCBI taxonomy): Bacteria > Bacillati > Actinomycetota > Actinomycetes > Kitasatosporales > Streptomycetaceae > Streptomyces > Streptomyces sp. NPDC020747. The sequence continues at coordinate 125,208 of NZ_JBIRTJ010000002.1, read as the reverse complement.
GAGCAGCACGTTGGCCGGCTTCACGTCACGGTGCACGATGCCCTTGGCGTGCGCGACCTTCAGCGCGCCCACGACGGCGAGCCCGATCCGGGCGGTCTCGGCGGGCGGGAGCGCGCCGCGCCGCAGTACCTCGTGGAGGGACTCGCCGCGGATCAACTCCATGACGATCCAGGGAAGTCCGTCCTCCACGACCACGTCATGGATGGCGACGGCCGCCGGGTGTTCCACACGCGCCGCCGCCCGCGCCTCCCGCTGCAGCCGGTTGTACGCGCGCTGGTGGGCCGCGTCCTGCGGATCGCCGGGCAGCCTGGGCTCCTTGACCGCGACGTCCCGCTCCACGAGTTCGTCGACGGCCCGCCATACGGTGCCCATGCCGCCGGAGCCGATGCGCTCGGCCAGCCGGTAGCGGCCGCCGATCAGCCGCCCCCCGTCATCGCTCATGCCCCATCAGTACCGTGCGGGGCCTGAGCTTGTCGATGTCGTGTTGGGGGTCAAACGGAGGGTCATGCGGTGGGTCATGCGGTGGGCGGGGTCCGGTTCTCGGGCAGAGGCTCGTCCCTGGGCAGGGCCCGGTGCTTGGGGAGTGCCGTACGGCCCACCGCCGCCGCTAGCTTGCGCAGCCGGCGCCAGTCCATCGGCGGCTTGGTCTCCGGCACGCCCGGCCGGTTCCAGGGGACGCGCACCCGCAGCGCGCCGGGTGCGATACGGCACCGCACCGGGGTGGGCAGGACGAAGGCCTCGCCGTCCACGCCGACCTCGATCTCGGGGCGGTCGGCGTCGACGACCACCTCGCGGGCCGTGAGCACCGTGAGCCCGGTGGAGTGCACCCCCAGCAGCAGCCCTGCCGCCTCGGCCGCGTTCTCCACCTTGATGCCGAGGACGCCGAGGAGGCCCGACTCCAGCCGCTCCCGGTAGCCGAGGCCCGCCGGATCGTCCATGCGGTAGGGGTTGTTGCTCACGAGGAGAGCCTGGGGCGCGTCGATGACGGCCACCCCGGCCGCCTCCTCCGCCCCACTCGACATTCCGGTCTCGCTCGGTGTGCCCGCCCCACTCGGCGTGCCTGTCCCGGCGGTCCCGCCCGTCTCCTCGATCCGGGCGGTCAGCAGCGGCCCCCGCTGGTGCGTGAGCAGCTCCGGCAGCAGTTCCAGCGTCGTACGCACCTTGTCGTCCCGGTACTCGGGGCTCTGCACGACCACCGCGTACGCCCCGAACGAGGCGTTGTTGACGAAGGGGTGCCCGTCGGCGAAGCCGAGGTCGACACGGACCTCGACCCCCGAGGCGGTGAGCGCGTCGAGACAGGCGGCCGGGTCGTTCCGGTCGAGCCCGAGGTCCATGGCGAAGTGGTTCCGGGTCCCGGCGGAGACGACGAGGAACGGGATGTCGTGCTCGGCGGCGACCGCGGCGACCAGCGCCTGTGTGCCGTCCCCGCCCGCGACGCCGAGCAGATCGGCGCCGTCGGCGACGGCCCGCCGGGCGAGTTCGGTGACGTCCTCCTTGTGCTCGGGGTCGAGGAGGTGGACGCGCGCTCCGAACCGCTCGGCCTTCTCCTTCAGCCCGAACCGCTCGACCTTCCCGCCACCGGACCGCGGATTCATGATGAGGAAGGGCCTGGCGGGGGCGGGGGTCCGGTGCTCGGACACCCGCACGGCATGCGACTTGGTCAGGCTGAGCGCGAACTTCCCGGCCCAGACGGCGAAGCCCCACAGCGCCAGGGACACCACGACGACCCACAGCAGGTTCGCGGCGGCGAAGAGCCCGATGACCGTGGCCGGTGTCGCGAGTGCCAGCACCCCGGCCGCGGCCCGGGCCGGCCCCCGGAGGGTCAGCACCCACCAGAGCGCGGCGACCGTGACCGCCGTACCGAGCACCCCGACCACGACGAGCAGCACGCTCGCGGCCCTGGCGAATCCGATCGGCAGCAGTACGGCGAGGCCGGCCGCCGCCAGGGCACCGCGCGCCGCCCACCGCTGGCGTGCGTGCGCGCGCACGTCGAGATCCAGGCCCACGCCCGTCACCTCTCTCCACAGGAAGCCGCGGGGAGGGTCGGCGGCTGTCGTCCCTGTTGTCCGTCGGTGCTGAGCAGTATGCCGTTCCGGGACCGGCTTGACGTTTTCTTGACCCGCCCTCAGACTCCCAGTTTCACCGCAATACCACCGAAGGAACATTCGAATAATGAAGAGACTCGCGCTGCCTCGTCCCGGCGCCGCAGCCGTTGTGTCCGTCCTCTCGCTCGCCCTGGTGACCGGCTGCTCCGACAGCGGTTCCGACTCCGGATCGGGCAAGGACGACAAGGCCGCGGGCAAGGAGCCGGCCGCGGCAGCGAAGACCCTCGCCAAGGGTGAGCTGGACAAGCTCATCATCGCGACGGCCGACGTCAAGGGCTACAAGGTCGGCCCGGCCGACCAGTCCGAGCAGTTCGCCTCCTCCAAGGAGGAGATCAAGGTCGTCGACGAGAAGTGCGCGCCCCTCGCGTACGTCCTCACCGGCTTCGCGCCGGGCGACTCGGCCTCGTACGTCAATCGCATGGCCCAGGAGGACCCGACGGCCAAGGCGAGCGAGTCCCCCACCAAGGACCTGGAGGACATGACGGAGGAGGAGATGGAGGCCGCGATGAACTCGATCACCGACGCCCTCGGTTCGACGATGACCATCGTCTCGCTGTCCTCGTACGAGGGCGACGGCGCGAAGGAGACCATGTCCTCGCTCTCCGCCGCGATCGAGGGCTGCGGCGGCGGCTTCACGGCCACGGCCAAGGAAGAGCCCCAGAAGTTCAAGAAGGTCGAGGCGGAGAAGGCCTCGGGGAACGGCGACGAGTCGCTGGCGTTCGCGGTGACCGCGGACTCCGACGGCGACCCGGTCGTGCACGCGGAGGTCGCGCGGCACGGGAACACGGTCGCCACGTACTACTCGATCAGCTTGGCCGCGTTCGCCGATGACGCCAAGGTCTCCGACTACGACGTACCGGCCGCCCTGATCAAGGCCCAGACGGCGAAGCTCGGCTGAGCCGACGCCTGTTGGGGCGGAGCCTGTTGAGGCGGAGCCTGTTGGGGCGACGCCATTGAGGCGCGTAGGACACACAAGGCAGTACGCACGATGAGGGCGGGCCGGGTTCACCGGCCCGCCCTCCCGTGGTTGACGTGTCAGCCGATGGGCTGCGGCATGGGCCGGACGTCGTAGGCGAGGCTGATCGCGTCGCCGCCGGCCGGGTCGGCCAGTTCGACACGCCAGCCGTCGGCGAACTGGTCGACGCCGGGAGCCATCGGGATGGTGCCGGAGATCAGGACGGTCCCGGGTGTCAGCTCGCCGCGGGAGCGCAGGACGTCGACCCAGTAGCCCGGGGTGAGGAGTTCGGCGAGCGTCCCGGCCTGGATCTCGGTCTCGGTGCCGTCGTGGCTGACCCAGGCGCGCAGGGTGAGCTCGTCGATGCGGGACTCCACGTCGGCCAGGCGCCAGGCGCGGCGGGCGAGGACGTCGGGGCCGGCGTTCTTGCTCCACGCCACCCCGTGCACCTCCAGGTCGCGGTCGGTGTGGTCGCAGGCCGCCGTCAGCAGCAGCTCCCCGCCCTCCGCGACGACCAGCGCCCACTCCGCCTCGCCTGAGGTGCGGCCGTGCTGGACCGCGACCCGCTCGGTCTGCTGGGCGAGGTACGGGGAGACGGGGTAGAGCGCCGGCGTCACGGACGGGCCCGGCACACCCAGCTCGGCGAGCTCCGCGACGTGCGCGGCGACATCGTCCTGGCTGCGCCCGGCGTACCCGGCGTTGAGGACCTGGACGACATCGACCTCACGCGTCGATCCGTCGGGCAGTTCGAAGGTCAGCACGGCCATGAGGGCACTCCCAGGGATCGGGGAACAGGAAACGGGCATCGGGAAGGGGGTCTACGGATCCTGATTTCTCCGCGGTCGACTTCCGGCGCGGGGCTTGCGCATACGACCTGTATACAAGAAGTATGCCGGAAGGTCGATGTCCCCGAGCAAGGATGGGCACCATGCACGACACCCCGAAGAGCGACGCCGGGGCCGCTGAGAAGCGCTCCGGCGTCCGCCGCGCCTTCGTCGCGAGCCTCACCGGCACGGCCCTGGAGTGGTACGACTTCGCCGTCTACTCCGCCGCCGCGGCCCTGGTCTTCGGCGATCTGTTCTTCCCGTCGGAGGACCCGCTCACCGGCACGCTCCTGGCGTTCTCCACCTACGCGGTCGGCTACGTCTCCCGTCCCCTCGGCGGATTCGTCTTCGGCCGCCTCGGCGATGTGATCGGCCGCAAGAAGGTGCTGATCGCCACCCTCGTCCTGATCGGCGTGGCCACCTTCCTGATCGGCCTGCTGCCCGCCTACGGAACGATCGGCGTGGCGGCGCCGATCGCCCTGGTCGTGCTGCGCTTCGTCCAGGGCGTCGGCGTCGGCGGCGAGTGGGGCGGCGCCGTGCTGCTGTCCAGCGAGTTCGGCGACCCGCGCCGCCGGGGCTTCTACGCCTCCGCCGCACAGGTCGGCCCGCCCGCGGGCAACCTGCTCGCCAACGGTGTGCTCGCCGCCCTCGGCGCACTGCTGACCGAGGCGCAGTTCGAGTCGTGGGGCTGGCGGGTGGCGTTCCTGCTGTCCGGCGTCCTGGTCGCGTTCGGCCTGTGGATCCGGGCCAAGCTGGAGGAGACCCCGGTCTTCAAGGCGATGGAGGCCGAGCAGTCCCGGCCCGAGGCCCCGATCCGCGAGGTCTTCACCACCCAGCCCCGCGCCCTGACCGCCGCGATCCTGTGCCGGGTCGGCCCCGACGTGCTGTACGCCATGTTCACCGTCTTCGTGCTGACCTACGCCACCCAGGAACTCGACATGTCGCGCGGCTCCGCCCTCGCGGCCGTCCTCATCGGCTCCTCGGTCCAGGTCTTCCTGATGCCGCTGGCCGGCGCGCTCTCCGACCGCGTCAACCGACGCCTGCTGTACGGTGTCGCCGCGGTGGCCGCCGCGGTGTGGCCGTTCGTGTTCTTCCCGATGGCCGCCGGCGGTTCCTGGCTGCCGCTCGCCGCCGGGGTCCTCGTCGCCCTGGTCATCCACTGCTGTCTCTACGGACCGCAGGCCGCCTTCATCGCCGAGCAGTTCTCGCCCCGGCTGCGCTACACCGGCTCCTCGCTGGCGTACACCCTGGCCGGGATCATCGGCGGCGCCATCGCCCCGCTGCTGTTCACCACCCTGCTGAGCGCCTACGACAGCTGGGTACCGCTGGCCGTCTACATCGCCCTCGCCTGCGCGGTCTCCCTGGTGGGCGTCCTGCTGGGCCGCGACCCGGAGGCCGCCGTGGACGAGGACGCGGAGCTCGCCGCGCCGAAGACCCGGGCCGCGGCGGACCTTCCCCTGCCCCGCTGACAACGGCCACACAACCCCGCCCAGACTCGCCCCGAACAAGGAGGCCCCGCAGTGCGGATCGCCCTCAGCCAGCTCACCACCGGCCCCGACCCCGAGAAGAACCTGCGTCTCGTCGAGGAGTGGACGCGTCGCGCCGCGGACGCCGGAGCCCGCGTCGTCGTCTTCCCGGAGGCGTCGATGGCCTGCTTCGGCACGCCACTGGCCCCGCTCGCCCAGCCCCTCGACGGACCGTGGGCCGACGGCGTACGCGAGATCGCCCTCGCGACCGGCACCGTCGTCGTGGCCGGCATGTTCACCCCGGCCGACCAGGGCCGGGTGGCCAACACCCTGCTGGCCACCGGCCCCGGCGCCGAGGAGCCGGTCGAGGAGTCGTACGACAAGATCCACCTCTACGACGCCTTCGGCTTCCGCGAGTCCGAGACCGTCGCCGCGGGTTCCCGCCCCGCCGTGATCGACGTGGACGGGGTCCGGCTGGGCCTGGCCACCTGCTACGACGTCCGCTTCCCCGAGCTGTTCCGGGCGCACGCCGACGCCGGGGCGGTGGGCACACTGCTGGCCGCCTCCTGGGGAGCCGGCCCCGGCAAGCTCGACCAGTGGGAGCTGCTGGTGCGGGCCCGCGCGCTGGACACCACCGTCTGGGTCGCCGCCGTCGGCCAGGCCGATCCCGGCACCGGTCCGGGCCCTGTGCCGACCGGCATCGGGCACAGCCTGATGGTCGGCCCCGACGGAACCGTACGCGCCTCTCTAGGCGCCGATCCGGAGCTGCTCATTACGGAGCTGGACGTCGAGGAGGTCGGCGCGGTCCGGGAGAAGACGTCCGTACTGGCGAACCGGCGGCCGGACGTGTGGCGATGAGCGGGCCCGAGCTGGAGTTCCACCGCCCCGACGGCCCCTGGCACGCCCCGGCCGGCGCCGGACCCGGCGTCGAGGAGTGCGTCCTGGCCGAGGACCCCGAAAGCGGCCGGCGCACCGCGCTGGTCCGCTGGGCGCCGGGCACCGACACCTCGGCGGCGGGCGTGTCCCGGCACGACGTGTGGGAGGAGGTCTATCTCGTCGAGGGAGCGATGTACGACCTGACGCTGGAGCGCACCTTCACCGCGGGCATGTACGCCTGCCGTCCCCCGGGCATGCCGCACGGGCCCTGGACCTCACCGAACGGCGTGACGATGCTGGTGATCACGTACCCCTGATCCGGGCGGACACGGGAAGGTCCCCGGCGGCCGGGAGGCGTGCCGGGGGCACTTCAGGCATCTCAGCCGTCGAGGAGCACCTTGAGGGTCGACTGCAGGTGGTGGTCGATGGCCGCGCAGGCGGCCCGCGCGTCACCGGCGGCGAGGGCGTCCACGATGGCCTCGTGCTCGTCGAGCACCGCCTTCTGCCGTCCCTGCTGGTTGAAGACGGCGACCACTCCAGCACGGACCTGGCGGCTGCGCAGGCCGTCGTAGTGCCGGTCCAGCAGGGTGTTGCCGACGGCCGAGACCAGGGACGCGTGGAACCGGTGGTCCACGGCGATGAACTCCCGGGTCTCCTCGGCGCCGGTGAGCGCGCGCTGCTGTTCCAGCAGGGAGCGCAGCTCGTCCAGCGGCACCCGCTCGGCCGCGACGAGCCGCTCGGCCGCGTACCGCTCGACGAGGCCGCGCAGCTCCATCAGCTCCCGGACCTCCCGCCCCGTCAGAGGTGCCACCCGGGCACCGCGCTTGGGCACGAGCTCGACCAGGTCCTCCGCGGCGAGCAGCAGCAGCGCCTCGCGGATGGGGGTGCGGGAGACACCGATACGGTCGGCGAGCTCCTGCTCCGACACGAAGGCCCCCTGCATCTCGGGGTCCGTCAGCACCGTGTCCTTGAGATACGCGTAGGCCTTCTCCCGACCGGACGCCACGGCAACCCCCAGACATCGCATACAGTTTGTATACCGACGCTACCACGCACGTTCCCGCACGACACCGGGCCGCCGACCCCTGTCAGAAGCCGACGCCGTGAGCCATGTGCCACGAGCCATGTGCCGTGAGCCGTGAGCCGTGAGCCGTGAGCCGTCAGAGGGTTGGAAACAAGTTCAGAGCCGGTCGATGTCCAGGTTCGCGATCGCCGTCTTCGCGACCTCGCGCCCGCGCCCGGTGAAGTCGCCCTCGCCCGGGTAGCCGATCATGAGCTTGTACATGTCGCCGGACTTGGTCTTGTAGTAGAGGACCTGCATCTCGCGCGGACGCGGGGACTCGGTGTCCGTGGTCTCGTAGGTGATGGTGTTGAGGGCCGCTTTCCGGTCCTTGTACGTCGTCGGATCGGGCTTGCTCTTGGGAGCGGGCTCGGAGTCCATGTCCATGCCGTAGCTGCCGCTCTGCCGGTAGCTCGCGTCGTCGTCGTACATCTCGGCCGCCGCCGACCCGGCGATGTCACCGCTGGTGTCCTCGATCCTCTTGGCCAGCGTGAGGCTGATCCAGAGGCTGCCGCTCGCGTCGGTGAACTGGACCCAGTGTTCGTCCTTGGCCGCGTCGGGCTTGGGCACGGTCTTCACGTAGCCGGCCGGTACCGCCATCGTCGCGCCCAGCGCCTTCAGGTCCTTCTTGTCCCAGTTGTCGGGCAGTGGCCCCGCGAACGGGTCCGCGACCACCAGGTACGCCGCGAGCGCGGCCGCGACGACGACGGCACCGATCCCGATCCACCCCTTGCGGCCGACCCGGACCGACCTGCCGCCGGGCTCCGCCATCCGTACGACCTGCGTGGGCGCGGGCTCGGGCGGACGCGCGGCCTGCTCCAGGAGCGCGCGCACCCGCGCGGCGTCCGGGCGGCGGGCCGGGTCCTTGTCGAGGAGGCCGTTGATGGCGTCGGCCAGTGGTCCCGTGGCCGCGTTGGGCGCGGCCGGCGTGGCGTTGAGGACGGACTGGAGCGTCGCCGGCGTGTTGCTGCGGCGGAACGGCGACACGCCCTCCGTGGCCGCGTACAGGACCACACCCAGGGACCAGAGGTCCGAGGCCGGACCCGGCCGCTGCCCCAACACCCGCTCCGGTGCGATGAATTCGGGCGAGCCGACGAAGCCGCCGGTGTCGGTCAGGTTCGTCTCGCCCTCGATCTGGGCGATGCCGAAGTCGGTGAGGACGACCCGGTCGCCCGTGCCGAGCATGACGTTGTCGGGCTTGACGTCCCGGTGCAGGATGCCCGCCGCGTGCGCGGATTCCAGCGCGCCCAGCACGTCGAGGCCGATTCTCGCCGCCTCACGCGCCCCGATCGTGCCCTCTTGCAGGGCGGCACCGAGCGAACGCCCCCGTACGAGCTCCATGACGATCCACGGCCGGCCGTCCACGACCGCGACATCGTGGACGTTCACGACGGCCGGGTGGTCGAGCCGGGCCGCGGCGCGCGCCTCGCGACGCATCCGCTCGTAGGCGTTGTCCCGTTCACGTTCGGGAAGGTGGTCCGGTACCCGCGGCTCCTTGACGGCGACCTCCCGGTCCACCGTCTCGTCCTTCGCCCGCCACACGGTGCCCATACCGCCGTGCCCGAGTTTGCCGAGCAGCCGGTAACGGCCCGCGATCAGCCGACCGGTGCCCGGCTCCTGCGGCGCCTGCTGGTCGGGCACGACCTGGGTGGGCGCGGCGTACGGGTTCCCGGGGTGCGGCACGGCGACCGGCGGCCGCGGCGGTTGCAGGCCGAAACTCGTTGGTTCGTCGGGTCCGTATGGGGCTCCCCCGTTGTTGCTCATGGGTCCATCCCTATCGCGGCAAGCGCTTCGCGAGCCACCCTGGGCGCTTTCCAGTCACAGACCCGTGACGCACGGTGTCGCTTATGTTCCTTTTACGCGGCCACGCCACTCACGTGCCCGAGGGGTCGACTCCGCCGGACCCTGGGCGGGTCACCGTGACAGTGGGGGCGGGGCTCGTGCCGCCCGGGCTCGCGGCGGGGCTCGTGGGCGCGCTCGCCGTCGGGCCGGTCGTCGATGTGGTTGTCGCGGTGGTCGTAGTAGTGACCGTCGCCCGGGACGATGGCGCGGAACTCGTCGGTGACAAGGGCCCGTTGCCCCCGTCACCGTCCATCAGCAGCGCGGCGGCCGACACACCCGCCACGGCCATCGCGGCGACGAGCGCGACCGCGATCAGCACGTTCCGCGTGGCGGAGCGCGAGGAGGCGACGGACCTCATCGGCGATGTCACGGGCGAGTCCGACGGAGGCCGCGGCGCGTGGAGCGACTGCGGATGCGACTGCGGATGCGGTCTCGGCGCGTCCCGCCGGGTCGGTCTGTAGCCGGGCGACACCGGCGGCATACGGCCCGTGTCGAGAAACGCCCGCAGCAGCCGCTCCGCCTCGACCGCGTCGAGCCTGCGCTCGGGATCGCGCTCAAGCAGGCCCCGTACGACGGGAAGCAGGGGCGCGGCGGACGCGGGCGGACGTATCTCGTCGACCACCACCGCGTGCAGGATCCCGCCCAACGAGTCGCGGCGGAACGGCGATTCGCCACTCAGGGCGGTGCAGAGCAGCGCGCCGAGCGACCACAGGTCGGACTCGGGGCCGGTCCTGAGGCCGGACATCCGCTCGGGTGCGGTGTACTCGGGCGAGCCCACGAACGACCCGCTCTCGGTGAGCGTCGTCGACCCCGCGACCTGGGCGATCCCGAAGTCGGTGAGGACGACCCGGCCCTCCCCGGTGAGGAGTACGTTCGCGGGCTTCAGGTCCCGGTGCAGCACACCCGCGCCGTGTGCCCTGCGCAGCGCGCCGAGCAGGTCGATGCCCATCCGGGCGGTCTCGGCCGCGTCCACGGGCCCGCTCCGGGAGATCCGCTCGGCGAGCGAGCCGCCCTCGATCAACTCCATGACGATGTAGGGGCGTTCGTCCTGCTCGACGACGTCGTGCACGACGATGATGTGCGGGTCCCGCAACTGGGCGACGGCACGCGCCTCACGCAGGGTCCGGTCGCGCTGCAGCCGGGACTCCTCAGCCGAGAGCGAGGTGTCGAGGACGAGTTCCTTGACCGCGACCTGCCTGCCGAGCAACTGGTCCGCGGCCCGCCATACGACGCCCATACCGCCCCGGCCGAGTCTGGCCTCCAGCCGGTAACGGCCCGCGATGACACGGACGTTGTCCCCCTCGGTCACCATGCGCCCCATCATGCCGCACCGGACGGAGGCCTTCCGGGCCGCTGCGGCACGGGTGGCCGACAAGCGACGTACGCGGTGACGCCTCGCACCGGCCGTGTTTACGGGGCGTACGGCGCGTACGGGTTCACTGGGCGCCCGGGGGCCGCCAGCTGCGCAGGATCGTGTCGAACCGTTCCTTCGCGGTGTCCCAGTCCGCCGCCGGAGCGGACATGTAGATCACGTACTCGACGCCGTCACGGCTGAGATACGCCTGCTCGCTGGCCCGGCGCGGGCCGGGGAACTCCGTGTCCTTCGGCAGCGCGGTCCAGGTGAAGTCCCAGAGCCCGCCCGGGCGGTCGCGGAAGGTGTTCTCCTCCAGACCCACCTGCTGGTAGTCCTGCAGCCGCCCGTTCAACTGCTGCTCCAGGTCGAGCAGATGCGTGTACGGGGTGTCGAAGTCCGGCGAGTCGTCGATGGCGATGCGGACGAAGTGCTCGCCGTTGTCGGGCGTGTAGTCGATCTGAGCGCCTTCGGTCTGCCGCTTCCAGCCCTTGGGCAGGACAAGGCTGAAACCCTGGGGGTCGTTGACGCGCTCCCAGCCGTCCGGCACGCCGCCGGTGCCGGTGCCCGGGGTCTGGTTCCCCTGCCCGTCGTCCGTCTCCCCCGCCGAGGACGACGGCGTGGAGGAGGACGGGTCGGGGGACGAGGACGACGAGTCGCCCTTGCTGCCCCACCCGTCCGCGTACAGCATCGCCGCGACGCCTCCGCCGCCCACGAGCGCGGCCAGGATGACGACGAGGACGAGCGTGCTGACCTTGCGGCGCTGCGTCCCGGCGGCCGTCGGCTGGTTCATGGTGGCGACGTGGTCGGGCACGGGACGGCCGTGGCTGCCGTAGGTGTCGTGCGCGAGGTGGCTGCCGTAGGCGGCATGGCCGCCGGAGTCGCCGGGAGTGCCAGGTCCTCCCTGGGTCCCGTGCGCACCCTGCGGGCCACCGTACGTTCCCTGAGGCCCGTACGCGGCATGGGCCGGCCCGTACGTGCCCTGGGGCGTGGGCGACTCGGGAGCCTGAGGGGACGCACCGGACTCGTATGAGGTGGCCACATGTTCCGTCGGCACATAGGCCTGCGCCGAGTTCGGTGCGCGCCCCTCCGCGGCCTCGGCGAGCATCTGCTCGGCCTCCTCGGGACCGGGCCGCTCGGCGGGATCCTTGCGCAGCAGCGCGGCGATGACGGGCCCGAGCGCGCCGGCGTGCGTCAGCTCGTCGGGCTCCTCGCCGACCACGGCCTGCATGGTGGTCAGCGGGGTCGTCCGCCGGAACGGAGACCTCCCCTCGACCGCCGTGTAGAGCGTCGCGCCGAGCGCCCAGAGATCGGAGGAAGGACCCGGATCGTGGCCGCGTACGCGCTCCGGCGCCAGATAGTCGACCGAGCCGACGATCTCCCCGGTGCGCGTGATCGTCGTGTCGCCCTCGACCTGTGCGATCCCGAAGTCGGTGAGCAGGACGCGCCGGTCGTCGGCGATCAGTACGTTGCCGGGCTTGACGTCGCGGTGCAGTACTCCCGCTGCGTGCGCGGCCCGCAGCGCGCGCAGCACCCACAGCCCGATTCGCGCCGCCTCCCGGGACTCGACGCGACCTGACTCCTTGACCGCGTCGGCGAGCGAGCCGCCCTCGACCAGCTCCATCACGATCCACGGGCGGCCGTCGTACTCCAGCACATCGTGCACGGTGACGACGGCCGAGTGGTTGATCCGCGCGGCCGCGCGCGCCTCGGCCCGGGTCCGGGCGAGGAGCACGGCCTGGTCGCTGTCCGCCGCATAGAGCGCGGCCGTCAACTCCTTGATGGCGACGGCCCGGTGCAGCACCTCGTCGTGCGCGCGCCACACCCGGCCCATGCCGCCACTGCCGATGGAGTCGACGAGCCGGTAGCGCCCCGACAACAGCAGGCCCTGCATCTGATTCACGTTTCCCCGCAATGCTCTTGACAGGGTCAGACTAGGGACCGGCCTCCGCCCAGGGAACCGGCGGGTCCCTACGGAGACAGCACTGTGACGGTTCATCGGGGCCTGAACAGGCGCTTGCCGCCCGGCAATCGGACGTCAGCCGGACGTCAGTCGGACGTCACTCGGTGGCCTGACAGGTCTCCCGACAGGTCTCAGCCGGTGGCCTGATAGCTCGCCGACGCCTGCTCGTAGAGCCGCGTCACCTCGTCCCGCTCGGCCTCCGGACCAAGCACCTGCACCACGTGGTACCGCCCGCCGACGATGATCGCGAGATTACGTACGAAGACCTCGCGCCCCTGGGAGTCCTGCCAGGTGAACTGCCCCTCGGCCATGGTCCGTCCGCCGACCTCGATGCGCCGCATCCCGCTGGACGTGGCCCACGTCGAGTCGCGGAACGGCTGCAACTCGCGTTCGTCCTCACGCTGGTACGTCATCGGATCGGTGCCGTACTCACTGGTCGTGTCGCGGCCGGGCACGACCAGCAGCTCGAAGTCGCCCTGGGAGTAGACGATCTGACCGCGGCCGTTCTTCCCCGTCCGGTCCCAGCCGTTGGCGACCGCGACGCGGAAGCCCTCGGAGTCCTTGCGCACGGTGAAGCCCTGCGCGACCTCGGGTCCGGTGGTCTGGGTGCTGGAACTGGACGACTGCGTCGGGCTGTTCTCCTTGCTCGGCGACTTCTCGTCCTGCGGGTCCGCGCCCGCGTTCCCGTCCGTGCCGGTGTCCGTGTCGGCCGAGTGCCCCGGCGTCGGAGTGACGACGTCCCCCGCGGAACCGGTCCGCTCACCGGCGTTGTCGGACTTCGGCATGAAGGCCACGGCATACGCAACGGCCGCCGCCATGACCAGCAGTATCAACAGGAGCAGCGTGCGGCCGAGCCGGCGGGGCTTGGCCTCCCGCCTGGACCGCTTGTGGCGGCCGTGCGGGCTGGTGTCGGGCAGTCCGGCGCGGCGCCTGCGGACGAGCTCGCCCCGGCGGCGCACGACGGGCAGCCGCTTGGGATCCACGGGCGGCGCCGCCACGACGTACGTCCCCGCCTCCGGCTCGGGCGCCGACCGCACCAGCGAACGCAGCCAGCCGCGCAGCTCCTCGAAGTCCAGCCGCTCGGTGGGGTCCTGGCGGAGCAACGACTCCACGACCGGCCGCAGCGGCCCGCACTCCTCGGCGAACGCGGGCGGCTCGGCGCACACCAGCTGCACCAGCTCGGCGGTGTTCTCCTCGGGGTAGGGCGCGTGCCCCTGAACGGCCCGGAAGAGCAGCGCCCCCAACGCCCACAGGTCGGTCGCGGGCCCAATCGGCGCCGCCAACTGCCAGTTCTCGTGCACGGGCCCGGCCTGCTCTGGCGCCCAGCGCTCGGTGACCGGTCCGACGACAGCCATCCGCGCCTGCCGGGCCCGCTCGGCCGCCAGGGCGGTGGCGGGGCCCCGATGGGCGGCGGGCGCGGGATCGGCGCCGGTCAGCCGACTCCACTGGGTGGGGGCCTCGGTGGCGGTGTGGGTGGTGTGGCCGAGGTCCGCGGTGTGCGCAGGGTCCGTGCCGTAGTCGGGGCCAGAGGTGTTGGCGAAGTGGCCGGCGATGCCGTTGCTGTTCCCGGGGTGGGACACGCCGTTGCCGTTCCCGGGGAATCCGGAGCCGTCACCGTGACCCGGCACTCCGCTGCCGTTGCCCCCGTTGCCGCTGCTTCCTGCGCCGGGCCCGGGCAGCGCGGGAGGCTGGTTCTGCCCGTGTCCGTCCAGCTCGGGCGCACCATGACGCGGCGCCGCGCCGTGCCAGGAACCGGACCGCCCCACCCCGTACGGGTCGGCGATCTGCCCCGGCGTCGAGGTGTGCTCCACTCCGAACCCGGAGGTCTGTCCGACCTCGGCCTCGACCTCTGCGGGCTGAGACCGCGGCGCGGGCAACGCCGCGTTCCGGCCGCCCCGCTCTTCCTCCTGCACCCGGGCCGCGGCCCGCGCGCCCGCGCGGTAGGCCGCGATGGCCCCGGCCCGCGCGGCCCGCACATCACCGCCGGCGTCCAGCGCCCGCTGCCCCGCGGCCGACGCCTGTGCCCGCCCGACGGGCGACAGCTCTCCGCCGCCTCCGGGCACGGCCTCGACGGCGGCACGACCGCCACCGGCAACCCGCGCACCGGGCACACCACCGGAACCGCCCTGCTGGGACTGCCCGTGCCGCCCATGCTGACCGAGCTGACCCTGAGGCCCGGACGAGCCTGTGGGACCAGCCGCACCGGCCGGGCCGGCCGAGCCCGTCCGACCTGGCGGACCGCCGGCCGGTCCGGAGCCGCCCGTCTCACCCTCACCGTCGGCGGTCGGCACCGGGTCGTACCCGCACAGCGCCTCCTCCGCGGCCCCCGCGGCAAGCCCCGTGAGCATCACGCGCCCGTCGTCGCAGACGAGCACCGTGCGCGCGGTGATGTTCCGGTGCACCCATCCGTGGCCGTGCAGCACCCGCAGCGCGGTCAGCACGTCGGAGGCCACCTCCGCGGCCCGGTACGGACTCAGCGGCCGCTCCGCGAGCAGCGCCGCCAGTGGCCGCGCGGACACCATCTCGCTCACTATCCACAACGACCCGCCCTCGGCGAACACGTCGAAGACCTGGTCGAGCCGCGGATGGTCGGGGATCTGGGCCGCGGCCTGCGCGGCCTCGATCGCCCGCCGCACCGCCGGTTCGGTGGGCCGCCGTGTGGTCCGCGCGGACGGCCGCCGCACTCCGGCGTCCCGGGCCACGAACCCGTCGGGCAGCCCGTCCGCGTCGAGCACCTCCGCCTCGACGATCTCGGGCAACGGCACCTGCCGGACCAGGACTTCCTGTCCGCTGTACGTGTCGAAGGCCCGGGTCTCGGCGAGTTCGTACTCGTCCGACGGCGGCAGCGGCAGACGGTAACGGTCGGCGAGTACCCGTCCCGCATAGTCGTCCACGATGCCTCCCCCGGCCGCCCGGTTGGTCAATTCCGTTCGCCATGCGTCCCGTTGTGGCTGCAGATGTGGCTGCGTACGGTCCGCAACCACTCACGATACGTGCCGTAGGCAACCCACAGTGAGGAGATACGAGATCTCAGGAATCTCGTGCCCCTCAGGACTTCGGTTCGAACGACTTCGTCAGCGTCCGCCACGTGTTTTTACGAAGCTCGGTGTCCCATTTCGAGCCCTTCGCGGTGTACATGAGCCCATATCCGAGGCTGCCGTTGACGACGAACCCTCGGTCTATCGACCGGTACTGGGTCCCGCCATCCACGTAGGTGAACTCCCAGTCGGCCGTGTTCCAGCCGCGGTAGTCCACCTTCTCTATTCGGATGCGCTTGTACTGCGGCCGCTGCATGAACCGCTCTTGGTTCTTCCAGTCCGCCACCGGGTCGCTCTTGGGCGTCGCGGTCCACCCGACCAGCAGCTTCTGCCCGTCAGGACCGGCGAACCGGGCCCCGGCCGCACTCGTGGACTCGTACTTCCACCCCTTGGGCAGCCCGATCGAGAACCCCTGCCCGCTCTTGTACGTCTCCGCGGCGCCGTCTCCCGAACCACTGCCGGAGTCGTCGTTCGAACCACCGGTCTCGCTCGAAGCGCTCGCGGTCGGCGAACCGCCGGAGTTCACGCCCCCGCCTGCGGAGTCGGTCTTCTCTCCGCTGTCCTTCTCGGCACCGCTCTTCTCGTTACCGCTCTTCTCGTCCTGCTTGGTGTCGCTGCCCGCACTCGCCCCGCTGGACGTCGACTTGTCGTCGCCGCCCTTGTTCTCCTTGCTCCCGGAGTCGTCGCCACTGAGCGTGACGGCGAGGATCGTGCCCAGCACGGCCAGCACGACGACCACGGCGACGATCACCAACGTCCGCCGGGGCACCACATCGATGAGCGACGCCCTGGGCGCGACGGTCCGCGGATGCGTGTCCCCGGCACCACCCGAACCCCCGCCCACCGAACTGAAGTTCACCTCGGAGGCAGCAGAATCCCGCCCCTTGGCCGAACCAGCCGCACCCGAAGAGGCAGAGCGAGGAACAGCAGCCTCAGAGACCGACCCAGAAGCAGCGCCGGCGCCGGCGGAGGAGGGGGAGGGCGAAACGGGGTCGGAGGGAGAGGGAGAGGGAGAGGGGGAGGCCTCAGGAGCGGCCGAGGCCGAAGCTGAGGCCGAGTTCGAAGCCTTGGCAACCTTGCCGTCCGCCCCCGCCGGAGCCGCCGGAGCCGCCGGGGCCGCCGGGGCCTCGGCGCCCTCGGCGTTCGCGGCGCCCTCGGCGTTCGCAGCGTTCGCACCCTTTTCGGCGTCGGCCTTCTCCGCACCGACCTTCTCCGCACCGGCTTTCCCTGCACCGGTCTTCCCTGCACCGGTCTTCCCTGCTCCGGCCTTCCCGGCTGCGGTCTTCCCTGCTGCGGTCACCGCGGCAGCACCCGCTGCCGCTGCGGCAGCGGCAGCACCCTTGCCCTTCCGCACGGAACGCAGGGCGCCGCGGAACCGCTCCACCGGCTCCTCGCCCTTCTTGCTCCCGCCCGCGGCCCTGCCGCCCGAACTCCTCTTCTTGGCAGGGGCGGCGTCCACCGGAAGCTCCGGCAACGGCACGACCTTCGTCACGTCCGGCGGCTCCGGCTCGTCCTCCTTGGGCTCGGGCGCGTGGATCACCTCGGTGAGCATCGCCCGGGCCCCGGCGTCGTCGAGCCGCTGCTCGGGGTCCTTGACGAGCAGCCCGTAGATGACCGTCTCCAGCGGCCCGGCGTTCTTGGGCTGCTCCATCGGCTCCGTCATCACCGCGGTGAGCGTCGCGATGGCGGACCCCTTGTCGTACGGCGGCACGCCTTCCACCGACGCGTACAGCAACCCGCCGAGCGACCAAAGGTCGGCCGCGGGACCGGGCTTGTGCCCACGCGCGCGCTCGGGCGAGATGTACGAGGGCGCGCCGACGAGCATGCCGGTCGAGGTGATGGACGGGTCGCCCTCCACCTGTGCGATACCGAAGTCGGTGAGCACGACCCGGCCGTCCTCGGCGATGAGCACGTTCGACGGCTTCACGTCCCGGTGCAGGATGCCCTCGCGGTGCGCCGAACGCAGCACGTCGAGGATGGCGAGCCCCACCTCGGCCGCACGCTTCGGCGTGAGCAGCCCGTCCTCGCGGATGACCTCGGCGAGCGACTTGCCCTCGACGAGCTCCATCACGATCCACGGCCGGTTGTCCTCGTCGACCACGTCGAAGACCGTCACCGCGCCGTTGTTCCGGATCCGCGCGATGGCCTTGGCCTCACGGAAGGTCCGCGTGATCAGCCGCCGCTTCTCGTCCTCGTCGATCCGCGCCGGCAACCGCAGTTCCTTGACCGCGACCGTCCGGCCCAGCGTCTCGTCCTTGGCCCGCCACACGGTGCCCATACCACCGCGGCCGAGGACTCCTCCCAGCCGGTATCGCCCGGCGAGAAGACGATCGCTCTCGTCCTGCCGGGATGCTCCCGCGCGCTCCGCCTCCGACATGCGTCCCCTCATGCAACCCGCCCTGACAGAGCCTCCATTGTCACCCACCCGACCACCGTCCGACGCCCCGGGTGCCCCCTCGCGGAAGCATTCCTTCCCCGCGCCGCCCCTCACCTGCCCCGCCCGCCACCCGGCCGAGCCCGTCCCTCATGATGAGCGGCGACAAGGAAGGACCTCATGCCGCCTCTGAGGACGCTACTGACTCTTCCTGTGTCCCTGGTTCTCCTTGTCCTGGCCTCGACCACCTCGACAACTCCCGCGCCCCCGGCGGTGGATACCGCCCTCACCCGCCTCGTCACCCAAGGCAGGATCCCGGCCGCCGCCCTGCTGACCGACGAGGGTTCCGGTTCCCACTTCGCCCACGTGGAAGCCCCCACGACAGCCGTCCCGACCGACGCCGCCGGCCCGACCGGCACCGTCCGCCCCGCCGACGGCATCCGCCCGGCCGACGCCATCCGGCCCGCCGACCACTTCCGCGCCGGCAGCATCACCAAGTCGTTCGTCGCGACGGTCGTCCTTCAACTGGCCGCCGAGCACCGTCTGTCCCTGTCCGACTCGGTGGACGCCCATCTGCCGGGCCTGGTGCGCGGCTCGGGCAACGACGGTCGCGCCCTGACCCTGCGCGCCCTGCTCACCCACACCAGCGGCCTCGCCGACTTCACCGCCGACACCAAGGGCACCCTCTCCCTCACGCCTCTCCAGGCCGTCCGTATCGCAATCGCCCACCCCCCGGCCGAGCGCGGCCGCTTCGAGTACTCCAACACCAACTACGTGCTGCTCGGCATGGTCGTCGAGCAGGTCACCGGCCGCTCGTACGCCACCGAGGCCGAGCGCCGCATCATCACTCCCCTCCATCTGACAGGCACCTCGTTCCCAGGCGCCCGTCGCTCCCTGCCGGACCCGCACGGCCGCGCGTACGCCGCCGACGGATCCGATGTCACCGATCTGGACCCGCGCGTGGCCGGCGCGGCGGGCGAGCTGGTCACCACGCTCGCCGACCTGAACCGCTTCTACGCGGCCCTGCTCCGCGGCGACCTGCTGCCGCCCCGCCAACTGCGCGAGATGCTCGACACCAGCACCGCACACGGCTTGTACGGCATGGGCCTCTACTCCGAGAAACTTCCGTGCGGCACCACGGTGTGGGGACACAACGGCCGCATCACCGGCAGCTACGTCCGGACCGCAGCCACTCTCGACGCCCGTCGCGTCCTCACCTTCCGCGTGAACACGGACGCGATCGCAGACCCCGACCTCGAACCGGCGCTGCTCGCCGCCGAGTTCTGCCCCCGCACCCCGTAGAACGACCAGGTCCCGAGCAGAGATCCCAGCCCAGGACACTCGTTCGGGTGACACCCGGGAGACCCCCGCTCGGGCTCCCGGACCGCCACCACAGCCGAACCGCGGCGCGGCCCACACCGCAACCGGACCGCTGCGCTACAACGGCACGATGTCCGGCGCCCCCAGCCGAGCCGCGTCGGCCGTCAGGTCGTCCGGCTGCCGCTGCGACTCCCGCTCCGCCTCCACCCGCTTCTCGTAGTGCTCGACCTCGCGCTCGATCTGGTCCTTGTCCCAGCCCAGCACCGGCGCCATGAGCTCCGCGGCCTCCCGCGCGCTGCGCGTACCCCGGTCGAAGGTCTCGATCGAGATGCGGGTCCGCCGTGTCAGCACGTCGTCGAGGTGCCGTGCCCCCTCGTGCGAGGCGGCGTAGACGATCTCGGCGCGCAGATAGTCCTCGGCGGCGGGCAGCGGTTCGCCCAGCGAGGCGTCCGCGGCGATGAGGTCGAGCAGTTCCTCCGCGAGCGCCCCGTACCGGTTCAACAAGTGCTCCACGCGCACCACATGAAGCCCCGTCCGCGCGGCGATCCGCGCTCGCGCGTTCCACAGCGCCCGGTACCCCTCGGCTCCGATCAGCGGGATGTCCTCGGTGACGCACTCCGCGACCCGCTGGTCGAGCCCGTGCACCGCCTCGTCCACCGCGTCCTTGGCCATCACCCGGTACGTCGTGTACTTGCCGCCCGCCACGACCACGAGCCCCGGCACCGGATGCGCCACGGTGTGCTCGCGCGACAGCTTGCTCGTGGCGTCCGACTCACCGGCGAGCAGCGGCCTCAGCCCCGCGTACACGCCCTCCACGTCATCACGCGTCAGTGGCACCGCGAGCACCGAGTTCACGTGCTCCAGCAGGTAGTCGATGTCCGCGCTGGACGCCGCCGGATGGGCCTTGTCGAGGTCCCAGCCGGTGTCCGTCGTCCCGATGATCCAGTGCCGGCCCCAGGGGATCACGAACAGCACGGACTTCTCCGTACGCAGGATCAGCCCGGTCGTCGAGGTGATCCGGTCCTTCGGTACGACCAGATGGATGCCCTTGGACGCCCGGACGTGGAACTGTCCCCTCTCGCCCACCATCGCCTGCGTGTCGTCCGTCCACACCCCGGTGGCGTTGACGACCTGCTTGGCGCGGATCTCGTACTCCCCGCCCCCTTCGACGTCCTGCACCTTGGCGCCGACGACACGCTCGCCCTCGCGCAGGAAGCCGGTCACGCGCGCGCGGTTGGCGACCTTCGCTCCGTACGCCGCCGCCGTGCGCACCAGGGTCGCCACGTAACGGGCGTCGTCCATCTGCGCGTCGTAGTACTGCAGCGCCCCGACCAGGGCGTCCTTCTTCAGGGCGGGGGCGACACGCAGCGCGTGACGGCGTGACAGGTGACGGTGCATCGGCAGGCCGCGCCCGTGGCCGCGCGCCATCGACATCGCGTCGTAGAGCGCGACGCCCGAACCCGCGTACAACCTCTCCCAGCCCTTGTGCTGCAAGGGATACAGGAAGGCGACGGGCTTCACGAGGTGCGGCGCGAGCCGCTCCAGCAACAGCCCGCGCTCCTTCAGCGCCTCCCGTACGAGCGGGAAGTCGAGCATCTCCAGATAGCGCAGGCCTCCGTGGATCAGCTTGCTCGACCGGCTCGACGTGCCCGACGCCCAGTCACGCGCCTCGACCAGGCCGGTGGACAGGCCGCGGGTCACGGCGTCCAGCGCCGTGCCCGCGCCGACCACGCCTGCTCCCACGACCAGCACATCCAGTTCGTGCTCGGCCATTCCCGCGAGTGACTCGGCGCGCTCCGCCGGTCCCAGTGTCGCTGTCCGCACAGTTGCCTCCCGCTGTCTGTCACGCCGGGCTCACCCGTCCGGCGAGGCCCGGCTCACATCCCCCATGCCCAAATTCTCAACCCGTTGCCCGCCTTCGGCCACCACCAGCCGTCCGCCTGTGGATATCTCTCGGTGACTTCCGGAGAAACACAGCCGAGCAATCCCGCAAATCGGTCATATTTACTCCTAGTCTGACATTGCACTCGCCCGTTCTGTCCACAGGGCTTGCGCCCTTGTCCCCCTTCGGTTATTGGGAAGGACGGCCCACCGCCATGCCCGCAGATCTCGCCGTCATCGGTCTCGGCCAGTTCGGCCTGCCCCTGGCCCAGGCCGCCGTCAGCGCCGGCATCTCCACACTCGGCTACCAGTGCGGCGACCCCGCGCCGCTGGCCGCCGCCGACCTGCGCCGGATGCTCTCGACGGGCTTCCGGCCGGCCACCAACCCGGCCGAACTCGGCCGTGTCCGTACCGCGGTCATCTGCGCGCCGACCCCGCGTGGCGCGGACGGCGCGCTCGACCTGGGCCAACTGGCCGACGCCGCCCGCACCCTGGCCGCACACCTGCGCCCGCACACCACGGTGATCCTGGAGTCACCCGTATACCCGGGTACGACAGAGGAATTCCTCCGTCCGCTCCTCGAAGAGGGATCCGGCCTCCGCGCGGGCCGCGACTTCCACCTCGCGTACTCACCCAGCCGCGTCGACCCGGGCAACCGCGACCACACCCCCGCCAACACCCCGAAGGTCATCGGCGGCCTCACCCCCGCCTGCACCGAGTCGGCCGCCGCCTTCTACGGGCGCCTCACCGACAAGGTGGTACGCGCGCGTGGACCACGGGAAGCGGAGACAGTGCAGCTCCTGGAGACCAACTACCGGCACGTCAACATCGCCCTGGTCAACGAGATGGCGGTCCTCTGCCACGACCTGGGCGTCGACCTGTGGGACGTCATCCGCTGCGCCGAGACCAAGCCGTTCGGCTTCCAGGCCTTCCGCCCCGGCCCCGGCGTCGGCGGCCACGCCGTCCCCCGGGACCTCGCGGGCCCGCGGACCCGCTCCCTGCGCATGGTCGAACTGGCCCAGCAGGTCAACAACCACATGCCCCAGTACGTCATCCAGCGCGCGGCCACGCTCCTCAACGAGCACGGCAAGTCCGCCCGCGGCGCACGCGTGCTCCTCCTCGGCGTCACCTACAAGCCCGACCACGCCGACCAACAGGGCTCCCCCGCCAAGGAGATCGCGACCCGCCTGATGGAACTCGGCGCCGCCGTCAGCTACCACGACCCGCTCGTCCCGTCCTGGAGCATCCTCGACCGCCCGGTCCCCCGCGTGGACTCCCTCTACGAGGCGGCCGCCGACGCGGACCTGACGATCCTGCTCCAGCAGCATCGAACGTACGACCTGCAGGGGCTGTCGGTGAAGGCACAGCTGCTGCTGGACACGCGGGGGGCTACGCCCACGGGGGCGGCGCACAGGTTGTGACCGGGGGCGCGCGGGGCAGTCCCGAGCCTCTGGGGCTGGTGGCACAGAGCGCTCCACGCCGGTACCGTACAAAAGTGGAGGCCACCGCAGCGGACACTGCGGCAGGCTCCAGGATGGTTCACGGAGTGTGCCGCCCCTAGTGTGTGGGGGCGGCCGCTCACAAAAGGTGGAGCCCACCGCAGCGGGTACTGCGGCAGGCTCCAGGATGGTTCACGGAGTGTCCGCCCCTAGTTGTGATGGGGGCGGCCGCTCACCATCCGAAAATTCGCAAGATCCACCTCCTCCGGCACTTCACCGTCCACAGACGGATCCGGTCCCAGCGGGTGGGCTTGCGATGGCGGCCCATGGGCGCCCCCTTCCACGACGCCACCCAGAGGCCCGGTGGGCAGCACGTCGGAACTCGGGCCGGGCCCCGACGGCCGGGGTCCGGAACCATGTCCTTGGAAGGGGGCACCCCACACAACTGGGGCGCCGAACAGGGACGCTATCGCCTCGACACGACCGTCCAGCGCGCATTCGCCCTGAACGCAACCACGCGCCCCCCATCACAAAACGCGCCCCACGAGGCCCAGTTGGGCACACGAAAGGGCCCGGACCACCCCGGCCCGGGCCCCTCGAAGCGCCGTGCGGCTACCGCTTGTGCTGCGAGTCCGCCACCGTGACCTCGACCCGCTGGAACTCCTTGAGCTCGCTGTAGCCGGTCGTGGCCATGGCCCGCCGCAGCGCGCCGAAGAAGTTCATCGAACCGTCAGGCGTGTGCGAGGGTCCGGCGAGGACCTCCTCGATGGTGCCGACCGTGCCGAGGTCGACCTTCTTGCCGCGCGGCAGCTCGTCGTTGACGGCCTCCATGCCCCAGTGGTGACCCCGGCCGGGCGCGTCGGTGGCGCGCGCGAGCGGGGAGCCCATCATCACGGAGTCGGCGCCGCAGGCGATCGCCTTGGGGAGGTCGCCGGACCAGCCGACACCGCCGTCCGCGATCACGTGCACGTACCGCCCGCCGGACTCGTCCATGTAGTCGCGGCGGGCCGCGGCCACGTCGGCGACCGCGGTGGCCATCGGGACCTGGATGCCCAGCACGTTGCGCGTGGTGTGCGCGGCGCCGCCGCCGAAGCCGACGAGGACACCGGCCGCGCCCGTACGCATCAGGTGCAGGGCCGCCGTGTACGTGGCGCAGCCGCCGACGATGACCGGGACGTCCAGCTCGTAGATGAACTGCTTCAGGTTCAGCGGCTCGGAGGCACCGGACACGTGCTCGGCCGACACCGTCGTACCGCGGATGACGAAGATGTCGACGCCCGCGTCCACGACGGCCTTGGAGAACTGGGCGGTGCGCTGCGGGGAGAGCGCTGCCGCGGTGACCACGCCCGAGTCGCGCACCTCCTTGATGCGCTGCCCGATCAGCTCCTCCTTGATGGGAGCCGCGTAGATCTCCTGGAGACGGCGGGTCGCGGAGTCCACGTCCAGCTCCGCGATCTCGTCGAGGAGCGGCTGCGGGTCCTCGTACCTCGTCCAGAGGCCTTCGAGGTTCAGGACGCCCAGGCCGCCCAGCTCGCCGATACGGATGGCGGTGGCCGGCGAGACGACCGAGTCCATGGGGGCGGCCAGGAACGGCAGCTCGAAGCGGTAGGCGTCGATCTGCCAGGCGATCGAGACCTCCTTCGGGTCTCGCGTACGGCGGCTCGGGACGACGGCGATGTCGTCGAAGGCATACGCCCGGCGGCCGCGCTTGCCGCGCCCGATCTCGATCTCAGTCACGTGTGTGGCCTTTCCCTCTTCGCTTCTGCGCCTCCCAGTATCCCCGACACCCATGACGAGGGCGGTCCCGGATGCTCCGGGACCGCCCTCGTCTCAGGTGTCGGCTGGGTGGCGACTACTGGTTACGGCTGTAGTTCGGCGCCTCGACCGTCATCTGGATGTCGTGCGGGTGGCTCTCCTTGAGCCCCGCCGACGTGATCCGTACGAAGCGGCCCTTGGTCTCCATCTCGTCGATGGAGGCGGCGCCGACATAGCCCATGGTCTGGCGCAGACCGCCGACGAGCTGGTGCAGCACGTTGGCCAGCGGGCCGCGGTAGGGCACCTGGCCCTCGATGCCCTCGGGCACGAGCTTGTCGTCGGAGGCGACCTCGGCCTGGAAGTAGCGGTCCTTCGAGTACGACCTGCCCTGGCCGCGGGACTGCATGGCGCCGAGCGAGCCCATGCCGCGGTACGACTTGAACTGCTTGCCGTTGATGAAGAGCAGCTCGCCGGGCGACTCCTCGCAGCCGGCGAGGAGGCTGCCGAGCATCACCGTGTCGGCGCCGGCGGCGAGCGCCTTGCCGATGTCTCCGGAGTACTGCAGTCCGCCGTCGCCGATCACCGGGACGCCCGCGGCGCGGGCCGCGAGGGCGGCTTCGTAGATGGCGGTGACCTGCGGGACGCCGATGCCGGCGACCACGCGGGTGGTACAGATCGAGCCGGGGCCCACGCCCACCTTGACGCCGTCGACACCGGCGTCCACAAGCGCCTGGGCGCCGTCACGGGTGGCGACGTTTCCGCCGATCACGTCGACGCCGACGCTCGACTTGATCTTCGCCATCCAGTTGAGGGCGTTGCTGTTGTGCCCGTGCGAGGTGTCGACGATCAGGAAGTCCGCACCGGCCTCGGCGAGCGCCTGCGCCCGGTCCAGGGCCTCGGGGCTCGCGCCGACCGCGGCACCCACGAGGAGACGGCCCTCGCCGTCCTTGGCCGCGTTCGGGTACTTCTCGGCCTTCACGAAGTCCTTGACCGTGATGAGGCCCTTGAGGATGCCCGCGTCGTCGACCAGCGGAAGCTTCTCGATCTTGTGGCGGCGGAGCAGCTGCATGGCGTCGTTGCCGGAGATGCCGACCTTGCCGGTGACCAGGGGCATCGGGGTCATGACCTCGCGCACCTGACGGGAGCGGTCGGTCTCGAAGGCCATGTCGCGGTTGGTGACGATGCCGAGCAGCTTCTTGTTGCCGTCGGTGACCGGCACGCCGCTGATCCGGAACTTGGCGCACAGGGCGTCGGCCTCGGCGAGCGTCGCGTCCGGGTGCACCGTGATCGGGTCGGTGACCATGCCGGACTCGGAGCGCTTCACGAGGTCGACCTGGTTGACCTGGTCCTCGATGGACAGGTTCCGGTGCAGTACGCCGACACCGCCCTGCCGTGCCATGGCGATCGCCATGCGCGACTCGGTCACCTTGTCCATCGCCGCGGACAGCAGCGGGATGTTCACGCGCACGTTGCGGGAGATCCGGGACGAGGTGTCGACCGCGCCCGGCAGCACCTCGGACGCGCCCGGCAGCAGCAGCACGTCGTCGTAGGTCAGCCCGAGTGTCGCGAACTTCTCGGGCACTCCGTCGACGTTTGCAGTCATGACACCTTCCCCAAATGGCCTTGATCGGTGCGGATGTCCATGCTAACGGGAAGCATGGCTCTCTCATTCCACGGTTACGGGTGCCCCTGGGCTTCGTGGCTTCGTACGTGGAGGACGACCGCCGCGTTCATCCGGCGCCCACCGGCCGGGGGCACGGGCCTTGGGCGGGCCGTGCCCCGCGTCGCCGCCCCACACCTCGCCCGGGACGGCGGAAAAAATTTGCCGTACTCATGAGAAAACCCACCCTGCCGAAAGGGGCCCCGGCGATCCACCGCCCCCGGCGCACCCGACCGTCGGCTTGGCACCGGCCGTCCGGCCGCACGTCGGCTTGGCGCACCGGCCGTGCGACGCGTCCGTCGACTTGACGCACCAGACGCACCAGTCGGCCGACCACACGCCGACCTGGCGCACGCATCCCGACCGCACGCCGACCCGGCGCACCCGTCGTCCAACCGCACGTCGGCCCGGCGCCCCACCCAGAAGCCGCACTCAAAAAGCCGGAGCCCGACCCAAGCGCCACACCCAGGAACCGGAGCCCGACCCAAGCGCCACGCCCCGGAACCAGAGCCCCGCCCAGGCGCCGCGCTCAAGTCGGCGCACCGCCCAGGGTTCGTACTCAGAAGCCCGCCAAGGCCGCCCGCCTACTGCTCCGCCAGTGCCCGCAAACGGCTCAGCGCCCTGTGCTGGGCCACCCGGACCGCGCCCGGTGACATGCCCAGCATCTGGCCCGTCTCCTCGGCCGTGAGGCCCACCGCGATCCTCAGCAGCAGAAGCTCCCGCTGGTTCTCGGGGAGGTTGGCCATGAGCTTCTTGGCCCACTCGGCGTCGCTGCTGAGGAGGGCACGTTCCTCGGGGCCGAGCGAGTCGTCCGGCCGCTCGGGCATCTCGTCCGACGGCACCGCCGTCGAGCCGGGATGGCGCATCGCGGCGCGCTGCAGATCGGCGACCTTGTGCGCGGCGATGGCGAAGACGAAGGCTTCGAAGGGGCGCCCGGTGTCCTTGTACCGCGGCAGTGCGAGGAGCACCGCGACACAGACCTCCTGCGCCAGGTCCTCCACGAAGTGCCGTGCGTCACCCGGCAGTCGGGACAGACGTGTGCGGCAGTAGCGGATCGCGAGGGGATGGACATGGGCGAGCAGGTCGTGCGTGGCCTGCTCGTCTCCGTCGACCGCACGATGGACGAGCGCACCGATTGCCCCTTGGGCAGTGGCCGCCTCGTCGTCACGCATCGGTCCATGGTGCCTTGGCGTCGTCCTGTCCGTGGCACCGCGTCCGTAGTTGTGCACCGAAGCGTTATGAGCAGGTGCGCCGGAACTCATCTCCTGCGCCCTCCCCTCCCGCTCGACCGACTCGTTCCCGAGGAACTCCACACCTCAAGGATGCGGCATCCGCCGGGAAACGGGGATCGGGCGCCCGAACGGCCCATTTCGATCCCCTGTCGGGCCCGGCCCCACCCGCCCTGCGGCGGGCGGGGACACCCGTACCCCCGCGGCGGTTCACCTAGCGGACCAGGCCCCATCGGAACCCGAGCGCCACCGCGTGCGCGCGGTCCGAGGCGCCGAGTTTCTTGAAGAGCCGTCGGGCGTGGGTCTTGACGGTGTCCTCGGAGAGGAACAGCTCACGACCGATCTCCGCGTTCGACCGGCCGTGGCTCATGCCCTCCAGGACCTGGATCTCACGCGCGGTGAGCGTCGGCGCGGCACCCATCTCGGCCGACCGCAGCCTGCGCGGCGCGAGCCGCCAGGTCGGGTCGGCGAGAGCCTGGGTGACGGTCGCACGCAGTTCCGCCCGGGAGGCGTCCTTGTGGAGATAGCCGCGGGCACCGGCGGCGACCGCGAGCGCGACACCGTCCAGATCCTCGGCGACGGTGAGCATGATGATGCGCGCACCGGGGTCGGCGGACAGCAGCCGCCGGACCGTCTCCACGCCGCCCAGACCGGGCATGCGTACGTCCATCAGAATCAGGTCCGAACGGTCGGCACCCCAGCGGCGGAGGACTTCCTCGCCGTTGGCCGCCGTGGTCACGCGCTCTACGCCGGGCACGGTCGCCACCGCACGGCGGAGCGCCTCTCGGGCAAGCGGGGAGTCGTCGCAGACGAGGACGGATGTCATGGCCGTCCTCCGCAGCTGATGCGCGTCACCTTGAGCCTCCAGGCTGGTACGAATCGTCACCTGTGCGGTTGACGCTCTCGGACGCTTGCCCGAGCGCTTGTTCTTTCAACCGCTCCGCACTACCAACGACGGTCACCCGAAAGAGTTACGGGGCGGTGAGCCACGTTCGGCACTCTACGTGAGGGCACGGACACGGTGGAGACACCCACGGCGGACCCTCAAGGTTTCATCACAACCTATGCCCCATTTAGCCGCTTTTCTTCCCATTTACTGGTGTCTGGGGCTAGTTTTGCAATGAGTCATATTTTCATCTCCTTAGATCGTAGATGTACGGTCATGGGCACGTAACCGCCCAGAACGGCTACAAGGGGACAAAGCAATGGCAGATTTCTCCCGCCTTCCCGGACCGAACGCGGATCTGTGGGACTGGCAGCTCCTCGCGGCCTGCCGCGGGGTCGACAGCTCGCTCTTCTTCCACCCCGAGGGCGAGCGCGGTGCGGCACGGAGCGCTCGTGAGAACTCGGCCAAAGAGGTCTGCATGAGGTGCCCGGTACGCGCGGAGTGCGCGGCGCACGCACTGGCGGTGCGCGAGCCGTACGGCGTCTGGGGCGGCCTCACCGAGGACGAGCGCGAGGAACTCATGGGCCGGGCGCGCAACCGCCTGGTCTCGGCGTCGGCGTCGACGTCCGGCGGAGGCACTCCGTCACACCACTGAAGGAACGTTTCTTCGAATGGGCACGCGCGCGTGCCCCTACTTTCCGGCGGGTCAGCGCGCCGCGGCCCGGGCCAGCTGATCCAACGTGGCCGCCACCGCGGGCACCTGGGCGAGGTCCGGCAGCGTGAGCGCGACGATCTCCCGCCGCAAGGCAGGCTCGACCATCACCGTGCGCGCACCCCTGGGGCGTACGGACTCGATGGCGAGCTCCGGCAGGACCGCGACCCCGAGGCCCGCTCCGACCAGGCCGACCACGGCCGGGTAGTCGTCGGTCGCGAAGTCGATACGGGGTGTGAAGCCCGCGCGCTCGCAGACCTCGACCAGCTGGCCGCGGCAGCGGGGGCAGCCGGCGATCCACGGCTCGTCGGCGAGTTCACCGATGGCGACCGTCCGTGCGCGGGCCAGCCGGTGCCCCTCGGGGACCAGGCCCACGATCCGGTCCTTGAGCAGGGGCCGCACCACCAGGTCGTCCCACTCCTCGGCGCCCGCCGCGCCCTCGTACCGGAACGCGAGCGTGACGTCGCAGTCGCCCTCGCGCAGCATCTCGACCGAGCGGGGCGGCTCGGCCTCCTCCAGGGAGACGCGGGTGCCGGGGTGCGCGGCGCGCAGGGCGGCGAGCGCGGCCGGTACGAGCGTGGAGCTGCCGCTGGGGAAGGAGACGAGCCGGACCCGGCCGGCCCGCAGGCCGGCGATCGCGGCGACCTCCTCCTCGGCGGCCGTCAGCCCGGCGATGATGCCCGCGGCATGCCGTACGAGAGCCTCACCGGCCTGGGTCAGTCGCATCTCGCGGCCCGTGCGGATCAGCAGGGGCGTGCCGACGGAGGCTTCGAGGGCCTTCATCTGCTGGCTGACGGCGGGCTGGGTGCAGCCCAGTTCGCGCCCCGCCGCCGAGAAGGAGCCGGTGGCGGCGACGGCGCGCAGCACACGGAGATGACGGGCCTCGATCACCCTCCGAGCATAAGCGAATCTTGGATACGGCGACGAATATCGCGTCGAAGCTTTGGCTCGTACCGTCTAGCGTGCAGTCATGAAGCTTCTGTCTCTGAACCTCGGCCACCCCAAGGCCGTCGACTACACGGACCAGGCGGAGGGCGTGACCGGGATCGACAAACGGCCGGTCGACGGGCCGGTGCGGGTGTCCGCGCCCGGGCCCAAGGGGGTCGGCGCGAGCGGGCTCGCCGGGGACGCGGTGTGCGAGCTGCGGCACCACGGCGGCGATCACCAGGCCGTGTACGCCGTCGCGCGCGAGGACCTCGACGACTGGGAGCGCGAGCTGGGGCGGCCCCTGGCCAGTGGAACGTTCGGGGAGAACCTCACGACCGAGGGCCTCGACGTGTCCGGCGCGCGGATCGGGGAGCGCTGGCGGGTCGGCTCCGAGGTCGTACTCGAAGTCACCTCGGGCCGGATTCCCTGTCTCACCTTCCAGGGCCATCTGGGCGAGAAGGGGTGGGTCAAACGGTTCACCGCGAAGGGCGCGCCCGGTGCGTATCTGCGGGTGATCGAGCCGGGTGAGCTGCGGGCGGGCGACCCGATCGAGATCGTCCACCGGCCCGATCACGAGGTGACCGTCGCCCTCCAGTTCCGCGCCGTCACGACCGAACGGGGCCTGCTGCCAAGGATGTTGGAGGCGGGGGACGCGCTGCACCCGGAGGCGCTGAAGAAGGCGCGGGAGTACGTGGAGAAGTACGGCCGGGACGCGAAGTGAGCCGAGACCGCCGTTCCGCCGGGTGAGTTGGCGGGGCCCGGCACCGGCGGGTGGCCGGCCCGGACACTCCGTGCGAAACCCACCACCGTCCGCCGCCCCGCGAAGGCCCGGGGACGACGGGGCAGTTCGTCGTTGTGGAGGTTGTGGGGAAGGGACAGCCGTCGGGTGCGCTTTCGGGTCGTTCGACGTACGGACAGCATGAGCAAGGTCACTAATCTTGGGCCATGACAACGGCTCTGATTACGGGATCGACCGCGGGCATCGGTGCCGCGTTCGCGCGGCGGCTCTCCTCCGACGGGCACAACCTCGTGCTGGTGGCGCGTGACAAGAAACGGCTCGCCGAGCAGGCGACGGAACTGCACGACCGCCACGGCATCGAGGCGGAGGTGCTGACGGCGGACCTGGCGACGGACGAGGGCATCGAGGCGGTGACCGCCCGCCTCTCGGACCGCAAGCACGCAGTCGACCTGCTGATCAACAACGCCGGCTTCGGCAACAAGGGCCTCTATCTGGACGTACCGATGGCGGACGAGCTGAAGATGCTCAAGGTGCACTGCGAGGCGGTGCTCCGGCTGACGTCGGCGGCGGCCGAGTCCATGCGGGCGCGCGGGCGCGGCGGTGTGGTCAACGTGGCGTCCACGGCCGCGTTCGTGCCGCGCGGTACGTACGGGGCGTCGAAGGCGTGGGTCGTGCAGTTCACGCAGGGCGTGGCGAAGGACCTGTCCGGCAGCGGCGTCCGGCTGATGGCGCTGTGTCCCGGGTTCGTGCGGACCGAGTTCCACGAGCGGGCCGGGATGGGCACGGACAACATCCCGAACTGGATGTGGCTGGACGCCGACAAGGTGGTCACGGCCGCGCTCGCCGACCTGGCGCGGGGCAAGTCGCTGTCCATTCCGGACCCGCGCTACAAGGCCCTGATGGGTGTCGCGAAGGTGACACCCAGGGCGCTGCTCAGCGGGATCACCTCGAAGACGGGGCGGAAGTACGGGCCGAAGTGAGCCCGGTGGTGGGCGGTGACGCGGACGGGCACTTAGGCGACGGCAGAGGCGGCGCGGAAACAGGCACGAGCACGGGCAGAGACACAGCCACAGACACAGCCACAGACGGAATCCCCTTCGGCCGAATACGGCTGGAGGGGATTTTCACTAAAATGGGCGTATTCAACCGGACTCGAAGTGCCGGGAGGCGGCGCCATGACTTTCGTGCAGCTGATCGACTGCAAGACCAGCCGGATCGACGAGATGAACCGGCTGATGGACACCTGGGTCGAACAGACCAAGGGCAAGCGGACCGCGACGCACAACGTGATCGGGAAGGACCGGCACGACGCGTCGCACTTCATCGAGATCGTGGAGTTTCCGTCGTTCGAGGAGGCGATGCGGAACTCGAACCTTCCGGAGACCGACCGGATCTTCCGGGAGATGGTGGCGCTCTGTGACGAAATGCCGACGTTCACGGATCTGGAGGTGGTGCGGGACGAGCGGCTCTACAAGGCCAGCGTCCGCAATCTCTTCGGACTGCTCGCCGGGAAGGGCACTCTGCCGTCGTGGGACGAGACCGTCGCGGAGAACTACCACGACCATGATCCGTCCAACGAGCAGGACGTGATCGGGATGGACGCCATGCGCCGCGAGGTGGAGATGTGGCGGGCCGGTTTCGACTTCGCGTTCACCATCGAGGACCAGATCTCCGACGGCGACCGGGTCTGTACGCGCTGGACCTGGAACGGCACCCACAAGGGTGACTTCATGGGGATACCGGCCGACGGCAAGCAGGTCACCATGACCGGCATGACCATTCACCGGTGCCGCGAGGACGGCAAGGTCGCCGAGGGGTGGTGGCAGTACGACCGGCTGGGGCTGATGGACCAGCTCGGGGCGCTGGACCAGCTGGAGGTCTGACCGCGCCGGGCCGCGGCGACGACAGCACGAAGGCCCGGCACCCCTCGACACGGGGTACCGGGCCTTCGCCGGGCGCCTACAGGGACGTACGCCCCTTCGGGCTGCCCGAAAGCGGCTTACGCCCAGTGGGCTCGTGCCTAGTGGGAGTGGCCGTGACCGCCGTGGCCCGCGTCGCCCTCTTCCTCGGCCGGCTTCTCGACGACCAGGGTCTCGGTCGTGAGGAGCAGGGAGGCGATGGAGGCGGCGTTCTCCAGGGCGGAGCGGGTGACCTTGACCGGGTCGATGACGCCGGCCTTGACCAGGTCGCCGTACTCGCCGGTCGCGGCGTTGAAGCCCTGGCCCTTGTCGAGCTCGGCGACCTTGGAGGTGATGACGTAACCCTCCAGGCCGGCGTTCTCGGCGATCCAGCGCAGCGGCTCGACGGCGGCCTTGCGGACGACGGCCACACCGGTGGCCTCGTCGCCGGTCTTGCCGAGGTTGCCCTCGAGGACCTTCACGGCGTGGACGAGCGCGGAGCCACCACCGGAGACGATGCCCTCCTCGACCGCGGCGCGGGTCGCGGAGATGGCGTCCTCCAGACGGTGCTTCTTCTCCTTGAGCTCCACCTCGGTGGCGGCGCCGACCTTGATGACGCACACGCCGCCGGCCAGCTTCGCGAGGCGCTCCTGGAGCTTCTCGCGGTCCCAGTCGGAGTCGGTGTTCTCGATCTCGGCCTTGATCTGGTTGACACGGCCGGCCACGGCGCCGGTGTCGCCACCGCCGTCGACGATGACCGTGTCGTCCTTCGAGATGGTGACGCGGCGGGCGGTGCCCAGCACGTCGAGGCCGACCTGGTCGAGCTTGAGGCCGACCTCCTCGGCGATGACCTCGGCGCCGGTAAGCGCGGCCATGTCACCGAGCATCGCCTTGCGGCGGTCACCGAAGCCGGGGGCCTTCACGGCGACGGCGTTGAACGTGCCGCGGATCTTGTTCACGACCAGGGTCGACAGGGCCTCGCCCTCGACGTCCTCGGCGATGATCAGCAGCGGCTTGGAGGCGTTGGTCTGGATGACCTTCTCCAGCAGCGGCAGCATGTCCTGGATGGAGGAGATCTTGCCCTGGTGGATCAGGATGTACGGGTCGTCCAGGACGGCTTCCATGCGCTCCTGGTCCGTCACGAAGTACGGCGACAGGTAGCCCTTGTCGAAGGCCATGCCCTCGGTGAAGTCCAGCTCCAGACCGAAGGTGTTGGACTCCTCGACGGTGATGACACCGTCCTTGCCGACCTTGTCCATCGCCTCGGCGATGAGCTCGCCGACCTGGCTGTCCTGGGCGGACAGACCGGCGACGGCGG
Source organism: Streptomyces sp. NPDC020747 (assembly GCF_044334695.1). Classification (NCBI taxonomy): domain Bacteria; kingdom Bacillati; phylum Actinomycetota; class Actinomycetes; order Kitasatosporales; family Streptomycetaceae; genus Streptomyces; species Streptomyces sp. NPDC020747. The sequence continues at coordinate 91,590 of NZ_JBIRTJ010000002.1, read as the reverse complement.
CGATGTCGGACTTCTCGTCGATCGGGCGCGCGGTCGCGAGGAGCTCCTCGGAGACCGCGGCGACGGCCGCGTCGATGCCCTTCTTCAGGAGGGCGGGGGACGCGCCGGCGGCGACGTTCTTCAGGCCCTCGCGGACGAGCGCCTGGGCCAGCACGGTGGCGGTGGTCGTACCGTCACCCGCGATGTCGTTGGTCTTGGTCGCCACCTCCTTCACCAGCTGGGCGCCGAGGTTCTCGTACGGGTCGTCGAGCTCGACCTCGCGGGCGATCGTGACACCGTCGTTGGTGATGGTGGGTGCGCCGAACTTCTTGTCGATGACGACGTTGCGGCCCTTGGGGCCGATCGTCACCTTGACCGTGTCGGCAAGCTTGTTGACGCCGCGCTCGAGGGCGCGACGGGCGTCCTCGTCGAACTTCAGGATCTTCGCCATGGGAGCGGTTCAGCCCTCTCGGAAAACGTGGGTGAAACGAACCGCGCCCCCGACGCCCGGCTTCATAAGGTCGCGGGGGCCAGGGGCGCAGTTCACTGCAATGCTGGTAATGCCGGGAATGCTGGTGGTGCCGGGTGAACTACTTCTCGACGATCGCGAGCACGTCGCGAGCCGAGAGGACGAGGTACTCCTCGCCGTTGTACTTCACCTCGGTGCCGCCGTACTTGCTGTACAGCACGACATCGCCGGTCTTGACGTCGAGCGGAAGACGCTCGCCGTTCTCGAAGCGGCCCGGGCCCACGGCCAGGACGACGCCCTCCTGGGGCTTCTCCTTGGCGGTGTCCGGGATGACCAGGCCAGAGGCCGTGGTCTGCTCGGCGTCGAGCGGCTGGACCACAATGCGGTCCTCGAGCGGCTTGATGGCAACCTTGGAGCTGGTGGTCGTCACGATCCGACCTCCCCCTTCGGAGATCTCACGGGGTTAACTGTCTGAGGTGGCGACCAGGTGGATCCGTCGTCGCGGGTGCCGGACCTGCCCGTCGCTATTGGCACTCTCCTGCGGTGAGTGCCAGGCCTGAGACTATGACTGCGATTAGCACTCGGTCAAGCGGAGTGCCAATTACCTCCGGCGGTCAGGGGGTGTTCGGCGCCCGGTGCCAGGGGTGAACGCCCCTGGGGGCTGCGCCCCCAGACCCCCCTTTCGGCCTGAACGGCCTCGTCCTCAAACGCCGGACGGGCTGAGGGCTACAGGTAATCCTCCAGCCGCGCCACCGTGAACCCCTCCCCCTGGATGCGCTTCAGCATGGTGGTCGTCGCGTCGGTGAGAGTCGTGCCGTTCTCGCCTTCCGGGCAGTGCAGGATGTCGCCCGGGGCGAGGTGGTCGGGGTCGCGCCAGAGGACGATGGCGGACAGTCCGCAGTCGGCGGCCGCGCGCAGGGTGTCGGTGTTGTAGTCGTCGTAGGGCGGGCGGAAGAGCCGGGGGCGGATGCCGAAGCGCTGCTTGAGCTTCTCCTGCTGGCCGCAGATCTCGGCGCGCTGGCCGGCGTACGGGAGTCCCGGCAGGTACGGGTGGTCGAGCGTGTGGTTCTGTACGGTCGCGCCGACCGCGCGGAGCCTGCCGAAGTGGGCGTACCCCGGCCCGACGACACTGTCCGTGAGGAACATCGTGACCGGCAGCCGCAGTTCACGGACCATGTCGACGAACTGCGGGTCCTTCTCGGCGCCGTCGTCGAAGGTCAGGAAGACGACCCGGTCGCGGGTGCGGACGCGGTCGACGACGGGCGGCAGGCCCGGTCCCGCGGTGCGGGCGGAGGGCCGCCGGTCGGGCGGCTTCGGCGCCGGGGCCAGCGGAGCGGTCAGACCCCAGCGGCGGTACGGGTCCTCGGTGGGGCCGTACGTGCGTACCTTCTGCGCGGCCTTCTTGCCCAGCCGCTCGATGGGGTCCACGGACTGGGCGCAGCCGGCCAGGCAGACCAGGCCCGCGAGCAGTGCCGCGGCGGCGGCCGGCCGCTTCCTCACAGGTAGTCCTCGATGCGTGCCACCGCGTACCCCTTGTCCGTGACCAGCTTCAGGAACCGTCGGACCATGTCCGGCATCGTGCCCTTCCAATGCTCCTTGCCGCGGAAGTGGCTGAGAACGATGTCGCCGGGGTGGAGGTCCCGGTCCAACTCGCGGTAGTCCCAGCGGTCGACGAAGACCTCCTCGTTCCACAGCGGGGCCGCCTTGATGCCGCAGGCCCTGGCCGCGCGCAGGGTGTCCTCGTTGTAGTTGCCGAAGGGCGGGCGGAAGAGGGCCGGGCGCTTGCCGTAGCGCTTCTCGATCACGTCCTGCATGCCGCAGATCTCGCTCTTCTGCCGTTCGTAGGAAAGGTTCGGCATATAGCGGTGGTTGAGGGTGTGGTTGTTCAGGACCACGCCCTTGTCCCGCATCTGCTTGAAGTAGCCGTAGTCATCTTTGACCAGGTAGTCGCTCAGGAAGGCCGTGTACGGGACCTTCAGCTCGCTCATCATCCGCAGGAACGCCGGGTCCTTCTCGGCGCCGTCGTCGATCGTGAGGAAGACGACCTTGTCCTTGGTGGGAATCGTGGTGAAGACGGGCGGCAGGCCCTCGTGGTCGTCCACCTCGAAGCCCTTGCGGGTGCTGATGTCGGGCTTCTTGCCGGGAGCGGGGGGTGCGGGCAGTGGGGGCTTGGCCAGCCCCCACTTCTTCGCCGCGGTGGCGCGGGCGCGCTGCTCCTGGCGCAGCTTGGTGGCGTACGTGTCCATGGCTCGGGCCGGTGGGGCCTTCAGGAGTTGCTGGCCTGGGGCGGGCTTGACAGTGGTGGGGGTTGCTTCAGCGCAGCCGGCCGCGAGGGCGGTGACGGTCAGTAGCGTGACTGCGGTGCGTGAGAGGTTTCTATAATTTTGTCGCACAAGTCGCATAGGTCCGGATACTCACAGGTCAGACCCCTCACCAGGCGTCGACACCGCCGTCCGGACCTTGCCGTCCACCGACTGGCCCACAATGGGTCGGTGAACGACCTCGATCCCCTCTCCTCATTCGCCGCCCTGCTCACCGACCGAGGGCGTGCCCTGCTCGACGAGGTGCGGGACACCGAACCCGCCCAGGAGCTGGCCGTCGCCACCCGGCTGCGGCGGGAGCATCCTGTCGGGCTCGTGTCGGCGGCGCTCGGGCAGGCGCGGTTGCGGCAGCGGGCCGTGGCGAAGTTCGGCGCGGCGGACGCGGGGCGGATGTACTTCACGCCGAACGGGGTGGAGCAGTCGACCCGGGCGAGCGTCGCCGCGTACCGGGCCCGGCGTTTCCAGGAGCTCGGCGTGCGGTCCGTGGCGGATCTGTGCTGCGGGATCGGCGGTGACGCGATCGCGCTCGCCCGGGCCGGGATCCGGGTGCTCGCCGTCGACCGGGACCCGCTGACGGCGGCCGTGGCGCGGGCGAACGCCGAGGCGCTCGGGCTCGGCGAGCTCTTCGAGGTGCGCGAGGCGGATGTCACGGAGGTCGAGACGGCCGCGTACGACGCCGTGTTCGTGGATCCGGCGCGGCGGGGCGGGCGTGGGCGCGTCTTCGATCCCGAGGCCTATTCGCCGCCGCTGTCGTGGGCCGTGCGGACCGCTCTCGAAGCGCCGCTCGCCGCGCTGAAGATCGCGCCCGGGATTCCGCACGAGACCGTCCCCGCCGAGGCCGGGGCCGAGTGGATCTCGGACTCCGGGGACGTGAAGGAGGCCGTGCTGTGGTTCGGCACGGGCGAGGCCGGGTCCGTACGCGCGACTCTGCTGCCCGGGCCGCGGACCCTCGTCGGCCGGGGGCTGCCCGATCCCCAAGTGCGGCCTCTGGGGCGGTACTTGTACGAGCCCGACGGAGCCGTCGTCCGGGCGCATCTGGTCGCGGAGGTCGCCGAGGAGCTGGACGGCGGCGGGCTGGTCGACGAGACCATCGCCTACGTCACCGCGGACTCGCTGAAGGCCACGCCCTACGCCACCGCTTACGAGATCACCGACCAACTCCCCTTCGGCGTGAAGAAGTTGAAGGCGCTGCTGCGGGAACGCGGGGTCGGTGTCCTCACCGTCAAGAAGCGTGGCTCGGCCGTCGAGCCGGAGGAGCTGCGGCGCAAGGTGAAGCCGCAGGGGCCCAACTCGGCGACCGTGTTCCTGACCCGGGTGAAGGGCGCCCCGACCATGCTGCTGGGGCACCCCGCACCCGCGTAACCGCTTCTGACCATCCGACAACCGCCGTAGCTAGCCGTCCAGTTGATCCAGGGTCGCGTTCGACGGGCCCCTGCGGGACTGCTCGTCGCGGGCCACGTCCTCCGCGGCGCCCAGCACCCGGACCGCGTTCTGCCAGGTCAGCTTGGCGAGGTCGGTGGACGACCAGCCGCGGTCCAGGAGTTCCGCGATGAGGTTCGGGTAGCCGGAGACGTCGCCGAGGCCGTCGGGCGTGAACGCCGTGCCGTCGTAGTCGCCGCCGATGCCGATGTGGTCGACGCCCGCGACCTCGCGCATGTGGTCGAGGTGGTCGGCGACCGTCGGGACGGTCGCGACGGGGCGGGGGTTGGACTCCTCGAAGAGGCGGTGGACCTTCATCGCCTCGGTGGTCGTGTCGAGGTGGTGGAAGCCCTGCTCGCGCATGTTCTCGTCGGCGGCCTCCGTCCAGTCGACGGCGGCCTGGAGGACGAACTTCGGCACGAAAGTCACCATCGCCACACCGCCGTTGGCGGGCAGGCGCTCCAGCACGTCGTCCGGGATGTTGCGCGGGTGGTCGCAGATCGCGCGCGAGGACGAGTGGGAGAAGATCACCGGCGCGACGGACGTGTCCAGCGCGTCCCGCATCGTCGTGGCGGCCACGTGGGAGAGGTCCACGAGCATGCCCAGGCGGTTCATCTCCCGTACGACCTCGTGGCCGAAGGGCGACAGGCCGCCGACGGACGGCTTGTCCGTCGCCGAGTCCGCCCACGCGATGTTGTCGTTGTGGGTGAGGGTCATGTAGCGGACCCCCAGCTCGTACAACCCGCGCAGGGTGGCGAGGGAGTTGTCGATCGAGTGACCGCCCTCGGCACCCATCAGCGAGGCGATACGGCCCTCGCCGCGGGCCGTCTCCATGTCGGCGGCCGTCAGCGCGGCGCGCAGGTCGGCGGGGTAGCGCGCGATCAACTGCCGTACGCAGTCGATCTGTTCGAGCGTCGCCGTCACCGCGCCGGGCAGGTCGGAGCGCACGTACACCGACCAGAACTGCGCGCCGACACCGCCCGCGCGCAGCCGTGCCAGGTCCGTGTGCAGATGGGCACTCTGGTCGACGGCGATGTCACGGGCGTCGAGGTCGTAGCGGACCTGCTCGCGCAGCGCCCAGGGGAGGTCGTTGTGGCCGTCGACGACGGGGTGGTCGGCGAGCAGGGCGCGGGCGCGGTCCAGGGAGTCCTCAGTAGGCACGCCGGTCACTTCCCGAATCCGAAGCCGTTGCCCGCGCCGGTCTCGACCTTGGAGCGCAGGCGCTTGCCCTTCTCTGTGGCCTGGTCGTTGAGTTCCTGCTGGAACTCGCGCATCCGGCCGAGGAGTTCGGCGTCCTGCGTGGCGAGGATGCGGGCGGCCAGCAGGCCCGCGTTGCGCGCGCCGCCGACCGAGACCGTGGCGACCGGGACGCCGGCCGGCATCTGCACGATGGAGAGCAGCGAGTCCATGCCGTCGAGGTACTTCAGCGGCACCGGGACGCCGATCACCGGCAGCGGGCTCACCGAGGCGAGCATGCCCGGCAGATGGGCCGCTCCGCCCGCGCCCGCGATGATCACCTTGAGGCCGCGCCCGGCCGCCTCCTCGCCGTACGCGATCATCTCGCGCGGCATCCGGTGCGCGGAGACCACGTCGACCTCGTACGCGATCTCGAACTCGTCGAGGGCCTGCGCGGCCGCTTCCATGACGGGCCAGTCGGAGTCCGAACCCATGACGATGCCGACTACGGGCGAATCTGCGGACGTGGTCATTCGGTGATCGTGCCTCTCAGGTAGGCGGCTGCGTGGCGGGCGCGGTCCAGGACGTCGTCCAGGTCGGCGCCGTAGGTGTTGACGTGGCCCACCTTGCGGCCGGGCTTCACGTCCTTGCCGTACATGTGGATCTTGAGCTGGGGGTCGCGGGCCATGCAGTGCAGGTACGCGGAGTACATGTCGGGGTAGTCGCCCCCCAGGACGTTCACCATGACCGTCCACTTCGCGCGCGGGCGCGGATCGCCGAGGGGCAGGTCCAGGACCGCGCGGACGTGGTTGGCGAACTGGGAGGTGATCGCGCCGTCCTGGGTCCAGTGGCCGGAGTTGTGCGGGCGCATGGCCAGCTCGTTCACGAGGATGCCGTTTTTCCCGTCGGGTCCACGGGTCTCGAAGAGCTCCACGGCGAGGTGGCCGACCACGCCGAGTTCCTTCGCGATGCGCAGGGCCAGCTCCTCGGCGCGCAGCGCGAGCTCGTCGGAGATGCCGGGCGCGGGCGCGATCACCGTGTCGCAGACGCCGTCGACCTGCCGGGACTCGACGACGGGGTAGGCGACGGCCTGGCCGTGCGGCGACCGTACGACGTTGGCGGCCAGCTCCCGGACGAAGTCGACCTTCTCCTCGGCGAGGACCGGGACGCCGGCCCGGAAGGGGTCCTCGGCGTCCGCCGCGGACCGCACGACCCACACGCCCTTGCCGTCGTAGCCGCCGCGGACGGTCTTGAGGACGACCGGGAAGCCGTCGCCCTCGACTCCCTCAGAAAGCCCCTCCGCCGCGAACGCCGCCACGTCGGCCGGATCGCTCACGATCCGGTGCCGCGGGCACGGCACGCCGATCTCGTCGAGCTTCGCGCGCATCACGCCCTTGTCCTGGGCGTGTACGAGCGCGTCGGGCCCCGGGCGCACGGGAATGCCGTCCGCCTCCAGGGCACGCAGATGCTCGGTGGGTACGTGTTCGTGATCGAAAGTGATCACGTCGCAGCCCCGCGCGAAGGCCCGCAGCGTGTCGAGATCGCGGTGGTCGCCGATGACGACATCACCGACCACCTGCGCCGCGGACTCCTGGGGGGTGTCACTGAGGAGCTTGAATTTGATGCCGAGCGGGATGCCCGCCTCGTGTGTCATACGAGCGAGCTGCCCCCCGCCGACCATGCCGACTACCGGGAACGTCACGCCCCCAGGGTATCGGCCGTACCGGGGCACCCCTGTCGCACGCATGATCATCGGAAGTTCCGCATGTTCATCACATCCCGGCCACATATTCGAGTCCAAGCCGGGCACCGAAGGGAACCGCTGGTTAGCATGGCGGAGTCGACGAAGGTTGACGAAATTGACGTATCCGACGAGACGGGGGCTGGGCGACACCATGGGCAAAGGTGGTAAACGCAGGGCTCATGCCAGGCCGCCCAGTGCTGTCCGCATGCGGATCGACCGGCTGACCAGGGAGGTCGCCAAGTTCGGCGCGGTCGGCGGGGCCGGTCTGCTGGTCAACCTGATCGCCTTCAACCTCGTCCGCAGTACCACGGATCTGCAGGTCGTGCGGGCCAGTGTGATCGCCACGGTCGTCGCGATCGTCTCGAACTACATCGGTTTCCGGTACTTCACGTACCGCGATCGCGACAAGAGCGGCCGCACGAAGGAGCTGATGCTGTTCGCGCTGTTCAGCGCGATCGGCCTCGTCATCGAGAACGGCTTCCTCTACGCCGCCACGTACGGGCTCGGGCTGGACAGCCCCCTCGCCAGCAACGTCTTCAAGTTCGTCGGCATCGGGATCGCGACGCTCTTCCGCTTCTGGTCCTACCGCACCTGGGTCTTCCGGGCCGCTCCGGCGCGTGAGGCCGTGGCCAGCGCGGAATCGTTCCTGGAGAACCCGGAGCCCTACCTCGACCAGGAGCGCCAGGCGTACCTGGAGGGCGAGGACCGCCCGACCCGCGAGTTCCGCCAGGTCCAGCGCGTGCGCTAGGGATCTTTTCGGGCCGACTTTCAGCGAACCGTCTGCTCCTCGCCGTCCTGCGGCCGTTTGAGCGGCGTACGCGACAGGAACAGCCCGAACACCGGAGGCTGGGCCTGGAGCATCTCCAGGCGCCCTCCGTCGGCCTCCGCGAGGTCACGGGCGACGGCGAGCCCGATCCCCGTGGAGTTGCGGCCACTGATGGCCCGCTCGAAGATCCGGGCACCGAGATCGGCCGGCACGCCGGGCCCCTCGTCGGTGACTTCGATCACAGCCTGGTTGCCGACGACGCGTGTGCGCAGGGCGACCGTGCCGCCACCGTGCATCAGCGAGTTCTCGATCAGCGCGGCGAGGACCTGGGCCACGGCTCCGGGCGTCCCGACGGCCTGCAGACGGTGCTTGCCCGAGTTGACGATCGCGCGGCCCGCGTTGCGGTAGGCCGGGCGCCACTCGGCGAGCTGCTGCTTGATGACCTCGTCCAGGTCGAAGGTGACGGCGGAGCCGTTGCGCGGGTCCCGGGAGTTCGTCAGGAGCCGTTCGACCACGTCCGTGAGGCGCTCGACCTGGCCCAGCGCGATGGTCGCCTCCTCCTTCACGATGTCCGGGTCGTCGGTGAGGGTGATCTCCTCCAGGCGCATGGACAGCGCGGTCAGCGGCGTACGCAGCTGGTGCGAGGCGTCGGCCGCGAGGCGCCGCTCGGCGGTCAGCATGCGGGCGATGCGCTCGGCGGAGCCGTCCAGGACGTCCGCGACGCGGTCCAGCTCCGGGACTCCGTAGCGCTTGTGGCGCGGCCGCGGATCCCCGGACCCGAGCCGCTCGGCGGTCTCCGCGAGGTCGGTCAGCGGGGAGGCGAGCCGGTTGGCCTGGCGTACCGCGAGGAGCACGGCGGCGATCACCGCGAGCAGGGCGACCGCCGCGATGAGCAGGAGCGTACGGCCGATCTCCCGGGTGACCGCGGAACGGGGCTCCTGGACCGTGACCGTCTCGCCCTCCTCGCCCTCACGGCTGGAGGTGGTGACGTCCCCCGTGGGCTTGGTGCCGATGTGGATGGCGGCGCGGCCCGGGATCTCGATGCGGGCGTACCGGTCGTCGGCGACCTGGTCCTTGAGGATCCTCGCGCTGATCTTCTCGTCACCGAGGATGCGGCTGTCGACGATGCTCGCCAGCCGCACCGCCTCGGTCTCCACGCGCTCCTGGGCGCTGTCGCTGATCGTGCGGGTCTCGACGATGACGAGCGAGACCCCGAACACGGCGACCACGACCAGCACGACGGCCAGGGTGGAACTGATGAGACGGCGACGCACAGGTCCCTCCGGGCAACTGATCCATTCAGGGCTGGGGGCACGCCCCCTCGGGGCCGCGCCCCTCAGGGGCGCGAGGAACTGCGCGACCAGCCACACCCGGCCCGCGGCCCGCGCGTTCACCGACCGTCACGACGGCGATGACACGCGGCCCGGCGGTGACGGCCTAGCTCTTCTCGAAGCGGAACCCGACGCCTCGTACCGTCGCGATGTACCGCGGATTCGCGGCGTCGTCGCCCAGCTTCTTCCGCAGCCACGAGATGTGCATGTCGAGGGTCTTCGTGGACGACCACCAGGTGGTGTCCCACACCTCGCGCATGAGCTGGTCACGCGTGACGACCCGCCCGGCGTCCCGGACGAGAACCCGCAGCAGGTCGAACTCCTTGGCGGTGAGCTGGAGCTCCTCCTCGCCCATCCAGGCCCGGTGCGACTCGACGTCGATGCGCACCCCGTGCGTGGCGGGCGGCTGCTGGGGCTCGGCCGCGCCGCGCCGCAGCAGGGCCCGGACGCGGGCCAGCAGTTCGGCGAGGCGGAACGGCTTGGTGACGTAGTCGTCGGCGCCGGCGTCCAGGCCGACGACCGTGTCCACCTCGTCGGCGCGCGCGGTCAGGATGAGGATCGGCACGGTGTGCCCCTCGGCGCGCAGCCGCCGGGCCACCTCCAGGCCGTCCATGCCGGGCAGCCCGAGGTCGAGCACACACAGGTCGATGCCGCCCTGGATGCCGGCGTCGAGCGCGGTGGGGCCGTCCTCGCGTACCTCAACCTCGTACCCCTCCCGGCGCAGGGCGCGGGCCAGGGGTTCCGAGATGGACGCGTCGTCCTCGGCGAGCAGTACTCGGGTCATGAACTGATGGTAGTCCGCCGCGGACCAGTGCAGACAGGGTGATCGACACCTGTGATTCGCCCGCGCCGCGCGGAAGGTGCAACCCTGTGGGTTAGGGGTGTAAATCTATGAACGGCCTTCGATTCAGGCGCATAGTTCCATCCATACCTGTGATCCATCTCTCAAGTCATGTCATATGCGGCAATGCCATGCCATGGGGCCTTATGGTGACCAGACGCCTGTAGCACCACGCGGGGACCTTTGGCGGGAGCTTGACGCCGAAGGTCTCTTTTGTGTGCGGGCTGGTGTCTACCAGCCTCGAATGGAATGACCTGTGGCCGGGCCCCGGGCGCGAGGACGCGTGCGGGGCGTGGATCCCGGTGGTCGCCGTCCACCGCTCCGAGGACCTTGAGCGGACTCCCCGTGGGCGTGGGGCGGGACGGCCTTCCCCGCCGGTGCCGGCCGCCTCCCCCACCGGGCGCGCGACGCTCTGCAGCGCGTCCCGACCAGCAAGGAACGACCATGGCGTCCAGCCTGACGAAGGACTCGGTCTCTCCGGGCACCCCCGGTTCCGAGAAGACCTTCTTCGACCACCCCCGCGGACTGGCCACTCTCTTCATGACCGAGATGTGGGAGCGTTTCTCCTACTACGGCATGCGGGCACTCCTCCCGCTGTACCTGGTCGCCCCCGGCGGCCTGCACCTGAGCGCGACCGCCGCGACCGCGATCTACTCGGTGTACCTGTCCCTCGTGTACCTGCTCGCCCTCCCCGGCGGCTGGTTCGCGGACCGCGTGCTCGGCCCCCGCAGGACCGTCGCCGTCGCCGGCCTGGTGATCATGCTCGGCCATCTGACGCTGGCGCTGCCGTCGTCCGGCACGTTCTACGCCGGTCTCGGCCTCGTCGCGATCGGCTCGGGGCTGCTGAAGGCCAACATCTCGACGATGGTCGGCCATCTCTACGACGGCCCGGACGACCCGCGCCGTGACGGCGGCTTCACCGTCTTCTACATCGGCATCAACCTCGGCGCGTTCGCCGCGCCGCTGGTCATCGGCACCATCGGCGAGAACGTCAACTGGCACCTGGGCTTCGCGCTGGCCGCGCTCGGCATGGCGCTGGGCCTGGCCCAGTTCCTGCTCGGCCGCCGTCACCTCGACACGCGCTCCGACGTCGTCCCGACGCCGCTGTCCGCCGCGGAGAAGGCCTCGACGCTGCGCAAGGGTCTGCTGTGGCTGGCCGTCGCCGCGGTCTTCTACTCCGCCGTCGGCTTCTCCGGTCACTACACGCTGAACTGGATCCTGGTTCCGCTGACCGTCCTCGGCCTGGTCATCCCGGTCTGGGTCATCGCCCGTATCAAGCGGGACAAGTCCCTGGACCGTGTCGAGCAGTCGAAGATGTCCGCGTACATCTGGTTCTTCGTCGCCGCGGCCGTCTTCTGGATGATCTACGACCAGGGCGGCTCCACGCTGTCGATCTTCGCCGAGTCGTCGGCCGAGAACACCGTGTTCGGCTGGGAGTTCCCGGTCTCCTGGTACCAGTCGGTGAACCCGGTGCTGATCATGGCCCTGGCCCCGGTCTTCGCCTGGGCCTGGCTGGCGCTGAACCGCGCCGGCAGGGAGCCGAGCACGATCGTGAAGTTCTCCTCGGGTCTGGTCCTGGTCGGCGCGTCGTTCTTCCTCTTCCTGGCTCCCCTGTCGATCGCCGAGGGCGGTCACAAGGCCGCCGCGATGTGGCTGGTCGCCATCTACTTCGTGCAGACCGTCGGCGAGCTGACCATCTCCCCGGTCGGCCTCTCCGTCACCACGAAGATGGCCCCCGCAAAGTACGCCTCCCAGATGATGGGCGTCTGGTTCCTCGCCGTCACCGCCGGCGACGCCACCACGGGCCTGCTCTCCATCGCGGGCGTCGACCTCAACGGCATGGGCGTGGTCACCCTGGAAGCCACCCTCGCCGTCATCGCCGGCGTCGCGGTCCACATGTACCGCAACAAGGTCAAGTCACTGATGGGCGACGTCCGTTGACGGGTTGTTAGGGGCGCGGGGAACTGCGCAGTCTTTCAGGGGCGCGGGGAACTGCGCGATCGGCCACAACGGGCCCGCAGTTCCCCGCGACGCTCAACCCCTACGGCGTTCGACGCGAAGCGTGCCCATGCCTCCGAGGCATGAACGTGAACACGGCCCCGCCGAGCAGGATCGCGGTCCCGGCGACGAGCCCGAGCGCCCGCAGCCCTCCACTGTCATCGGCACCCGTGTCGGCCAGCCCTCCGCCGGAGTCACCGGACCCACCGGAACCCGACGTCCCGGTCCCACCGGCGGAGCCACTCCCACCGGCGGCACCCCCCGGCTGGGCCGACGTGTCCAGCGTCAACGACACCACGTTCGTCTCCGGCGTGCACACCGTGGTCGTCCCGAGCGCCTTCACCGTCAGCACACCCGGCGAGAGCGTCGACTCCCCGTCGGCGCCCGGCTTGTACGTGCCGGTCATGTCGGAGATCACCATCGGATCCCCGGACTTGATCGCCTCGGCGTTCGTCGGCCCCTCGACATGGACCGTGCCCGTGTCGGCACCGCCCAACGCGACCTCCATCGACGGCTTGACCGAGTCCGCCGGGATGTCGGCGGGGCTGTCCATCACGGACCCCTTGAACTTGACGGTGAGGTCGTAACTCCCGCCGTCCTTCTTGGCGTTGATCTGCACGGGAGAGGTCGCGTTCTTGTCGCCGATCGGCGTCTTGCACGCGTAGGGGATCTTGACCTCCTTGCCCGTGAAGTCGGTCTCCCCGCCGCCCCCGGTCTCGCTCTCGGTCGGGGTCGGGGTCGGCTCGTCGCTCGTCGGCGGCGGGCTGGCGGGATCCGTGGGATCGGTGGGACCGGGTGACCCGGGAGGCGGAGTCCCCTCCCCCGCCGTGACGTTGATCGTCGCCGCGGGCTTCACCGCCTCCGTCGGCGTGCACTTCGTGTCCGTCGAGAAGGCGTTGATGGCGTACGCGTCCGGCGTCAGCGTCACCTCGCCCGCCGTGGTCAGTTTCAGTTTTCCCTTCATGTCGGACAGGACCATCGCCCCGCCCTTGGGAATCGCCGGGTTCTCGCGCGGCCCCTGCATCGCGATGGACGCGGCCTGCGCGCCGGCCGCCTTGAGGGTGCCGGACGGCTGGACCGAGTTGGCGGGCAGGTCGATGAGGTCGGGGTTCTTCGACGCGGCCTGGGTGAACTTCCAGACCACCTCGACCTCGTCACCGACCTTCGCCGTGGCCGGCGCGGTGACCTCCACCTTGGTGGTGCCCTTGACCGTCGGCAGCCCGGCGGCCGGAGGCGGTACGCAGTCGGTCGCGTAGGACACCTCGGCGGCCTGGGCCGGCGCCGCGGCCACGCCCAGCAGGACTCCCGCACCGCCGAGCATCATCGCGACCCCGGCCGCGCCCGCTCTCCGGCTGCCTCTGGGCCGCGTCGGCCCCGGCCGGACTCTCCGTTGCGTGCTCACGTGTTTCCCTTCGTGGTGGGGGTCGTCGGACTGTTCTCGTGCGGTGCGGAGAGCTGATCGGCCTCAGCCGCCCCCGGATCCGTGTCCGGGGTGAACCAGGGCAGGGTCGGGTTCGTACGCGACGGCGTACCTGTCGTGGTGTCGGCCTCGGACTCCGGGGAGGCCGGCGTGAGGATCGACTTCGGCATGCGCAGGGTGACTTCGGGCAGCCGGAGACCGCCGCGCCGCACACCGTGCGCACCGCGGCCGGGACGCCCCGCACGCCCGCTCCGGCCCGCGCCGAAGCGCCCGGCACGGCCGGCGGATCCGCTCGGCCGCATCCGGTCGACCACGGCCATCCCGATCCGGAAGAGCGCGGCCGGTACGACGACACAGACCAGGATCCAGAAGAGCGTCACGCCCCAGGGCCGCCCCACGCCCCACGGCTGTTCGGCGAGCACCTTGCCGCCGAACTTGAGCGAGACCGTGTAGTTGCCGTGCGCGCCTGTGGTCAGCTCGACCGGCAGGGTGATCCGTTCCTTCTCGCCGGGCCCGATGGTGCCGCGCCACTGTTGTTCCTCCCACTGCGGGGCGAACACGCCGTGGGAGGTGCCGACTTGGAAGACGGGGTTCTTGACGGCGCTGGTGCCGACGTTGCCGACGGTGAAGACGAGCTTGCGGGACGGCGGCGCACCGAACCAGGCGAGCAGGCCGCTCGACCCGTCGAGCCGGGTGTCGGTGAGCACCGAGAGCCGTCCGCCGCTGTCCTGCTTGGGCAGCGGCTCCACGTCGTGTCCGGCTACCAGGAACGGGGCGTCCGCCTCCGCCTTCTCCCCGGTGACCGTCGCGACGTGCACCACGCAGGGGCACGGCTTGGGCGGCTCGGCGACCGGCAGCTTCTTGCTGAAGGCGCCCTTCGCGTCGGTCGTGACGGCCCGGCCGTCCGCGTTGGCACAGGAGTTGGTCCCGCCGATCACGCCCCGGTCGGTCGAGGACTGCCCGCAGATCAGCATCATGAGCAGCGCGTTCGGCCGCCACCCCGTACCGCTCACGGTGATCGAACCGCCCGTCCCCGCCTGGGACTTGGAGAGCTTGACCGCCGGCTTCTCGGCCGCCGAGGCGGTCGCCCCGGCCATGGGGAACAGAACAAGCGCGAGCACCACGACAACCGCCGGAATCCGCACCCCTCTTCTCGCGCTCACGTCACCGCTCCCGTCAACTCGACTTCCGTACGCGGCTGTCCGGCGTCCGGTGTCTCCCGAGGCCGCCCACGACGTCGTACGAACCAGTGGCCGCCGGCCGCACACATCGCGAGCCCGATCGCCGTGCCCGCCACCGTTCCCCACGGCACGAACCGCGCCGACGCGCCCGCCTCGTCGTGCGCCCCGCCCGCCGCCGTGACCGTGACCTCGACGTCCACGGAGTCGATCGCGGGCGGGTGGGGCCAGGGTTCGGTGAGCTTGACGCGGCGGCCGGGGAGCAGTTCGACGGGCAGGGTGCGCGGGGCCCGGTCCAGCACCTCGCCGAAGAGCCCCTCGGCGCGTACGGCGAGTCTCGGGGTCAGCACGGTGGTGCCGCGGTTGACCAGTTCGTACGAGATGCGCCCACCGGTGACCCGTACGTGCTCGACGGTGAGCGCGGCGAGGGTCGGGCCCGCCACCCGCAGCTGGACGCGTACGGCCGAGGTCCGGCCGGTGGCGCTCGCGACGATCGCGCCGGGGTGGTCGCCGGGCGTGGCGCCCGCCGGGACGCTCACGGTGAACGGCACGTCCGCGCGGGTACGGGCCGGGATCCGCACCGTCCGCTCGGCGAAGGTGATCCAGGCACCGGTGTCCGTCGCCCTGGTCCGCACGGAGAATCCGCCGTTCCTCGTGTTGTCGGCGTCCGCTCCCCGGAGCCGTACGGTGAGCGGCTTCCCGCCCGGGTTCAGCACCGACACCGTGTCCCGCAGGACCGTGCCGGGCACGCCCTCCGCGTAGAAGTACGGCCGTGCGTCCCGCCCGCCTGCCGACGGCACGACGGACCAGCCGCCGTCGGCCGCGGCGGTGGGAGCGACGGCCAGAAGTACGACGGCGGCGAGACAGAGCACACGGGCGGCGGACGGTACGAACGGCATCGGCGGCTCCGAAACCAGAAGCGGGACGTGCGGGTCAGCGGTGGGCCTGGTTCCTCCGGGTCAGCCACAGCACTCCGGCCGCGCCCGCAAGCAGCACCGTGCCGCCGAGCGTGCCGAGGGCGATCGCGGAGTCCTCGGGGCCGGTCTGCGGGAGTTCCTCGCCGCCCGCGGGGGCGTCCTGCGAGGAGCCCGTCGTCCCGGTCGTGCCCGTCGTGCCGCCGCCGGCCGCGGTGACGTCCAGGGTCAGCGAGACCTTCGGCGCGTTGGAGGGCGTGCACGTGGTCGTCGTACCGAGGGCCTTGATGGTCAGCACACCCGGCGTGAAGGTGACCTTGCCGGTCTTCTTCGGGGTGTACGTACCCGTGAGGTCGGTGATCTTGATCGGGGTGTTGGCGGGCACGGTCTCCGGGTTGGCGGGCCCCTTGACCGCCAGGGTGCCGGTGTCGGCGCCGCCCAGTTTGATGACCGCGCTCGGGTTCATCGCGCCCTTGCCCAGGTCCACGGGGCTGGACGAGACGCCCTTCTCGAAGGTCATCGTGATCTGGTAGCCGCTGCCGCTCTTGACGCCCTTGATGTCGATGGGCGAGACGGCCGACTTGTCACCGATGGGTGTCTTGCACTGGTAGTTGACGTCCACCACGTCGGCCCGGGCAGCGGGGGCGGCCATCAGCACCGCCGAGCCGGCCAGGGCCGCGGCGGACGCGAGCGCGGCGGTTCGTTTCGGGTACATCCGGTATGACACGGTCCCCTCGTTCCTGAAGGCTTTCCTGATGGCGTTCCTGACGGCACATCAGATCGGCCGTCAAGGTACGCCCGGGGCCTTGCCGAGGGAAGACAAAGTGCGCGCCGGATCCGTGGGGATCCGACGCGCATCAAGTGAGGGAAGGGGAAAAGCCTGAACCACGGGTAACCCCCGGAGGGACCTGGACACAGGCGCCCCGAAGAGGCGCGGGGCGGTGACATGTGCGGCTTGACCGCGGGGCGCGACAAGCCACGGCGCACCCGCACAGGGCACGCACCCGGCCGGCAACGCCAAACCCGGCGGAACGGCTACGCCGGCGCCCCGAGCTCCGCCCAGACCGTCTTGCCCGCGACCCCGGCCGAACGGATCACGCCCCAGTCCAGGCACAGCCGCTGCACGATGAACATCCCGTGGCCACCGGGCCGGCCGGCCCGGTGCGGCGTGCGCGGGGCGGGCTGACCCGACCCCCGGTCGGAGACCTCGACACGGAGCACCTTGTTCTCGCAGGCGATCGAGAGCTCGTCCGGGCCCTCGGCGTGCAGACAGGCGTTCGTGACCAACTCGGAGACGACCAGCAGAACGTCCTCGGCCGCGGCCCGCTGGTCGGCGGTGGCCGCGGGCAGCCAGCCCCACTCGTACAACGCCTGGCGGGCGAAGTCGCGGGCGAGCGGGACGACCCCGCTCGCGCCGTCGAAGTTCAGCCGACGGGCCCGACGCACGACGGGCGTGCCGCCCGGAGGCGACCCGGAAGCGCCGCCGTCACCCGGTTCCGGGCCGCGGTCGCCCGGCGGGTAAGGCCGGGTGGTGCTCATCAGCGCTTCACCTCACCGATTCACCAGTTCACGATTCAAGACTCAGTACTCAGCACATTCAGGACATTCGGAAAGCTCAGGGACACTCTGGATCCGGGAGTCGTCCGGTGACTGCCGCGCGCTTGCCGTTCGGTCTGTTGACATATTCAGGGTGTCTCCTGCCCGACCGAACCGTCAGAACACCCACTTATTCGGCATGGATGCTGTGACTCTGGTAACGCGCTGATCACACGGACACAACCGAGGCATAACTTTGCCTCAGAGGAGCGCCTCGCGGCGACTAGTCGCCCGGGTCGGGCTCAGGTTTTCCGGCCTCGGACCCGTTGGATCCGGGATCGCTCAGAGCCTCTTCGAGCGTGTCGTGGAGGGTGAAGACGGCTTCCGCCCCGGTGATCTCGAAGACCCGGGACACCACCGGCAGCATGCCCGCCAGATGGACCCCGCCGCCCGCGGCCTCGGCCTTCAGCCGGGCGCCGAGCAGTACGTTCAGCCCCGTGGAGTCGCAGAACTCCAGCCGGGAGCAGTCCACGACGAGCCGCGCGAACCCGCGGTCGAGGCAATCCTCGATCGGTTCGCGCAGTAGATCCGCCGTATGGTGATCCAACTCACCGGCCGGGGTCACGACGGCGCTGGCGCCCTCTTCCCGCACCTCGACCAGAAGCCGGCCCGACTGTGCGCTGCCGACCGTCCCGCGGTCCATGCCGTGTCTCTCTTCCGACCGTCGTGGCTGTTGATACGCCCTCGAACCCTACGCCTTCCCTGCACTCTTCAACACCCGAACAACCGCCAAGAAACGGACATTTCACTATGAAACACACTTGCGAGAGAGTCGCGAAAGCGGGTAGGGCTAGTAGAGACAGTTTTCGACACGGCCGGCTTTGGAGGCGCCGCACACCGCAGTGCACGTATTGGCATCGGCAGCCATATGCCGAGAACGATGGAGGACACCATGTCACCCCGGCTCGACGCATCGCAGTCCCAGAGGGCGACGTCGACACCCCCTCTGGAACGACTGGAAGACGAGTCCGCCGACGAGAACGTCGGCCTCGCCGGACTTCCGGAGATCCCGCCTTTTGACGAGGTCGGGCCAGTGGACGCACGGGCCCTGTCCAAGACCCTCTTCGAGCGGCTGGAGTCGCTGGAAGAAGGTACGTACGACTACTCGTACGTACGCAACACCCTGGTCGAACTCAATCTCGCCCTGGTGAAGTTCGCCGCCTCCCGGTTCCGCTCCCGCAGTGAGCCGATGGAGGACATCATCCAGGTCGGCACGATCGGCCTGATCAAGGCGATCGACCGGTTCGAGCTCAGCCGTGGCGTCGAGTTCCCGACCTTCGCGATGCCGACCATCGTCGGCGAGATCAAGCGCTTCTTCCGCGACACCTCATGGTCCGTGCGGGTACCCCGCCGACTGCAGGAACTCCGCCTCGACCTGGCCAAGGCGGGCGACGAACTCGCGCAGCAACTGGACCGCGCTCCGACGGTGGGAGAGCTGGCGGAGCGTCTGGGGCTGTCGAACGACGAGGTCGTCGAGGGCATGGCGGCGTCCAACGCCTACACGGCCAGCTCGCTCGACGCCCAGCCCGAGGAGGACGACTCCGAGGGCGCGCTGGCGGACCGGATCGGCTACGAGGACCACGGGCTCGAAGGCATCGAGTACGTCGAGTCGTTGAAGCCGCTGATCGCCGAACTCCCGCCGCGCGACCGGCAGATCCTGTCCCTGCGGTTCGTCGCCAACATGACCCAGTCCGAGATCGGTGACGAACTGGGCATCTCGCAGATGCACGTCTCGCGACTGCTCTCGCGGACGCTGGTACGGCTGCGCAGGGGCCTGACCGTCGAGGAGTGACGGTCGCCCTCGCCGCGACCACCGCACCACCGCACCACCGCAGAGGGTGTGAGGTCGTACCGGCACACAGGGCGCGTAGATGTGCGCTCGGGGCCGGGCCGGATGATCCGGCCCGGCCCCGAGTGCGTTGTCCAGGGGGGACGCGGCTTCCGGTCCGCGGGGCATGCGGTTTCCGGGCGGCGGATCGCGCGGGTCCGTGCCCTCTGGCCGCTCGGGTCCAGGCCCTCGGATCGCCCGGGTTCAGGCCCTCGCGGTCCCCGAGTTACCCGCGGGAACCCCTTTCCTCACTGGTCGCCTTCCATCACTATGGTCACCCGCCAAACTGGCTGGTATGTCAGTTGTCCGGCGGGTGAGGCGCGGAGGCGCAGGGAGGCACGTGCATGGTTCGGGGCGAGGGGCAGGGGACCGGCGATGACGCCGGGAGCCGGGGCGAAGGCGGGGGTGGCGTGCACGCGGGCGCTGCCGACGCGCGGCTCACCGAGCTGCTGCGCGCGGACACCAGGACCGCGTACGCGGCACTGCGCGAACTGCGCGTGCGCCATCGGCCGGCGGTCCTCGCGTACGCCCGCCTGTGCACCACCGTCGACTCCGCGGCGCGGCAGCTGACGGACCGGGCGTTCGCCCTGGCGGCCCAGGAGACCGCGCGCGGCTCCGACCCGGGCGGCCCCTGGCGGCACCAACTCCTGCTGCTGGCGGGGCGGGTGGCCGTCACCTGGGCCGGGGACGAACGGGCCGGCCGGCTCGACCCCGGACTGCTCGCGCGGCTGCGCACGGCCGGTCCCGAGGGCCCGACGCCGCCGCTGCTCGACGCGTTCCGGTCGCTCCCCTCCCGGGTCCAGGGCCTCGCCTGGTACGGGATCGTGGAGCGGGAGCCCGAGGAGAACACGGCGGGCCTGCTGGGACTCACCCGCGAGGACGTGACGTACGGGACGGAGCCGGCGGTCCAGGCCCTGCGCGCGTCCTTCCTGAAGAGCCATCTCGCCGCCTCCGGCGATCCGCGCTGCCAGGACTTCCGCCGCCTGATCGAGGAGTCGGTACGCCCCGACAGCCCCCGCCACAGCACGGATCTGCGCGCCCACATGGCCGAGTGCGCGCACTGCGCCACCGCGTACGAGGAGTTGTCCGCGCTGCGGGACGACCCGCACACGGGCCTGGCCGAGGGCCTGCTGCCGTGGGGCGGCACGGCGTACGGCACGGGCGCGGTGGCCCGCTCGCGCGCCACCGTGCGGACGGAGTCGGCCACTTGGGGTTCCCTGAGGGCCTGGCCGCCCTCCCGCCGCCTCGTGCTGGCCTCCGCGGCGCTCGGGGTCGCCCTGGCCCCGCTGCTGTTCTTCCTCCTCTTCTCGGGCGGCTCAGCGTCCGACACGGCGGGAAGCGCGGGGACCGTGGTGCCTCCGCCGGCCGTCACGGTGACGGCCACGGTCCCGACGGCACCGTCCGCCTCCCCCACGGGCGGCACCGATTCCCCGTCCCCGACGAGGAGTTCGCGCCCGTCGAAGCCGGCGTCCCCGAGCCCGTCCCACCCGGCGTCCGCCCCGGCGCCGCCTCCGAACGGCGGTTACGCCCAGGTCGTGAACCGCTCCACCGGCCGCTGTCTGGACATCCTGGACGGCGACATGGAGAAGGGCACGGACGTCGTCACGGCCCCCTGTTCCTCGTCCGGCACCCAGCGCTGGCGCGTCGACACCGACCGGGGCGCGCTGCAGTCGTACGCGGACCCCGACTTCTGTCTGGACAGCCGCGGCGCGACCGACGACGGCGTGGGCATCTGGGAGTGCGACTCGCTCGGCGGCCGCAACGCCGTGAACCTGCGGTTCGCGGTGTCCGCCGACGGCGCCGTCCGCCCGGCCGTCGCCCCGGACCACACGCTGACTCCGTACGGCGACGACGGCCTGGACCTGGCCCCGGACACGGGGCGGCCGGAGCAGCTGTGGCGGGCGGGGGCGGGGCCGGCCTGAGCATCTGGGCGGGCGCCGGGCCGGGGTTGCTCGCCGGGGCCTGGCCGAGGGCGTTTCGCAGCGACGGGACGTTCCGCGGCGACTTTGGTCGCGGTCCCCAGACTCAGTCTCATCCCTTGGTCGTACGTCGCTGGACCGCCGACCGATATCGCCCGGGTCACGCCCTTCCTAACTTGAGGGCATGACGACCACGAGCGAAGAGACGCCGGTGCGGCGCGGGGGCGTGCGGGCCGAGGAACGGGCGCTCGCACCCGACCTCGCACGCGGGATCATGCTGTTGCTCATCGTGCTGTCCAACACCGCCTTCCACCTCTGGGCGGCCCGGCGCGGCCCCTCGGGCTGGCAGCCCTCGGACGGTTCATGGCTCGACCACGCCGTGCAGTTCACCATGATCATCGTGCTGGACCTGCGGGTCTATCCGCTCTTCGCGTTCCTCTTCGGCTACGGGATGATGCAGCTCTTCCTCCGGCAGACCGCGGCAGGAAACTCCGAGCGGGGCGCCGCCGGGATCCTGCGCAGGCGCAGTCTGTGGCTGATCGTCATCGGGCTCCTGCACTCCACCCTGCTGATGGCGGGCGACATCGTCGGCTACTACGGAGTGCTGAGCCTCGTACTCGGTCTGGTCTTCCTGCGGCGGAGCGAACGCGCGCTGAAGCGGTGGATCTGCGTCGGTGCCGTGCTGCTCGTGTTCTTCGCGGCCCAGCCCGTCGTATCGGCCCTGCTCCGGGGCGAGTTGGGCACGCTCGGGGACGCGGGCGCGGAGCCCGGCTTCCTGGCGTACGCCGCACAGGAGGGGAACTGGCTCACGGCGGCCGGGACCCGGCTGGAGACCGGGCTGTTCGTCACGTTCCTGGCCTCCGCGCTGGCACTGGTCGGCGGCGGATACGTCGTCTTCCTGCTCGGCTTCTGGGCGGCCCGCCGCCGCGTCCTGGAGGAGCCCGGGAACCATCGGACCCTGTTGCGCCGCACAGCCGTCATCGGCGTCACGATCGGCTGGCTCGGCGCGCTGCCCGCCGCACTCGCCCACGTCGGCGCCCTGGACGTACCGGCCGACGCACAGAGCGAGGAGGGCGCGCTCACCCTGCTCCGGGACGTCACCGGCAACGCCGCCGGACTCGGTTACGTCGCGGCCGTCGCGCTCTTCGTGCGTTGGTGGAGCGGTCGCGGGGCACGCGTGGAGGCGGGCGCGAGTCAGGGCACGGCTGCGAGGGCCGGGGCGGGTACGGGTGTTGGGGTTGGGGTTGGGGTTGGGGTTGGGGTTGGCGCCACGGTCGTCACGGCGGTGTCGGCGGTCGGCAAGCGGTCCCTGTCCTGCTATCTCGCGCACTCGCTGCTCTTCGCGCCCGCACTGGCCGCCTGGGGGCTCGGCCTCGGCGAACACCTGTCCAGCTGGACCATGGCACTCTTCGCGTTCGGCGTCTGGCTGCTCACGGTGGCGGGGGCGTACGCCCTGGAGCGCGCGGGGCGCCGGGGCCCGGCCGAGGCGGTACTGCGGCGGCTGATGTACGGGGCGCGGGCCAAGGCGGGCTGAGTGATCGGCCCGCCCGGGGGCCCGCTCAGGCCACGCGCACGCCCCGCCGCCACACCTGGTCGACCAGCGGTACCCCCGGCCGGTACGCCAGGTGGACGTGGCTCGGGGCGTCGAGGAGCGCGAGGTCGGCGTACGCGCCCGGGGTGAGGCGGCCGACGTCCGTGCGACGCAGGGCTCGGGCTCCGCCCGCGGTGGCCGACCACAGCGCCTCGTCCGGGGTCATGCGCATGTCCCGTACGGCCAGGGCGATGCAGAAGGGCACGGAGGACGTGAAGGACGAGCCCGGGTTGCAGTCGGTGGAGAGGGCGACGGTGGCACCCGCGTCGAGGAGGCGGCGGGCGTCCGGCCACTCGGCACGGGTGGAGAACTCCGCGCCGGGGAGCAGGGTCGCCACCGTGTCGCCGCTCGCGAGGGCGTCCACATCGGCGTCGGTCAGGTGGGTGCAGTGGTCGGCGCTGGCGGCGTCCAGCTCCACGGCCAACTGCACTCCGGGGCCGTACGAGAGCTGGTTGGCGTGGACGCGCGGGTGCAGGCCCTTCGCCTTGCCGGCCGTGAGGATCGCGCGGGCCTGGTCGCCGTCGAAGGCGCCCTTCTCGCAGAAGACGTCGACCCAACGGGCGTACGGGGCACAGGCGTCGAGCATCTCGCCGGTGACGAGCGCGACGTACGCGGCGGGGTCGTCGGCGAAGTCCGGGGAGACGATGTGGGCGCCGAGGTAGGTGACCTCGTCGGTGTGCGCGGACGCGATGCGCAGGGCCCTGGCCTCGTCCTCGACCGTCAGCCCGTAGCCGGACTTCGTCTCGAACGTGGTCGTGCCCTGGCGCAGGGCCTCGGCGAGGTAGTGCGTGAGGTTGCGTTCCAGTTCCTCGTCGCTCGCCGCCCGGGTGGCGGCGACGGTCGTACGGATGCCGCCGGCGCTGTAGGCCCGGCCGGACATCCGGGCGTTGAACTCCTGGGTGCGGTCGCCCGCGAAGACGAGGTGCGAGTGGGAGTCGACGAAGCCCGGGATCACCGCGCGGCCACCGGCGTCGACCCGATTGTCAGTGGCGGGTGCTTCTCTTGAATCACCGGTCCACGCGATGCGGTCGCCGTCGATGACGACGGCCGCGTCCTGGATCAGACCGAGGGGAGACCCGTCACCGAGGGAGGGATCGTTGGTGACCAGACTGGCGATGTTGGTGATGACGGTCGTAGTGCCGTTCGTCGTGCCGTTCGCAGTACTCATGGCGTCCTTGTCGGGGCTCGGGCTCGGGCTGGGCGCGAGGATCAGGCGCGCAGGGCTTCGACGGCGTCGGCCAGGGCCTGCGGCACGTTCGGCACGAGGGCATGGGCCCCGTCGCGTACGACGTGCCGGCCGCCCACGACCGTATGGCGCACGTCCGCCGCGGTCGCCGCGAATACGGCCGTCTCGGCGCCGAGCCGTGGCACCGGCCCCGCTGTTCTGACCGAGTCGAGCGCGATCGTCGTGAAGTCGGCGAGCGCGCCGGGTTCGAGCGTGCCCGCGTCGTCCCAGCCCAGGGCCGCGTGACCGTCCGCGGAGGCTGCGCGAAGAAGCGCCGCCGCCGTCCAGTGGCCACGGGTGCGGGTGCGCAGGCGCTCGTTCAGCTCCATGGCGCGCGCCTCTTCGAGCAGGTCGATGACGGCGTGGCTGTCGGAGCCGAGGGAGAGCGGCGAGCCCGCCCGCTGGAGCGCGACGGCCGGTCCGATGCCGTCGGCGAGGTCGCGCTCAGTGGTCGGGCACATGCAGGTGCCGGTCGTGGAGCCGCCGAGCAGCGCGATGTCCGCGTCGGTGAGGTGGGTGTTGTGGACGCCCGTCGTGCGCGGGCCGAGCACCCCGTGGTCGGCGAGCAGGCGGGTCGGCGTGCAGCCGTGCGCCTCCAGGCAGGCGTCGTTCTCCGCCGTCTGCTCGGACAGGTGCACATGGAGTGGCGCCCGCCGCTCCTCGGCCCACCGCGCCACCGTCGCCAACTGCCCCGCGGGCACGGCCCGTACGGAGTGGATGGCGGCCCCGATCCGTGCGTGATCCCGGTCCTTGAGAACTGAACAGCGTGTCGCCCAGGCCTCCGCGGTGCCGTCGGAGAAGCGGAGCTGGTGCCGGTTCGGGGGCTGCCCGCTGCGCTTGTTGAGGAGGCCGGAGGCGAGGTAGGCGGTGTCGAGGAGGGTGATCCGGATGCCCGCCTCGGCAGCCGCCTCGATGAGGGCTTCGCCCATGGCGTTCGGGTCGGCGTACGGGGTGCCGCCCGGCGCGTGGTGGACGTAGTGGAACTCACCGACGGCCGTGACTCCGGCGAGGGCCATCTCGGCGTACACCGCGCGGGCGAGCGCGTGGTACGTCTCCGGGGTCAGCCGGTCCGCGAAGGAGTACATGATCTCGCGCCAGGTCCAGAAGGTGCCGGAGCCGACCTGGACGGTGCCGCGCAGGGCGCGGTGGAAGGCGTGGCTGTGGGCGTTGGCGAGCCCGGGAAGGGTCAAGCCTCGCAGGATCTCGGCGCCCGGGGGCGGGGCGTCGACGCCCGTGCGGACGGCGGCGATCCGCCCCTCCGAGTCCACGTCCAGGGCCACGCCCGGCTCGACGAAGGAGTCGAGCCAGGCGTGCTCCAGCCAGTAGGTCGTGCCTCGCGCGCTCACGTGCAGGCCAGCCCTTCCAGTACGTCGGCGAGTGCGGTCACCCCGGCCACGCAGTCGTCCTCGGCGGCGTACTCGGCCGGCGAGTGCGAGACGCCCGTGGGGTTGCGTACGAACAGCATGGCGGTGGGGATGGTTCCGGAGAGGATCCCGGCGTCGTGTCCCGCGCCCGTTCCGAGGACGGGGACCTTGAGGTCCGCTTCCTTCTCCCTGCCCAGGATGCGGGCGATCTCGTCCCGCAGGGCGTGCTCGAACTCGACGACGGGGGTGAACGACTCCCGTACGACGTCCAGTTGGACCCCGTGTTCGTCGGCGTACTCGCGGGCCGCCTTCTCGATGCCGCTCACGACCGTGTCGAGGGTCGCCTGGTCGGCGGCACGGGAGTCGAGCCAGCCGCGCACGAGGGACGGGATGGCGTTGACGCCGTTGGGCTCGACCGAGATCTTGCCGAAGGTCGCCACGGCACCCGCAAGCGCTGCCTCCCGCCGGGCGGCGAGGACGGTCTCGGCGTACGACAGCATCGGGTCGCGGCGGTCCACGAGCCGGGTGGTCCCCGCGTGGTTGGCCTCGCCCCGGAAGTCGAACCGCCACCGCCCGTGCGGCCAGATGGCGCTCGCGATGCCGACCCGGTCGCCGGAGAGGTCGAGGGCACGGCCCTGCTCGACGTGCAGTTCGACGAACGCGCCGATCCGGGCCAGGCGCTCGGGATCCGCCCCGATGGCGTCCGGGTCGAAGCCTGCGGCCTCCATCGCCTGCGGCAGGCTGACGCCGTCACCGTCCCGGAGCCGCCGCGCCTGCTCGACGGTGAGCTCCCCGGCCGCGAGCCGGGACCCCACACAGGCCAGCCCGAACCGGGCCCCCTCCTCGTCACCGAAGTTCACGATGGCGAGCGGCTTGGCGAACTCCGCGTTCCTGCTGCGCAGTTCATCCAGCGCGGCGAAGGACGACACGACACCGAGGGGGCCGTCGAAAGCACCGCCGTCCGGTACGGAGTCCAGGTGGGACCCGGTGACCACGGCGTCCCCAGCCGAGGGATCCCCGAGCCAGGCCCACTGGTTCCCGTTCCGGTCCAGTTCATAGGTCAGCCCCCGCCCCCGGGCCTGCGCCTCGAACCACTCCCGGCAGTCCCGATCGGCCCCGGTCCAGGCGAACCGCCGGTACCCACCGGAATCGGGGTGCCGCCCGATGGGCTGCAACTGCCGCCACATCTCAAGGAAGGAGGAACCCTTCAGCCCGTCCGGCGCTTGAGGACGAGGCCGTTCAGGCCGATCGGGGGTCCGGGGGCGGAGCCCCCGGCGGGGTCCAGGGGCAGAGCCCATGGTTTCGGGAAGGGGCGGGGTGGGGGAAGAAGAGTCCCGCTCCCCACCGAACGGCAGGCTCACGCGGACTCGCCTTCCCGCATGGGAATCCGTACGCCCCGCTCGTCCGCAACAGACTCCGCGATGTCGTACCCGGCATCCACATGCCGAATGACACCCATCCCGGGGTCGTTCGTCAGCACGCGCCGGATCTTCTCCCCCGCCAGTTTCGTCCCGTCGGCCACCGACACCTGACCCGCGTGGATGGACCGCCCCATCCCCACACCGCCGCCGTGGTGGATGGACACCCAGGACGCCCCGGACGCCACGTTCACCATGGCGTTCAGCAGCGGCCAGTCGGCGATCGCGTCGGAGCCGTCGAGCATGGCCTCGGTCTCCCGGTAGGGAGAGGCGACGGACCCGCAGTCGAGGTGGTCGCGGCCGATGGCCAGCGGGGCCGCCAGCTCGCCGCTCGCCACCATGTCGTTGAACCGCTCGCCTGCCTTGTCCCGCTCGCCGTAGCCGAGCCAGCAGATCCGGGCCGGCAGCCCCTGGAAGTGCACCCGCTCACCGGCCAGCTTGATCCACCGGTGCAGCGACTCGTTCTCCGGGAAGAGGTCGAGGATCGCCTTGTCCGTCTTGTGGATGTCGGAGGCCTCACCGGACAGGGCGGCCCAGCGGAAGGGGCCCTTGCCCTCGGAGAAGAGGGGGCGGATGTAGGCGGGGACGAAGCCGGGGAAGGCGAACGCCCGCTCGTACCCTGCGAGTTGGGCCTCACCGCGGATGGAGTTGCCGTAGTCGAAGACCTCGGCGCCGGCGTCCATGAAGCCGACCATGGCCTCCACGTGCCGGGCCATGGACTCACGGGCACGGGTCGTGAACCCGGCCGGGTCCTTCGCGGCGTACGAGGCCATGTCGTCGAAGTCGACGCCCACGGGGAGGTAGGCCAGCGGGTCGTGGGCCGAGGTCTGGTCGGTCACGATGTCGACGGGGGCGCCCTCGGCGAGCATGCGCGGCAGCAGTTCGGCGGCGTTGCCGAGGAGCCCGATGGAGAGCGGGCGGCGGGCGTCGCGGGCCTCGACGGCGAGCTGGAGGGCATGCTCCAGGGAGTCGGCCTTCACGTCGAGGTACCGGTGCTCGATGCGGCGTTCGATGGCGCGCGGGTCGACGTCGATACAGATCGCGACGCCGTCGTTCATGGTGACGGCGAGCGGCTGGGCGCCGCCCATGCCGCCGAGGCCGGCGGTGAGGGTGATCGTGCCCGCGAGCGTGCCGCCGAACTTCTTCGCGGCGACGGCGGAGAACGTCTCGTAGGTGCCCTGGAGGATGCCCTGGGTGCCGATGTAGATCCAGGATCCGGCCGTCATCTGCCCGTACATGGTGAGGCCGAGGGCCTCCAGGCGGCGGAACTCCTCCCAGTTCGCCCAGTCGCCGACCAGGTTGGAGTTGGCGATGAGGACGCGCGGGGCCCACTCGTGGGTCTGCATGACGCCGACGGGCCTGCCGGACTGGACAAGCATCGTCTCGTCCTGCTTGAGCGTCCGCAGTGTACGGACCATGGCGTCGTAGGAGCGCCAGTCGCGGGCGGCCTTGCCGGTGCCGCCGTAGACGACGAGCTTGTCGGGGTGCTCGGCGACCTCGGGGTCGAGGTTGTTCTGCAGCATCCGCAGGGCGGCTTCCTGCTGCCATCCCAGGGCGCTCAGTTCCGTTCCGCGCGGTGCTCGGACGGGGCGGGGTCCTGACATGGTCTGCCTCCTGGCGGCTGGTGAGTGCTCCGGGACGGGTGGTGCCGGTCATTCAGTCGATATTCACATCCTGATCGCCTGAATAGAACTAGTCAATACCTTCGTGGGCCAGCACGGGCGCGGCGTGGATGTTTGGCTGGATGTATGGCGGCATACACAGGCACAGGGGACGCGGACGCGACGGGCGAAGAACCGGACGACCCCACGAAGAAGCTGGACGCGGTTCCGTACGCTCCGGAAGGGAAGCCGGGAGGCACTGCGGTCGGTGAGCCCGGAAGTACTCCGGACAGTGAGCCGAGAGGCAGTTCGGACGGGGATCAGGGCCCTGCCGTGGGCGGGGGCTCGCGGCGGGACGAGGCCGTTCGCGCGGCCGTGGAGCAGGGCCTGGTCGGTCCCGCGACCCCCATCATCGGGCTCCTCGACGTCACCGGCATCCGGGCCTCCGCGGCGGCCCTGCGGGCGGCCTTCGACGCGGTGACGGCACCGGGCACGCCCGTGCTGCACGCGTTCGCCGTGAAGGCGACCCCGCTCGTGCCCGTGCTGCGGCTGCTGCACCGGGAGGGCATCGGCGCGGAGGTCGCGAGCCCGGGCGAGCTGGCCCTCGCCCGCGCGGCCGGGGTCCCGCCGGCCCGTACGGTCCTCGACTCGCCCGCCAAGACGCCGGCGGAGCTGCGGGAGGCACTCGCCCTGGGCATCGCGGTCAACGCGGACAACCCGCAGGAGCTGGACCGCCTCGACGCCCTCGTGCGTTCGGCCTCGACCCGCTCCCCCATCGGGATCCGGGTGAATCCGCAGGTCGGCGGGGGTTCGATCGGGGCGCTGTCGACGGCGACGGCGACCTCGAAGTTCGGGGTGGCGCTGCGGGACGAAGGGGCGCGCGAGTGGGTCGTGCGGGCGTATCTGGACCGGCCGTGGCTGACCCGGCTGCACGCGCACTCCGGTTCGCAGGGGATGCCGCTGGAGCTGATGGCACGCGCGGTCACCGAGACGTACGGGCTCGCGGAGGAGGTCAACGAGCGGGCCGGGCGGCGGCAGATCGACACGCTCGACATCGGCGGCGGACTGCCGGTGAACTTCGGTTCGGACACCCACACGCCCACGTACGAGGAGTACGCGCGGCTGCTCGCGGAGACGGTGCCAGGGCTGTTCGACGGGCGGTACGGGCTGGTCACCGAGTTCGGGCGGTCGCTGCTCGCCAAGCACGGGGTGGTGCTGGCGCGGGTCGAGTACGCGAAGTCGGCCGGCGGGCGCGCGATCGCGGTGACGCACGCGGGGGTGCAGGTGGCGGCCCGCACGGTGTACGCGCCGAAGTCCTGGCCGCTGCGGGTGGCCGCGTACGACCCGAAGGGGCGGCCCAAGGCGGGGCCCGACGTGGTGCAGGACGTGGCGGGTCCCGCGTGCTTCGCGGGCGACCTGCTGGCGGAGGGGCGGTCGATGCCGTTGCTCGAACAGGGCGACTACGCGGCCGCGTTGGACACCGGGGCGTACTACTTCGCGCACCACTACGCGTACAACTCCCTCGCGCGGCCCGGGATCCACGGCTTCGGGCCCGACGGGGCGGGCGGGGTGCGGTTCGCCGTGGTCCGGACGCCGCAGACGCTCGACGAGATCGTGGCGGAGTCGGGAGGGGCGCACGCGGGGTCGCTGACCGGCACGTTCTGAGGCGCCCGAGCCGGGGCGACCCTCTGATGAACCTCCGAGACGGCGCCCGACCGGCATCCACCGCGCGGCACAGGGAAGACGTCCCCGGACGGATCACCGATCGGGGGAGGTTCTCTTGTCCACCGCAGAAACCACCGCGGGCACACCGGCGCCCGCCGAGGAGCCGGGGCTCAAGCGGGTCCTCGGTCCCAAGCTGCTGATCCTCTTCGTGATCGGCGACATCCTCGGGACCGGCATCTACGCCACCACCGGCAAGGTCGCCGGGAAGGTCGGCGGGGCGCTGTGGCTGCCGTTCGCCATCGGCTTCGTCGTGGCGATCCTGACGGCCGCGTCGTACGTCGAGCTGGTCGGCAAGTATCCGAAGGCGGCCGGAGCGGCGCTCTACACACAGAAGGCGTTCAAGGTCCCCTTCCTGACCTTCATCGTCGCGTTCATGGTGATGTGCTCGGGCCTGTCGTCGGCGAGCGCGGCGGCCCGGGCGTTCAGCGGCGACTACCTGTCGGAGCTGACGGGCGACGCGCTGCCGCCGACGCTGATAGCGATCTGCTTCATCCTGCTGCTGGCAGCCCTGAACCTGCGGGGCGTGTCGGAGTCGGTGAAGACGAACGTGGTGCTGACGCTGGTCGAGCTGACGGGCCTGGTGATCATCCTCGCGATCGGCGCGTGGGCCGTGCTGAACGGCGACGGGGAGCCGTCCCGGCTGGGCGAGTTCGAGGCCGGCGGCACCGGATACGCCCTGATGACAGGGGTGTTGGGCGCGACGGCGCTGGGCTTCTTCGCGTTCGTCGGGTTCGAGGACTCGGTGAACATGGCCGAGGAGACGAAGGATCCCGCCCGCACCTTCCCACGGGCGATCTTCATCGGTGTGGCGGTCACGGGCACGATCTACGTACTCGTGGCGCTGGTCTCGTCGCTCCTGGTCGACCACAAGGTGCTGGAGGGTTCGAGCGGCCCGCTGCTGGAGGTCGTGAAGGCGGGCGGTGTCGACTTCCCGCACAAACTCTTCGCGCTCATCGCCCTGTTCGCCGTCACCAACTCCGCGCTGATCAACATCATGATGGCCTCGCGCCTGTGTTACGGCATGGCCAACGAACGCATCCTGCCGCGCGGCATGGCCCGTGTCCTGCCCACGCGTCGCACACCCGTGGTCGGCATCGCCTTCGTGACGGTGCTCGCGATCGGGCTGGTCTCCACGGGCGAGATCGAGGGCCTGGGCGACACGACGTCGTTCCTGCTCCTGTGCGTGTTCGCGGTGGTCAACATCGCGGTGCTCGTACTGCGCCGCGACCCCGTCGATCACCACCATTTCCGTACGCCGACCGTGCTTCCGGTGCTCGGCGCCCTCACCGCCCTGATCCTCGCCGGCCCGCTGGCCGACCGGCCCGCGGACGTTTACATCCGCGCCGGAGTGCTGCTGGCCGTCGGGGTGGGCCTGTGGGCACTGAACAAGGTGGTGTTGCGTGTAAGGAACGAGGACTGAGAGGCAAAATCCACACACTCTAGCCAGCGGCTGGCATGTTCCACAGGAAAATGCCAGAACCATCACTCCTCGCGCATACGTTGCGTAGTTTCGGCGTCACTCAGCCGAACCACAACGGGCGGGAGGGAAGCACCGTGCCCGGAATCGACGAGTGCCTGCTGGAGGCCATGAGACTGCCCGGAGCCCGGGGAGCCTCGGTGGTCGACTGGACCAGCGGACTGGCTCTTGGCACGGTCGGGGACTCACCCAACGGAGACCACGAGGCCACCGCGGCCGAGGCGGCGGAACTCGCCCGTCTGGCCGCGGAGCACAAGGCCTTCGCCCCCGAGGAAGGAGCCGACTGGTCCGGCGGGCAGCCGCCGGTCGAAGATCTCATCATCTGCAACAAGGACAGCTACCACGTCCTGCGCTTCGTCCGTACGACATTCGACAGCAGTGTGTTCCTGCATCTGTGGCTGGGTCGTTCGGACGGCAATCTCGCGCTGGCCCGCATACGTCTGGGCGAGATGGCGGAACGGCTGGTGGTGGGGTGACCACGATGGAGGCACGCCCGCTGCCCGGCCGCGACAGAGCCGACGACGACATGGCCGACGGCGACACGGCGGATCCCGTCGGGACGGACCACGTCGCGGCGGACCGTACCTCCCCGGACCGCGGCCCACAGAACCGCGCGGAACCGCGGTCCGGCGTCCCGTCCACGCTCAGCCCGATGCTCAGCCGTCTCGCCGAGGAGCGCGCCACCGGCGTCCTGACGCGGGAACGCGGTGTGCTGTATCTGGTCGAGGGCCAGGTGGTGCACGCCGAGAGCCCCGCGACACCCGGGCTCGACGTGCTGCTCACCACCCGCGGCGCGCTGGGCTCGGACGGCTGGTGGGAGGCGGTCTCGGAGGCGGGGGCCGAGCGGCGGGTCGGACGGTTCCTGGTGGACAGCGGGCGACTGACGGCGGGCGCCCTTGAGCTGTGCCACCTGGGAGCGCTGTACGACGCGGCGTTCTTCACACTCGGCCCGAGCAGCGGTCCGGCGCGCTTCCGTTACGGGGTCGCGCACTGGATCGGTCCCGTACGGCCGGTCTCCGTGGACGCGGTGGAGCGGGAGACGCTGCGGCGTCGCGAGCTGCTGCACCGCATCTGGCCGGAGCCGGGCACGGACACCGGGCCGCTCGTACGGACCGGCCGTGCCGTCGACTCGGTCCTTCCCCCGCGTCAGCGCACGGTCCTCGACCAGGTGGACGGTGAGCGCACGGCGTCGGACATCTCGCTGGTGCTCGGCCGTCCGGGGTTCCACACCCTGGTCGACCTCCGACGGCTCGCGGCCGCCGGAATCGTGACGACGCGATCGCCGACGATCGTGTCGGGGCCGGCCCCGTCCGGATCCATCGCGTCCGGCCCGGACCGGTCCGGGCCGGCCGAATCCGGGCCCGTCCCGTCCGGACCGGACGGATCCCGGGCGCCGGAAACGCCCGTAACCCCCCTGTCCCCCGTCTCCACGGTGGTCGCGCAGGCCGCGGAGGCGGCGCAGGCGTCGGCCGATCCCGACGTCGCTCTGCTGCGCCGGCTCAGAGACGCCTTGGAGGCCTTGTGATCCGCGCGCTCCGACAGCGTGCCGAGAGGAGACAACTGATGGCGGCCGAGGCCGAAGTCCTCGACGAACTGCACCGGTTGCGGGCCCGAGTGCCCCAGCTGACGGGTGCCCTCGCGGCCAGCGTCGACGGCCTCGTGCTGGCCCAGGACACCCCGGGCGTGGAGCCCGAGGGGCTCGCCGCGCTCACCGCCGCCGCGCTGGGAGTCGCCCTGCGTATGGCGGACGCGACCGGACGGGGCGATTTCCGCGAACTGCTGCTGCACGGCGAGCACGGTTATCTGGCGACCTACGCGGCGGGACCCTCCGCCGTGCTGACGCTGCTGGCCGGCGACCGGGCGAACGTCGGCCGGCTGCACCTCGAAGGGCGCCGCTCCGGTGCCCGGATCGGGGAGCTCGTCGAGGCGGCGGTCGAGAGCCGGCCGACACCGGCCGCGCGGGCCCCCTCGAAGCCCACCGCGCCCCGCACCCGAACCGCGCGCATCGCGCGCACCACCACCGAGCCGACCGGCAAGAGCCGTTGAGCACGGATCCACCGGACCGAACCCACCGGTCCGAACTCACCGAACCGAAAGGACGGGCACGACCATGACCAACACCGAAACCGCTCTGAAAGAGGCCCTTGCCTCCATCGAGGGCGCGACCGGAGCCGCTCTCGTCGACTACACCAGCGGCATGGCGCTCGGCACGATCGGCGGCAGCAAGGGCTTCGACCTCACGGTCGCGGCGGCCGGCAACACCGACGTCGTACGCGCCAAGATCCGCACCATGGAGCACCTGGGCCTCAAGGGCGAGATCGAGGACATCCTGATCACGCTGTCCGACCAGTACCACCTGCTGCGGCTGATCAAGGGCCGCGGCGGCAACGGGCTCTTCCTGTACCTGGTCCTCGACGCCAAGCGCTCCAACCTCGCGATGGCAAGGCACCAGTTGAAGAAGATCGAGGCGGACCTGGAGGTCTGACTCCGCCCCGGGGCCCGAACACCTGCCGGGCCCCGGCACCCGCCCGGCCCGAACCCCTGGAAGCACGCCGCCTAGACGAGCACGTCACCCCGACGCCGCGCCCCACCGGGCGCGGCGTCGCCCGCGGCGATCCCCGTGGCGCGATAGCCCTTGACCTGCTTGCCCGCCGGAACTCCGGCGCCGCGCCCGAGCCAGTCGACGCGGACCCAGACGAGCGACTCGGCCGCCCGTTCGAGCCGGCCGATCCGGGCCGCCTTGAGGCGAAGGCCCGTCCCGGCTCCGGCGAGCAGCAGCCCGCCGGCCGCGGGTACGGCGAACGCCGAGCCCAGTGCTCCCGCGAGGGCGAGCAGCAGCCACCACCGGTGCCCGCGCCGCCAGTTCCGTACCGTCACGGCCCGGTCCTGGAGCACGTCGTGCTTCCCGGCCCGGGCTGCCCCGCCCACCAGGGCCACGTACCGCCTGTGCCGTACCAGGGCCACCACGGCCGCGGTGATCAGGAAGAGCGCGGCTCCCGCCATCACCCCGATCCGCCGCCCGGTGATCCCGGGCACCAGCGCACCCACACCCGCCGAGATCACCCCGAGCCACCACAACGGCGCCGCCCCGGCCCGTACGACGACGGCCACCCTCGCCAGTCCCTGCCCTCCGCGCGTCACGATCCGCTCCTCACCGACTCGACGACGCCTCATTTGGGCACGCAGGCTAGCGAGCAAAAGTGAGACACGTCTGAGAGCGGACCAAAAAAGGCGCCGCTGTACCGCTACTCGACGAACAGGCCCCGTGCGGCGGCCCGCGTGTCGAACTCCTCCAGGCGTGCCTGCGCCTGGGGCAGCCCGTCGCACATCGCCTCCAGCAGTACCCGCCCGAGCAGCATCGGCGCGCACGCCGTGTCGAAGGCGAGCCCGGTCCCGACGGCGGCGGGAAGCAGCAGGTCGGACACCTTGGCGACCGGCGCGAACGCCGAGTCCGCCACGGTGACGACGGTCAGCCCGGCCTCTTTCGCGTAGGCCAGCGTGTCCACGACCTCCCGCGGGTGCCGGGGCAGGGCGAAGCAGAGCAGGGTCGTGGCCCCGGCCCGTACGGCGGAGTCGATCCGGTCGTGGACCATGGTGCCGCCCTCGTGCAGCAGCCGTACGTCCGGATGGACCTTGGCGGCGAAGTACGCGAAGCCGTACGCCTGGGACGCGGCCGCCCGCAGTCCGAGCACCGGCAGCGGCCGTGAGGCGGCGAGCAGCCGCCCGGCGCGCTCCACGGGACGCGGGTCCGCGAGCACGGAGGCGAGATGGCGCAGGTTCTCGATCTCGGCCTCGACGGCCTGCTGGTACTCGTTGTACGAGCCGGTGTCCGCCGCGGGTTCGGCGGGCGTGACCTCGCGCAGGTGCTTGCGGAGCGCCGGATAGCCGTCGAAGCCGAGGGCCACGGCGAACCGGGTGACGGACGGCTGGCTGACCCCGGCCAGCTCCGCGAGCTCCACGCTCGACAGGAACGGCACGTCGGCGGCCCGCCGCACCATGCTGTGCGCGATGCGCCGCTGTGTGGGGGTGAGCCGGTGGCCCTCGAAGAGCGTCTGCAGACGCCCGGCCGGACCGTCCGTCACGCCCGCGCTCCCGTCGCCCGCGCCCGCCTCGACGGCCAGGCCCGGTTCCATGCTCGTGTCCATGTCACTGTCCATGCCCATATTCACGCTCATGTTCCCGTCCACGCTCATGCCGTGCTCCCCCTCCAGATGTCCGTGAACCGGTCGAGCAGCGCGGCCGCCGCCGTCACGTCGTCCGTCAGCGGCCGGTCGGTCGGGTCCGCGTCGAGCACCGACTCGGCGAGTTCCAGCGCCCGCGCCACCGGCAGCTCCGGATCGGGCCGCAGCTCGCGCTGGCGCAACGCCCGTACCGCGGCGACGAGTTCACAGCCCACCACGAGCCGGTACGCGTCGCACGCGCGCAGTGTCTGACGGGCGGCGAGCGAGGCGAAGCTGGCCTGCTCCTCGACGCCCCGGGAGAGTACAGCGTGGCCGAGCGAGGCGGGCGCGGAGAAGGCCCGCAGATCACCGAGGGCGGCCCCGGCGGCGTACTCCAGGATCATCACGCCGGAGGAGGCGGCCTCGTGGTCGGCGAGGAAGGGCCGCAGCCGGGTGTAGCCGGGTTCGTTGAGGGTCGACAGGCGGGAGGTCGACAGCCGGGCCACCTGGGTGAGGGAGAGCCTGAAGTGGTCGAGCGCGAGGGCGAGTTGGGCCTGGTAGAAGCCGCCGTGGTGGTAGGCGGCCATGTCCTCGGCACAGATCAGCGGGTTCTCGGCGGCCGCGTTGATCTCGACGGCGAGGACCTCCTCCAGTGCGTCGGCCGCGTCGTGCGCGGGCCCATGGATCTGCGGCAGGCACCGGAATCCGTACGGGTCCTGGATCCGGCCGAGCGGCGGCGTCGGGTGGTCGGCCGCGCCGATCAACTGCCGCATGCGGCGGGCCACTTCACTCGAACCGCGGTGCGGACGCGCGGCGTGCACGGGTGCCGCGTACGCCTCGTACGAGCCGTCCACCGCGACCAGCGACAGCGCGGCGACGACCTGCGTGGCCCCGATGAGCCCGCGCAGTTCGTGCAGCGCGAGGGCCGCCTGGCCGAGGGTGAGGGCGTTGCTGCTGATCAGCGCGAGGGCGTCGTTGTTGTCGAGCGGCTGGGGCTCGGGCGCACCCACGGACTCCGGCGAACCGGCGACCGCGCCCGTGGCCGAGCCCGCGATGGCGCCGCCGAGCACGCCTCCGCCGACGCTCCCCGAGGCACCGGCGCCCACGACCGCGCGCACACCGGTCGACGCGTCCGCGCCCCGCCAGGGGTGCTCCCCGGCCAGCGCCAACCCCAGCTGCGCCAGCGCCGCGATGTCCCCGGTCCCCACCGAGCCGAACTCGTTCACGACGGGGTACGCCCCGGCCTCCAGCGCCTCGCACAGCGCCGTGACGACGGTGGGCCGCAGGCCCGCGCCGCCCGCCAGGAGCTGGTTCGCGCGGACCGCGAGCATCGCCCTGACCTGCCGGGCGGGCAGTTCCTCGCCGATGGCGCCGGCGTGGCTGCGCAGCAGGCGCAGTCCGTGCTCGGCCGCCGCCTCGGTCGGCACGTCCTCGTTCCGGTTGGCGCCGACCCCGGTGGAGCGGCCGTACACCCGCCCGGTCGCGGCGATCCGCCGGGCGGCGTCCCAGGATTCCTCGACGCGTTTCATCGCCTCGGTACCCGCGACCGGCCGTGCGGTCCCGTCGGCGAGCCGTACGACGTCGTCGACGCCGGTGCTGCAACCGTCCAGCACCACGAGGCCGGTGGTCACCGCAACCGGTGCGTCCACATCCCGAGACGACATAGAGCGCGAACTCCCCTCAATCCGGACGTTGGATCTTGCCTGACGGCCATAAGTAACCGGCGATTAACACCGAACCGTTGACAACCTATTCAGATACAGAGAACTCTGCATGACGATATGCAGCCGGGCAAGGGACACCTCATGATCCAGTTCGACGCGGTCCACAAGCGCTTCCCGAACGGCACCACAGCGGTCCACGACCTCTCCCTGGAGATGCCAGAAGGCGGCGTGACCGTCCTCGTGGGATCTTCCGGTTGCGGCAAGACGACCACCCTGCGAATGATCAACCGAATGGTCGACCCGACCTCCGGGACCATCCGGGTCGGCGGCCGTGACGTGCTGGACCAGGACGCCGCCGACCTGCGCCGTTCCATCGGTTACGTAATCCAGCAGTCGGGGCTCTTCCCGCACCGCACGGTCCTCGACAACATCGCGACCGTGCCGCTGCTCCTCGGCTGGGGACGCCGCAAGGCCCGGGCCCGGGCCGCGGAACTCCTGGAGACCGTCGGCCTGACCGCCGAGTCCGGGAAGCGCTACCCGCACCAGCTCTCCGGCGGCCAGCAGCAGCGCGTCGGCGTGGCCCGCGCGCTCGCCGCCGACCCGCCGGTGCTCCTGATGGACGAGCCCTTCGGCGCGGTCGACCCGGTCGTGCGCACCCAGCTCCAGGACGAACTGCTGCGGCTCCAGAAGGAGTTGAGCAAGACGATCGTCTTCGTCACGCACGACATCGACGAGGCGGTACGGCTCGGCGACCAGATCGCGATCTTCCGCACCGGCGGCCACCTCGTCCAGTGCTCGACCCCCTCCGAACTGCTGGCCCGCCCGGCGGACGACTTCGTCGCGGACTTCCTGGGTGCCGAGCGCGGCCTGAAGCTCCTGTCCCTGACGCCGCTCAAGGGCATACCCCAGGCACCGGCCCCCGAGGGCGGCGCCTGGGAACTGGTCCTCGACGGCGCCCGCAGGCCCCTGCACTGGCGCTCCAAGAACACCGGGGACACCGAACTCCCCGTACGCCCGCTGCGCGACACCGACTCCCTGCTCGCCGCCCTGAACGAGTCCATCGCCTCCCCGTCCGCTCTGGTGGCCCGCGTCGACGCCGACGGCGCCCTCACCGGTGTGACCTCGCGCGACGAGATCCACCAGCACGCCGGCCAGGCGCACGCGGAAGCCCGGGTGGCCTGATGACCATCGACTGGTCGTGGATAGGCGACCACACCGACGACCTCACCACCCTGACGTTCTCGCACCTCCAGGCGGCCCTGTCGGCGGTCTTCTTCGGCCTGCTGATATCCCTCCCGCTGGCCGTGGTCGCCCACCGGATACGCCCCCTGCGCGGCGTGCTCCTGGGCCTCTCGAACATCCTCTTCACGATCCCGTCGATCGCGGTCTTCGTGCTGCTCCTCCCGGTCTCCGGCCTGACCCGCACCACCACGGTCGTCGGCCTGACGATCTACACCCTCGTCGTCCTCCTGCGGAACACGGTCGAGGGCCTCGACTCGGTCCCCGCGAAGACGAAGGAGGCCGCGAAGGCGATGGGCACGCGCCCCCTGCGCGCCCTCCTCACGGTCGAGCTCCCCCTCGCACTCCCCGTGATCATGGCGGGCGTCCGTATCGCCACGGTCATGTCGATCTCGCTGGTCTCCGTGGCCACGTACATCGGCGACGGCGGCCTCGGCCAGCTCTTCACGGACGGTTTCCAGCGCAACTTCCCGACCCCGGTCATCGTCGGCGTCGTCCTGACGCTCCTGCTGGCCCTGGTCGCGGACGCGATGCTGGTGGCCGTCCAGTACGTACTCACCCCGTGGACGAGGCGGCGAGCCTGACATGTACGAACTCTTCAAGGACCTCGGCGGCTGGCTGGTCAGCGACGAGCAGTGGACCGGCCCCGACGGCATCGGCCACCGCCTCGCCGAGCACCTCCAGTACTCCCTCCTCGCCACCCTCGTGGCCGCCGCGATCGCCCTCCCCGTGGGCCTGCTGATCGGCCACACGGGCAGGGGCGCGTTCCTCGCGATCAACCTCGCGTC
Organism: Streptomyces sp. NPDC020747; assembly: GCF_044334695.1. Classification (NCBI taxonomy): domain Bacteria; kingdom Bacillati; phylum Actinomycetota; class Actinomycetes; order Kitasatosporales; family Streptomycetaceae; genus Streptomyces; species Streptomyces sp. NPDC020747. The sequence continues at coordinate 52,439 of NZ_JBIRTJ010000002.1, read as the reverse complement.
CTTCGGCCGCGCGCTGCCCACCGTCGGCCTGGTCGTACTCGTCTTCCTGGCGAGCGGCCTGTCGATGTGGCCGGTGTACGTGGCCCTGGTCGCCCTCGCCGTCCCGTCGATCGTGACCAACACGTACGCGGGCATGACCGCCGTCGACCCGGACGTGAAGGACGCGGCACGCGGCCAGGGCATGCGCTGGCACCAGGTCCTCCTCCAGGTCGAACTGCCCCTCGCGCTCCCGCTGATCATGACGGGCCTGCGACTGGCGCTGATCCAGGTGGTGGCCACGGCCACGATCGCGGCGTACGTCTCATTCGGCGGGCTGGGCCGGTACGTGTTCGACGGGCTCGCCCAGCGGGACCTCGTGCAGGTGCTGGGCGGGGCGGTGCTCGTCGCCCTGGTCGCCGTTGTGCTCGACCTGGGCCTGAGCGGGGTGCAGCGGGTGCTGTTCCGTCATCGCCCCGCGTAGGCGGAGCCGCGCACTGTCACAGCCCCGCGCCCCTGAAGGGGCGCCCCCGATCTCTGCAACTCCCCCTCAGGAGCTTCCTCCATGAATCGACGTACTCTCCTCGGCGGGCTCTTCGCCGCCGCGTCCGTTCCCGCTCTCGCCGCGTGCAGCAGCGGGATCACCTCGCTCGACGGCGGGGGCAGCGCCGGTGGTGGGGGCGGGTCCAGCAAGGACGGTGTCACCATCGGCACCGCCAACTTCACCGAGAACCAGGTGCTCGGCTTCCTCTACGCGGCCGTACTGGAGGCCGCCGGTGTGAAGACGAAGGTCCGCCCGAACCTCGGCACCCGCGAGATCCTCATCCCCGCCCTCAAGGGCGGCGACATCGACCTGCTCCCCGAGTACCAGGGCGCCCTCCTGCACTACCTCTCCCCCAAGGCGAAGGCCACGGAGGAGGGCGAGATGCAGAACGCCCTCGCGATCGCGCTGCCCGCCGGGCTCCAGGTGCTGCCGTACGGCATGGCCGAGGACTCCGACGCGTTCGTCGTCACGCAGGAGACGGCCGACAAGTACGGCCTGTCCTCCCTCGCCGACCTGAAGAAGCAGAACGGCAAGCTCGTCATCGGCGCCGCGCCCGAGGTCAAGAAGCGCGAGGTCGGCTCGGTGGGCCTGAAGGACGTGTACGGGGTGGAGTTCAAGGAGTTCAAGTCCCTCGACTCCTCCGGCCCGTTGGTGAAGGGCGCCCTGAAGAAGGGCGACGTGGACGTGGCGAACCTCTTCACCACCGACACCGACATCGTGGCCAACAAGTGGGTCGTCCTCACCGACCCCAAGAACCTCATCCCCGGCCAGCACATCGTCCCCCTCATAGCCGACCGCAAGGCCGACTCGACGGTCCGCAAGGCCCTCGCCGAGCTGGGCAACGTACTCACGACCGAGGACCTGACCGAGCTGAACCGCAAGGTCGACAAGGACAAGAAGGACCCGGAGGACGTGGCGAACGCCTACGCGAAGGAGAAGGGCCTCACGAACTAGGGCCCGGCCCGGCGGGACCCGTCGTCGGCGGCCCCACCTCGTGGGGAACAACCCAACGGCGACAGGGGGGCTAACCCCCGTGCCAACCCGGCTCCGGCTCTCTACCGTTGGATTATGACCGGTATGGAAGCCCGCGACGCCGAACTCAAGAAGGAACTCGACGCCACCTTGCACGCACGCAAGGAACTGGGCGAAGAGTACGAGTCCGCGCTGGTCGACTCGTTCCTGGAGAAGGTCGAGCAGCGCCTGGACGGCGCGGTCGACCGCCGGGTGCGTCGTCAGCTCGCGGAACAGCAGATGGTGGTGGCCCGGGGCTCGCGCTCCCCGCAGGGATCCTCGGACTCCTTCGGCGAACGCTTCGGCTTCGGCATCGTCTCGCTGGTCCTCGCGATCCCCCTGTCCGCGATCGGCGGCGGTATCGGGGGCCTGCCCGGCCTGCTCACCGCCTGGGCGGGCATCGTGGGGGTCAACGTGGTCCAGGCCGCACGCAACTCACCGAACTTCTTCGGCCGCCGCAAGTCCTCCCAGGACAGCGAGTGGGAGGACTGACGGAAAAGACAGGACGCGCACGACACGCACGACACACAGAGCTCAGGGAGCACGGGGAACGCCGAAGGGCCCGGTACCTGTAGAGGTACCGGGCCCTTCGCGAGCTTGCGCGGGGACCGCCGCACCCCCGATACCGGGGGGCGGGACGACGGCGGTCCCCGCGAGGGACGCGGGCCGGGTCAGGGCCGGGCTTCGCGTCCGTGGCGACCATGGAGGTCCGGGAGCCGCTCCGGAGGTCCTTGGCGCCGTTTCGGTGCCGGCCGGGGCGGGGAGCCGCTCCCGCCCTTGCCGACATCCACCAATGTGCCGGACGCGTGTTAAGCGTGTGCTGCGCGGACGTGACGCGCTCGTACCACTTCCACGAAGTTCCGCCGTGATCGCTCACACCCGGAAGTCCCCCTCCGGGGCGCGCGGTTCACCGGACGTTCCTACTGGTGTCCACCCTTGGCCAGGAAGGACAACAGGTCCTGCCTGCTGACGACACCGGTGGGCTTGCCCTCGACCAGGACGATCGCCGCGTCGGCGCGACCGAGCACGGTCATCAGGTCGCCCACGGGTTCACCGGAGCCGACCTGGGGGAGCGGCGCCGACATGTGCTTCTCCAGCGGGTCGGAGAGCGAGGCCCGCTGGGTGAACAGCGCGTCGAGCAGCTCGCGTTCGACGACGGACCCGACGACCTCCGCCGCCATGACGTCCGGGTGACCGGCGCCGGGCTTGACGATCGGCATCTGCGAGACGCCGTACTCGCGCAGCACCTCGATGGCCTCGCCGACCGTCTCGTCCGGGTGCATGTGGACGAGGGACGGGATGGCCCCGTGCACCTTGTCGCTCAGGACGTCGGCGACACGGGCGCTGGGCCCCTCGTCCTCCAGGAACCCGTAGTCGGCCATCCACTCGTCGTTGAAGATCTTGCTGAGATAGCCGCGCCCGCTGTCGGGCAGCAGCACGACCACGACGTCGTCCGGACCGAGCCGCTCGGCGACGTGCAGTGCGGCCACGACGGCCATGCCGCACGAGCCGCCGACCAGCAGCCCCTCCTCCTTGGCGAGCCGCCGGGTCATCTGGAAGGAGTCCTTGTCGGACACGGCGACGATCTCGTCGGCGACGGTGCGGTCGTACGCGGTCGGCCAGAAGTCCTCGCCGACGCCCTCCACGAGGTACGGCCGCCCGGACCCGCCGGAGTACACGGACCCCTCGGGGTCGGCGCCGACGACCTGGACCTTCCCGTCACTGACGTCCTTGAGGTACCGCCCGGTCCCGGAGATGGTGCCGCCGGTGCCCACGCCCGCCACGAAGTGGGTGATCCGCCCCTCCGTCTGCTCCCACAGCTCGGGGCCGGTGGAGTGATAGTGCGAGCGGGGATTGTCGGGGTTGGAGTACTGGTCGGGCTTCCAGGCACCCGGGGTCTCCCGCACCAGCCGGTCCGAGACGTTGTAGTACGAGTCGGGGTGCTCGGGGTCGACCGCGGTGGGGCAGACGACGACGTCGGCGCCGTACGCCCGCAGCACGTTGATCTTGTCGGTGCTCACCTTGTCGGGGCACACGAAGATGCACTTGTAGCCCTTCTGCTGGGCCACGATGGCAAGGCCCACACCGGTGTTTCCACTGGTCGGCTCGACGATCGTGCCGCCCGGCTGCAGCGCGCCGCTCTTCTCGGCGGCCTCGATCATGCGCAGGGCGATGCGGTCCTTCACGGAACCGCCGGGGTTGAAGTACTCGACCTTCGCGAGGACGGTCGCCTGGATGCCGGCGGTCACGCTGTTGAGCCTCACCAGCGGGGTGTTGCCGACGAGACTGATCATCGAGTCGTGGAATTGCACCGTTGTCTCCGGAGCTGAAAAGAAGTGGTCGGGGTGGCCGTCAGACTATGCCCCCTCCTGGGCGTTCACGTCGCGTTGAGATTGGCCGACGGTCCGTACGGGGCAAGGAGTGGGTGTACGGCAAAGAGGAGGTGGCGGCTACGCATGACGAGCTTGTCGAGAGCGAGGGTGGCACGCCGGATCGCCGCGGGCGCCGCGTACGGCGGCGGCGGGATCGGTCTGCTGGGCGCGGCGACGGTCGGGGTGGTGCTGGCCGAGGTCCAGCTGGCGAAGCGCCAGGTGGGGAACGGCCACAGCCCCCATCCGCCGAGCGCGGACGGGCTGTACGGGTATGTGTACGCCGGCTCCGAGGAACCGCTGCGCCTGACGATGCTGGGTGACTCCACGGCGGCGGGGCAGGGGGTGCACCGGGCCCGTCAGACGCCGGGGGCGCTGCTCGCCTCCGGGCTCGCGGCGGTGGCGGAGCGGCCGGTGCGGCTGCGGAACGTGGCGCTGCCCGGCGCCCAGTCCGACGACCTCGACCGCCAGGTCGCGGTGGTTCTCGGGGCGCCGGAAGGGATCCCCGACGTATGCGTGATCATGGTCGGCGCGAACGACGTGACACACCGGATGCCGGCGACACGCTCGGTCCGCCACCTCTCGGCGGCGGTACGCCGGCTGCGTACGGCGGGTGCCGAGGTGGTCGTGGGCACGTGCCCCGACCTGGGCACCATCGAGCCGGTCCAGCAGCCGCTGCGGTGGCTGGCACGGCGGGCCTCGCGGCAGCTCGCGGCCGCCCAGACCATCGGGACGGTGGAGCAGGGCGGGCGGACGGTGTCGCTGGGCGACCTGCTGGGTCCTGAGTTCGCGGCGAATCCGCGGGAGCTGTTCGGGCCCGACAACTACCACCCCTCCGCCGAGGGGTACGCGACGGCCGCGATGGCGGTGCTGCCCACGGTGTGCGCGACTCTGGGCCTGTGGCCGGCGGAGGAGGATCGTCCGGACGTCTCCCGTCGGGAGGGGTTCCTGCCGGTGGCCCGGGCGGCCGCGGAGGCCGCGTCCGAGGCGGGTACGGAGGTCACCGCGGCGATGCCCACGGGGCCGCGTGCCCCCTGGGCCCTCCTCAAGCGCCGCCGCCGCCACCGCGTCCCGGCGACGGACCCGTCCCCGACGACGACCCGGGAACCGTCCGCCTGACCGGGGTTCCCGTGCCTTTCGGGGGCCGGCCCCCGAACCCCCGCTCCTCAAACGCCGGAGGGGCTGATTTCAGCCCGTCCGGCGTTTGAGGACGAGCGCGTCAGCGCGATGCGGGGGTCTGGGGGCGCAGCCCCCAGGGACGGGACGGGAAGGGGCGGCGGGGGCGAGAAAAGCAAGCGCTTAGACAAATGCGGCCCGAGTCACACACCCACACCCGTGACCTCGCCCATACGTACGGGTAACTTCCCAGACAGGTCCGCCTACACCCCCGTTACGCCAATGGAGCCGTCATGCCGGAAGCCGTAATCGTCTCGACCGCCCGCTCCCCCATCGGCCGCGCCTTCAAGGGCTCCCTCAAGGACCTGCGCCCGGACGACCTCACCGCCACGATCATCCAGGCGGCCCTCGCCAAGGTCCCCGAGCTGGACCCCAAGGACATCGAGGACCTGATGCTCGGCTGCGGCCTCCCCGGCGGCGAGCAGGGCAGCAACCTCGGCCGCATCGTCGCCGTACAGATGGGGATGGACCACCTCCCCGGCTGCACGATCACCCGTTACTGTTCCTCCTCGCTCCAGACGACCCGCATGGCCCTGCACGCCATCAAGGCGGGCGAGGGCGACGTCTTCATCTCGGCGGGCGTGGAGATGGTGTCCCGCTTCACGAAGGGCAACTCCGACAGCCTCCCGGACACGCAGAACCCCCTCTTCGCGGACGCGCAGGCCCGCACCGCGGAGGTCGCCGCCAGCGAGGGCGCGAGCTGGCACGACCCCCGCGAGGACGGCATCGTCCCCGACCCGTACATCGCGATGGGCCAGACCGCGGAGAACCTCGCCCGCATCAAGGGCGTCACCCGCCAGGACATGGACGAGTTCGGCGTCCGCTCGCAGAACCTCGCCGAGGAAGCCATCAAGAACGGCTTCTGGGAGCGCGAGATCACCCCGGTCACGACCCCGGACGGCACGGTCGTCTCCAAGGACGACGGCCCCCGCGCCGGCGTCACCCTCGAAGGCGTCCAGGGCCTCAAGCCGGTCTTCCGCCCGGACGGACTCGTCACGGCGGGCAACTGCTGCCCGCTGAACGACGGCGCCGCCGCGGTCGTCATCATGAGCGACACCAAGGCCCGCGAGCTCGGCCTGACCCCCCTCGCCCGCGTCGTCTCGACCGGCGTCACCGGCCTCTCCCCCGAGATCATGGGCCTCGGCCCGGTCGAGGCGTCGAAGCAGGCCCTGGGCCGCGCCGGCCTGACCGTCGACGACATCGACCTCTTCGAGATCAACGAGGCGTTCGCCGCCCAGGTGATCCCCTCCTACCGCGACCTGAACATCCCGCTGGAGAAGCTGAACGTGAACGGCGGCGCGATCGCGGTCGGCCACCCCTTCGGCATGACCGGCGCCCGCATCACCGGCACGCTCATCAACTCCCTCCAGTTCCACGACAAGCAGTTCGGCCTGGAGACGATGTGCGTCGGCGGCGGCCAGGGCATGGCGATGGTCATCGAGCGCCTGAGCTAGTAGCAGAAACCACACGGGAGCCACCACAGGTGTCGGAGCCCGAACCGAAGCACCGCGCCTGTGACCGCAGTTGAACGCAGCGTGACCGAATCGGCCCGGAACCCCGCAACCACCGGGGCTACGGGCCGATTTGTGATCCAATCTCCCCCAGGATGTGACCTATCTCCCTCTGGAGAGGGATTTACGCAGGTCAGAGCCGTTACGCAACCAAACATCGGGCCTAAAGTCCTGTCCCTTTCGTGACGTTACGCACTGACAGCTGGTTAGTCCGCCCTTCAAGCTGATGTAGGAAGTCGGGGGTCGACTTTGAACCGGGAGTACGTCAGTGAGCACCACGTCTCTTGCTCTGCTGCTCGCCACAGCCACCACCACGGCCGTGGGCGTCGCCGTTCTGCGCACTCTGCTGGCGCTGCGCCGACAGGTCGCGGCCCTGCACACCCAGCTCGCCGAGAGCCGGGCCACAGCCGTCCGCGGCCTCGTGCCGTCCGCGCGCTCGACCACGGACACGGACGAGATACGTGCCGCCGTGGCCGAGGCGCTCGCCGAGGAGCGGGAGCGGGAGCTCGCCGAGGCCCGGGCGTTCTGGGCCGCCCAGGAGGCGCGTGACGCCTCGGACTCGCCCACCCTGCTCGGCCTGCCGGACAGTGATCTGTTCCTGCCGCGGCAGTCGGACTTCGCGGGTCTTGAGCACCTGGAGCCGGTGACCGAGCCGGCCGCCGACGCCGACGAGTTCGCCGGGGACTCCCCCGAACTGGCCGCGGCCCGCCGCCGTCACCCCTCGCACCCGGACTTCGTACCGGTCCAGTCACCGGTCGTGAACGACCACGAACGCACGGTGTCCTGCCTGGAGGAACTGGCCGAGTCCCGCACGGAACTCGCCGACATCCGCCCCGGTCCGCTCGGCACCCTCGACGTCTACGTCTTCGCCGACGGCACCACCCTCTGCATGACCCCGGGCCACCGCGAAACCGCCGAACGCCTCGCCGACTCCCTCCGCACGGGCCACCCCCCGGTCCTCCTCGGCGGCTCCGGAGTCTCAGGCGCCTACGCCCTGACCTTCGAGTGCGCCGACGAGAACGTCTACGTCCTGGCGGACCGGGTCATAGCTTCCCTGTGAAACACACCCCAGCAGGAGCGCCCCTCTAGGGGCGCGGGGAACTGCGCAACCAGCCACGACGCAACCGCAGTCGCCATCGCACCTCAGACCCCCGCCCTCTTCTGCGCCTCCTCGACAACCCGCACAGCGTCCACGACCTCGTCCCCCGTGGTCAGCACAACCGCCAAGTCGTTCCCAGCCAGAGTGATCTGATCGGCCGCGGCGAACATCCCCGCGTCAGGCATCTCCAGAGGCTCCCGCAAGGGGTCCTCCAACCGCTGGGCACGCAGTGCCAACTCCCTGGCCAGCCCCAGCGCTTCCGCGGCGGCCCCCCGTTGCAACCGGCTCTGCGGAGCGGCCCGCAACCGGTCGGCGAAATGTTCCACGGCCCGCGTCAAAGGCGTCGTATCAAGCACGCGCCGACCCTACGCGCCTCATCTGGACTGTTGCCAACAGGCCAACGCTCAGGCACGGTGACTTGAAGGACCGGCTTACATCCCATGCGTCCGGAGGCGCCGATGTCCCAAGTCTTCTCCGAGGAGACCCATCGCAATCTGCTCGCCCGCATCCCCCACTGCACCGGTCGTGAGATCTCCGACTGGCTGCGCACCGTCGACGAAGGCCCCGCCCTCTTCCGCTTCGAGGAGAAGGTCAGCTGGCTCCGCGCCGAGCACGACCTCGCGTACGGCCACGCCAAGGCGATCATTCACGAGTACGACCTGAGGAGGGCCGCGCGCAAACTGCTCTGAGCGGTTTCGCTCTGCTCCTGCACCCGAGAAACACGGAAGGGCCCGCGAACCGAGGTTCGCGGGCCCTTCCTGCTGTGATCACACGGCGTGCTAGTCGTTGCCGCTGAAGATCGCGACCAGCCGCAGCATCTCCAGGTAGATCCACACGAGGCTCATGGTGAGGCCGAAGGCGGCCAGCCAGGACTCCTCGCGAGGGGCGCCGTAGGCGATGCCGTCCTCGATCTGCTTGAAGTCGAGCGTCAGGAAGAACGCGCCGAGGACGATCGCGAGAATGCCGACGATCGCGCCCAGCGGGCCCATGCTCCGCAGCCCGCCGTCATCGGCGACCCCGAAGACGACCAGCAGCAGGTTGACCGCCATGACGAGCACGAAGGCGATGGCGATGGCCATGCCGATGCGCGCGTACCGGGCGGTGACGCGGATCCAGCCCGCCTTGTAGATCAGCAGGGTGGCGCCGGACACCGCCATGGTGCCGAGCACGGCCTGGAAGGGCGCGCCACTCCACCGGCTGTTGAACATCTCACTGATCACGCCGAGGAAAACACCCTCGAAGGCGGCGTACGCCAGGATCAGCGGGGGCGAGGCCTTGCGCTTGAAGGCCTGGATCAGCGCGAAGACCATCGCGATGAGCGCGGAGCCGATGGCCAGGCCGAAGCTGGTCGACGTGACCGGCAGCAGCGCCCAGGCGAGCACGGCACCGACGGTGACCGTGCCGAGCGTCATGGCCGTACGCGTGACGACGTCGTCCATCGTCATGCGGCCGGCGGCGGGCGGGGCCTGCGGCGGCGCCCCGTGCTGGAGGTCCTGCGGGGCGTAAGGATTCTGCGCGTACGGGTTGCCGCCCTGCGGGGCGTGCGGGGTGCCCGCGTACGGGTTCCCCTGCGTTCCGACAGCGGGGCCCCCGGCCTGCGGCGCGGTGTTGAAGCCCGCGTGGCCGTTGTCGCGGCTGAACCCCCGTCGCGAGAAGACCGGGTTACTGCTCCTCATTTCACTCCTCCATGGCCACCCTGCGCGGCCTTGGCTCAAGAGTAATGGGTAGGCAAAAGAAAGCCTCTAGTGCCTGGGGAGGATCTTTCCCCTCTTGTGACCGGGAACACCAGGTCGAGACCCGGCATTCCCCGCACCGTTACAACGCCGGTACACCCTGTTCCGGTTCCCTCTTCCGGGGCGTCTCACTCCAGCGGGAAGCCCGTGTATCCCTCGGCGAGGTCCTGCTCGGCGGAGCGTGAGCCCGCGATCCGCTCCAGGCGGGCCAGCTGGATCCGGTCCTCGAACGGCGTCGCGTCGGCCGGCCGGTGCAGCAGCGTCGTCATCTCGTACGAGAACCGCTCGGCCTGCCACACCCGCCGCAGACAGGTCTCGGAGTACGCGTCGAGCCGCTCGGCCGACCCGGTCTCCTTCTCGTACGCCAGGGCCCGCGCGAAGGTGACGACGTCACCGACCGCGAGGTTCAGCCCCTTGGCGCCGGTCGGAGGCACGATGTGGGCGGCGTCACCGGCCAGGAAGAGCCGCCCGTGCCGCATCGGCTCGTGCACATGGCTGCGCATGGGTGTGACGGACTTCTGCGTGATGGGCCCCCGCTCCAGCCGCCACCCGTCCCCCGTCTCGAACCGCCGCTCCAGCTCGTCCCAGATCTCCTCGTCGGCCCACTCCTGCGCGTCCGTGCCCTCGGGCACCTGGAGGTAGAGCCGCGAGACGACGGGCGACCGCATGGACAGCAGGGCGAAGCCGCGGTCGTGCCGGGCGTAGACGAGCTCGTCGTGCGAGGGAGGCACATCGGCGAGGATCCCGAGCCACCCGAACGGGTACGTCCGCTCGAAGACCCGGGTGAGCTCGGCGGGAATCGCCTTGCGTGCGACCCCCCAGAACCCGTCGCACCCGACCACGTACGAGCACTCCAGCACGTCCTCGCGGCCCTCGTGCCGAAAGCGCACCCGCGGGGCATCGCCGTCCGCCCCCTCCACGGCGAGGGCCTCCGCCTCGAAGAGCAGCGGCCCGCCCTCCTTGAGCTGAAGCGCGATGAGGTCCTTGCACACCTCGGTCTGGGCGTAGACCATCACGGACCGCCCACCGGTCAGAGCGGGGAAGTCGACCCGGTGCCGCCGCCGGTCGAACCGCAGCTCGATGCCGTCGTGCCGCAGCCCCTCACGGTCCATGCGCTCACCGGCGCCCGCGGCCCGCAGCACGTCCACGGTCCCCTGCTCCAGGATCCCGGCCCGCTGCCGCTGCTCCACATAGGCCCGGTCCCGGCTCTCCAGCACGACGGAGTCGATCCCCGCGTTGTGCAGCAGCCGCGCCAGCAGCAGCCCGGCCGGTCCGGCCCCGATGATCCCGACGGTGGTACGCATCGACACGCCCCTTCGCGCTCCGACTACTCAAGTGGACGACATCCACGCTGTTCGCCCAGTGAAATATAATTCACCAAATTGCTACGCTGAGTCTCCGACGGGCGGAACCCGCTGTCAACGGTTGTGGGGTGAAGTCTTCAATGAAGGATGCACCCTTCATTGGGATACGCCGGGATACGCCGGGAACGGCGGAAGTGTCGGAGGTGCCCGGAACCGGACTTGAACCGGTACGCCCGCGAGGGGCAGCGAGGTTTAAGCTCGCCGTGTCTGCATTCCACCATCCGGGCAGGCCATGGGCTCCGCGTCGAGTGCTCCGAGCCTATCGGGACAGATCCCCCGAACAGCGGAAGGGCAGCCCGATGTTGTCTTATTTTATTGACGTCTGAGGGTGCATCAGCCCACGGTACGCGCCATCAGCACATGCCAAATGCCGTTCGGACGAAGCTTGGCGGCGTATGGGGAATGACGTGATTTCACCGCCCGAACGAGCGGAATCTGACGAACCGTCGCCGATTCCCTCTCAGGGGCGGACGTCATCCCCAGGTATGACATGGGCACTCCGGGTGCGACCCAAGGCTGTCTTCGGAACCGGAACAGCGGGTGACTACACGGCGCCGATCGACGCAGACGATGGAACGGTCGTCCTCACTCGTCGTCGTACCGACAAGGAGCACCCTCCAGTGACCACCATGCCCCTCGCCGACCGTGCCACCACGGTGGCCGCCCGCGCCTCGGAACTGTCCAAGGTCTATGGACAGGGGGAGACCCAGGTGGTCGCCCTGGGCAGGGTCTCCGTCGACTTCCGGCAGGCCGAGTTCACCGCGATCATGGGCCCCTCCGGCTCCGGCAAGTCCACACTGATGCACTGCGTGGCCGGCCTGGACAGCTTCTCCTCCGGCTCGGTCCGCATCGGCGACACCGAACTCGGCTCCCTCAAGGACAAGCAGCTCACCAAGTTGCGCCGGGACAAGATCGGCTTCATCTTCCAGGCCTTCAACCTCCTGCCGACCCTCACGGCCCTGGAGAACATCACCCTTCCGATGGACATCGCGGGCCGCAAGCCGGACAAGGAGTGGCTCAACACCGTGATCCGGATGGTGGGCCTGGCCGACCGCCTCTCCCACCGCCCCTCCGAGCTCTCCGGCGGCCAGCAGCAGCGCGTCGCCGTGGCCCGCGCGCTGGCCTCCCGCCCGGACATCATCTTCGGCGACGAGCCGACCGGAAACCTGGACTCGCGATCGGGTGCCGAGGTGCTGGGCTTCCTCCGCAACTCCGTACGGGAGATGGGGCAGACCGTCGTCATGGTCACCCACGACCCGGTGGCCGCGGCGTACGCGGACCGCGTGATCTTCCTGGCCGACGGGCGGGTCGTCGACGAGATGCTCTCGCCGACCGCCGACGGCGTCCTCGACCGGATGAAGGACTTCGACGCCAAGGGCCGTACGAGCTAGCCGACAACGCGCCTTCGCACCCCGCCGTGTCTCGTCCCGCCTCCTCCACCAGGACAGAAACCCATGTTCCGTACCGCCCTGCGCAACGTCCTCGCGCACAAGGCCAGGCTGTTGATGACCGTGCTCGCCGTCATGCTCGGCGTCGCCTTCGTCTCCGGCACCCTGGTCTTCACCGACACCTTCGGCAACGCCTACAAGAACAAGTCGGCGAAGAGCTTCGACCACGTCTCGGTCGCCATACAGCCCGAAGGCGGTTCCTACGAGTCCGGTGACGACGGCGAGGCCAAGAAGCCGCCGCGGCTGACCGACGCCCTCCTGAAGAAGACCCAGAACCTGCCCGGCGCCGACTCGGCGATCGGCGGCGTCATGGACTTCACCGCGCTCGCCGACAAGGACGGCAAGCTCGTCGGCGGCGACTGGGGCACCTCCGGTGCCAACTACTACCCCGGCAAGGACGGCAAGGACCCCCGCTACGACTTCACCACGGGCGCGGCACCCAAGTCCGCCGGTGACATCGCGCTCGACTCCAGGACCGCCGGGCGCACCGGCTACAAGGTCGGTGACACGGTCCGCTACTCCACCGACGGCCCGGTGAGGCAGGCGAGGATCAGCGGCGTCTTCGACACCGAGGACGGCAGCGTCCTCGCGGGCGGCAGCCTGGTGTTGTTCGACAACGACACCGCCATGAAGGTCCTCGGCAAGAGCCAGTACGACGAGATCGACGTGAAGGCCGCCGCCGGCACCTCCGAGACGGCGCTGAAGAGCTCGGTCGAGAAGATCCTGCCGAAGGAGACGGTCGCCCTCTCCGGTGCCCAGCTCTCCGCCGACCAGGAGGCGATGATCGAGGAGCAGACCAAGTCGATGAGCCAGGTCCTGCTCATCTTCGCGGGAATCGCCCTGTTCGTCGGAATCTTCATCATCGCCAACACCTTCACCATGCTGGTCGCCCAGCGCACCAAGGAGCTGGCCCTGATGCGCGCCATCGGCGCCTCGCGCCGCCAGGTGACGCGCTCCGTGCTCATCGAGGCGTTCCTCGTGGGCCTGGTGGCCGCGGTGACGGGCTTCGCGCTCGGCGTCGGTGTGGCCGTGGGCCTGGAGTCCCTGATGAACTCCGCGGGCGCCTCCCTGCCCGACGGGCCGATCGTCATCGCCCCGACCACGATCGTCGTCGCGCTGGTCATCGGCGTGGTCGTGACCATGCTGGCCGCCTGGCTGCCGGGCCGCCGCGCCGCGAAGATCCCGCCGGTCGCCGCGATGAACAGCGTCCACGCGACGCCGACCACGCGCGGTCTCGTCGTCCGCAACACCATCGGCTCGATCATCGTCGCCCTCGGCACGGTCATGCTGTTCATGGACGACAACTACGTGAAGGCCGGCGGCGCCGGAGTGATCCTCGTCGGTGTCATCGTCCTCACGCCGCTCCTGTCGCGCCCGTTCATCGCCGCGTCGGCCCCGCTCCTGAAGCCGTTCGGCGTCACGGGCAAGCTGTCCCGGCTCAACGCGGTGCGCAACCCGCGCCGCACGGCCTCCACCGCCGCGGCCCTGATGATCGGCCTGACCCTCATCACGGCGATGACGGTGGTCGCGACCTCCATGAGCAGCGCCATCAACAAGATGGCCGCGGGCTCCCTGAAGGCCGACTACACCGTCTCCATGGCGAACTACCAGCCGCTGGCCCCCGAGGTCGGCGAGAAGCTGGACAAGCTCCCCGACGTCGAGGCGAGCAGCCCGTTGCGCCCCGCCTACGGTGAGTTCGACGGCTCGTTCATCAAGGTCACCGGCGTCGACGAGAAGGCCTTCGGCAAGCTGACGAGCCTCGACTTCACCAGCGGCTCCCTCGCGAACCTGACCGGCACCTCCACGCTGGTCGACAAGGAGACCGCGGACGACAAGGGCCTGAAGACGGGCGACACCGTCCCGGTGAAGTTCGACGACGGCAAGACGGCCCCGCTGAAGGTCGCCGGCGTCTACGAGCAGAACGAGATGATCAACGGTCTGTTCGCGCCGCTCGCCGTGGTCGACCCGCACCTGTCGAAGATCACCGATCAGCAGGTCATGGTGAAGATGAAGGGCGGCGTCTCCGACCGGGCCGAGGACGCCCTCGTCAAGGCCCTGGGCGACAACCCCGCCATCAAGATCCAGGACAAGGACGCGATCAGCAACGAGATCGCCGGCGCGATCAACCTGATCCTGAACATGCTCTACGGCCTCCTGGCGATGGCCATCCTGATCGCGGTCCTCGGTGTCATCAACACCCTGGCCATGTCGGTCTTCGAGCGGAAGCACGAGATCGGCATGATGCGGGCCATCGGTCTCGACCGCGCGAAGGTCAAGCAGATGGTGCGCCTGGAGGCGATCCTCATCTCCCTGTTCGGTGCGGTGCTCGGCATCGGTCTCGGCCTCTTCATGGGCTGGGTGGCGGGCGACAGCATCGCCGGCACGGTGAAGACGTACACCATGGAGATCCCGTTCGGCCGGATCGCCCTCTTCCTCTGCATCGCGGGCCTGGTCGGCGTCCTCGCGGCGATGTGGCCGGCGCGCAGCGCGGCGAAACTGAACCCGCTGATGGCGATCAAGAGCGAGTAGTCACTGGCGGTGCGCACAGGAGTGGGGCCCCGGACGAGCGTCGTCCGGGGCCCCACTCACGTACGTCCTACCGCCAGGAGCGGGCGCGCAGCGGCATCCCCGAGGTGCCGGTGTCCGGGGTCCTCACCGCCAGCACCTGGTTCACGCCGATGCGGTTGCGCTCGAAGGCGAGGGCGGAGGCGGCCATGTAGAGCCGCCAGACCCGGGCCCGGCCGGGGCTGGTGAGCCGGACCGCGTTCGGCCAGTTGGCCTCCAGGTTGGCGACCCAGCGGCGCAGCGTGAGCGCGTAGTGCTCGCGGAGGGACTCGACGTCACGGACCTCGAACCCGGCCGCCTCCAGCCCGCTCACGGTCCCGCCGATCGGAGCGAGCTCGCCGTCCGGGAAGACGTACGCGTCGATGAACTCGTCGATCTCATAGGCAGATTCGTTGTCCCACGGCCGACGACCGATCTGGTGGTTGAGGAGCCGTCCGCCCGGTTCGAGGAGGGCGAACAGATCCCGCGCGTACTCCAGATAGCGGTCGCTGCCGACGTGTTCCGCCATACCGATGGAGGAGATCGCGTCGTACGGACCGTCGGTGACGTCGCGGTAGTCCTGGACGCGGATCTCGATCCGGTCGGTGAGCCCCTCCTCCGCGACGCGCTTGCGGGCGTACGCGGCCTGTTCCTGGGAGAGGGTGACGCCGACGACGCTCACGCCGTGCTCGCGGGCGGCGTGGATGGCCATCGAACCCCAGCCGCAGCCGACGTCGAGCAGCCGCATGCCCGGCTTCAGATCGAGCTTGCGGGCGACGAGCCCGAGTTTGTCGCGCTGCGCGTCCTCCAATGTGCCGTCCGGGGATTCCCAGTAGGCGCACGAGTAGACCATGGACGGCCCGAGGACGATCTCGTAGAAGTCGTTCCCGACGTCGTAGTGGTGGCTGATCGCCCGTCTGTCGGTGCGCTTGGTGTGCAGGTGGGAGTGCCTGCGCACCTCCTCGCGGGGCGGGGCGGGGGGCAGTGGCGGGCCCGCCATCCGCACGAGCCCCCGCACGGCGGCCCGCACCTCGGGATCGCGCAGGGCCTCGCGCAGGGTCCGGGCGTCCTCGCCGCGCTCCCACACCAGCTCGGCCATGACGTCCAGGACGGCGTACAGATCACCGTCCACCGTCAGGTCCCCGGCGACCCAGGCACGGGCCATGCCCAGTTCGCCGGGCTTCCAGAGCAGTCGGCGCAGGGCCCGGCGGTTCCGTACGACGAGTACGGGGCTCTCGGGCGGTCCCGCCTCCGAGCCGTCCCAGGCGCGAATGCGCACCGGGAGCGGGGCTCCCAGCAACTGCTCCATCAGCGCCTTCAGCCGCAGCGCCGCGTCCTGCATGACGCACACCTCCGTGATGACGGATCCCACAGACTCCAACACCACGTAAACACCAACGGGCCCGATGCGCAGTCCCGCCAAAGCGTTACATCTGGGCAAAATACATGCAGGCAACACGCAAACCGCGGAGCCGAACATGCTGGTAGTCAGCCCCTCCGGCGTTTGAGGAGCGGGGGTTCGGGGGCGGAGCCCCTGAGTAAGGGGTGGTACTGGGCAGGGGCGGCGGGGGCGAAAAACCCCGAAGGGGGCCTCCCGCACCACGGATGGCGGGAGACCCCCTTCGGGGTGAAGCGGGTGACCGGAGGTCAGGAGGCCTTGGCCTTCTCCTCGGTCTTGGCGGCCGAAGCCGCGGACACCGGCTCGGCCTTCGCGGCAGCCGCCGGCGCCGGCTTCGCGGCCTCGTAGAACTCCTCACGCGGAGTCTCCATGGCCCCGAGCGACACGACCTCACGCTTGAGGAACATCGCGAGAGTCCAGTCGGCGAAGACGCGGATCTTACGGTTCCACGTCGGCATGGCCAGCCCGTGGTAACCCCGGTGCATGTACCAGGCGAGACGGCCCTTGAGCTTGATCTTCATCTTGCCCATGACGATCATCGCGACGCCCTTGTGCAGGCCGAGCCCGGCGACCGCACCCTTGTTGGCGTGGCTGTACTCCTTCTGCGGGAAGCCCCGCATACCGGAGATCACGTTGTCACCGAGGACGCGGGCCTGCCGCAGCGCGTGCTGCGCGTTCGGCGGGCACCAGGCGTTCTCGTTGCCGGCCTTGCGGCCGACGAGGTCCGGCACCTGGGCGTTGTCGCCGGCGGCCCAGACGTGGTCCGTGCCCTGCACCTGGAGCGTGGTCTGCGTGTCCACGTGACCACGGGGACCGAGCGGCAGACCGAACCGGGAGAGCACCGGGTTGGGCTTGACGCCGGCCGTCCACACGATGGTGTTGGAGTCGACCTCGAGGCCGTTCTTCAGCGCCACGTGGCCGTCGACGCAGGAGTCCATGGAGGTGGAGAGGTAGACCTCGACCCCACGTCCTTCGAGGTGCTCCTTGCCGTACTGGCCGAGCTTCGGGCCGACCTCGGGAAGGATCTTGTCCGCGGCGTCGACGAGGATGAACCGCATGTCCTCGCGCGACACGTTGTTGTAGTACTTGGCCGCGTCCCGGGCCATGTCCTCGACCTCACCGATGGTCTCCGCACCGGCGAAGCCACCGCCGACGAAGACGAAGGTGAGCGCCTTGCGCCGCACGTCCTCGTCGGTCGTGGAGTCGGCCTTGTCCAGCTGCTCGAGCACGTGGTTGCGCAGGCCGATGGCCTCCTCGATGCCCTTCATACCGATGCCCTGCTCGGCGAGGCCGGGGATCGGGAAGGTGCGCGAGACCGCGCCCATCGCGATGACGAGGTAGTCGAAAGGCAGCTCGTACGCCTCACCCACGAGGGGGGCGATCGTGGCGACCTTGCGGTCCTGGTCGATGGTCGTGACCCGGCCGGTCAGAACTTCCGCCTTGGGCAGCACGCGTCGCAGCGGGACGACGACGTGCCGAGGCGAAATGCTGCCGGCGGCTGCTTCGGGGAGGAAGGGCTGGTAGGTCATGTACGACCGGGGGTCGACGACCGTGACGGTCGCCTCGCCATAGCGCATCTTCTTGAGAATGCGCCGAGCTGCGTACAGGCCTACGTACCCACCGCCTACTACGAGGATCCTGGGACGCTCCGTGGTGCTCATGCCACCGAGTATCCACCTGCCCCAGGGGGGTCGCTCGTGCGCCCCTTCACAAGCTTCTTTACACCCTCTGCTACACTGCGCGGCCCACGTGAGCGAGGTCATGGTCGGACAGGGGAACCAGCGCCTGGTGCGGGCCGTTGTCAATGCCGCGTGAGCTGCCGCTCCGGCCGTTCGACCCCTCCGAACCAGCCCCCTTTTTCATACGATCGCAGCACTCGCGGAACACCCTGTTGATCATGTTCCGGAGCCGCTCGGGGCTCCCGCGAGACTCGTAGGGACGAAAACCTCGCCCAGCAGGCACGATTCTCTTGTGAAGAAGTTCACGAACTTTTCCGACGAGGCGTTCCCAAGGCTGTTTCCAACCCCCTCCAGAGGCCGCCCGAGCCGCTCATACGTCCTCCGACCTGCTCACCCGAGGGGCAATCCAGCCCGACCCTGGCCGCGTGTACACATATGTGCGTACACTGACGTCATGACCGAGGACACCGTGACCATACGGGAAGCCCGCGCCCATCTCGCGGACCGCATCAACCTGGCCGAGGAAGGCACCCCGACGGTAATCACTCGCAACGGCACTCCGGTGGCGGCCGTGGTACCGATCGCGGATTTCGAAGCCCTGGAAGAGGCGGCCGACGTCATGTTGGCCCGAGAGGCCGAAGCGGTCCTGGCCGAGAACGGCCCCACCGTGACCATGGCCGAGCTGCTGGCAGATCTGTTCACCGAGCGCGGTGAAGGCGCCGCGTGAAGTACGCGTTCCGGTTCACCACGGCGGCGCAGCGGCAGCTGAGGGACATCGCTCGGCTCGACGCCATGCGCATCCTGACCGCGCTGACCGCACTCGGCGACGATCCGTACCGTGAGGGTGCCGACGTCAAGAAACTCACCGGCACATCGGGGCTCTACCGGCTCCGGGTCGGCAACTACCGGGTCGCCTACCAGGTGGAAGACGGTGAACTCGTCATCCTCGTCGTCAAGGTGGGCAACCGCCGCGACATCTACCGCAACCTGTGAGGCGCGCGGGTCCTCACGGACCCGCGCGCCTTGAGCCGCCCGGCTCCACCGAGGATCGCCGCTTACCGCATCATCACGACTTGAGTGCCGTATGGAAAGCGATGCCGTCGAGGATGTCGTGTTCGCTCACGACCACCTCGTCCGCGCCGGTCCGCTCCATGATCGAGAGCAGTACGAGGGCGCCGGCGCCGATGACGTCGACCCGGCCCGGGTGCATCGAGGGGATCGCGGCACGCTCCGCGTGGGTGGCGGACAGCAGCCGCTCGGTGATCTCTCGGACGCGGTCGTAGGAGACCCGGGAGTGGTGGATGGCCTCGGAGTCGTACTCCGGGAGGTCCTGGGCGATCGCCGAGACGGTGGTCACGGATCCGGCGAGCCCGACGAGCGTACGGGCCTCGCTCAGCGGCACGGACTCCTCGGCGAGGTCGAGGGCCGCCTCGATGTCGGCGCGGATCGCCTCGATCTGCTCCGGGGCCGGCGGGTCGCTGACCACGCCGTCGCGTACGAGGTGCCGTTCCGTCATCCGTACGCAGCCGATGTCGACCGAGCGGGCGGCGCGGACGTGGTCCTCGCCCACGACGAACTCTGTGGAGCCGCCGCCGATGTCCACGACGAGGTAGGGCTTGGCCAGGTCTTCGCGGCCCCTCAGCTCCTTGGTGGCGCCCGTGAACGAGAACTCCGCCTCCTGGTCGCCGGAGATGACCTCGGGCTCGACGCCCAGGATGTCGAGGACTCCTCGTACGAACTCGTCGCGGTTCTCGGCGTCGCGGGAGGCGGAGGTCGCCACGAAGCGGAGTCGCTCCGCGCCGTGTTCCTTCACGATCGCCGCGTACTCGCGGCAGGCCGCGAAGGTGCGCTCCAGTGCGTCCGGGGCGAGGCGGCCCGTCCGGTCGACGCCCTGGCCCAGCCGGACGATCGTCATCCGCCGGTCCAGGTCGACGAGTTCGCCCGTCGCCGGGTCCGCGTCCGCGACGAGGAGGCGGATCGAGTTGGTACCGCAGTCGATGGCGGCGACGCGAGTCATGAGTGGTGGTCTCCTGTTGCGATCGTGGCTCCGGGGGCGCCCGAGCATTTTCTCGCCCCCGCCGCCCCTACCCAATCCCGTCCCTTACTCAGGGGCTCCGCCCCCGAACCCCCGCTCCTCAAACGCCGGAGGGGCTGAAGACTTCGCGGCCCGGGCCGACACATTCAGCCCGTCGTGGGGGTCCCCCGCTCGAGCGAAGCCGAGAGTGGGGGAGTTTGAGGACGAGGCCGTTCAGGCCGATAGCGGGTGCGGAATCACGCCTCGGTGGCCACCACGCACGCCCCCTTGCGCCACCACTCCGGCAGCAGCGCGAGCGCCTCGTCCCCCAGGGGGTTCACTCCCGGCCCGGCGGCCAGGGAGTGGGCGACCAGGACGTGGAGGCACTTCACCCGGTCCGGCATACCGCCCGCGCTCGGAAAGCCCGCGAGCACCTCGATGGAGTCGCGCCGGGCGATGTAGTCCTCGTGCGCCGCCCGGTACGCGGCCGCCAACTCCGGATCCGTGGCGAGCCGGTCGGTCATCTCCTTCATGACGCCGTTCGCCTCCAGCGTCCCGATGGCGGAGGCCGCCCGGGGACACGTCAGGTAGTACGTCGTCGGGAAGGGAGTCCCGTCCGGCAGCCGGGGGGCCGTCTCGACGACGTCCGGCTGCCCGCACGGACAGCGGTGCGCGATCGCGCGCAGCCCGCGCGGCGGCCGCCCGAGCTGCTGCTTGAAGGCCTCGACGTCCGCGTCGGTGGGCTCGGTGCGCGGGGTGGGCGGCGGGGGCGTTTGCATGCCTGTGCGTAAGTCTCTCTGGTCAGTTCGGTTCAGGTCACTGAGGGGATCGCTGGGCGGCTCACCTGTCGGCGGCGTCCGCCTTGTCGACGCCGTCCCAGACGTTGGCGTACCAGGCCCGGTCGGCCGCCGTCTGATCCGTACGCGTCTTCTTCGCCGCGTCGGGGTCGATCACGATGTAGCCGGTCTCGCCCGGCATCACGTAGTGCAGCCGCTCCCGGATGCGCTGCTCGGCGTACGCGTCGTCCTGCCACCGCGCCTTGAGGTCGCGCAGCTGCTCGACCCGTTGGCGGGCCTGCTTCCGCTCGCGCTGGAGATCGGCGACCTCGGCGCGCTGGGAGACGTACTGCCTTATGGGATAGGCGAGGGCCACCACGAGCGTGCACAGGACGAGGGCGAGGAGTGCCGCCCGGCCGGTCAGCCGTGAGCGGCGGGCCTGCCGCTTGGTCTGCGAGCGGTAGACACGGGCGGCGGTCTGCTCACCGAGCAGCCGCAGCCTGGTCGAGGTGGAGAACCGGTCGCGGTCCTTCACGGCCATCTGTCCCGCCTCCCCGGTACAAACCCGTCGAGCACATCGAGCCCGTCGAGTGCATCGCGTACATCGAGCCCGTCACGTACGTACGTCCCCGCACACGGTACGGGACCGAGTACGGGGACGTACGTACGACGGGGCTGTCACCCCGGCCGAAGGGCCGTGCTCAGCCCTTGAAGCGCGGGAAGGCCGAACGGCCCGCGTACACCGCCGCGTCGTCGAGGATCTCCTCGATGCGCAGCAGCTGGTTGTACTTGGCGACGCGGTCCGAGCGGGCCGGGGCGCCGGTCTTGATCTGGCCGCAGTTCACCGCGACGGCGAGGTCGGCGATCGTGACGTCCTCGGTCTCGCCGGAGCGGTGGGACATCATGCACTTGAAGCCGTTGCGCTGGGCCATCTCGACGGCGTCCAGCGTCTCGGTCAGCGAGCCGATCTGGTTGACCTTGACGAGCAGGGCGTTGGCGGAGCCCTCCTCGATGCCGCGGGCGAGGCGCTCGGGGTTGGTGACGAAGAGGTCGTCGCCGACGATCTGGACCTTGTCGCCGAGCTTCTCGGTGATGACGTTCCAGCCGGCCCAGTCGTCCTCGTACAGCGGGTCCTCGATGGAGACGAGCGGGTAGGCCGCGACGAGCTCCTCGTAGTACTCCGTCATCTCGGCGGCGGAGCGCTCCTTGCCCTCGAAGAGGTACTTGCCGTCCTTGTAGAACTCGGAGGCGGCGACGTCGAGCGCGAGGGCGACCTGCTGGCCGGGAACGTAACCGGCCTCCTTGATCGCGTCGAGGATCAGGTCCAGGGCCTCGCGGTTGGAGCCGAGGTTCGGGGCGAAGCCGCCCTCGTCGCCGAGGCCGGTGGACAGGCCGCGGCTCTTCAGGACCTTCTTGAGGGTGTGGTAGACCTCGGCGCCCCAGCGCACGGCCTCGGAGAAGGACTCCGCGCCGATCGGGGCGATCATGAACTCCTGGATGTCGACGTTGGAGTCGGCGTGCGACCCACCGTTGAGGATGTTCATCATCGGGACCGGCAGCAGGTGCGCGTTCGGTCCGCCCAGGTAGCGGAAGAGGGGGAGGTCGGACGCCTCGGACGCGGCGTGGGCGACGGCGAGCGAGACGCCGAGGATGGCGTTGGCGCCGAGCGAGCCCTTGTTGTCGGTGGCGTCCAGGTCGATCATCGCCTGGTCGATGAGGCGCTGCTCGGTGGCGTCGTAGCCGACGAGCTCCGGGCCGAGCTGCTCGATGACGGCGAGGACGGCCTTCTCGACACCCTTGCCGAGGTAACGGTTGGGGTCTCCGTCACGGAGCTCAACAGCCTCGAAGGCACCGGTGGAGGCGCCGGACGGAACGGCGGCACGACCCGTGCTGCCGTCGTCGAGGCCGACCTCGACCTCGACGGTGGGGTTGCCTCGCGAGTCGAGGATTTCCCGGGCTACGACGACGTCGATGGACGGCACGAGCATCTCCTTCTGGGATGTGACGCAAGCTGTTCCGGGCCGAAGGCCCGGTTGGGCGCGACCTGTGGTGGCCCCGCAGCATGAGCCTAACCGGCTGCCGCGGTTCGGCCAGCCCTCGACCGCCTCATGGACAGAACCGAGAGTAAATTGTTTCCGAACGGAACAAAGCGAGAGGGAGGCGCGCGGGAAGTACAAGGGGAGCGCGGGAACGAAAAAAGCCCCGCCCCGGTGCGTACGGGGGAACACGCACCGGAGCGGGGAGCCCGTGGGGGACGGGGGGGTGCCCTCACGAGGCCTCCACTATGGGGGACACGGATGTGAGGGCGCTGTGGTTCAGCCGCGATTCGAATATGGACCGGAGATCCGGCCGAGGCTGAGCGGCCAGGGCCTCGGCCTGGACATGTCGTCCGGGCGATCGAAGTGGGGGTCGCGGCCGACGGGGGTCAGCTGAGGTGCAGCTGCTGGCCCGGGAAGATGAAGTCGGCGTCGTCGACGATGTCGTCGTTCAGCTTGTACAGCTTCTGCCAGCCGCCCTTGACGTTCTCCTTCTCGGCGATCTCGCTGAGGGTGTCACCCTTGACGACCTTGTACTCGCCGTCGCCCTTCTCGACCTTCTTGCCGGTCGGGGTCTCGACGGTCTTCTTCGCGGTCGAGCGCTCCTGGGAACGCGAGGCGCGCTCCTCGGAGGACTTGGTGCTCTGCTGCTGCTGAGACTGCGAGGTGCTCTGGCCGGAGTTGCCCGAGTTCGAGGAGCCGGAGCCCGAGGGAGCCGGGGCGCCACCGGTCGAGGCGCCGGACAGGCCCACGCCACAGCTCGGCCAGGCGCCCTTGCCCTGGCCCGCGAGGACCTTCTCAGCGACGGCTATCTGCTGGGACTTGGAGGCCTGGTTGGCCGTGGAGGCGTACGCCGAGCCGCCGTACGCGGCCCAGGTGGAGGCCGAGAACTGCAGGCCGCCGTAGTAGCCGTTGCCGGTGTTGATCGACCAGTTGCCGCCGGACTCGCACTGGGCGACGGCGTCCCACTCGGAAGCGGTGGCGGCGGAGGCTCCCGTGGCGCCCATCAGCGGGACGGCGACGGCCGCGGTGGTGACACCGGCGAGCGTGGCGATACGGGTGGCCTTGGACGGGCGGCGGTGCTTGCCCTTGCCGGAAAACAGCATGAAGTGATCCCCTCACCGACGCCTGCGAGGTGAGCTGTCGGGTTCGGGCCGAGTGAGTTGCCCGGCCACGTGACACTGCTGTCACGCGGCTTAACCCCAAGCCGTACCTGGCCTCGACGACCGGGTCCGGCACTTACCTTGGGTCCCCCGCTCCTGCCTACGGCGCTTGACGCGACGACTGTTCCCGTACGGCCGTTGGCAGGATTCGGCGTTGCGACCGTCGGGGCTCACCAGTGGCGAGCGGTCACGACCGTAGACACGCGATCCGCCGAAT
This sequence comes from Streptomyces sp. NPDC020747, assembly GCF_044334695.1. NCBI lineage: Bacteria > Bacillati > Actinomycetota > Actinomycetes > Kitasatosporales > Streptomycetaceae > Streptomyces > Streptomyces sp. NPDC020747. The sequence continues at coordinate 28,380 of NZ_JBIRTJ010000002.1, read as the reverse complement.
TTCAAAGACGATCAAGGTCTTGAGATCCATGTCTCACTTTCGCCAAATCGGACATTCAGCGCGAACTGCCGCTGTTTTTAGCCCGATTCGACGCCTTGATGACCACATGGCACACCGCGCGGACCGCTACTTGTCCGCCGTCTGCAGGCCTTCCACGTCGAGGCTCTGACCGGGGATGATGAAGTCCGGGTCGTCGCCGACGGCTTCCTTGTTCTCGGCGTAGAGCGCCCGCCATCCGCCCTTGACGCCAAGGGAGTCGGCGATCCCCCAGAGACTGTCTCCGGAACGGACGGCGTACGAGCCCTCGGCGGCGACGCGCGACTCGCTGTCGCTGCGCGAGGCATGCCGTCCGACGGAGTCGTCCGCACGGGAGTCGGTGGCGCCTTCGTCGGCGCTGCCGCCGCGGTGACGGCCGGAGCCGCTGTCTTCCGCGCCGGCGCTCTCGCTCGCCTCGGCCGAAGGCTCGCCGCTCTGGGACGACTTGTCCGGGTCATCACTCTTCGCGGTGGCGTCCGCGGAGGAGCTGTCGGAATCCTGTGAGTCCGCGCTGTCGCCACTGCCGGTGGACGACTTGGGCGAGTCGGACGAACCGGATGAATCAGATGAACCAGACGTGTCGGAGTTCGTCCCGTTGCCGCTGTCCCCCATACCCAAGCCGGACAACGGAGTGGAGGATTCCTCCGCGACTCCCGTGTCGGCGTCGGCCGAGTCGGAGTTCTGCGTCAGGCCCGCGACGAGTCCGCAGGTCGCCCAGGCGCTCGTGCCCTGCTTCGCGAGGATCTTCTCGGCGACGGCTATCTGCTGCGAGCGGCTGGCCTGGTCGGCGCTCGGCGCGTAGTCGAGGCCGCCGTTGTCCTCCCAGGTCTCCTGGGTCATCTGGAGGCCGCCGTAGTACCCGTTGCCGGAGTTCGCGCTCCAGGAGCCGCCGCTCTCGCACTCCGCGACCGCGTCCCAGGTGGTACCGCTGGCGGCGCTCGCGCCGGTCGCGCCGAGCAGAGGAATCGCGATGGCCGACCCGGTCACGCCCGCCGCGACGAGGAGAGCCGGAGCCTGACGGGGGCGACGGTGACGACCGTTCCCGGAGAGCATGCGGTTGCCTTTCGCGTGACAGCAAGGACTGCGCACAGCGCACAGCCGATGACTGCGCTTGTGACTTCTGCGACAGGCGGGACCGGTCGCATTGATGGGTGAACGTATAGGCAGTCGAACTCTTGTCACAAGTCGATGCAGCGCAGATCACGTGAAGATCACAAAGTTGACGGAGTCTCATGTTCCGTCGACCCCGTCTGCTAGTCAGCCGCTAGTCCGTACGCACCTTCACCGAAGGGGCGAACTCCACCGGAAGCGTGCGCAATCCCCTCATGATGAGACCCCCACGCCACCGCAAATCGGCGGAATCGCCCACGAGTTGCAGGTCGGGGAGCCGGGTGAGAAGCGTGGCCAGCGCGGTCTGGCCCTCCAGCCGGGCCAGTGGTGCGCCGAGGCAGTAGTGGATGCCGTGGCCGTAACCGAGGTGCTGGTTGTCGCGGCGGGAGAGGTCGAGGGTGTCGGGCTCGGCGAACCGGGCGGGGTCGCGGTCTGCGGCGGCGAGCACGACGAGTACGGGGTCGCCGGCGGCGATGTCCTGCCCGCCGATGCTCAGCGGCTCGGTGGCGAACCGCCAGGTGGCCAGCTCCACCGGCCCGTCGTAGCGGAGCAGTTCCTCGACACCGGTCGCGAGAAGGTCCGTACGGCCCGCCGCGAGGGAGTCCTGGAGCCGCTGCCGCTGCTCGGGGTGGGTGAGCAGGGCGTACGTGCCGTTGCCGATCAGGTTCACGGTCGTCTCGAACCCGGCGAACAGGAGGATGAAGGCCATGGCGGCGGCCTCGTTCTCGGTGAGGTGCTCGCCGTGGTCGGAGGCCCGGATGAGACCGGAGAGGAGATCCTCGCCCGGGGCGGCCAGCTCCGTCAGCTCCTCGCGCTTGCGGTGGATGAGCTCGGCGAGATAGCCGCGCATCTTCTTCACGGACCGGGCGACACCCCCGCGCGGCCCTCCCCCGTGCCGGATCATCATCCCGGCCCAGTCCCGGAAGTCGTCCTGGTCCTCGCGCGGGACGCCCAGCAGATCGCAGATGGCGTAGATGGGGAGCGGGAACGCGAACTCGTGAATGAGGTCGGCCTCTCCCTTCTCCACGAACCCGTCGATGAGCCGGTCGGTCAACTCCTGCACGCGGGGCGCGAATTCGGCCACCCGCCGAGGAGTGAACGCCTTGCTGACCAGCCGCCGGAGCCTGGTGTGGTCCGGTGGGTCGATGTTGAGGAGGTGCGTCATCAGCTCGGCCTTGCGCTCGCCGGGGATGCCGGTCTTCCCCTTCGCGTGCGCGGGCTCGTCGTGATGGGCGGGGTTCTTGCTGAGCCGGCCGTCAGCGAGGGCCTGCTTGGCATCCGCGTACCGGGTCACCAGCCAGGCCTCGACCCCGCTGGGGAGTTTCGTCCGATGCACGGGGGCGTGCTCCCTGAGCCAGGCGTACGCCGGGTAGGGGTCGGTCGCGAACTCCCAGGTGAAGAGTTCCGGGGCAGGCTCCCCCGCGGGTGGCTGAGCAGGTGTTTCCGTCACCCCTCGACCGTATCGGGAGGGGTGGTGAAAGCGGGCCCGGTATCGTCGCGGCCCGACGCGGCCGCTCTCCGAGCCGGGCTCCGCTCCGCGGCTTGCGCCGGTTGTCCTAGAACGTCCTTGAATCACCTGCTCCTTGCCCCCACGAGCCGGAGACTCCATACATTCGCGCCCGTGGACCCCGATCTCCTCCGGACCAGTTTCGCGGTCGTCGAAAGACGAGCCGAATTCGCGGCCAAGTACTTCTACTCGCACCTCTTCTGGCACCACCCCGATGTCCGCGCCCTGTTCCCGCTGGACTTCCCTCAGGACATGGAACGTCAGCGGGACCGTCTGTTCGCCGCGCTGACGCTCGTCGTGGGGCGGCTGGGGGAACCGGGGATGCACGAGTACCTGTGGGAGCTGGGGCGGGACCACCGGAAGTATCTGGCGCGGCCGGAGCACTACGCGGCGGTGGGCACGAGCCTGATCGCCGCGTTCGCCACCGTGTCGGGGGCCGCGTGGAACACGGAGGTGGAGAAGGCCTGGGACGAGGCGTACGCCGTGATCGCGGACGCCATGATTGACGGCGCGTGGGAGGCGGAGAGCCGGGGGGAGCCGCCCTGGTGGGACGCCGAGGTGCTCGGCCGTACCAGGCACGGGGACGACCTCGCCGTGCTGAAGCTGCGCCCCTGCCGCCCCCTCCCCCACCTGCCCGGCCAGTACGTGAGCGTCAACAGCCCCCGGATCCCGGGCGTCTGGCGCCCCTACTCCCTCGCCAACGCGCCGCGTTCCGACGACACCGTCGACTTACACGTCAGTCTCGTCGAGGACGGCGTCCTGTCCACCGAGCTCGTCCGCCGCACCCGCGAGGGCGACGTCCTGCGGCTCGGTGCGCCCGGTGGGCGGCTGACCCTGCGTACGCCGGTGGAGCGGCCCGTCACGTTCATCGCCGCGGGTACCGGCTGGGCTCCGGTGAAGGCGCTGCTGGAGCAACTGGCGTGGGAGCCGGGCTCGTACGACGAGGCACGGCTGTTCGTGGTCGCCCGGGACACGGCGTACCTCTACGACCGGGCCGCGCTCGGGGAGTTGTGCACGCGGCTGCCGCATCTCGACGTCACCGTCATCACGCCCGCGCCCGGCCGTCCGAGAGCCCAGGCCACCGGTCGGCTGCTGACGGCTCTGGGCAATCGGGCCAACTGGGCCCGCCACGACGTCTATCTGGCCGGTCCGCCCGGGCTGGTCGACGAGACCACCGAGGTCCTCCCCGTTCTCGGCGCGGACCCCGAGCGCGTCTTCTGCGACGACCTGCCGCCCACCGACCGGGATCGGGCCCGCCCGCTCGGCCCGGGCGAATGGCTTCTCCACCGGCCCCGTCCGCACTGGCACAACCCGTCGGCGCGCGCGCCGGACTGAGAACCTCAGCACGGGAGCCCGACCGGCTCGCTCCTAGCCCTCACTCGCCCGTATCGCGTCCCGGTAGGCCCGCGCCGCCGCTCTGAGTGCCGCCTCCGGGTCCACGCCGTTCGTCTCGGCGTGGACCGCCAGCGCCAGTAGTTCGTAGCCGACGCCCTCGCCCTGGGGCAGGGGCACCTCAAGTCCCGCCGTGCGGGCGCGGGATGCCAGCTTGGCGGCGAGTGCGAGGCCGGGCTGGCCGAGTGGGACGCCTTCGGTCACGGATGTCCGCTGCTTCTCGACGGCCTTGGTGCGCAGCCAGTGCTCCTTGACCTCCTCGGGGGTCGAGGCGGTCTCGTCGCCGAAGACGTGCGGGTGGCGGTGGATGAGCTTGGTGACGATGCCGCCCGCCACGTCGTCGATGGAGAAGGGCTCGTCATCGTCCTCCGGGCCGCCTTCCTCGGCGATCCGGGCGTGGAAGACGACCTGGAGCAGGACATCGCCGAGCTCCTCGCGCAGTTCGTCGCGGTCGCCCTCCTCGATGGCCTCGACGAGTTCGTACGCCTCCTCGATGCCGTATTTCGCCAGGCCCTTGTGGGTCTGCTGGGACGACCATGGGCACTCGGCGCGGATGCGGTCCATGACCTGGACGAGGTCGAGGAGGCGGGCGCCCGGGAGGTCGTACGACGCGGGGAGCAGTTCGAGGTCGGGCATCTGGACGCGCCCGGAACCGGCCAGCCGCGCCAGGCCGTCGGTCAGGCGCGGTTCGCCCTCGCCGGTGGCCACGACGACGACCGTGTGCCCGCCGGCGCAGCTGTCGACCAGGTCCTCGGCGGTCGGCGCGGTCTCGTCGACCTGGATGCCCGCCTCGCGCAGATACGGCAGCTGGGGGTGCGTGCCGTCCGCGCACAGGACGCGGTCGGCGCCGTGCAGCGCCTGCCAGGCAGGCCAGGACAGGAGGCCGGGCGCGACTCGGTGGCTGGTGGTGAGCAGGACGATGCGCCCCGGGCTGGATGCGTTCACACACCGAACGTAACCCACGCCACTGACATCAAGGTCACGTGCTGTGAACAGGGCAAGCTCACATGCCGTGAACAGCGCAGGGTCACGACGGGGCCGGACCGGTCACGACATGGCGGGACCGGTTACGGCATGGCCGGACCGGTTACGCCGTCTCCTTGTTTCCCGCCGCGGTGACCTCGCGCAGCCAGGGCAGCTTGGCGTCGACGCGGCTGCTCTTCTCCACGTCCCAGTCGCCGTAGCGCGGGTTCAGGTCGACGTCCATCTTCTTGGAGGCCTTGGACAGCGCCTCCCAGAAGGCGGGCTGGCTGGTGTCCGTGCCGAGTGCGGCGGCGAGCTTCTGGGCCTCGATCTGGACGCGGAGGTTGTCGTCGAGCCGCTCGGGCGCGACCCCGTACTGCTGGAGCCAGGCCACTTCCAGCGCCTTCGCGTCGCCCGCCTGCTTCTCCAGTTCGCCGCGGAAGCGCTGGACCTCCTTGCGGGTGACGGTCACGCCCGCGTCCTGTGCGGCTTGGTGGAGGACGCGGTCGAGGACCATGCCGTGCAGGGTGTCGCGGGTGAGGCCGCCGGACTTGGCGATGGCCTGTTCGTACTGCGCTTCGCCCGTGGTGGCCGCCTGCTGCGCGGACCGTACCTCGTTCACCCGGTTCTCCAGCTGGGAGACGGTGATGCGGTCGCCGCCGACGACGGCCGCGGCACCGGGATGCGCGTCGTTGCCGCAGGCGGTGAGGAGGGGGGCCGCGGTGACGAGCGCGGCGGAAAGGAGGAACGCGGTGCGACGGCGGCGGTGCAAGGAGACCTCCTGGTGGGAGCTTGTGCGGCAGTGCACAAAGTCTTGCGGTGATCGATGGTAGGCAGGGGACCGGCTCTCGGCCACCCATTCGACCCAACGATTCGCCAGGACTTCGGGCACCGTCCGCGGGCCGTCTCCATCCACACGCCGCACAGTGGCCTCGGCCGGTGGTCGCGGGCAGGTGGTCAGCCGCGGACCTGGCCCAGCCACTGCAGGGTCCGGCTGATCTCCGCGACCAGCGGATGGCCGGGGCCCCGCAGCCGGTCGACGTCGTACTGGAGGCGGGCCAGTGTGTCGTGGGCGGCGGCGCGGTCGCCGAGGGCGAGCAGCAAGTGGCCGATGCGGCGGCGGACCTCGAAGGAGAGCTCGGCGTCCTGGGCGACGTACTGGTTCTCGTAGTACGGGAGCAGCGCGCGGTACTCGGCGAGCGCGGCGGCCGGTTCGCCGAGCTGTTCCAGGCACTGGGCGGCCTCGTAGCGAAAGCGCAGGGACTGCGGGTCGGCCTGGCCCGCCTCGGCGGCGCGTTCGTCGGCGAGGAGGCGCAGTTCGGGCAGGGCGCGGCGGTACTGGCCGTCGTCCAGCAGCGTGGCCGCGTACTGCTTGCGCAGGGTGCGGACGACGGGTGAGTGCTCGCCGTGCTGGGCGGCGGCGGCCGGGAGGATGCCGCCGAGGATGTCGACGGCCTGCGTGATGCGGCCCTCGCCGAGGAGGCGCTTGACCTCGTCGACGGCTCCCGCGACGTCGGGCTTCTCGGCGGCCGGGGTGGCCTGTGGCTGGGCCGCGGGGGTCCGGGCGCGGTCCGGCCAGGGGGCGTGCGGGCGCAGGAAGGGGCGCGTGGGGTCGAGCGGGCCGCCGGACGGGATCCCGCGCGCGGGAAGCAGCGGCAGCAGTTGCTCGTACGTCTCCTGGGCGGAGTCCGGGCGGTGCTGCGGGTCCTTGGAGAGCAGCCGCAGGACGAGGGCTTCGAGCGCCTCCGGGACCTCGGGGCGCAGGCGGCGGACCGGCAGGGGCGGTTCGTAGAGGTGGCGGTGGAGCACGCCGAGGGCGGTGGAGCCCGAGAACGGCACGTCCCCGCTGAGGAGTTCGTGCATCAGCACCCCGAGCGCGTACAGGTCTGTGTACGGCCCGACGGCGCCGCCCATCGCCTGCTCGGGGGCCATGTAGGCGGGCGAGCCGATGGGTGAGCCGGTGTGGGTGAGGCGGGTGGTGTCCGTGTCCATGACGGACGCGACGCCGAGGTCGAGGACGGTGACCGTGCCGTCCTGCTTGACCATCACGTTCCGCGGTTTGAGGTCGCGGTGGACGATCGGCACGGCGTGCACCGCGGACAGCACGGCGCACAGCTGGGCGGCGACCGAGACGGCCCACTGCCAGGGGTAGGGGTCGTGTTCGGCGAGGTGGTCGGAGAGGTCGGCGCCGTCGACGTACTGCATGACGAGGAACAGCTCCTCGCCCTCGCTGCCCGCGTCGTGGACGGTGACCAGGCCGGGGTGGTCGACCTGGGCGGTGACGCGGCACTCGCGCACGAAGCGGCGGCGCAGTTCGTCGGCCTCGGCGCCCGCGACCTTGTCGGGGCGCAGCAGTTTGACGGCGACGCGCCGGTCCAGGCGCTGGTCGTACGCCGTCCACACCTGGCCCATGCCGCCCTGTCCGATGAGCGTGGACAGTTCGTAGCGGCCGGTGATCACACGTCCCGACGCCACGGTCACCTGCCGTCCTCGTGCTTGCGGAGATAGTCACTCAGCTCGTCGAGCTCGGCGCGCACCTGGTCGATCCGGGCGGGCGCGGGACGCTGCGGCTGGGGCGGCGGGGTCGGGACCGGTGTGCCGGGCTGGGGTGTCGGCGTCGTCGGGGGCACCGGGGTGTGCGGGCCCGTCGAGGCGGTGTACGGCGACTGCTGCTGCGGGTAGCCGTACACGGGCGCCGGGGGCTGCTGGTGCTGTGCGTAGCCCGTCGGCGCGTAGCTCAGCTGGTGGAAGTGCTTGATGTCCGCCGCGAGGTAGTACGAGATCACGACCACGAGCGAACCGAAGAGCAGGGCGAGGCCCAGCCAGCCGCCGACGGTGTGGATCTCCTTGCCGGGCTCGGTGCCGATCAGGACGAAGCCGAGGATCTCGGCCGCGAGCGTGGCCACGAACAGACCCCAGTCCAGCGACTTCCGGGTCACGAGTGCCAGGCGCAGCATCATCGTCCAGCCGAGCAGGCCGAAGCTGCACACCGAGATCACCACGAAGAACACGCGCAGGAAGACCAGCAACCCGGTCGAGGGTGGCGGCTTCACCGGCTGCGCCTGGCCGTGGCCTTGCATGGTTGCTCCTGGAGACCTGATGGGGACGGACGAAGGTCGGACGGACAACGGACGGAGGTCGTACGGAGGACGAACCTACGAGTTGGAAGTCCGAGCGTATAGGCCGACAAGGACAACTGGTCCCGGGTTGTACCGAACCGTTGTCGTGCTGATCGCTCCGTACGTCCCAGCCGTCTCAGCCGGGCTCGACCGTGCCGTCCGTCAGGCCGTCGTACATGCCGCGCACCAGTTGTTCGCCGAGGCGGCCGGCCAGCCGTAGCGCCTCCTCGAACTCGGCGAGCGCCCGGAACCGTTCGCCGTACGTGCGCTGCTGGTCCAGTGGCAGCCGGGGCACCTGGAGGCGGCGTACGTCGAGCCGGGTCGCGGTGGACGCGTAGCTGCTGGCCTGGCGGTTGTTGGCGGTGCCGCGCAGGAAGCCGGCGAGGAACCACGGGTCGATGGCGGCCGGGTCGGGCCGCAGCAGCGCGAGGTTGCGGCCGAGGGCGGCGCCCGCGGTCGCCGCGTCGACCACGCGCGCGATGGCGCCGCCGCCGAGCACGGGGACGACGACGTCTCCCGGCTCGGTGAGGACGGGTTCCTCGTCGCTCTCGGGCAACGTTCCGGAGGGCGCTGTTCCGGCGAGGACGTCGTGGTCGGTGAGAACGGGCACGCGCGCGTGGCCGCCGTTTCCGCCCGTACGCAGCTGGAGTGCGCCCCCGCGCGCGAGTTCGCCGATCGTGGTGAGCGGCCAGCGGGTGGGCGGGCGCGGGTCGGCCGCGGGCGGGGTGAGGTCGCCGGTGAGGCGGAGGGTCTCGCCCAGGCGGTCGCGTACGTCGGCCAGTTGCTCGGCGCCGCCACCGGCCGCGGGGGGCGGCAGATGGCGGGCCGGGGCGAGGTCCACGTCGTCGTCGAGAAGTTCGATGACCGGCACCGAACGGCTGAGGCCCGGCTGTTCGGGCGCGGTACCGGTGCGGTCGAAGGGGCGCCAGGCGTCGAGGACCGCGGTGCGCACGGACTGCCAGTCGAGGCCGCCGCGGCCGTCGGCCGTGAACACACCGGTGTCGGCGAGCAGCACCTCGGGCTGCGCGGGCTGCGCCGTGAGGGCGGGCCTGCGCAGCACCCACAGGTGCAGCGGGAGGTTGTACGGGGGTGCCGCGCCCGGCGGCAGGGCGATCACCGCGCGCAGGGCGCCGCGGCGCAGCAGGTCGGCACGGATGCGGCGGCCGGAGCGGCGGGACGCGGCGGCCGGGGGCATCAGGAGAACGGCGATGCCGCCTTCCCTGAGGCGGGCCAACGCGTGCTGGACCCAGGCCAGTTCGGACTCGGTGCGGGCCGGGAAGCCGTACTCCCAGCGGGGGTCGTAGGCGAGTTCGTCGTGGCCCCAGTTGCGCTCGTTGAACGGCGGATGGCAGAGGACGGCGTCGGCCCTGAGGGTGCCGTACGCGTCGCCGCGGAGGCTGTCGGCGACGGCGGTGCGCACGGTCGTCACGGTGGCCTCCGCGTGGAGGGCGAGGCGCAGTGCGGTGAGGGCGGCCAGTTCGGGGGCGCTGTCCTGGCCGTACAGGTGCTGGTCCTCGATGCCCAACGCGCCCTGCGCGGCGGCCACCGCGCGCAGCAGGGCGCCGGTGCCGCACGCCGGGTCGAGGACGGTCCCGGCGGGGCCCGCGAGGTCGGTCATCAGGGCGGCCAGGCCGGTCGGTGTGAGCGTGTACTGGCGCGGGTTGGCGTCGAGGTGCCTCCCGAGCAGGAACTCGTACGCCTTCCGGGTGCCCAGCTCGGCCGCGAGGTCGGCGGCGCCGCGCAACAGGGGTGCGGACGGGCGCAGTTGGGCCGCGGTCGGCGTGTCCACGGCCCGTTTGCGGACCAGGCCGAAGCGCGGGGTGAGGACCTGGTCGAGAGTCGCGGGCAGCAGTTCGGCGAGGCGCGCGTCGGAGCCGGCGCTCAGCTCCAGCCAGACCGTGGGGCGGTCGTTGACGAGCAGGAGCGCGCAGCCGACGTGGACTAGGGCGGTGACCGGGCCCTCCGGATGACCGGCGAGCTGCTGCCATACGCGCTCACGCAGGGGCACTTCGGCGAGCTTGCCCTGGGTGCGCAGCCAGGTCTCGACCTCGGTGAGCGCGAAGGAGGGGCTGGTCTCGGTGCCGCCGACGGGTTTGGGGAAGTCGGCGTGGCGGCGGCGCCAGTTGCTGACGGCGGCCCGGCCGACTCCGGCGAGCCTGGCGATTCCGGCAGCGGTGACCTCTGTCGCGTTGTCCTGCACCCGCCCGGCTCCCCTCGTCCTGGTGTGTGGCGTCGAGCATACCGACGTACGAGGCAATCACCGATTCACGGCCGTGTACTCACTCATCCTTGTGAATCGTGTTGACTCGGTTCACAGGCTCTGCTGTGATTGACCCATCGGATGAACGGCCGCCGAAAGCGGCGGCCGTCACCTCTGGGGAGGGGACTGTCATGGGCGCCAAGGGCAAGATCGCGCTGGGGGTTGTCGTGGGTGTCGTCGTCATCGGCGCGGTGTCGGCGAACGCGGGTGACGACGGGGACAGCGGTTCCGGCGGCAACGGCAAGGACTCCGCGGCCACCGCGGACCGGGAGTCCGGCACGAAGTCCGACGCCGAGGGGGACGGGGGCACGAAGAAGGACGCCAAGGCGGACAAGGCCGAGAAGAAGGTGGCGTTCCAGGGCGACGGCGACTTCGAGGTCGGCACCGACGTCAAGCCCGGCACCTACCGGACCACGGGCAACACGGACGACCTCTGCTACTGGGAACGCTCCAAGGACGCCTCGGGCGAGATGGACTCGATCCTCGCCAACGACAACGTCAGCGGCACCAGCTACGTGACGATCCCGGCGGGCGACAAGCTCTTCAAGTCCAGCGGCTGCAAGGACTGGGAGGCCGTCGACGCGAAGGCCACCGGCACACCGGCCGCGCTGGTCAAGGGCAACGGCGGGATGTACAGAGTCGGCGCCGACATCGCTCCCGGCACGTACAGGTCCACCGGCAACACCGACGACCTCTGCTACTGGGAGCGGTCCAAGGACGCCTCGCACGGCATGGAGTCGATCCTCGCGAACAACAACGTGTCCGGCACGGCCGTCGTGACCGTCGCCGCCGGCGACGCGTACTTCAAGACCACGGGCTGCAAGGACTGGAAGAAGACCGGCTGACGTCAAGCGCTGACGCCACTCGCCGCCGTCCCCGCTGCCCGGCCCGCGCCCGCGTCCGCCGAAGGTGCGCCCGCGTGCCTTGTCCTCCACCGCTCTTCGCGCCCTTGCGCCTTCGCGCCTTCGCGCGCCTCTCCTCTTCTCTTCACCTCGACACGTCAAGGAACTGTCATGCGTCGCACCGCACTTGCCGCTCTCTGCCTCGCCGCCGCGGCCGCCGCCTCGCTCACCGGCTGTCTGCCCGGGGAGGAGAAGGCGGACAGCAAGCCGAAGGGCCCGTTCGCCGGGCAGACCGGCGGCGAGATCGCCGACCAGGCCGTGAAGGCCACCTCGAACGCCTCGTCGCTGCGCATGAAGGGCGACATCAAGGACGACGACGGCAGCCGCGTCGGCCTGGACATGGCCCTCGACAGGAAGGGCGAGTGCGCGGGCACGATGAGCGCGAACGGCCAGGGCAAGGCCGGCCTCGTCAAGACCGACGACACCCTCTACATGAAGTACGACGAGAAGTTCCTGCGCGCCCAGAGCGACGGCGCGTCCGAGGAGGAGACCGACGGAGTGGTGGCCATGCTGGCCGGCAAGTGGACCAAGATGTCCGCGACCGGTTCGGACGCCAAGGACATCGCGAGCTTCTGCGACCTCGACACCGTGCTCGCGGACTTCAAGGACGTCGGCTCCGACGCCACCCGCGGCAGGACGACCACGGTCGACGGCACCCCGGCGATCGTCCTGCACGAGAAGGACGGCAAGGACACCTACACGCTGTACGTCGCCACCGAGGGCAAGCCCTACCTGCTGAAGGTCGTCAGCAAGTCCGCCGAGGACCCGGGCACCGTCACCTTCGGCGACTTCGACACCCCGGTCCCGGCCGAGAAGCCCGCGGGCAAGGTCATCGACCTGGCCGAGATGGGCGGCTGACGGAACACCGCCCGGGCCGTCGGACGCCGAGGGGGCCGACGGAGCGGACGGAAGCCGAGGGGGCGTGCCTTCAGGGGCGCGCCCTCAAGGCACGCCCGTGCAGGCACACGACACAGGCGCGCGTCTCGACGGACCCGCAGGACACCCCCGGCCGCGCCGGCCCACCGGTTGCGCCCCAACCGGACGCGCCAGACGCGCCCCAACCAGACGCACCGGACCACCGGACACACCGGACGCCCCTCAAAGAGCGTGCCGCACCCACACGTTGGGCTCGACGTACACCGCGTACCCGCGGCCCGGCTCGCAGTGGACCGGCACCAGCGCGCCGGGCACCTCGACCTGGCCCTCCTCGTCGAAGGGCAGCCCCGTCCACGCCCGCCACTCGTCGAGCGACGCCGCCACGGTCATCGACGCGGGCGCCACCGCCTCGATGCGCGCGCCCGCCCGGACGTGGACCCGCAGCCACGGGTCGTGCGGCAGCCCGTCGCCGCGCGTCCGGAAGGCGTACTCCGCCATCTCCGTACGCGGTTCCAGATGCTTCGCGCTCGGGCGTACCGGGGCGACGACCTCGTCGAAGCCCTGGGCCCGGGCGTTGTCACGCATCGCGGAGAGCATGCGGGCCGACAGGCCCGTGCCCTGGGCGTGCGGGGCGACGACGATCGAGATCGCGCTCACCGTGTCCGGTGCGATGCCGTGGCGCCGGTCGGAGAACGCCCACACCAGAACCTCGTCCCAGCCCCGCGCCGGCAGCTCGCCGCGGTCCTGGTCCGCGAGGGCGAACGGCACGCTGTAGGCGTGGGCGACCACCTCTCCGCGCTCGTCCTCGGCGAACAGCACGTACTCCGGCAGCTCGGTGGCGATGCGGCCGTAGTGCGCGTTGCCGACGGGGTCGTTGCGCAGGAACTCGGGCCACGTGTCCGCCATTCCCGTCACCTGGTCGTGCATCTCGGGCCGCTCGGCGAGGCTCGACACCTTCAGCTCCATGCGGGACACGGTAGGCGTCGACTCGGCCGGTGCGGAACGGATTTACCCGCGCCTGCGCGGATCCGGCCCCACCCCTCGCGCCACCCCGCTCAACCCGCTCAACCCGCTCAACCCGCTCAACCCGCTCAACCCGCTCAACCCGCTCAACCCGCGTGGAACCTATTCGGCGCCTGCGTCGAGGTCCCCCCGGAGGGGAGTTTCTGCCCGGGGCAGCCGGACAGCACCCGCTTCATGGCGTCCCTCTCGGCGGCGGTGACCCACAGCTCGTACTTCTTCTTCACGGCCACCTGCCGGGCCACATACGTGCAGCGGTAGGCCTTGTGGGGCGGGAGCCAGGTCGCCGTGTCCCCGTCGCCCTTGCTGCGGTTGCGGCCGGCGTCGACGGCGAGGAGGTTCAGCGGGTCGTTGGCCAGCGCTATCCGCTTGCTCGCGTCCCACTTCTGGGCGCCCTTCTGCCAGGCGTCCGACAGCGCGACGAGATGGTCTATGTCGACCTCGCTGCGGCCCCCTCGTACAAAGGTGACGTCCTTGTCGGTGTACGGGTCGGGGTCGAGTTTCCCGGAGCTCACCTGGCAGTCGCCGTCGCTGTACTTCACCTCCTTCAGGTCTCGTTTGAGTACGTCGTCGCGGGTGTCGCAGCCGTTCGAGTCGGTGTCGGCCCAGGGGCTGCCGAACTTGTCGCGGTCGTATCCCGTCATGGGTGCCCGCCCCTTGACGGTCAGTCCGTCGACGGCGGTGAGGGCGGCTCCGCCGGCGCTCGCGCCCGCCGAGTCCTCGGGGCCGGCCGAACCCGATGTCTCCGCGATGGTGCAGCCGGTCGCGGCGAACAGCAGTACCGCGGCTCCGGCGACCCTGGTCCAGAGCGTCACGGCGCTCCCTCCCCTTGCTTGCCCCTGTCCGCCCCGAGCGGGCGGTTTCCCTGGGCCTCACCGTACTGGCGAAAGGGTGGCGCAATAACAGGCAGCGAACGGACTTCGTCTGACTTCAACGGGCAAGTGGTGCACGACCGGCGCGACACCGGTGGTGACCGGCAGTTGGGAATCCCCCACCTCCTCGATGCCTCACACCTTCCCGATCCCCAACGTCGTCTCCGACGGAAGCAGCCCCGACCCGAGGACCGCGACCCAGAACTCCCCCAGCAGATCGGCGAGTCGACCGGTGTCGTCCGGACCCAGCGCCCGCCAGGGTGCGGCGGCCAGCTCGTCGGTGTGCCGCTCCACCCTCTGCCGGAGGGCGCGGCCGGCGTCCGGCGCGGTGCCGTCCTCGCTCAACAGCCCCCGCGCCACGAGCCGTTCACGTGCCGCGGCCCACTCCCCCGGACTCCACCCCCGGCTCTCGAAGCGCTCCACGGACGCGGCGCCTATCGCCGCGAACGACACGAGCGACTCGACGGGGTCCAGCCCCGCGACGAGCAGCGCGGCCAGGTGTCCGTCACCGCGGTGCTCACGCAGGATCGTCGCGGCATGCCACAACTGCTGATGCGGGGCTTTTGGCCAGGGCAACTCGGCGTTGGCGGCGGCCAAGGGGCGGCCGGCGGTGTTGACCGACTCGGCCGCGCGGCGGGCGAGCGCGGCGGCTTCGGCAAGCTCGGGACTGTCGACGCGGTCGCCGAATATCGCGCGGTACGCCCGGTCGATGCCCCGCGCCCTCGCCGCCAGCACCTTCCCAGGACTGGCGTTCCTCCACGCGTGATCCATGTGTTCGGCGACCATGCGGGGGCTGAAGCTGTAGAAGGCGGAGGCGACACGCTCGCTCCCGACGGCGCCCAACGGGGCCGCGCGCAACGGGAAGTAGCTCGGCCAGCGCTCCCCGACGTCGAAGCCGAGCGCGGCCGCCTCCTCGAAGACCTCCGGCGCGTAATAGAGCACGGCGTGCAGAGGCTCGATCAGATGCCACAGCTGCCGCACCCTGCCGAGCTCGACCCCATCGCCGCCCAGCACCGCCTCACCCGCGTCCACAGGCATGACGTATCCCCCTTCGCCTTTTTCGGTCGCCCCCGACCGTCCGACAACTTGACACTGTCTAGATTGCCCGACCACACCAAACTTGTCAATGCCTAGATTCGGCGTACGCTGCTGACCATGACGAAGAGCCCCCGCACGCCGTCCACCGGGCCCACCAGCCACTCCGGACCGTCCGAACCGTCAGCCACCAAGTCCGGCGGACGCCGCGCCTACCACCACGGGGACCTGCGCCGCGCGATCGTGACAGCCGCGCTCGACGTCATCTCCGCCGAGGGCCCCTCCGCGCTGAGCCTGCGGGACCTGGCCCGCCGCGCGGGTGTCTCGCACGCGGCGCCGGCCCACCACTTCAAAGACCGTACGGGCCTGCTGACGGCGGTCGCGGCGGAGGGCTACGGACTGCTGGCGGCCACGCTCACGGAGGCCGCGAACCTGAAGGACGCGGGCGTGCGCTACGTGCGCTTCGCCCGCGAACACCCGGCCCACTTCCAGGTGATGTTCACGCCGGAGCTGCTGCGCGGGAACGACCTGGAGCTGACGACGGCCCGTGCCCTGGCGGGCGAGCGCCTGCGCGACGCTGTCTCGGCCGTCCCGCCCGATGGCCGCGGCGCCGACGCCCGCCTCGCCGGTGTGGCCGCCTGGTCCCTGGCCCACGGCTTCGCCACACTGCTGCTCAGCCACAACCTGGACGGCCCGGTGGGCGACCAGGACCCGGAGGAGGTCTTCCGCCTCCTGAGCGGCCTGCTGTTCCAGGGCAGTTCCTGATCCGCCTTTTCCTGATCCGCCTTTCAGGAGAGCGACTTGGGTGTCACGACCCCAGAATCGAAGCCAGGAACTCCCCGGTCCACCCCAGCAACTCCCGCCCGACCAGCGGCTTGCCGCCGACCTTCGCCGTCTTCGGGCGGGGTACCAGCAGCTGGTGTGCGGCAGGCTTGATCACGGTCCCCGGATAGAGGCGCTTGAGGCGCAGTTCCTGGGACTCCCTCAACTCCGCCGGGGCGAAGCGGATGTTGTTGCCCTGGAGGACGATCTCGCCGACACCGCACGCGCGCGCGAGCATCCGCAGACCGGCCACCAGCAGCAGGTTCTCCACCGGCTCGGGCAACTTGCCGTAGCGGTCGACGAGTTCGTCGCGTACGGCCTTGACGTCCTCCTCGGAGTTGACCGAGGCGATCGCGCGGTACGCCTGGAGGCGCAGCCGCTCGCCGGGGGCGTAGTCGTGCGGGACGTGCGCGTCGACCGGGAGCTCGATCTTGACCTCCAGCGCCGGTTCCTCCACGACGCCGCCCTCCAGAGAGGCGCGGTAGTCCGCGACGGCCTCGCCGACCATGCGTACGTACAGGTCGAAGCCGACGCCCGCGATGTGGCCCGACTGCTCGCCGCCCAGCAGGTTTCCGGCTCCGCGGATCTCCAGGTCCTTCATCGCCACGTACATGCCCGCGCCCATCTCGGTGTGCTGGGCGATGGTGGCGAGGCGCTCGTGGGCGGTCTCCGTGAGGGGCTTCTCCGGCGGGTAGAGGAAGTACGCGTAACCGCGCTCGCGGCCACGGCCCACCCGGCCGCGGAGCTGGTGCAGTTGGGAGAGGCCGAAGTTGTCGCCGCGCTCCACGATCAGCGTGTTCGCGTTCGAGATGTCGATGCCCGACTCGACGATCGTCGTGGAGACGAGGACGTCGAACTTCTTCTCCCAGAAGTCGACGACGACCTGCTCCAGGGCGGTCTCCGACATCTGGCCGTGGGCCGTCGCGATGCGCGCCTCCGGGATGATCTCGCGCAGTCGCGACGCCGCCCGGTCGATGGACTCGACGCGGTTGTGGATGTAGAAGACCTGGCCCTCGCGGAGCAGTTCGCGACGGACGGCCGCGCCGATCTGCTTCTCCTCGTACGGGCCGACGAAGGTCAGGACCGGGTGACGCTCCTCCGGGGGTGTGGTGATCGTCGACATCTCCCTGATGCCCGTCACCGCCATCTCCAGGGTGCGCGGGATCGGGGTCGCGGACATCGTCAGTACGTCCACGTTCGCGCGCAGCTTCTTCAGCTGCTCCTTGTGCTCGACGCCGAACCGCTGCTCCTCGTCGACGATGACGAGCCCCAGGTCCTTGAACTTGGTCTCCGCGGAGAAGAGCCGGTGCGTGCCGATGACGACGTCGACCGAACCCTCGCGCAGGCCCTCAAGGGTCGCCTTCGCCTCCGCGTCCGTCTGGAAGCGGCTCAACGCCCGTACGTTCACCGGGAATTGCGAGTAGCGCTCGCCGAACGTCCCGAAGTGCTGCTGCACCAGCAACGTCGTCGGTACGAGGACGGCGACCTGCTTGCCGTCCTGGACCGCCTTGAAGGCCGCGCGGACCGCGATCTCCGTCTTGCCGTAGCCCACGTCGCCACAGACCAGGCGGTCCATCGGGACCGTCTTCTCCATGTCCTCCTTGACCTCGGCGATGGTGGTGAGCTGGTCGGGCGTCTCGACGTACGGGAAGGCGTCCTCCAGCTCGCGCTGCCACGGTGTGTCGCCGCCGAAGGCGTGCCCGGGGGCCGCCATCCGGGCGGAGTACAGCTTGATGAGGTCGGCGGCGATCTCCTTGACCGCCTTCTTCGCGCGCGCCTTGGTCTTCGTCCAGTCGGCGCCGCCGAGGCGGTGGAGGGTCGGGGCCTCGCCGCCCACGTACTTGGTGATCTGTTCCAGCTGGTCGGTGGGGATGTAGAGGCGGTCGCCGGGCTGGCCGCGCTTGGCGGGCGCGTACTCGACGACCAGGTACTCGCGGGTCGCGCCCTGGACCGTCCGCTGGACCATCTCGATGTAGCGGCCGACGCCGTGCTGCTCGTGGACGATGTAGTCGCCGGTTTCGAGGGTGAGCGGGTCGATCGTCTTGCGGCGGCGGGCCGGCATCCGGGCGCCGTCCTTGCCGGCGGCCTTCTGGCCGGAGATGTCGGTCTCCGTGAGCACGGCGAGCTTCAGCGCCGGGTCGACGAATCCGTAGTCGATCGAACCGCAGGCCACCTGGACGATGGAGGGGACGAGCCCGGCGAGGTCCGACTCCAGGCGGGCCGCGATGCCCTCGCCGCCGAGCACCTCGGCCGTACGGGCCGCCGGGCCGTGGGCCTCGGTGACGAACACCGTGCGCCAGCCGTCCGCGAGCCAGCCCTTGGTGTCGGCCAGCGCCTTCGCGGTGTCGCCGCGGTACGTCTCCGGGGCGTGCATGCCGAGCTTCAGCGTGTCCGCGTCCCCCGCCGCGTCGTCGGCGGACGTGAACGTCTCGTCGGCCGCGAACGGCGACACCGACCACCACATCATGTCCAGCTCGCGGGCCCGGTCCCGTACGTCCGCGATGCCCCACAGGGACGCCGCGTCCACGTCGATCGGGGCCTCGCCGCCGCCCGCGGTCGCCGCCCAGGACGCCTGGAGGAACTCCTGCGAGGTCGCCACGAGGTCCGAGGCTCGCGTGCGCACCCGCTCCGGGTCGCAGACGACGGCCATGGAGCCCTTGGGCAGGACGTCGATGAGCAGTTCCATGTCGTCGACGAGGACGGGCGCGAGGGACTCCATGCCCTCGACCGCGATGCCCTCGGCGATCTTGCCGAGCAGTTCGCCCAGCTCGGGGTGGGCCTCGGCGAGGCGGGCCGCCCTCTCCCGTACGTCGTCCGTGAGCAGCAGCTCGCGGCAGGGCGGCGCCCACAGCCCGTGCGCGGCGACCTCCAGGGACCGCTGGTCGGCGACCTTGAAGTAACGGATCTCCTCGACGTCGTCGCCCCAGAACTCCACGCGCAGCGGGTGCTCCTCGGTGGGCGGGAAGACGTCCAGGATCCCGCCGCGTACGGCGAACTCACCGCGCTTCTCGACCAGCTCGACCCGTGCGTACGCCGCTGCCGACAGGGCCGCCACGACGTCACCGAGGTCGGCGCTCTCGCCGGTCCGCAGGGCCACCGGCTCCAGGTCGCCCAGGCCCTTGACCTGCGGCTGGAGGACCGATCTGACGGGAGCGACCACGACGGAGACCGGGCCGGTCTCCGGGTCGTCCGGGCGCGGGTGCGCGAGCCTGCGGAGGACCGCGAGCCTGCGTCCCACGGTGTCGCTGCGCGGGGAGAGCCGCTCGTGCGGCAGCGTCTCCCAGGACGGGTACTCCGCGACCCCGTCGGCCGGGAGCAGTGTCCGCAGCGCCGCCGCCAGGTCCTCGGCCTCCCGGCCCGTGGCCGTGACGGCCAGCACCGTGCGGCCCGCCTCGCGGGCCAGCGCGGCCACGGCGAACGGGCGGGCCGCGGGTGGGCCCACCAGGTCGACGTGCATACGGTTGCCGTCGCCGGCGGCCTTCACCGCTTCGGTGAGTGCGGCGTCCTTGACGACGGCGTCGAGCAGACCGTGCAGGCTCATGAAGAGGTTTCCATCCGAGGATCCGAGGGAGCAACGCGAACCGCCCGACACGTCTGACGGGCCGGGGGTGTCCAGGGTACGACGCTGGGGTGACCCGTGCCCGCGCCTGTGGATAACGGGGTTTCTCCGCCCCCGCCGCCCCTACCCATTCCCGTCACTACTCGGGGGCCAGCCCCCGAACCCCCGCTCCTCAAACGCCGGAGGGGCTGAATACATTGCGGCCCGGGCCGCAATGTATTCAGCCCGTCCGGCGTTTGAGGACGAGGCCGTTCAGGCCGATCAGCGGGGGTCTGGGGGCGGCAGCCCCCAGGAACGGGACGGGACGGGTAGGGGCGGCGGGGGCGAGGAAACGCCACAACCCGGCACCCGCAAGTCCGGAGACTTGCCGGTGCCGGGCTCTCTTCCCCCGTGACCCCCGTCCACGGTGGCTCTGAGGCGGTGGTGGTGGCCGCAGTGACGGCGGCCACCACTGCCGCGGCTACTCCGTAGCGATCGCGTTCAGCACGTTCATCCGGCCCGCCCGGAACGCGGGCACAAGCGCGGCGAACAGTCCCACGAAGGCCGACCCGATGAAGACGCCGATGATCGTCGGCCAGGGGATCTCAAGGACCTTCAGGCCCTCCAGGGCGAGGAGCTTCTGGGCGGTGGCGCCCCAGCCCATGCCCAGTCCGAGGCCGAGCAGCGCTCCGAAGAGGGCGATGACGACCGACTCCAGCCGGATCATGCGGCGGAGCTGGCGGCGGGAGAGGCCGATGGCACGCATCAGGCCGATCTCGCGGGTCCGCTCCACCACCGACAGCGCCAGGGTGTTCACGACGCCCAGGACCGCCACGATGATCGCGAGGGCCAGCAGGCCGTAGACCATGTTCAGGAGCTGGCCGATCTGGTCCTTGAGCTCCTGCTTGTAGTCGGTCTGGTCACGGACCTGGTACTGCGGGTACGGGTCCATGGCCTTCTTCAGGGCCGTGTACGCCGTCTTCTCCTGGCCCTCCTTGGCCGTGGCGAACATGATGTCGTTCGGCGGGATCTTGTCGGCCGGGACGTACTTCTCCATCGTGGCGATGCTCATGTACCGCGCGCCCTTGTCGATGGCCACGTCGTCGTTCGTGATCGCCGCGACCTTCAGCTCGGCGGTCCTGCCGCCCTTGAAGGCGACGGTCATCGTGTCGCCGACCTTCACGCCGTGCTTCTTGGCGTATTCGGAGCCGAGCGACATCGCGTTGTTGCCGTAGGCCGCCGACAGCTCACCGGCGGTCGTCTCGCGGCGCAGGTCGCTCGCGTACGTCGGGTCCGCGGCCGTCATCTCGCTGTCCTCGGTCTTGCCGTCGGGCGAGGTCAGCTTGGCGTCGACCTCCTTGTAGCTGGTGACGTGCGCCATGCCCGGCGTCGACTCGATGGCCTTCTCGGCCTGCGGCACGATCCGCTGGTTGCCCTGGATGATGAAGTCCGTGCCGACCGACTTGTCGAGCTCGTCGGTCGCGGAGGCCACCATCGAGGAGCCGACCACGGAGAGGCAGGCGACCAGCGCGAGGCCGATCATCAGGGCCGCGCCGGTGGCGCCGGTGCGGCGCGGGTTGCGCAGCGCGTTCCGCTCGGCCAGCCGTCCCACGGGGCCGAAGCCGCGCAGCAGGACCGCGCTGATGGCCCGGACCACGACGCCGGCGAGCAGCGGGCCGATGATGACGAACCCGATCAGCGAGAGCACCACACCGGCGCCGAGCATCATCGAGCCGTCGCTCGCCTTGTCCGCGCCGGCCGCCGTGAAGAGCGCGGCGGCGCCGGACCCCGTGAGGACGAGGCCGATGATCCCCCGGATCCAGCCGGCCTTGCCGTCGGCCGGCGTACCGGCGTCGCGCAGCGCGGCCATCGGGGAGACCTTGCCCGCGCGGCGGGCGGGCAGATAGGCGGCGAGGACCGTGACGACGACGCCGAGGACCAGGCCGATGACCGGGGTCGTCGCCTTCACCGTCAGGTCGGCGGTGGAGAGGTTCATGCCCGCCATCGACATGAGCTTCATCAGGCCGACCGCGATACCGACACCCGCGGCGACACCCAGGATCGAGCCGATGACACCGAGCAGCAGCGCCTCGACCAGCACGGACCGGTTGACCTGCTTGCGGGACGAGCCGATCGCCCGCATCAGGCCGATCTCACGGGTGCGCTGGGCGACCAGCATCGAGAAGGTGTTGATGATCAGGAAGATGCCGACCAGGAAGGCGATCCCGGCGAAGCCGAGCATGGCGTACTTGATGACGTTCATGAACTCGCCGACGCCCTCGCGGCTCTCGTCCGAGAACTCCTTCTGCGTCTGGACCTTGTACGCCCCGGTGGCCGCCTCGGCCCCGGCGAGCGTGGTGGAGACGTTCTGCTTCAGCTGCGCGTCGGTGACGCCCTGCGCCGCCGAGACGTTGATCTGTGTGAACCGGCCGGTGGCGCCGAGCAGTTCGCGCTGGGCGGTGGCGGTGTCGAAGTAGACGACGGCGGCACCGGGGTTGGTCACCTTGAAGGTGGCTATGCCGACGATCTTCGCCTTGAAGTCACCGGTGACGGCGATGGTGCGCAGCTCGTCACCCATCTTGAGGTGGTGCTTGTCGGCGGTGTCGGCGTCGACCATCACCTCGGTGGGCCCGCGCGGGGCGTGTCCGGAGGTGATCTCCATCGAACGCAGGTCGTTCTTCGTCCAGTTGCCCGCGATCGTCGGGGCGCCGGTGCTGGACCCCATGTTCTTGTTCTTGCTGTTGACGACGGTCACGTTCATCGAACTGACCGCGCCCTCGGCCGACTTGGCGCCCTGCGCCTTCTCCGCACGGGCAACCGCGGACGCGGGCAGCGACTCCGGCTTGCCGTTCTGCGGGGTGTCGTCGGCCTTGGCCGCCTTGGGGGTGACCGTGACGTCGGCCGAGGTCGTCGCGAAGAGCTTGTCGAAGGTCGTGTTCATCGTGTCGGTGAAGACGAGCGTGCCGCACACGAAGGCCACCGACAGGAGGACGGCGACGGCCGAAAGGGCCATCCGTCCCTTGTGCGCGAAGAAGTTGCGCATCGAGGTCTTGAAGACGGTCATGACGTGCGCCCCCGGGCGTCGAAGTCCTTCATGCGGTCCAGGACGGCGTCCGCGGTGGGCTTGAACATCTCGTCGACGATCCGGCCGTCGGCGAGATACAGCACACGGTCCGCGTACGAGGCGGCCACCGGGTCGTGCGTGACCATCACGATGGTCTGGCCCAGCTCGTCGACCGAGCGGCGCAGGAAGCCCAGTACCTCGGCGCCCGCGCGGGAGTCGAGGTTTCCGGTCGGCTCGTCACCGAAGATGATCTCGGGCCGGGCGGCCAGGGCGCGGGCCACGGCGACGCGCTGCTGCTGGCCACCGGAGAGCTGGTTGGGCCGGTGCTTGAGCCGGTCCTTGAGCCCGACGGTCTCCACGACCTGGGCGAGCCAGCCCTTGTCCGGCTTGCGGCCGGCGATGTCCATCGGCAGCGTGATGTTCTCCAGCGCGCTCAGCGTCGGCAGCAGGTTGTACGCCTGGAAGATGAAGCCGATACGGTCCCGGCGGAGCTGTGTGAGCTTCTTGTCCTTGAGGCCGGTGATCTCGGTCTCGTCCAGGTAGATCTGCCCGGAGGAGACGGTGTCGAGCCCGGCGAGGCAGTGCATCAGCGTGGACTTGCCGGAGCCCGAGGGGCCCATGATCGCGGTGAACTGGCCCCGCGAAATGTCCACGTCGACCTGGTCAAGGGCGACGACGCGGGTCTCACCGGACCCGTACGCCTTCACGACCTGCCGCGCCCGTGCCGCGACGGCCGTACGTCCTCCAGTGCTGTCGTGCCTGGGAATGGTTACAGCCGATGTCACGGTATGTCTCCTAAGTCGGACGCCCTTGAGGACGACGAGATCTGCGGTTCTTGTGAAGGTCGTTCGTCGCACGGTTGCGGTGTTCGTTCACGCCGTGCGGTTACAGCGACAAGTCTGGCGGCGGCGGGTGGTCCACCGCGCTGGTGCCCAGCGCAGTCTTCTGCTGGGGAAAACCCCACCCCGGCAGGTGCGGTACACCGCCCCCCAGCGGCATAAAGCCAGGTTAAGGAGCGATTCGGCCGCTCTCCTCCTCCGGCAGTACGAACCCTCCCCGGGCCGTAGTACGGAGAGCCCCCTAGGGGATCTCCACCTCTCGGTGGAGCCCCTCTCAGGGACACCTCCACCCACCAGCCCGGTCAGCTTGCACCCTCCCGCGGCGTGAGGGTCAAGTGGGAGAGTGGCCTCCGGCAGATAGATGCAGGGGGAAGGAATCCAGTGGGCCAGGGGGAAGACACCGAGATACCCGCCGTGAAGGAGGACGAGCCCGCCTCGGCGCGGGCCGGGGCCCGCGGCCGACGGGCCGTCGTCGCCTCCCTCATGCTCTGCATGGGCCTGGCCGCGCTCGACTCCACGATCGTGTCGACGGCCGTCCCGCAGATCGTCGGCGACCTGGGCGGCTTCTCCGTCTTCTCGTGGCTGTTCTCCGGCTATCTGCTCGCCGTGACGGTCACCCTGCCCGTCTACGGCAAGCTCTCCGACACCTTCGGCCGCAAGCCGGTGCTGATCGCCGGCTCGATCCTCTTCCTCCTCGGCTCCCTGCTCTGCGCGCTGGCCTGGAACATGGCCGCGCTGATCGCGTTCCGGATCGTCCAGGGCCTCGGCGGCGGCGCCCTCCAGGGCACGGTCCAGACCCTCGCCGCCGACCTCTACCCGCTCGAACAACGCCCCAAGATCCAGGCCAAGCTGTCCACGGTCTGGGCCACCTCGGCGGTCGCGGGCCCGGCACTCGGCGGAGTGCTCGCCGCCTACGCCGACTGGCGCTGGATCTTCCTCATCAACCTGCCGCTCGGCGCGGTCGCCCTCTGGCTGCTGATCCGCCACCTCCACGAGCCCCAGCGCGAACGGAAGACCGCCGAGCGCCCCCGCATCGACTGGGCCGGCGCACTCACGGTCTTCGCCTGCGGCGGCGTACTCCTGACGGCCCTGGTGCAGGGCGGGGTGGCCTGGCCGTGGCTCTCGCCGCCCTCAATGGCCTTGTTCGGTACGGGACTTGCCCTGATCGCCGCACTCGTCCTCATCGAACGCCGGGCCGCCGAACCGATCATCCCCGGCTGGGTCTGGCGCCGCCGCACCATCGCCGCCGTGAACCTGGCACTCGGCGCGCTGGGCCTCCTGATGGTCGCCCCGACGGTCTTCCTCCCGACGTACGCGCAGTCGGTGCTCGGCCTCGCCCCGATCACCGCCGGATTCGTGCTCTCCGTATGGACGTTGAGCTGGCCGGTCTCGGCGGCCCTCAGCCAGCACGTCTACCGCCGCATCGGCTTCCGCCACACGGCGATGCTCGGCATCGGCACGGCCACGCTGATCCTGTTCGCCTTCCCCTTCCTCCCGTACCCCGGCGAGGCCTGGCAGCCCACGCTCCTGATGTTCCTGCTCGGCGGCGCGCTCGGTCTCTTCCAACTCCCGCTGCTCGTCGGCGTCCAGTCGACCGTCGGCTGGTCCGAGCGCGGCACGGCCACCGCGTCCGTACTCTTCTGCCGCCAGACCGGCCAGACGATCGGCGCCGCCCTCTTCGGCGCGGTCGCCAACGGGGTACTGGCCGCCCGGCTCGGCGGCGCGGGCGACCTGGACTCGGTGACCAAGGCGCTCGACTCGGGCGCCTCCGGCGAACACGTGCGCCGAGCGGTCGCGGAGGCCGTCCACGCCGTCTACTTCGGCGCGGCCTGCGCGGCCGGACTCGCCTTCCTGGTCCTGCTGTTCGTGGCGCCGAGGCGCTTCCCGGTACTCAAGAACCCCGGGGACTGAGGCCCACGGCAACGCTGCCGGCGACCCTCGACGGCGACGAGGTGCCGCCGTCGGTGTCGCTGGTCCAACTCAAGCAAGCGGGCCGCACTTGGGGCACTGGCACAGCGGGTAGCGCGTCGGCGACTCGATCGGCGGGGCCTCACGGGCGGGCTCGTACGTCACTCGCGGGCCCCAGGTCCGTCCGCTGTCCCGCGAGACCCGGAGGGTGATGTACGGGCCGGGGACTTTCTCGTCCGTCGCTGCCACTGCTGCCGCCTTTCACTGTCTGTGTTGATCAGGACACAGAGTGGCGTCACCGTGGGTACGCTCGACAGATAGCGGAGCGTGACAAGCAAACCTGCACGTACGGGAGTTGCACGGATGGCGATCGAGGACAATCCGCAGTCTCGGGTGAAGTACGGCGAGGAGCTGCGGCGGCTCCGCGAGGCGGCGGGCCTCACCCAGGAAGAGCTGAGCCAGCGGGCGGTGATGTCACGCACGCACATCGCCCACATCGAGGCGGGACGCAGACGGCCGGACGTGGATGACGCGCGTCGGCTGGATCAGGTGCTGGAGACGGGCGGGTTCTTCGTACGGTTCCTGCCGACGCTGGATGGCAGGAAGGTGGCGGAACACTTCAAGGAAGCGCTGGAGTTCGAGGGCAAGGCGACGGTGATCAAGGAGTACGCCCCCAAGTTGGTGCCAGGAATCCTGCAAACGGAGGCGTACGCTCGCGAGATTCTCAGCTCCGGCTACCCGCCGAAGAGCGACGAACAACGTGACAAGCTCCTCGTCACACGCCTCGCGCGGGCCAGCATCCTCGACAACTTCCGCTCTCCGGAGGTCTGCGCGCTCCTGGACGAGGCCGTACTGCGCCGCTACATCGGCGGCCCGGCAGTGATGTGCGAACAGCTCCGGCACATCGTGGGGTTGGGGAAGGACCGCCGTATCCGGTTGCATGTACTCCCCTTCACGGCAGGCGCCCACGCCCTGCTGGCAGGCTTTCTCTCACTCATGTGGTTCGAGGACCTGCCGCCAATCGCGTACGCGGAAGGCGTGAACAGTGGGCGGCTCCTGGAGTTTCCATCCGTGGTGCGTGAGTGCCAGGAGATCTACGATCATGCTTTGGGCGACGCGTTGTCGCACCGTATGTCCCTGGACCTAGTCCAGTCCGTCGCGGAGGATTACGAGCATGAAGCGCAGCGCGAACATCATCCCTGACGCCTCGGTGCTGCCCGCCTGGCACAAGTCCAGCTACAGCGGCGGCAGCAGCGACTCCTGCCTGGAAGTCACCGACCCCGCCTCGTACGCGGCGTGGCGTAAGTCCACGTACAGCGGCGGCAGCGGCGGTTCCTGCCTCGAAGTGAACGACTCCGCCCTCCCCGCCCGCATCCCCGTCCGTGACAGCAAGGACCCGGCCGGCCCCGCCGTCACCTTCTCCGCGCCCGCCTGGACGGCCTTCGTCACTTCGCTCGGTCGAACCAGGCCGTAGAGGGCCCACGGCGCCTTCCAGTCCTTGTTGTTGGTGGATGGTTCACCCAGAAACGAAGAAGTGCCTTGCGACCTGCGATGACGGGGTTTTTCCAGGACCACATCAGGCGCGATCGACAAGGCACTTCCGAGATGCGGTCTTCCCATGCCGCGGCGGCGGTCTCATCCGCGCCGGTCGGGGAGACGGACCCTGGTACGGCTGAAGGGGTTGGACTATCCGTTGTGTGGTTCGAGCTCGGTCGCCAGTGCCTGTTGGGTGGCCGCCCACGACGCCAGGAGCGCCAAGTTGTCGGCGGTCGGTGTGCCCGCGGGTGCGGTGTAGACGTTGAGGTGCAGGCCGGGTTCGGCGGGCAGTTCCATGGACTCGACGTCCAAGTCGAGCCGGCCCACGATCGGGTGGTGCACCCGCTTGCGGCCGGACCGGTGCAGCCGCACGTCCTGAGATGCCCACCGCTGCCGGAACAGTTCACTGCACGTTGACAGTTCGCCGACCAGGGCGATCAGTTCCTCGTCGTGCGGATTGCGGCCGGCTGCCATGCGCAGCTTCGCGGCCGCGTCACGGGCAACCTGGTCGTAGTCGACAAAGAGTTCTCTGGCCGCCTCGGGGTTCAGATAGACGAACCGCGCTGTGTTCGCGGGCCGTCGCGGGTCGTCCAGCACCGGTGAATACAGCGCGCGAGCGAGTTGATTCATGGCGAGCACGTCATAACGGCCGTTACCGATCCAGGCCGGCGCATCGGAGATGGCGTCGAGGACCTGCTGCAGTGTCGAGCGCACCGTCACGGCGGGCCTGCGCCGGCGTGGGCTGCGGGGCCCCCTGGACTGGCGCGCGAGGTGGAACAGGTGGTCGCGCTCGGCTTCGTCGAGTTGCAAGGCAGAGACCAACGCGTCGAGCACGCCGTCGGAGGCACCGGCGAGGCTGCCGCGCTCCATGCGCACGTAGTAGTCGACGGACACCCCCGCGAGGAGCGCTACCTCCTCGCGGCGCAGACCCTTGACCCGGCGGTTGCCGCCGTAAGCGGGCAGGCCCGCCTGCTCGGGTGCGATGCGGGCGCGACGTGAGCTGAGAAACTCCCGGATCTCGGTGCGTAGATCCATCACGGTCATCTCCTCACCGTAAGCCCGTCCCGGGGCCTAATGGATACCCGTCGCGGTCGTTGCGGTGCCGCCGTCCACCGGGATGATGGCGCCCGTGAGGTAGGACCCGGCCCGGCTGGCGAGAAACACGGCGGCACCCGCCATGTCGTCGTCGCGGCCGAGCCGGCGCAGAGGGGCCGCCGCCGCGATCGTGTCGCCGACGGCATCGAGAGTGGTCGCCATCATCTGCGACGGGAACACTCCCGGTGCCACCGCGTTCACCGTGATGTGCTGTGGGCCCAACTCCCTGGCAAGAACCCTGGTGAGCTGATGGAGTGCCGCTTTGCTGCTGGCGTACGAGTAGTTGGGCGACTCGGCGACGTGGATGGCGGCGATGCTGCCGATGTTGATGATCCGCGCGGGATCATCGGCGGTGCCCGCCTTACGAAGTGCCGGGAGCAAGGCCTGCACCCAGGGTCATTGCATGATCGGGATCTGTCTGGGTTCGTCAGGTGAGGCCGAGGGCTCGTAGGGGCCGGTGGTAGTCGCGGCCGGTGTGGCGGAGGG